>NZ_JXXU01000069.1 GCF_000967495.1 Vibrio neptunius | reverse complement strand
GGCAGAGCAGCGGATTCCCCCGACTTACCAAAAATAGCGCGTGTTGGGAGTTCGAATCTCTCCACCCCTGCCACATTCAAGGCTCTAGCAGAAATGCTAGAGCTTTTTCTTTTGTAGCTAGGAACGAGCAGCGGATTCCGCCACTACCAAAGACGCGCGTGTTGGGAGCTGAATCTCTCCACCCCTGCCACATTCAAGGATCTAGCAGAAATGCTAGAGCTTTTTCTTTTGTAGCTAGGAGCGAGCAGCGGATTCCGCCACTACCAAAGACGCGCGTGTTAGAAGTTCGAATCTCTCCACCCCTGCCATATTTAAGGCTCTAGTCGAAAGACTAGGGCCTTTTTCATTTCACTGTTTACTGATTTCCCTAATTACCAAGCAACACATTTCAGGGATTTCTATCTTCTAGAGCATATGGCATATGAATAGTCATCTCATATCGACAGCGAGTCCCAGCTACAAGAGCAGAGCATCTGCCCCTATATTTCCCTAATCGCTTAAGTCGTATAGGCCAGTACTCTTTTAGATTGAGCAGTAATGAATGAGATATTTCTTAAGCCAACTCCAAATTGTTGCATCCAATTTATCGTGGCTTGCCAAAACTTGCTCTCTTGTTGAGAATTATTACTAATAGTTTGTTACATTTTGCAGACGCATCACTAAAAGTTATCAGTATATGGAAATTTCTCGTCGTCGCTTCCTGCAATCCTCACTCGCCATTTCGGCGCTCAGTATTTTGCCCGCTTGCTCAGTCAATCGTTCAACCGATCCTGAGGGGCGTTATGTCTACGATATAACGGCTGAACCTGCTACTGCAGAATTGGTGCCTGGTTATCAAACCCAAGTGCTTGGATTCAATGGACAGATTCCAGCCCCAACGATTCGTTGTCGTCAAGGTGAGCCTGTCATCATAAGATTCACTAATAAGCTTTCAGAGCCTACTACCATCCATTGGCATGGCCTGAGAATACCGATTGAAATGGATGGTGTTCCATTCCTTAGCCAGCCTCCCATCATGCCAGGTGAGACCTTCAGCTATGAATTTACACCACCTGATGCCGGCACATTCTGGTACCACCCGCACATGAACAGTGTTAAGCAGCTTGGAATGGGGTTGGTTGGACTGATCATTGTCGAGGAAAGTCAGCCTGTTATCTTCGATGAAGAACACGAGTTGATGCTCAAGCACTGGCACCTCGATAAAAAAGGCCAGTGGAAAGACTTAATGATCCCGCGTATGAGTGCGCGAATGGGCACCCCTGGGGAGTGGAGCAGTGTGAATGGAATACATGAGCCTATTTACCAACTCAAGACCAGAGCAACGACACGGTTACGAATCGCCAACGTCGACAATACCATTACCTACCCGATTGTAGTGGAAGGTGCTGAGGCATGGGTCATTGCTATTGATGGTAACCCCGTAAAAACGCCCTATAAGCTATCTCAGCATAAAGTTGGCCCAGGAATGAGGGTAGATGTAGGTCTTATTGCTCCTCAAGCTGGTGAGCGTGTCTATGTTCGTCAAATGAAGGGACGTTTCCCATTTCCTTTGTGTGAATTCGAAGTTGTCGAATCCTCTTTGCCTGAGTCTCAACCGTTGCCCAAGTTACCATTGAATCCAGTGCCTCAGCTTGATTTGGCTAATGCTGAGGAAATTGACTTTGTTTTTGAGTGGGAGGGAGCGGTTACTCCAACGAGTAAAGATGGCAAAGCTATGCCCAAGTTCTGGTTAACCAATAAGAGAGCGTGGGAAGGCATGAGTAAAGATAACATCCCGGCTCCGTTGGCGACGCTCGAGTACGGTAAAACTTATATATTTGATTTGAAGAACGTTACCCAATATCACCACCCAATTCATATTCATGGTCATACATTCACTGTTCTGGAAATGGACGGTAAAAAGATTGCTGAACCGTTCCATACCGATACCGTACTACTAGGCAAAAACGGCAGAGCCAAAGCGGCGTTTGTTGCCGATAATCCAGGGCGCTGGATGTATCACTGCCACGTCATTGAACACATGAAAACCGGACTAATGGGTTACATCGAGGTAAAGTGACTCCTGTAACTTTTTAAATCTCAAAATTAATTTGAGATAATGTGTTGCGATTTTGATTCGAAAATAGCCTTGTTCCAGATACAATACGGCAGAATGTTACAGGAGGAACCATGGGACAACTTTCTATACTTGGATTTATCGCATTGGGTGGTGCCTTTGGTGCATGCTCGCGATACTTAGTTTCGGAGTTTTGTGCGGTATTGCTCGGGCGAGGTTTCCCCTATGGTACGCTCACGGTCAACGTTGTGGGTTCATTTATTATGGGCTTGTTGATTGCCGCATTTGAAAATGAAGTGTTGGCCACCGAACCATGGCGTCAAATCATCGGCCTAGGCTTCCTTGGCGCGCTGACCACCTTCTCAACCTTTTCCATGGACAATGTACTTCTTATGCAGCAAGGTGCATTTTTCAAGATGGGGCTAAATGTACTGCTCAATGTTGTCTTGAGTATATCGGCGGCTTGGATAGGCTTTCAAATGCTGATCAAAAGCTAATACTTGATAAAATTGTTCTAAAAATAAACAACTCGGCTTGGTTTCACCAGGCCGTTTTTATATACTGATTTTACTTGTCGGAGTGCCATAAGGCTGAGACCGTTAATTCGGGATCCGTTGAACCTGATCAGGCTAACACCTGCGAAGGGAACAAGAGACGATACCTACACCAGAATTCTCTCTGGGTGCATCTATCAAATAGTCGAAGTTGTTTCGGTGATCATTAGTTAACACTCTAGTCGCATCACCTGTATTTTGACTCCTCTTGTCGCATCTATCCGCCAAGCATTTTTATCCAAAATCTTTTTATCTAGAATAACAAAGCAAGGAAAAATGCTATGTCGAGTCGCAAGCAAGCGAGACTGGAAGCAAAACAGTTCATTGATTCTCTTTCTGTACAACCGTACCCTAATTCTCACAAAGTATACGTTGAGGGTTCACGCCCTGACATTCGTGTCCCGATGCGCGAAATATCTCTCGCAGATAGTTTGATTGGGGGCACCAAAGACTCTCCAATTTTTGAGCCAAATGAGCCAGTACGTGTCTATGATACTTCAGGCGTCTATACCGATCCTACGCATAAAATAGACCTGTACAGTGGATTACCTAAACTGAGAGATGAATGGATAGAAGAACGTAGCGATACAGAAGTACTCGATGATGTCAGCTCTGTATACACCAAGCAGCGATTGAAAGATGAAACGCTCGATGAGCTTCGATATGGCAACTTGCCACGCATCCGCCGTGCGAAAGATGGCCAATGCGTTACTCAGCTGCACTATGCCCGCAAAGGCATTATCACACCTGAGATGGAGTACATTGCATTACGCGAAAATATGGGCCGCGTAAAGTATCGCGATCAGGTTCTCAATCAGCAGCACCTTGGGCAAAGTTTTGGTGCCAATCTTCCCGACGAAATCAGCGCTGAATTCGTGCGAAAAGAAGTCGCCGAGGGTCGTGCCATTATCCCTTCAAACATCAATCACCCAGAATCTGAGCCTATGATCATTGGCCGTAACTTTCTTGTGAAGGTAAACGCCAACATTGGTAACTCCTCTGTGACCTCATCAATTGAGGAAGAAGTTGAAAAGCTGGTTTGGTCGACACGTTGGGGGGGCGACACAGTGATGGACTTGTCTACTGGTCGTAATATTCACGAGACTCGCGAATGGATTCTGCGTAATAGCCCTGTCCCAATTGGTACAGTACCTATGTATCAAGCATTGGAGAAAGTGAACGGCGTTGCTGAAAACCTCAATTGGGAGGTGATGCGCGACACTTTAATTGAGCAAGCGGAGCAGGGCGTCGATTACTTTACTATCCATGCGGGCTTACTCCTTCGCTATGTACCTATGACAGCCAAACGCGTGACAGGCATTGTTTCACGCGGTGGATCTATCATTGCTAAATGGTGTCTTGCTCATCATCAGGAAAGCTTCCTCTATACCAACTTCCGCGAGATCTGTGAAATCTGTGCTAAATACGATGTGGCGCTATCGCTTGGTGATGGCCTGCGCCCTGGCTCTGTCGCCGATGCAAATGATGAAGCCCAGTTTGCAGAATTACGCACCCTTGGAGAGCTTACAAAGATCGCATGGGAGTATGATGTTCAGGTGATCATTGAAGGCCCAGGACATGTGCCAATGCATATGATTAAAGAGAACATGGAAGAGCAGCTAGAGCATTGCCATGAAGCCCCTTTCTATACGCTCGGCCCTCTAACCACAGATATTGCTCCGGGCTATGACCACATTACATCAGGTATTGGTGCGGCGATGATCGGTTGGTACGGGTGTGCAATGCTGTGTTATGTGACCCCAAAAGAACACTTAGGCCTGCCTAATAAAGAAGACGTAAAAACTGGGCTGATTACCTATAAACTTGCCGCGCACGCTGCCGACTTAGCTAAAGGGCACCCAGGAGCACAAGTGCGCGATAATGCACTATCAAAAGCACGATTTGAGTTCCGTTGGGAAGACCAGTTTAACCTTGCGCTCGATCCTGATACTGCACGTGCTTTCCATGATGAAACCCTGCCTCAAGAATCGGGTAAAGTCGCCCATTTCTGCTCTATGTGTGGTCCAAAATTCTGCTCAATGAAGATCTCACAAGAGGTGCGTGAATACGCCAAAGATACTGAGCAAGTAGCAGCGGACCAAGCGATCAGTGTCAAAATGTTGGATGATCCACTTGAAGGTATGCGTCAGAAATCGAAGGAGTTTCGTGACACGGGCTCAGAGCTTTACCATCCCGCTGCTACGGCTGTAACGGAGGAGTAATGGCAAAGATCCTTATTCCGACAGCGTTAGCTGATGTCAAACCTGAAATTGAGAAATGCTTACAGCTGGCCAAGGAAAAAGGCTTCGAGATACAAAACATTGAGCTGGGCGTCAGTCCAGCTCAAACAGTTCAAATATCTCATGGCTCAGAATGGACAAAGTTGGCTACAGATTTAGTGGAGTCCGTTGTGGTGGGCCATGAATGTACGTACTTTATCGAGTATTGCTCTGGGATCACTATCAAGCCATCTAGGTCCATAATAGCTTCATCTCACGCTTACATTGATGTCTTGGATGTAAATCAGGTACTAGATATCTGGCTAGACCCTAGTCGTGATCAAGTATGTGCGTTAGCGAGTTCAGTCAATCAATCAGAGTTTGATCGTAAACGTCACTTTGCATGGGTTGTTACCCTCATCAGCTTGGCATTTACACTTGAAGATGCTCTTACACTTGCACGAGCCATGGTGAATGTTTCACGTGAAACATGGGCAGAGAACATTATCGATTTTCCATCCCCTGTTCTCGAACATTACCGACTAGGAATTAGCGCTGGCTGGATTAAATCAGGTAACCAATTGGCATTTCCATCCGTATCTAAATGTGATTTAGGGCTTTACCCAGTTGTTGATAGCGTTGAATGGGTCAAGAAGCTTTTAGAAAGTGGTGTCAAAACTGTTCAGTTGAGAATTAAAGACCCACTGGCAAATGATTTGGAGCAACAAGTTAAAGATGCGGTTGCACTTGGTCGTCGACATGATGCTCAGGTTTTTATCAATGATCACTGGCGCCTAGCAATTAAACATCAGGCTTATGGTGTTCATCTAGGTCAAGAGGATATTGAGGAAAGCAACTTAGCTGAATTAGCTAAAGCCAATTTGCGTCTAGGGTTATCGACCCACGGTTATTATGAGTTGCTTCGAGTTGCACAGACTAATCCAAGTTATCTAGCTTTGGGTCATATTTTTCCCACCCAGACGAAACAAATCGCAACCAACCCTCAAGGGCTAGTGAAACTGGCACTCTATCAAAAGCTGGTTAATACCATGCCTTATCTAAATTCGACAGGCATACCTACCGTCGCGATTGGTGGCATTACTCAATCCAATGCGCGTTCAGTTTGGAGTTGTGGGGTTACTAGCTTGGCGCTGGTGAGTGCTATCACTAACGCGCCATCACTGGAGCATGCGATTGAATTCTTTACTCAGTTAACAGCCGAAGAGCGGAGAAACATTAGTGTTGATGTTTTGAAGGAGGTTTCTGCATGCTAAGTGACCAAGATTTCCTACGTTACCAAAGGCAGATTTCTCTGCCGGAAATTGGCGAGTATGGGCAGGAAAATATTACTCAATCGCATGTTTTGATTATTGGCTGTGGCGGATTAGGCAGTGCAGCGAGTCTGTATTTAGCTGCAGCTGGAGTAGGGCGAATGGTGTTGGTCGATGATGATGATGTTGATTCTAGTAATCTACAACGTCAAATTGTCTATCGTGAGGACAATCTCGGTAAAGCCAAAACAGAGGCCATACGCCAACAGTTAAACCAGCTGAATGCAGGTGTGCAGATACGCACCATTGGCAAGCGGTTAGAGGCACCTCAATTAGCATTAGAAGTGATGTTAGCGGATGTGGTTTTAGATTGTACCGACAATATTCAAACGCGTCAGTTGATTAACTTAGTTTGCTATCAACAAAGTAAGCCGCTTGTTTCCGCGGCCGCTATTGGTTGGCAAGGACAATTTGCTGTCTTCGATTATTCATCGAACAAGGAGTCTGGATGTTATAGATGTCTCTACCCCTTTGATGAGCTAACCAAACCAAGCAAATGCAGTGAAAATGGAATCATGGGTCCTGTCGTCGGCACCTTAGGCAACTATCAAGCCTTAGCGACATTACAGAAATTGGCATTAGGACATTTTGATTTTCCGATTGGCCAATTGCACCTATTCAATGGACTAAAACTTAATTGGCAAGTGATGACGATTACACGCGACCGGCAGTGTTCTGTGTGCAGTCAATAACAACCAAACTACATAATTAAGAAGTGAAGCAATGAGCGAAATACACATAATCATCAATGAACAATCTCAGCGTGTCAACGCAGGTGCAAGCCTAAAAAATATCATTCAACAGTTCTCACTGCCTGAAGTTGGATGCGTTTTTGCCATTAACAATACCGTTGTGCCGCGCAGTGATTGGCCAACCACTTGCCTGAATGAAGGCGATGCGATTTCACTTTTTCAAGCCATTGCTGGAGGCTAACAACGATGCTTAAGATTGCAGATAGAGAATTCAAATCACGACTGTTTACGGGCACTGGAAAGTTCGCCAACAAATTTCTGATGGAACAGGCGATTAAGGTGTCGGGATCACAACTGGCGACCATGGCTTTGAAGCGTGTTGATATACACGATCAACAAGATGATATTCTTCAGCCTTTAATTGAAGCAGGAGTGCATTTATTGCCTAACACTTCGGGAGCAAAAAATGCCAAAGATGCAGTATTTGCCGCGCACTTAGCAAGAGAGGCTCTGGGTACCAATTGGCTCAAACTTGAGATTCATCCAGACCCTAAGTATCTAATGCCTGATCCGATAGAAACGCTATCTGCAGCGGAGCAACTGGTCAAAGATGGGTTTACGGTACTGCCTTACTGTCATGCTGATCCTGTTTTATGCAAGCGATTGGAAGAGGTAGGGTGTGCAGCAGTGATGCCTTTAGGAGCTCCAATTGGCTCAAATAAGGGCATAGCATCGCATGATTTTCTTGAGATTATTATTGACCAAGCTAACGTTCCTGTTGTTGTTGATGCTGGTATTGGCGCACCTTCCCATGCTGCGCGCGCGATGGAAATGGGTGCTGACGCCGTATTGGTCAATACTGCGATTGCTGCCGCAGCCGACCCGGTTACGATGGCGATTGCATTTAAAATGGCCGTTGAATCTGGGCGAATGGCGTATGAAGCCGGTTTAGCGGGTCAGGTCTCTCATGCGGTGGCATCAAGTCCGTTGACGTCTTTTCTCGATGAACTGTAGTTAAAGTAGGTATTGAGAATGACTTTTGTTGAACAATTCAAAAATCTGAGTTGGGATGACATTTCGATGTCAATTTATGCCAAGACAGCTAAGGATGTTGAGCGAGCGCTAGCGAAACCCAAACGAGATCTGGAAGATTTCAAGGCGCTACTATCACCAGCAGCTGAACCCTACTTGGAGCAAATGGCACAGCTGTCTTACGCATTAACTAGAAAGCGATTTGGTAATACGCTGTCATTGTACATTCCCCTATACTTATCGAATTTGTGCGCAAATGCTTGTACCTATTGTGGCTTTTCAATGGAGAATCGTATTAAACGGCGAACATTGGATAAGGATGAAATCCAAGCCGAGGTGGAAGCCATTAAACGCATGAAGTTTGATAGCGTTCTCCTAGTCACTGGTGAGCATGAAACTAAAGTCGGGATGAATTATTTCCGTGAGATGTTGCCCGTCATAAAAGAGAAATTTAATTATTTAGCGATGGAAGTGCAGCCGCTTGAACAAGATCAGTACGCAGAACTCAAAACACTAGGTCTCGATGCTGTCATGGTGTATCAGGAAACTTATCACCCTTCGACGTATGCGGAACATCATTTGCGTGGCAACAAAACGGATTTTGAATATCGCTTGGAAACTCCGGATCGGTTAGCAAAAGCAGGTATTGATAAGATAGGAATCGGTGCATTAATTGGGCTAGAAGAATGGCGAACTGACTGCTTTTATGTAGCTGCGCATCTCGATTATCTTGAACGCACCTATTGGCAAACTCGATACTCGATCTCTTTTCCGCGTTTAAGGCCTTGCGAGGGTGCGCTTCAACCTAAGTCAGTGATGACAGACAAACAACTAGTACAGCTTATTTGTGCATTCCGCTTACTGAATCCTGAAGTTGAACTGTCATTGTCTACTCGCGAGTCACCGGAATTTAGAGACAATGTTTTGCCGCTTGGTGTTACGTCAATGTCCGCCGCATCGAAGACTCAACCCGGTGGCTATGCGAATGGAGAAGCAGAATTAGAGCAGTTTGAGATAAGTGATGAAAGAAGCGCTGGTTCAGTAGAGGCAATGATTAGAGCGAAAGGGTTTGACCCTGTTTGGAAAGACTGGCACTCAGCTTACTCTGGGTGAATCGTAAAAGCTGATATGTTTCACGTGAAACATCAATAGAAGCTCTCCAATGGAGAGCTTTTTATTTCCTGAAATAGCGATCAGCTATGTGCTATTGGTTGAGTTGCTTTTTCCAACCAAGTTTTAACATCACCTTGTACTAATGGGCTGATATCGTTCCAGACTTTTTGGTGATACTCATTTACCCAATTCAATTCTGGCTTAGTCAACATGTCGACATTGATGTTTCTAGTATCAATCGGACAACGAGTGAGAGACTCGAAACAAAGGACTGGGAAATCGCCGTTAGTTTTTGCTTCTACGACCAGTTCAAGGTTTTCGATACGAATACCAAAAGCATCAGCGCGGTAATAACCTGGTTCGTTTGAAAGCACCATGCCTTCGACTAAAGGAACATCAATCTGTCGCTTCGATATACTGGCAGGGCCTTCATGGACATTGAGGAAGTGGCCCACACCATGGCCTGTGCCATGGTCATAATCAAATCCCTCAGCCCACAAATGCTGGCGTGCTAAAGTGTCAATCTGATAACCACGTGTGCCTTTCGGGAAGCGTGCGCGAGCAACACCAATATGACCTTTCAGTGCAAGTGTGAATTGCTTAATCATTTCGTCACTTGGTTGACCAATAGCGATTGTACGGGTGATGTCTGTGGTGCCATCGAGGTATTGACCGCCAGAGTCGACCAAGTAAAGTGTATTGAGTTCTAGCTTACCAGGTTCAGGCTGATTCTCATGATTGTAGTGACACATGGCTGCGTTTCCGCCTGCTGCGGAAATCGTATCAAAGCTAAGATCCATCAAGGTTGGATCTTGTCTACGGAATGATTCCAGCTTGTCTGACAAAGTAGCTTCATCATGCAGTCTTTCATTTGCTACTTCATCATCTAACCAACACAAAAACTGACTCATCGCCACGCCATCACGAATATGACACGCTTTCATACCAGCAATTTCAACAGCATTTTTCGCTGCTTTTGGCATAAGACAAGGATCGGCAGCACTTACAACGTTAGCACCACTATTCTGAAGTACCAATTTAAACCATGCGTTGCTTGTTGCTGGATCGACTAAGACACTTTTTCCTGACAAAGCTTCGAGGCGCGTTTGTAGGGCTTCTGGGTGATGCACACTTACGCCTTCACCTACGTGTTGAGCGAAACCTTCAGGTAAGCGAGTAGGGTCTAGGAAATATTCCAAAGTTGAATCTTCATGGAGAATGACATGTGATAACAAAACAGGAAGACGAGATACATCTAAACCGCGCACGTTGAGCAGCCAGCAGACTGAATCCAAAGCGGTTATTACCGCGCTATCGGCGCCTGCCTGAGCGACCAACTGGGCAATCTCTTTTCGCTTAGACTCACATGATTGCCCCACTGCTTCTGTCGCCATCAGACGTACGTCTGAAACGACGGGAGCAGGGCGATCATGCCAAAGTTCGTCGATAGGGTTACTAGCAAGTACTTTTAGTTCCAGTGAACCTGCAAGCTTTGATTGTGCCATCGTTAGCCAAGCGGAATTGTGCATTCTTGGGTCAATCGCGACCGTTTGGCCTTGAGAAAGCTGGCTTTTCACCCAGTCCAAAGCTGGCTCTTCGATCAAGTGACGGTACTCGAATAGATCGGCTGGTACTTCTTTGGTCACCTGAACGGTGTAGCGGCCATCGACAAACATTGCTGCTTTGTCTTGTGTAATTACTGCAGCACCCGCAGAACCAGTAAAGCCCGTCAACCAGTGCAAGCGTTCGTTATGAACGGGCACATATTCGCCTAGGTACTCATCTTCATGAGGGATGAGCAACGCATCAATATTGTGCTGAACCAGCCATTCACGAATGGCCGCCAAACGTTGTTCAGTAGTGGTAAGCATCTATTAATCCTTTATCATTTATTCACGCGTCCTTTCAAAAAAGCGGACGATGTGGCAATAAGCTACTCCTTTTACCATCAGCCTGCAAATCATCTCAATGCAGTGGTTTTATCCGTAATTATTCGACGTAACCAAGACAACGCAGGATCATTTTCTCTGTCTCGATGCCAGAACAAGGTGTAGGCCATCGGAGGGAATTCCAGTGGTAGAGGCAATACGGTGAGGCCTAGTTGCTTAGACGATAGCTTCACGAAATGACTAGGTGCAGTGAAGATGAAATCGGTATAGGAACAGAGGCTGGCTGCGCTATTAAAGTCTGGCACCGTGATGGCGATATCGCGCTCTTTACCTATGTCTGCGAGTCTGTAATCCAATAACCAGCGATCATTACCATCACAGCGAACTTGAACGTGCCTTTGTTCAAGATAAGTATCGAGATTCCAGCTACCTGAGAGAATCGGGTGGTTGTGGCGCAACAGACACATCTGATTGTCTCGATATATTTCTTGCTCACAAATATCGTTGGGCGGCAACATGGTCAGCTTAGCATCATTGATATCGATGTCTTTTCCTGTGATACCAAGATCAATTTCACCACGTTGAATCTGCTTAAAGGTTTGGTCTGCCCAAGAATGTGTGCTGATAGTGACGCCTGGTGCACGCTTAAAAATCTCAGGTAAGAAATGGGGTAGGATTAACGGATACACACTTTCTACAGCGGCAATTTGGAACTTGTGATCACTCGAGTCTGGTGCGAATTGTTCTGGTTGAGTGATTTGTTCTAAATGGTTAATCAGGCTATCCAGTTTGGGCTTGAGGAACAGTGTTTTTGGTGTCGGCTTTAATCCATGAGCGTGGCGAACAAAAAGCGGATCTTCAAACTGTATGCGTAACTTGGCGAGGCTTTTACTGACCGCCGATTGGCTTAAGCACAAACGGTGGGCGGCTCGAGTTACATTAAGTTCTTCAGCAAGTACTTTGAGGCAGACTAAAAGGTTGAGGTCGAGACGGGCGAGTTTTTCTATATGCACATGAAATTCCTTAAGGGAATATCTTTAATGATAAAGCGTCATTGGATGTCATATCTAGACTAGCTTACACTGCAAACAATTTCATCAATTCTATGCGGGAGTCTTCTTCGTGCAAACTGCTTCTCAACAAAATCACGGTAAAATGCAAATGGTGTTGCTCACCTTGTTGGTGCTATTCAGCCCCTTGGCAATTGATATCTATCTGCCTGCTTTACCTCAGATTTCTCAGGCGTTTCACGTGGAACACGCACTTGCGCAAGATACGATTACATGGTTTTTGTTCGCTATGGGTGTTGGTCAATTATTTGCTGGCCCACTAGCTGACAAGATAGGACGTCGAACTGTTGCATTGGGTGGTATTAGTATCTACGCATTGAGTGCCTTATTGGCGTGGGGTGCTCAAAATATTGAATGGATGCTAGCTGCTAGGCTGCTGCAAGGCTTAGGTGCGTGTGCGACATCAGTGGCAGCTTTTGCAACAGTTCGCGATATTTTTGGACCACAAAAAAGTGGCAAGATGATCAGTTACTTGAATGGCGCTATTTGTTTTATTCCGGCATTAGCTCCAATTCTTGGCAGTTGGCTTACTCAACAGTTTGGTTGGCGCTCTAACTTCTCGTTCATGGCTGGCTTTGCCATACTCGCATTTATTGTGATGTGTATGGGTATGAAAGAGACCAATCCGGCACCCAGCAAAGAGCCCGTATTTCGTCTCAGCCGCTATCTAGCGGTCGTTAAAACACCTTCATTCTTATTCCACGCATCACTCTGTATGTTGGCGATGTCTGTCATTCTAGCTTATGTTACCTCGGCACCTGTTGTTCTTATGGAAAAACAGGGGCTCACCATGAATGAATTTACCATGTGGTTTGGTATCAATGCGGTGATCAATATCGTCACTTGCATGACGGCACCTAAGTTTATGGAAAAATATGGAACACATAGAACATTGATCGTGGGCATCATGACGCTTGGTTTCGGTGGTATCGCAATGCTGGCCCTAGCTGAGATACAGACAGCCTTAGCGTTTATGTTACCAATCTTCTTGTCTTCGATTGGATTTGCTTTGGTTTTAGGTGCTGCAGCAGGTAAAGCCTTGGCGCCATTTGGCGACAAGGCTGGAACTGCAGCCGCTTTATTGGGCTTGTTCCAGATGAGTGGTTCTGGATTAGTGGTTGGGACAGTACAGCGACTGGGAATGGAGCCTCAAGTCATGATTGCTGTGCAGATGTTGATTATTGTTCCAGGTATTTTTGTACTGATGAGTAAAGCGGGTAAAAAATGGCATACAGCAACGGCGTAAGTTTGGCCTAATTGCTTTGAACAACTAAAAAAACATTGTATATTTGAGCTTCACTTCTAATAACTATTTTGGATACTAAACCTCGATGTCGATGACAACTTATGAAATGGCTCGTGTACTTGAACAACTGGAAGATGCTCCTGAAAAAGTGATGTTTGGGAAACTGTTAAACGAGCTAGGCAATCAAAGTGGCGAGCGTATTCGCAGTGCGGCGAAGCAAGTTCCACTTCATATGTTGCGTGATATTGTATATCAGTTTCAGCAAGTGGTTGATGACCGAAAAGAGGAAGAGATTGCTTCAATTGCAAAAAATATTGCAGAGCAAGGTATTTCGGCAGAAGAACTGAAGAAATATTTCGAATCCAAATAGCAAAAGGCTCGCATCATGCGGGCCTTTTGTTTATGGATTGACGTTACGGTTGATAGGATTCTGCAGAGAAATTAAGGTTTCAGTTGATTGCACTTCGTCAATAGCCTGCAGTTTATCAATCAGAACATACTGTAGTTCTTCAATCGAACGACACATCAATTTTACGAAGATGTTATAAGCCCCAGTAGTGTAATAAGCCTCAACCACTTCTTCCAAAGCATTGAGTTTTTCAAGCGCCGAATGGTAGTCACGTGCAGCATTGAGGTTAATGCCGATAAAGCAACATACATCGTAGCCCAGCTTTTTGGTATCAACGATGACTTCTGTGCCTTGTATGATGTTTGCCGCCTTCATTTTTTCGATACGCACATGAATAGTCGCTGGGCTGACTTCGAACTTTTTTGCCATTTCCGCATAGGCGGTTTTGGCATTTTCCATTAGTGTTTTTAAGATCGCTCGGTCAAGCTCGTCGAGCTTGGTATGCTGAGTTTGCATCTTTATTCCTACTTAACGCTATGTATGTGTTCAAAATATCAACAAGAGTGATAATATTAAAGTAATTGTTAACCTCATCTGAGAGCTATTTTAGTGCGCTTTTGCCTGATTCTTCTAGCCGTATTTTCGACAGTCCTTTCACATGCACATGCGACAGACAAAGATGTACTAATTGTTCATTCTTATCATCAAGGTTTCTTTTGGACTGACGCTTTTCAGCATGGCCTTGAAGACGTGTTATCAGGGGAAGATATCACCACGCGAGTGGTGTATCTAGATTCGAAACGACTACAAAACCCTGCATACTTGGAGCAGCTTTATAAGCTCTATCAAACCAAATTTTCTCAAGAAACCTTTGCTGCTATCGTTGTCAGCGACAATAATGCCCTCAATCTCATCCAACGGCTCGCCCCTGAAGTGGGTAATACTCCAGTGATATTTGGAGGCATCAACAACTACAGCCCACAAATGCACTCGCAGCTCAGAGCTACGGGCGTCATTGAAGATATTGATATTTACAGCAACGTTAACTTGATTGAGCGTATTCAACCGAAAGTAGAGAAGATTTATGTCGTTAGTGACTACTCGGTGACAGGAGAAGCAGTGAGGTTACAAGTTGAACGCTTTCTCGCTCTCAATAATCAATATCAGCATATGGTTGAGCAGTTAGTGCCTGAAAGCTATGAGCAACTAATTGATTTTTCTTCCAACCTAGATGCTACCAGTAGTGTGTTGTTTTGGGTGTATTACCGAGATAAGCAAGGTCGGATTGCGACAGATAAAAATTGGAAGAGGTTCAATCAGGTATCCAAGTCTCCTATCTATATGGTGCATGACCTCGGGCTTGGCAATGGGGCTGTAGGTGGCGTTATTTTAAATGGCCGGACACAGGGGCAACAAACAGCTAAGCAACTTCTCAAAGTACTCAAGGCGAATAGTGGAGTATTACCCAAAGTAGAAGTGGGTGCTCCTGAAATAAAACTCGATTATCAAGCTGTTGTTAAATGGGGGTTGGGTATCGATGGTGAGGTAGCAACAACCTTGTTCAACAAACCTCAGTCTTTTGCTATTCGGTATCAGAAAGAACTTAAAGTGATTGGCAGTCTAGTCGTCTTTCTTTCTCTCGTTATTCTGGTCTTGATTTATTACTTGAGCCGATTGAAAAAAAGTGAGGCTCTGGCCAAAGAGAGCCAGACGCTTATTGAGATGGTGTTTGACCAGAGCTATCACTTCATCGGTTTACTTGATGGACAAGGTCGAACTATTTCAAGCAACAGTAAGTTGCAGGATCTTCTTTATCATCAGGACTTCAGTATAGACAGACCTATTTGGCAGCATCAGCATTGGGAAGACCAAGCGGTTGACAAACTGAAGCGTTATTTTAACGGCCACCAGAAAAACCAAAATACTCAATTTGAAGCGGAAATTTGGCATCCAGAGCAGGGAGCAATGGTGCTTGAAGTATCTTTAAAACCTTTACCAGAGACAGGTCAAGGCGCTGAATATCTTCTAGAAGCGCGTGAGATAACTTCTAGGAAGATAACTGAGGCTCGACTCTACCAGCGAGAAGTTAACCTCAGCCATTACTACGACCAGCAACCTGTGATGATGATTACACTTGATGAGCACAATCGCATCCAACAGGTAAATCAGTTTGCGGAGCAGCTATTGGGTTTTTCATCCGATAAAGTGCTTGGCCATCAACTGAGTGAATTTTATCTGCATACCGATGCGATTATTCCTCGTCAGGTATTGTTACAGCCCAAGCAAGCAATGCGTGGAGTGTGGCGGCGTGAAATTGAGTACCGCCATGCCGATGACAAACCAGTATGGATTCGAGAGAATATTCGTCCACTTATCGAATCAGGACATTTACTGATTGTGGGTGAGGACATTACAGAAACCAAGAAGCTAGCAGAGCAGCTAGAATATCAGGCGCGCCATGACTTGCTGACTGGTACGTTTAATCGCAACCATTTCGAAATGGAGCTAGCGAAATCGCTGCTGGAGGTAGAAAGCTACACACGTACTCATGCGATGTTGTATTTGGATCTCGACCAACTCAAAGTTCTCAATGACACAGCAGGCCACGAGGCAGGCGATACCGCCATTCAGTTCTGTGCCAGTATGTTGGAAGAAGTGCTACCTTATAACGCCATTTTGGCGCGTATGGGCGGAGACGAGTTCGCTGTGTTACTCAAAGACTGTACCGAGCGTGATGCCAAAAATGTTGCCAATACCATTGTGATGACGCTTGGTGAGCAGCCTTTTGTCTGGGACGACATTCGTCTCAACATGACTTGCTCGATAGGCATACGTTTGATCGATCATACTGCGGACTCTCCGCAAATGGTTCATGCTCAGGCTGATACGGCTTGTCATGCTGCCAAAGAGGAAGGGCGCAACCGCTATAACCTCTACTGTCAGGATGATGCAGATTTACGTCGACGTGAACAGGAAATGGAATGTGTCAGCTTAGTACATAAAGCGCTGGCGAATGATCGGATTGAATTGTTTGCTCAGCAGATCATCGCTTTGAACCAAGACGATACACTAATGCACTTTGAGATCCTGATCCGTATTCGCAATGCCGAAGGGGAATACATTTCGCCGGGTATCTTTATGCCAGCGTCAGAGCGTTACAATATTGCTCAATTGTTAGATAAACAGGTGGTCACTCAAACGTTAGACTGGCTAGCTGCCAATCCCGTGGCGTTAGCGCATCTTGGCATGTGTTCTATCAACTTATCTGGCCATTCGATGGGAAATAAGGAGTTTATTGCCTTCTTGTTGGATAAGCTTCAGTACAGTTCTGTTCCGTGCGAGAAAATCTGTCTTGAAATCACAGAAACAGCGGCAATGAGCAACATGAACCAGGCTATCGATCTGTTTTCTCAGTTCAAGCAATTGGGTTGCAAAATTGCACTCGATGACTTTGGTTCTGGCCTCTCTTCGTTTGGTTATCTCAAAAAACTGCCAGTAGATATCGTGAAAATTGATGGCTTGTTTGTACGCGACATTGATGTCAATGAAGTTGATCACCTAATGGTCCGTTCAATCAATGATTTAGCTAAACAGATGGGTAAAAAAACCGTTGCTGAATTCGTCGAGAACAATCGTATCATTGATCTGCTGGTGGAATTGGGTGTGGATTACGCACAAGGTTATGTTATTGGTAAGCCTAAGCCACTAGAAGCGCTAGTAGCAGAGCTATTGAACAACAAGCGTAGTGTCGAATAGCAAAATCCATTACACTGGCGGCCCGACAACATGACCCCCAATGGAGCCCATCGTGCAGTTACAACTCATTAGTGAAGACCCGAACCGAAATGAGCAACTGAATCAGTTGGCTCAACGCTGGGGGCTATCACATGATGAACAAAGCGCTTTTGCGTTGGTTCTGACTGCGGAACGTTTAGAGCTGCGTAAAGTCGATGAGCCTAAGTTGGGCGCTATCTGCGTCGATTTAGCGGGTGGAGCAGTGGCTCATAGGCGCAAGTTTGGTGGTGGAAAAGGGCAGGCGATTGCAAAAGCCGCTGGTTTGAATAAAGGTGTGATTCCTACAGTACTTGATGGCACAGCAGGGTTGGGGCGTGATGCGTTTGTACTCGCTTCACTAGGGTGTAAAGTGCAAATGGTAGAACGCCATCCTGTTGTGGCTGCATTGCTTGATGATGGCCTTGAACGTGCGAAACAGGACCCAGAAATTGGAGACTGGGTCAGTGAGCGAATGTCATTACTTCATGCCTCTAGCCATAATGCCCTAGAATCTCTGGCTAACGACGCTGAGTTTGCTAAACCTGATGTGGTGTATTTAGACCCTATGTACCCACATCCAGAAGGTAAAAAGAAAAGTGCGCTAGTTAAAAAAGAAATGCGAGTGTTTCAGTCTTTAGTAGGTGCCGATCTGGATGCTGATAAGCTGTTAGAACCTGCGTTAGCCCTTGCGAGTAAAAGGGTGGTGGTTAAGAGACCTGACTACGCAGAGTGGCTGAATGGGCAAAAGCCCGCGATGGCAATTGAGACGAAAAAAAATCGTTTTGACGTTTATGTGAATGCATCAATGACTTAGCACTCAATCGTATTTGACAGCGTTATTTAGTGCTTGCTTATTCGTCACCATGCAGGTATATCATACTAAGAATTATTCGTATTCTTAGCTGGAGTAGTAGCATGGCTAAACGACTTTGTAAGATGAATCGTAAGCAAATAGCTGATGGATTGAATGAAATCCATCGTTTGGTGGTTGCACCTAAGTTTGTCTGTCGTTCTTGTGTTCGTTCTTCAGCAGATAAAGCCTCTTTGTGCAAACCTGCAGCCATTCCTCCTCAGCAGTGCCAGAACAAACCTATAGAGCAACAACGCGCCTGTGGTCTGTTAGCGGAAGCCTTGCCTTCGCAAGATACTCAAATAAGTCAACTTTCTGAACAGAAGTCCCAAGCAGTTCGCCGAGTCCTTGAACGGGTCAAAGAGAAGGCTCAGCCTAAGGTATCTACCGCAGCCAAAACCACTGCCGACGAGCTGACACTGGATTTGTCCGATAAGAAAGCGATTAAGAAGGCCAAGAAAGCGCTGAAGAAACAGTATAAACAGCAGAAGAAGCTCTTAAAGCTAGTTAAGAAGCAACATAAATTGCAAAAGCACGAGGCTCGAATCAAGGCTCAACTCAGTAAGAAACCTGCTCTGAGTTTGTCGCCTGAGCAGTTTGAACCCGCATCGACGTCCAATATGCATTGATAAAAAAAACGCTCTCCAGTTGGAGAGCGTTTTTTTATTCGCTTACCGAGTGATAACTTTGGGCAACTTTGCGTTTGACCCATGTTTCGTTAATCCACAACGACAGCATGATGATCGTACCACCAATTGATAGGCGGACGAGATCAACATCTCGGTTCCAAATCACTATGTTGACGATCAGTCCTGCAGGAACCAGTGCGTTGTTCATGACCGCGAGAGCACCAGCGTTAACCATAGTCGCTCCTTTGTTCCAGGCAAAGTAGCCAAAACCTGAAGCAATCAGTCCAAGGTAAATCAGGATGCCCCATTGCGTGTTGGTAGTCGGCATCTTTTCGATGTTGCCCATTAACGCGAAAGCCACCAAGGCAACACACAGAGCGCCTAGGTAGAAATAACCAAAAATTGTATGCTGCGGCAATTCAACCGGTTGTTTCTCCATCAAATATTTGTAGCCTACCTGACCAATGGCAAAGCAGACATTAGCACCTTGAACGACAAGGAAACCAAGAATGAAGTTTTCATTAATACCTGCGAACTTAATAAACGCAGCGCCAGCGACAGCAATGACGGCGGTGACCAAATACCAAGGAGAAAAGCGATGTTTAAGTAAATCGTAAATTAGGGTCACGTAGATCGGTGTGAAAATGGTGAAAAGTAGAACTTCTGGCACGGAGAGCAAAAGAAAAGACTGGTAGTAGAAGCAATACATTAAGCCAAGCTGGAAACCACCCACGGTCATCAGCTTAATGATCAAAGATTTATCGACACCCCTAAACTTGAGGAATGGAAGAAATACCAAACTCGCCAGCGCAATGCGCATCAGTACAGAAAACCAAGAATCGACCTGACCAGCGAGATAAACGCCAATTAGGCTAAACGAGAACGCCCACAAAAGGGTGACTGCAGATAGATAACCCATAATTAATACTCATTATCAATAACTGCTCTGCAGTCTATACGAAAACGATGCTGCGATCAGTCTTTAAGTGGCACGACCAACATGTCAACCGGAGAGCAATTGATCAATTGTCGGGTTGACGAGAGCAGTTTGCTCCAGAAATCCTGATGATGACCACATACCACCATGTCGATATTGAACTCTCGGATCGTATCGCACAATTCATTACTCAAATCACCGCTACCCACCAGCGTATGTTTGATCGGATAGTTGGCGTGCTCGGCAAAGTTTTTCAACTGTTGTTGAGATGCTTCAATTGCTTGATGCTGGGTTTCAGCCAAGTTGATATCAATCAAGCCAGTGTATAGTTCTGCGTAGTTGACATCGATATGAATGAAAGAGACATCGGCGCCGAGAGGTTTGGCAAGGGCTACCGCTTTATCGACTAAGGTTTTGCTGTCTTCGGACAGGTCGATGGCAACTAAAATATGCTGATAACTCATAGTGCTATCTCCATTTAAGTATCTAATCAAAGGTTAGCATTAAGGTCAGAATATTTTTGTCGCAGTGATCTCAGATCCACATTCATTCGTCAAAGTGTTATGGTGAGCTAATGATATAGTTCATAAAAGTTTATCGAGTTAATTAGGAGTGATAAATGCTTTCACAGGCAATGGTTGATCAATTGAATGAGCAAATTAATCTCGAATTTTTCTCATCCAATCTATACTTACAGATGAGTGCTTGGTGTGAAGACAACGGTTTCGAGGGTGCTGCTGAGTTTTTACGTACACACGCCGTAGAAGAAATGGAGCACATGCAGCGACTATTCACTTATGTGAGCGAGACTGGCGCGATGCCAATTCTAGGTGCGATCGATGCACCAAAACATGAATTCGGCAGCTTAGGCGATGTTTTCCGTGAAACCTATGAGCATGAGCAGATGATAACTCAGAAAATCAATACGCTTGCTCACCTAGCTTTTACGTCCCAAGATTACTCTACTTTCAACTTCTTGCAGTGGTACGTCGCTGAGCAGCACGAGGAAGAGAAGTTGTTCAAAGGGATTTTAGATAAGCTAGAGTTGGTTGGTGAAGACGGCAAAGCGCTGTTCTTTATCGACAAAGACCTAGCCGCTCTAGCGAAAGAAGGTTCATCTTCTATCATGGATGCCTCTGCTGAATAAACTTCAGCGAAAGACGCGCTAAATCGATCGTCTTTTTCTTCTGGGCTGAGGGTAGAAGAGTAGGGAGGAAAAGATGATCAATGCTGATACTATTTTATTCACGCTTATGTTGATAACGCTGGTAAACATGCTCAGATATTTGACTGCACTGCGTTCTCTTATTTATATCATGCGTGAAGCCCACCCGCTGCTCTATCAGCAAGTTGATGGGAATGGTTTCTTCACCACTCATGGCAATGTCTCTAAACAAGTGCGCTTGTTTCATTACCTGAAGAGTAGAGAATATCACCATCATCATGACGAAGTGTTTACCGGCAAGTGCGAGCGAGTCAGAGAACTCTTTATTCTTTCTACTTCACTACTCGGCGTCACTTTGTTTGCAGCGTTCATCTTATAATTGGTGAATTGGCAAGCGTTCCATTTATCGATAGAATAGCGTCGAAACTGGCTAAGGATGTGCTAAATGCACATCCTTTTTTATTGGATTTTGGTTGAGAAAAGGTCATGGCGGAAAAGTTTGATGTCGTCGTCATCGGTGCAGGTGCGGCAGGATTAATGTGTGCTGCAGAAGCGGGCAAGCGTGGGCGGAAAGTCCTCGTGCTGGATCACGCTAAAAAACCGGGCCGCAAGATTATTATCTCGGGTGGTGGGCGTTGTAATTTCACTAACTACGATGTATCGGCCAAAAACTACCTGTGCAGTAATCCGCATTTCGTCAAATCGGCGCTTGCCCAGTACACCAACTGGGACTTTATTTCGATGATCTACAAACATGAAATTCAGTTTGAAGAACGCGATCATGGTCAGCTGTTCTGTGTCGGTGATTGCGACTCTAAAGACATAGTCAAAATGCTGTTGGCCGAGTGTGATTTACCAACCGTCGAACAACGTTATCGTCAAGATATTCACCATATTGAAAAAACGGACACGGGCTTTGAGCTGCACGCCAATACCGATGTGATTGAATGTCAGTCCTTGGTCGTGGCGACTGGCGGATTGTCGATGCCAAAACTGGGTGCCACGCCCTTTGGCTACAAAGTGGCAGAGCAGTTTGGTCTGCCTGTGCTGCCGACAACGGCGGGCTTGGTACCATTTACCTTACACAAAGAGGATAAAGAGGACTTTGCCGAGCTGTCTGGTATTGCAATTCCTGTCGAAATCACCACGCAAAACAATACCACTTTCAAAGAAGCTTTATTGTTTACTCACCGAGGGTTATCTGGTCCGTCTGTCTTACAGGTTTCGTCCTACTGGAAGCCTGGCGAAGCGGTAACCGTGAATCTAGTGCCGGAAGTAGATCTAGATACCTTGCTGAATCGTTCTCTGGAAAAGCACCCAAACCAAAGCCTGAAAAACACCTTGGCCAAAGTCTTGCCAAAGCGTCTGGTTGAAGTGTTGATTGAGCGTAACGTGCTGATCGATTTGCCACTTAAGCAATTCGGTATCAATCAGTTGAAGCAGATTATTCAGCAATTAGAAAACTGGACCATCGCGCCCAACGGCACGGAGGGGTACCGCACTGCGGAAGTAACGCTAGGTGGTGTTGATACCGATCACCTGTCTTCAAAAACGATGGAGTGTAAGGAGATAAAAGGCCTGTATTTCATCGGTGAAGTCATGGATGTGACAGGCTGGCTGGGAGGTTATAACTTCCAGTGGTGTTGGAGTTCAGGTTTTGTAGCTGGCCAGTGGGTATAAATCCCTACTAAAAAAACGGAAGAGCGGGGAACTCTTCCGTTTGTGTTTCGGGCTACAGGCAAGTTATTTAGCAGGAGTGATGGTCAGTTGAGCATCACCAAAGCCAAGTGCCTCAAGTTCTTGTGCGTCAAAGTTGGTTGTGACTTCTATATCACCGATATGTTCACTAACCAGAGCTTCCGCAGAGCGTTTGACGCGGCTGCTTTGTGCTGCGTTGCCAATCGGTGTGGCTTGACCGATTTCGATCGTGCCAGCAAATTGAGATTCCGCGTAGAAATCGCCGGAAACATGAGAGTAAAACGGACGTAGGCTTGCTCCAGTCGCGTACTGCATATTACCTAAGCCATTTTCATTGATGGCCCAGCTCCAATCCCACCATTTGACTTCACCTGGGATATAACGGTGATCCCATTGATAACGAATATCGGCCGAGTTCTCGCTACCGCGTCCCATTGTAAAGGTGTGAGCTTTGTATGGGCGGTTGTCTGGGTGAGAATGCCAAGCGTTGCCACCCCAGCGCAAGAAGCCATTAAATTCGACGTCGTAGCTTATATCCGCGCCAAAGCGATATGGATAAGAGATGCTAGAGCGATAGAGCTCGACACGAATTGGAATTTCCGAGTTCGCGGGAACCGTAGGTCTTGCCTGAAGCGTTACCTGTTCGCTGCTGGAACCACCATTGGTATTAGCGAAACTTTGGTTGGCTTCTAGGGTAATGGTTAGCTTGGTATCGCCGACCAAAGGCCATTTAAACGTGTTTTCTGTCGATACTTTCTGAGCAAAGCCATAGCTATTGGTTTTTGACCAATTGGTTGACTCATCGACTTTAAGATCCACGACCACCTGTTGCGGGATGTTACTGTGGTTGCGAGCCATCGCCGTCACGGTTTTCACTAGCTGGCGATCAGACTCGGTTACGGTTCCATGCCAGAAATCGCTGTCATTGAGGGTATAGGCAAAGTTATCGACAGTGATTTTGGTTTTCTCATCGCAGCGATAGCCGTTACATGAGCCGCCATTGTTGCCTTGAATCACCCATCCGTTGCCTTCACGTCTGACATCCATATCTTCGCCGACATATTGGCTATGATTGCCCCCAACCCAAGCATAACCAAGGTAATGAGCGAGGTAGCTCAAAGGGCGAACAAAATTAGAGTGGTTGGTCACCAGCTCATACTGAATGTCCAATTCGTCACCTTCTGGAATGGACTTTGAGGCGTAGCTTGGAATTTCAGACAAAGCATCGTCAGGGTAGCACCAAGTACTGCCATTGGGATTATCCTGCTTAATTTGACCATGATAGCCAGGTCCCATGATCACCCAATTGTCTTTTAAACCAGCGATTTGCCACTGACCCATTCGAGAAACAATGTAGTCCTTTTGTTCGGATGCTTCGAAGCGGTCAATCGGGCGGTAGCCAGAACGGCAGACATCTTCACCCAGTTGGTCAAGTACTAACTGGTCAGGATAAATCTTAGCTTGTACCCCAGCAGACAGGACGGAAAGAACCGCAGCTGATAACACATGTTTTTTCACCGTAGACATAGACGTTTCCTTTCGTAACTTTTCTTAGTTTTATGATGTTGTGTTGTCATTGTTGGCTGCTTGTTAAAAGCAACAGGTTTACCTTTCCATAGTCATATTATTTACAGTACTGAAAAGAGTTGAATTTTATTACCATTAAAATTCAATAACTTGTATTGTTTGTTTTGTTTATTATGTGCAAGTTAAGTCTGGGTTGTGTGCTGATTGTGATCTTGCTTCGATGAGATTTAGAAAATTGTTGGGCGTTTAAATAGGGGAAAGACAGAGAGACTAGCCCAAGCAAAGACTGAGCACGTAAGTTTAGCGTTTAGCGAGCATTTGAGTCCGACCCGTTTTTCTATCACGTACTATTATGAAGCAGTTAGCCGAATAAAGGATGTCGATATCAAGAGTGTAAGGGTCGTCATTGAGCAGCAGATATGGCGAGATGGTGGCATCATTCATAACAGGTCTTAACTTATGGACCGAGAGTAGATTAATGATACCAGAGAGTGAAAACCCAAACTGGCTGAACGACTCTGCTTGTCCTTCAAAACGAATTACTATCGGCTGTTCCATCTTGTCATCTTGAAGTGAGGCAAGATGAACGATCTCGTTGTTGTTAACTCGTGTTATCCCATCTGAACGAAAAATATGGTTGTCTGATTGAATATGAATCTCGCTGTGCTGGTAACGGTGATCCTCAATACGATTGGACCAAGGTAGGCTGAGGACAATAGAAAAGATGACCGTGGCGATGATCAATGTGAAGTATGGGATCATTGTTTTCCCTCCTGTAAAAAGCGTTCAATCTGAACGGATACCTGTTTTAGTTGGTCAGGTGTGTAGAAGACATTAATCGCTTGTTGACGCTGTCTATCTAACCATGACAGTTCTGAAAATTGGCCGTTTTCTTCTATGTAAACCACGCAATCACATTGGTTCTGTGATAGCAGTTGTCGCAGTGGTAGGCTGAGTTGAGTGTGGGATTCGGTAAAGACTTGAAGTTGGCCGACGCTATGCTGATTCAGGTACTTATCAGTAGGAATATCCTCCCAGCGCCAGCCATGCACCTTACTGAGTGCCAAAATACTGGAGGCAAATAGCAGCGCTATTGCTGCAACGTAACACACGGGTGATTTGCACTCACTAAAAGATAAATTAGATGTGAGACGACGATTTGATATGGAAGCCGAACTGGATAGTTCGGGAGTTGATTTGACAGTGGTTAGGTCTGGGATCGGTTCTGTGGGGGCATAGTCAATACAGTGGCTGACGAGTCGATAGCCGACTTTAGGCACAGTGACAATCGGAGATTCTTTAGCACCAAGCTTAACTAAGGCTTGCCTCAGTGTGCTGATGCTTTTAGCGAGCGATGTATCACCAATGTACTCACTGCCCCATGCATGTTGGATAATGTCGTGTTTCTTGACGACCTCTGGGGAGTGTTGGAGTAGCAGGTCAAGCACCTGTGCTTCACGATAACCGATCTTAATGACGCGTTGTGTGTTAGAAAGTTTGTTCTGAACGGAGTGAAATATAATCATACAGCCAGCGTTTTATAGTTATTGTTGTCATCTCAAACGTTATTGAGAGTATCAATATACTATTATGCTGGTTCAACCGCATGAATATTTTTTAATCAATTATCGACTTTGTCTCATTGAATTGACATCTTGTATTGATGTGATTTAGGAGACTTATTAGAGCTGAGAATGAATATAGGATGGAACGCGGAAAAAGAGGTTTCCCGGATTGATGCGCAGCCGTGTTACAGTTTATCAGCCACAACGGTTTTGATTGTTAGCCCATTCTCGTTGGCATCCCGAATGAACCTTTGAGTGTTTTCCAACCAAGGATTTTGCACCGTCTTATCTAGATTGATATACAACTTGCCGTTTTCTATCTTCCACGCTTGTGTTTCGGTCTCGAACTTTTTACCCATAGCAACGCCAAAGGCACAATAGCCACCATATCGGGTGTCTATCGGTGGCGCAATCTTTGCCGTTGCAGCGAAAGCCATTGAAATTGGTTGCGATATACACACTAGCAATAGTGCGACTGCACCTCTGTTATTAATCTTTTACTCAATTTATGTCCTATAGTAAATGAGAACAGAACATGCTTAAGGAGTGGTATATGAGCTATCAAGCGCTGATCTCAAGAATCAATGAACTACCTAGAATCGAAAGTGTGCTTCAGGAATTGCTGGAGATGGTGAACAGGGAGCAAATCGATTTTGGGGAACTGGCAAAGAAAATGGCCATGGATCAGGTATTGTTAGCGCGCGTGCTACGGATGGCAAATTCAGCACAGTTCGGCGGCGTAAAAGGGGTATCAAATATCAATGACGCGATCGTGCGTATTGGCGTTGGGGCTATTCGTAATCTGATTTCTTCTTCGATTCTAGCTTCCACTTTCCCCAAGCTGGAAACCCTAAACATCAAAGACTATTGGGCAAGTACTTTTGAAGTCGCAACCATTGCCAGTACCATTGCCAAACAAGCCAAAGTCGATCCTAATGAGGCATTTATTGCTGGCGTTCTTCATAATATTGGTGAGCTAATGATTCACTCTTTGGAGCCTGAACAAGCAATGAAGATCAGCCGTCGCGTGGAAGATGGTGAAAAGCCCGTGGAAGTACAAAGAGATGTGTTAGGTACTGATGCCCAGCAACTCGGTGCTGCGTTGGCTGAAAGCTGGAAATTTCCTTCTGAACTCATTGACGCGATTGCGAATGTGAATCACCCGAGCAAAGCAATGGAGTCAAAAAGACTAGCTTGTCTGATGTTCTTAGCACGTGACATTGATCATCAGTGGGATTCAATGCTAAGTAGTGATGAAAAGCAGAGTTATCTCAGCCAACACAAAGCGGCGATCGCGTTACAAATCTCCCCAGACTTCACAGAGAAAATTGATGAAGTGCGAGGTCAGGGAAGTGAGATGGCCTACCAGTTGTTTTAAAAATGTTAACTCACAGACCGTGTGAGATCTTTCTTGCCGAATTTGATCTGCTGGATCACAAGCCCTGCAATGATCAACATTAAGCCCACCAAGGTTGTAGGATGAATTTCTTCACCAATGACAGTTGCCAGCAACGCCAGAGAAATAAACGGTGAAGCGAATATAAGATTGCTGATACGTGCAGTGTTTTGCGTCAGTTTGAGTGCGCTGAGCCATAGGACGAAGGTTACGCCCATCTCAAATAGACCAACATAGCTGACCGCGAGCCAACCTTGCAGAGAAATACTGTTCCAACTGGTGCCTTCGTATAGGCTCAGGCCAATTGCGAAGGGTATTGCAACCAAAAAACCGAGTAATACGCCGACAATAGGGTCGGCTTTGTTTTTGGTATTGAGTATCCAGTAGCTGGCCCAAAGCAGAGTTGATAGCAAAGCCAGTCCCACCCCTAGCGGGCTCTCGAAACTCAGGCCCAGCACATCGCCTTTAGTGGCAATGACAATCACGCCAAAGTAACTCAGTGTACAGGCTATCCAGTCCTGCTTGCGGATTGTTTGGCCAAGGAAGGCGGCGGCCATCAGAGTCAAAGTGATAGCCCAACTATAGTTGATCGCTTGTGCTTGTGAGGCGGGAAGTAAATCATAGGCTTTAAACAAGATGACGTAGTACGCCAATGGATTGATCAAACCAAGTAGCAAGTAATACCAAGGGTTAGCGAAGAAAGTATTGGATAATAAAGACAGTTTACCTTGCAGCGCACACACGGCGGTTAGAGCGAGAGCAGAAACCACGCTAGCCGCGGTCACCATTTGAATCGGAGTGAGTTCGGCGAGAGTTAACTTAAAAGCCGTAGCGACAGTAGACCAAAGCAAGACGGCAGACAGACCAAAACCTAAAGCACGGCGCTCGTTCATGATGTTCCTTCATAAAAACCAACGTTAGACTTGTTGGTGACTGATGGTAGTAGAATTAAGAGTACCTAGTCTAGCTGTTCGATATCTAGCCGACAAACTGGACATTTATCCAGTGGTAAAATACCATTGATACAGTACATGAAATAAGAGTTAACCCTTTATTATGCAATGGATTCTGGATAACCAAGCCCTACTTATCAGCGCTATTAGCAGTGCGGCGATCAGCGGAGTCGGAGTGGGCTGGTGGATCAGGCAGAAAACACGTTTTGATCAACAGCTTTTGAAACAACAACTTGAATCCAACCAGCAACTGGCAACAACACAGATCAACCAGTTACAAAAAGAGCTAGAACAAGCACAGCAGGAACTGGACGAGCTGGATAGTGAGCGTGATAGAGCCGCTTATGAACTCAAACAGTCGCACGGTAAATTGATGGCGGTATTGGAAAAGTTGCGTTACTTCGAGGCAGTTAAGCAAGAGCGGCAACAATATGCTGAGGAACTGACTCAAAGCCGCGATCAGAAGGCTCAACTAGAGGCTCAACTTAGAGAGCAAGAAGCTCGCCATCAAGAAGAGAACAAAGCCAACCACGACAAATTGCAACTACTGGAACAAGCCGAATCTCGTCTTAAACAGCAATTTGAACATCTGGCCAATCAGTTATTTGAAGCAAAGACTGCCAAAGTCGACCAACAAAACCGACAGAGTCTTGAAGGTTTACTTTCTCCTTTAAAGGAACAACTCGAGAGTTTTAAGAAGCAGGTAAACGATAGCTTCACGGTTGAAGCCAAGGAGCGACACACCTTAGTTTATGAACTGAAGAACCTGCAACGCCTCAATGAACAGATGACGCGTGAAGCAGTTAACCTGACTCAGGCTCTCAAAGGCGACAATAAGCAGCAAGGTAATTGGGGAGAGGTCGTCCTTGCTCGCGTTTTGGCAGAGTCTGGACTGCGTGAAGGGCACGAATACCAGACTCAGGTGAGCCTGCAAAACGAAGCGGGTAAACGCTATCAGCCGGATGTGATTGTCTACCTCCCGCAAGACAAACAAGTGGTCGTTGATTCTAAAATGACCCTAGTTGCTTATGAGCGCTATTTCAACGCCGAATCAGAGTTAGATCAAGAACAAGCTATAAGTGAACACTTACTATCAGTTAGGAATCATATTAAAGGGCTATCACAAAAGGACTATCATCAGCTTAAAGGGATTCAGAGCCTCGATTATGTGCTGATGTTTATTCCCGTTGAGCCAGCGTTTCAGGTAGCGATTCAGGCAGACCCAGATCTTGTTAAGGATGCGATGGAGCAAAATATCATTCTAGTTAGCCCGACAACCTTACTGGTGGCATTGCGTACGATCGATAACTTGTGGCGCAACGAACGACAGAATCAGAATGCACAAGTCATTGCTGAGCGAGCCAGTAAGCTCTACGACAAGTTGCGCTTGTTTGTTGATGATATGGAAAGCTTAGGTGGCGCGCTGGATAAAGCGAACCAGAATTATCAAGGTGCGATGAACAAGCTCGCCACTGGCCGAGGAAATGTGATTCGCCAAGCTGAAAGCTTTAAGCAGCTTGGTGTTGAGGTAAAAAAACCAATATCTTCGAACCTGACAGAACTGGCTCAATATGATGGGCTCACAGAAAACAACTCGGTGAGTGAAAATGATTCTATCGCTGAAAGACATCCGACTGAGGATAAAGTAAACTAATCGCCCGCAGCGCTCAGTCGTATTTATTCATAGCGTTGCTCGAAGAGGAATCATCATGACAGATACAAGCGTGCAGTCGAATACAGCTTTAGAATCAAATGAAACCACGCACTTTGGTTTCACCACAGTCGCTAAAGAAGAAAAAGTCACCAAGGTAGCAGAGGTATTCCATTCTGTTGCAGCTAAGTACGACATCATGAACGACTTAATGTCTGGTGGTGTGCATCGCCTTTGGAAGCGTTTTACGATTGATTGTAGCGGCGTACGCCCTGGTCAACGCGTGCTGGACTTGGGGGGAGGGACTGGCGATCTAACCGCGAAGTTTTCTCGTATCGTGGGTGAAAAGGGACATGTGGTTCTGGCTGATATCAACAACTCAATGCTGAATGTTGGTCGTGACAAACTGCGTGATAATGGCATTGTTGGTAACGTGCATTATGTTCAGGCTAACGCCGAAGAGCTACCTTTCCCAGATGATTACTTTGACGCCATTACGATCAGCTTCTGTCTGCGTAACGTGACAGATAAAGACAAAGCCCTGCGCTCAATGTTCCGCGTTTTGAAGCCTGGTGGTCGTCTTCTTGTGCTCGAATTCTCTAAGCCTGTGTTTGAACCTCTGTCAAAACTCTATGATGCTTACTCATTCCACTTATTGCCGAAAATGGGTGAGTTGGTAGCGAATGATTCTGAGAGCTATCGCTATCTGGCAGAGTCTATTCGTATGCATCCGGATCAAGAAACCCTCAAAGGTATGATGGAAGAAGCCGGCTTTGGCAATACTAGCTACTACAATCTTACGGGTGGTATTGTTGCGCTCCATCGTGGCTACAAATTCTGAGGTTAAAGGATCGCTATGCCATTTGAACCTCTTGTTACTGCTGCGATTGAATCGACACTCAATACACTGATCAACGACGACCCTGAGTTGGGGCGTCGTCTTGCTCGTCTTAAAGGACAGGTGATTCAAGTTCACCTCAAAGAGCTCAATAAGACACTGACTTTTATCTTCAGCCAGCAAATTGATGTTTTGGCGAATTACGAAGGCCAGCCAGACTGCTACCTATCATTGAACCTATCGGTATTGCCAGAGCTGCGTGACCAGTCCAATATCACCAAGTTGATTAAGCAAGACAAAGTGATACTGGAAGGGGATATTCAGCTGGCACAAAAATTCTCTCAACTCATGACGGACTGTAAACCAGATATTGAAGAATGGCTTTCGCGCGTCACAGGTGATGTAGTCGCGCACAATTTAGTTCAAGGCGTGTCCAACTTAGGGCAGTTTGTCAAAGCGAAAGCGGATAAGCACCAGAACCACCTTGCTCAGGTCATTACTGAAGAGTGGAAGCTGGCGCCAGCACCGTTGGAAATTGCGCATTTCTGCGATCAGGTCGACGACGCCAGAAGTCAGGCTGCTCGTGTTGAAGCTAAGTTAAATCAGCTACTGGAGCGCGCATGACTCCGGCTGAACTGAAACGACTTTACCGCATTATCAAAGTTCAGCTCGAATACGGTCTCGACGAACTGCTGCCTAATCACCAGTTAACCAAAGGCCCTCTGCTTGCTCGAAAAGCGCTGTTTTGGATTAAAAACCAACATGCTGACAAAGAGTTAGGTGAAAGGTTACGCCTTGCTCTGCAGGAGCTTGGTCCAGTATGGATCAAGTTTGGTCAGATGATGTCGACCAGACGTGACCTCTTCCCTGCGCACATTGCCGATCCGCTGGCGTTGCTTCAAGACCAAGTCTCTCCCTTTGACGGTCAGTTAGCTAAAGAGCAGATTGAGCTGGCGTTAGGTGGCCCGTTGGAAAATTGGTTGACCGATTTTGATATCAAACCACTGGCTTCCGCATCGATCGCTCAAGTCCACACCGCCAAGCTCAAGTCGACTAACCAAGAAGTGGTATTAAAGGTTATCCGGCCAGATATTCGTCCGGTCATTGATGCAGATCTAAAACTGATGTACCGAATGGCGCGTATAGTCGCCAAAGCACTTCCTGAAGCACGTCGTTTGAAACCAGTTGAAGTGGTGCGTGAGTATGAAAAAACGCTCCTTGATGAGTTGGACTTACGACGAGAAGCGGCCAATGCGATTCAGCTGAGAAGAAACTTTGAAGGCAGTGATGAATTGTATGTTCCTGAAGTAATTACGGACTTTAGTAATGAAACTGTCATGGTTTCTGAGCGAATATACGGCATCCAAGTTTCTGACATAGAAGGCTTGAAGGCCAACGGCACCAATATGAAGCTATTGGCCGAGCGTGGTGTGAGTGTCTTTTTCACTCAGGTGTTCCGCGACAGCTTTTTCCATGCCGATATGCATCCGGGCAACGTTTTTGTTAACCCCGAGCACCCGGACAATCCACAATGGATTGGTTTGGACTGTGGCATTGTTGGAACGCTGAATAGTGAAGATAAACGCTATCTGGCGGAAAACTTCCTCGCCTTCTTTAATCGTGATTACCGTCGTGTGGCTGAGTTACATGTAGAATCAGGTTGGGTTCCACGTGAAACGAACATTGATGAGTTTGAGTTCGCCATTCGCATTGTGTGTGAACCGATTTTTGCGAAGCCGTTGTGTGAAATCTCGTTCGGACATGTATTACTGAATCTGTTTAACACCGCGCGTCGTTTCAATATGGAAGTGCAGCCACAGTTGGTGCTGCTGCAGAAAACACTATTGTATGTAGAAGGCTTGGGACGTCAGCTCTACCCACAGCTTGACTTATGGGAAACTGCGAAGCCATTCCTTGAAAAATGGATGATGAATCAAGTTGGGCCGCAGGCGGTGATTAATGCAGTTAAAGATCGCGCACCGTTTTGGGCAGAGAAGTTGCCTGAATTGCCAGAGCTACTGTATGACAGTTTACGTCAGGGCAAGATGATGAATCAGCGTATGGATCAGCTTTATCAAGGCTACCGTACAACGAAACGTCAGCAGGCAACGGGGAAATTTTTATTTGGTATTGGGGCCACATTAGTCGTATGCTCGGCAATATTGGTCAACAGTGCATATGAGCAGCTATCCATGGTAAGCGCTATCGGTGGTGTCACATTTTGGTTGCTCAGTTGGCGAGCTTATCGTCAATAGACGTTAAGCTCTTGAAATAATTTGTTTAATAAGACCCGAGGTATAAAAAATGGGTGGTATTAGTATTTGGCAACTTCTGATTATTGCTGTCATTGTTATTCTTCTGTTCGGTACTAAGAAACTACGTGGTATCGGTGGTGATCTAGGTGGCGCAGTGAAGGGCTTCAAGAAAGCCATGAACGATGACGATCCGGCGAAAAAAGACGCGGATTTTGAGCCAAAAAACATTGAGCAGCAGAAAGCTGAAGCTTCTGCTGAAACCAAGAAAGACAAAGAGCAGGCGTAACACGTGTTTGATATCGGTTTCTGGGAACTGGTATTAATATCTGTCGTCGGGCTGGTGGTTCTCGGTCCAGAGCGGTTGCCTCATGCGATTCGCAGTGTGTCACGATTTATCGGCGCAGCGAAAAACATGGCAAACAGTGTGAAAGACGAGCTTTCGCATGAATTAAAGGTTCAGGAACTGCAAGAAAACTTGCGTAAAGCTGAGAAAATGGGGATGGAAGATCTATCACCAGAGCTAAAGTCTTCTGTTGAAGAACTCAAGCAAGCCGCGCAAGATGTGCAGCGCCCATATGCGAGTAAAAGCGCTCCAACGCCTACCAGCGTTGAAACTGAAATGGATAAACCGTCCATTACAGAAGCGAAACACTCCATAGACGCGGTCGAGTCACTGGATACCGAGCCAGCACCTCAGGCAGATAAAAAAGCCGAATAGTCTCGTATTAGGGGAGCTGCTGTGAGCAGCTCCTTTTCGATCTTTTAGAGTAGAGGTTTTCATGTCTTCTGTTGAGCAGACACAACCTTTGATCAGCCATCTTCTAGAGCTGCGTAATCGCCTGTTACGAGCGATTGTTGCCGTTCTAGTGGTGTTTATTGGTCTGATCTATTTCGCGAATGACATCTATGAGTTTGTCTCGTCGCCTCTCGTTGAACGCTTACCTGAAGGGGCGACAATGATTGCGACCGATGTTGCATCGCCTTTCTTCACACCACTTAAACTGACTTTAATTGCGTCAATTTTTGTGGCTGTGCCGTACATTCTTTATCAGGTCTGGGCGTTTGTTGCTCCCGGTCTATACAAGCATGAACGACGACTGATCATGCCACTGATGTTCTCCAGCTCGCTGCTGTTCTATTGTGGCGTCGCTTTCGCGTACTTCGTGGTATTCCCACTGGTTTTTGGCTTTTTCACGGCGATATCACTGGGCGGTGTAGAGTTCGCTACGGATATTTCCAGTTACCTCGATTTTGTGCTGGCGTTGTTCTTAGCCTTTGGTATTGCGTTTGAAGTGCCGGTTGCGATTATATTGTTGTGCTGGACGGGGGCGACGGATCCGAAAAGCTTAAGCGAAAAGCGCCCATACATTATCGTTGGTGCGTTTATCGTCGGCATGATGCTGACGCCGCCGGATATGATTTCGCAGACGTTGCTTGCGATCCCGATGTGCTTGTTGTTTGAGGTCGGCCTGTTCTTTGCCCGCTTCTATGTGCGTAAGAGTGACGATGAAGAACAACAAGAAGAAGCCTGATATCAGGTTATGATCGAAGAAAAAGGCTTGCCACGTGGCAAGCCTTTTTTGTACTACAGCTGGAATAGTTGAGTAGCGTTGGATGTGGTGATGGCATCGACTTGGTCGACACTGATGTCACGTAAATCAGCGACTCGCTGTGCAACCAAAGATGTGTATGCAGGTTCATTGCGTTTGCCACGGTGTGGCACTGGAGCTAGGTAAGGGCAGTCCGTTTCAAGGATCACATAGTCCATATCCAGCGACGGAATGACTTTATCCATCCCGCCATTTTTAAACGTCGATACCCCACCCAAGCCGAGGTGAAAGCCTAATCCATTGATCGCTTTTGCTTCGTCAATGCTGCCACCAAAACAGTGGAATACACCAGACAACGATCCATCCTGTTCCTGCTCAAGCAGTTGGAGCGTTTCTTCAATGGAATCGCGGGTATGAATAACGACAGGCAATTGCATCTCTTTAGCCCAGTTGAGCTGGGTGACAAATGCCATTTCCTGTTCGGCTTTATAAGTCTTATCCCAGTAGAGATCGATGCCGATTTCCCCTACAGCAATGAAGTTGTGTTTCTCAAACCAATGGCGAATGACTTGCAGTGTCTGTTCAACATTGCCATCGACATAACATGGGTGAAGCCCCATCATAGAACGACACACCTGCGGATAGGCCGCCTCGGTTTTTAGCATCGGCTCAATCGAGTCCAGATCGATGTTTGGCAGCAGGATTTTGTCTATTCCTTGAGCCAAGGCTCTCTCTACCACTTGGTCGCGGTCATTATCAAATTCGCTGGCATAAATATGGGCGTGAGTATCGATCATGGTTTGTCTCTGTAAAGCTTGATTGGCCAGAGTATACGGCAGTGTGAGCATTTGGTCATTTTTTGCATTTTTATCGCTTGCCGCTAGCGTCACCACACAAGAGTGATATTATGCAAATCAAGCACTTTCACCACACAAGGAGAACAGAGTGTCAGTTTCCATTCAAGGTCAGTTCCCTGGCCGTCGCATGCGTCGTATACGCAAGCATGACTTTAGTCGTCGCCTCATGGCTGAGAATCAATTAACCGCAAGCGATCTGATTTACCCAATGTTTATTTTGATGGGGAAAGACCGCCGTGAAACCGTTGACTCTATGCCTGGAATTGAGCGCCTGTCTATCGACCTGATGTTGGAAGAAGCACAATACTTGGCCAGACTCGGTGTGCCGGCGATTGCATTGTTCCCTGTGGTGAATCAGGACGCAAAAAGCTTGTGTGCAGCTGAAGCATACAACCCAGAGGGTTTGGTTCAGCGCGCGGTTCGTTCTTTGAAAGAGCATGTGCCAGAAATCGGCGTAATTACCGATGTGGCATTGGATCCGTTCACGACTCATGGTCAAGATGGCATCATCGATGATGAAGGTTACGTCCTGAATGATGCGACCACAGAAGTTCTGGTCAAACAGGCTTTGTCCCATGCGGAAGCGGGCGCTGATGTCGTTGCACCGTCTGATATGATGGATGGCCGTATTGGTGCGATTCGTGAAGCGTTGGAAGAAGCAGGGCATATCAATACTCAGATCATGGCGTACTCTGCGAAATACGCGTCTTACTACTATGGGCCTTTCCGTGATGCAGTCGGTTCAGCGACGAACCTTAAAGGTGGTAACAAGAAAAACTACCAGATGGATCCGGCCAACAGTGATGAAGCGGTGCACGAGGTTGCGATGGATGTCAACGAAGGCGCGGATATGGTGATGGTCAAACCGGGTATGCCATATCTTGACGTGGTGCGCCGTGTTAAATCGGAACTGCAAGTCCCGACGTTCGCTTATCAAGTATCGGGTGAATACGCGATGCACAAGGCGGCATTCCAAAATGGTTGGCTTAAAGAGCGCGAGACTGTGATGGAATCACTGCTTTGCTTTAAGCGCGCAGGAGCCGACGGCATCCTGACTTATTTTGCTAAAGATGTCGCTGAGTGGTTAGCCGAAGAAAATGCTCAGCCTGCTCAGTTTCTAAAAGACGCTGAATAGCTCAGTTTACAAAGATGAAAAGGCTGGCTTTTGCCAGCCTTTGTTGTTTAAGGAGGAGCGATGAGCGTTGAATATCGACTTGGCACACTCGAAGAGTGTGTTGAGATTGTTGCGACTATCAAAGAGTTCATACACAAAGAAAGCGTAGAAAGCTTGTCCGAACGATTAGAAGGTAAGCGGCACCTTATTCAAGTGGCTGAAGAAAATGGCCAATTACTTGGGTTTAAAATTGGATATGAGATCGACGAAAACACATTTTATAGCTGGTTTGGTGGGGTATCACCATTGGCTAGAAATAAGGGGGTAGCACAGAAGCTGCTCGATTATCAGGAGATCTGGGTCAAAAAACACGCTTATTCTCAACTTAAGGTGAAATCTCGTAATCAATTTCCTTCCATGGTGAGACTCTTGCTTAGGAATGGCTATCTAATTGAAAAATTTGAAGTAAAAGATCCTCTCGTCGAATCAAGAATTCACTTCGTGAAACAGTTTTAGCACTGTCATAAAAATTAAATGAGATTTTTTCTCATTTAGGGGTTGACGAGATAAATGAGAATAATTATTATTTATCTCGTCTTAGGGAATAAGAGAAGTTCACAAGGACGTCGAGTTACCAGATTCAACTTGGAGACGGTGATGACACTGAACTTAATTGAACTTGCACTAGTTCTTTTTGACACGACATTGCTCACATTGCTTCCAGTGTAATTTATAGCTTTATGGTAAAGCGCACTATTCGATTGAATAAGCTTTAACCCCTTTTTGCTAGGCGACATCGATAAGATGTCGCTTTTTTTATGTCTGAAATTCATGGCTGTATAAAAGGACACCGATGAGCTTTTCCACAGTTAAAGATCATGTTCGGATCGTTATTATGATGCCGGATCTAATTATTTATTATTAAATTTCAACTAATTAAACTGTTTAATTGCAGTTTTGTGACTGATTTCAGTGTTGGGGTGTAAATAATATAAACAGAGTTATCCACAGACTGGGGTGCAGTTCAGAGGATTATTCGTCAAATGTGTGAGTAGTACAGGCAGAGTTAAAATGGATCCACTGAAAGAGTCATGGCATCCTAGGCAGATCTTTTTTCTTTGGATGCTTAAAGACTATGGCTCGTATTCCTGACAACCCGTTGATTTTGATTGACGGTTCTTCTTATCTTTACCGCGCATTTCATGCTTATCCGGGCACTATGAGCAATGGTGATATCCCGACTAATGCGGTTTATGGCGTTGTGAATATGTTGCGCAGTATGATGCGCCAGTTCGCGTCTGAACGCATCGCCGTGGTGTTTGATGCAAAAGGGAAAACATTCCGTGATGAGATGTACCCGGAATACAAAGCCAATCGTCCGCCAATGCCAGATGATCTCCGCTGTCAGATTGAACCTCTGCACAATGTGATTCGTGCAATGGGTCTGCCTTTAATCTGTGTACCAGGTGTGGAGGCTGATGATGTCATTGGTACATTAGCTTACCAAGCATCACAAGCGGGGATGCCAGTGTTAATCAGTACTGGAGATAAAGATATGGCGCAGTTGGTGGATGACAACGTGACTCTGATCAACACCATGACCAATGTGGTGATGGATCGAGAAGGCGTGATTGAAAAATTTGGTATCCCACCAGAGCTGATTATCGACTATCTCGCCTTGATGGGCGATAAAGTTGATAACATCCCAGGTGTGCCGGGTGTCGGTGATAAGACCGCAACCGCGTTGCTGCAAGGTATCGGTAGCTTGAAAACGCTGTATGACAACCTTGATGACATCGCACCGCTTGGGTTCCGTGGTTCGAAGACCATGGCGAAAAAGCTGGTCGATAACAAAGAAGAAGCGTTTCTTTCTTACGAGCTCGCCACGATTAAGTTGGATGTTGAGCTGGATGAAACACCAGATTCACTGCTCAAGGCCGAACCGAATACTGACGAACTGATCAAACTCTATGGCCAGTTAGTATTCAAATCCTGGCTCAATGAATTACTCGAAGGTGGTACGGGTGTTGTCTTGGCAGATGAAAAGTCCGGTGCAGTGTCGGGGGCAGGAGTCTCTGCGACAGCCAGCGAGATCGACACCTCTGCAGTGACCATTGATCGCAGTCAGTACGAAACCATTCTTGACCAACAGGCATTCAACACTTGGTTAGATAAACTCAAAGCGGCGGACGTTTTTGCGTTTGATACCGAAACCGACAACCTCGATTACATGGTCGCTAATCTGGTTGGTGTGTCGTTTGCGACAGAAGAAGGCATCGCTGCATACGTACCTGTGGCACATGATTACCTTGATGCCCCGCAGCAGCTTGAACGAGACTGGGTTTTAGAACAATTGAAGCCGATTCTTGAAGATGATGCTCAGGCGAAAGTGGGACAGAACCTAAAGTACGATGCGTCGGTATTGGCTCGTTATGGCATTGAGATGAAAGGCATTAAGCATGACACCATGTTGGCGTCTTATGTATACAACAGTGTCGGTGGTAAGCATGACATGGACAGTCTAGCATTGCGCTTCCTACAGCATAGCTGTATTTCTTTTGAGCAGATAGCGGGTAAAGGCAAAAAGCAGCTTACGTTCAATCAGATTGAATTGGAGCAAGCCTCACCATACGCGGCGGAAGATGCTGATGTGACGCTTCGTTTACACAATCGCCTATTAGCTAACATTGAACAAGACGAAAAACTGAAAACCATCTATGAAGAGGTCGAGGTCCCTTTGGTTCCTGTGCTATCACGTATTGAGCGCACTGGTGTTCTGATTGACGACATGAAGTTAGCGGCTCAGTCTCAGGAAATTGCACAGCGTTTAGACGAGCTAGAGCAGAAAGCTTATGAGATTGCTGAGGAAGAGTTCAATATGAACTCTCCGAAACAGCTACAGGCACTGTTATTCGAAAAAATGGGTCTGCCGGTCATTAAGAAGACGCCGTCTGGCACGCCTTCAACCAATGAAGAGGTTCTACAAGAGCTGGCATTAGATTACCCGTTGCCTAAGTTAATTTTGGAGTACCGTGGTCTGGCTAAGCTTAAGTCAACCTACACCGACAAACTGCCGAAGATGATTAACTCTGAGACAGGGCGTGTACATACTTCTTATCATCAGGCTGTTACCGCGACAGGCCGTTTATCATCGACTGATCCTAACTTACAGAACATCCCTATTCGTAATGAAGAAGGTCGTCGTATTCGTCAGGCGTTTGTTGCTCCACATGGTTACAAGATCATGGCGGTCGATTACTCCCAGATTGAATTGCGTATTATGGCGCACCTTTCAGGAGATAAGGCACTGTTAGACGCTTTCCAGCAAGGAAAAGACATTCACGCAGCCACAGCTGCAGAAATTATGGGTACGACTATCGACCAAGTGAGCTCAGAGCAACGTCGTCGTGCTAAAGCCGTTAACTTTGGCCTGATTTATGGCATGAGTGCATTTGGTTTGGCCAAACAGTTGGGCATTCCACGTGGCGAAGCACAGCAATACATGGATACCTACTTTGAGCGCTACCCAGGTGTGATGCAATACATGGAAGACACACGTAGCGCCGCCGCTGAACAAGGTTATGTCGAAACCATCTTTGGCCGCCGTTTGCATCTTCCGGAAATAAAATCACGTAATGGTATGCGTCGCAAAGCGGCAGAGCGTGCGGCGATCAACGCACCAATGCAAGGCACAGCAGCAGATATCATTAAGAAAGCCATGTTGCTGGTTGACTCATGGATTGAAAACCAAGGTCAGGGGCGAGTGAAGCTGTTAATGCAAGTACACGATGAACTTGTTTTTGAAGTTCAAGAGTCAGCTTTAGCCGAAATTGAAAGTAAAGTACAAGAATTGATGGAGTCAGCGGCTCAGCTTGATGTGCCTTTGATAGCCGAATCTGGTCATGGCGACAACTGGGATCAAGCACACTAGCCAGAAAATAGCGTAAATTCGCCGAATTACATGAGCCAGCGCCCAGTCGCTGGCTTTTTTTTGAGTCTAAAAAAGCCAATGTTTATAAGTGAGTAATGTAGTTAAATAAAATCTTAATGAAAAAAAATTACAAAAATAGTTTCCATTTCTGACCAATTGTTGTACATTAATCTGCGTAGGGTACAGAGGTAAGATGTTCTATCTTTCAGACCTTTTGTTTCACGTTATTGGATTAGGCTGATTCAGCCGCCCCAGTCAGTATTTGACTGGGGCGTTTTTTATTGTGCAAAATAAAAAGTTTATATATTTCAAAAACTTCCTGCAATTCCCCTATATTATGCCTCCTTGTTCAGTATCTATCACCAGATCACATATTCTTAATCGTGAGTATTGAGAGTATTTGGTAACTCAGGCCAATTTTGTAATAAAACTTCAGTCACACTTTTATTTTTTCAACTAGAAAACCAAGCCTTAACTTGTGCACATGGTTTGGTGGTTATGGTTTTATTTCTTATATTTATCATGTTTTTAGAGATGATTTGTGTGGTGAGAGAGCAAAGGAGAAGAGAGAAAACAAGCGTTGCATTATCTGCGGCTTTGAACAATTCTACTGGGATAATAATAACAACCTTTTATTTCTCTCCCGTTACCCCACCAAGTGGTGGGGATTTTTATTTTGTGCGTTCCTTGTTGTGCTGACACAAAAAAGCCCCACTGGGGAACAGTGAGGCTCGTGTTACTCAAAAGTGTGATTATTCTTGTTCGTCGCTTTGCTGGTCTTCAATAATCTCATCCGTTAACTGTTGTGCGACGGCAGGCGCAAACCACTCATCGAGTTTGTTACGCAGTACGTCAACGCCAAGACCTTTCAAAGAAGAAAACGCTGCCACACTAACGTCGCCACCAAAGCCGACCGCGTCATTTTTAATCTTCAGTACCTGGGCTTTGCGTGCTCCACTTTTGAGCTTGTCGGCCTTAGTCAACAGCACTTGCACTGGTATACCGCTGTCTACAGCCCAGAAAATCAGTTGTTGATCTAGGTCTTTCATTGGATGGCGGATATCCATCAGTACCACCAGCCCTTTTAATGATTGACGCTTTTGTAAATACTCTCCCAATGACTTCTGCCATTTCTTTTTCATCTCCAGTGGAACTTGGGCGAACCCGTATCCTGGTAGATCGACGATGTGGCAACCTTCAGTGACTTTAAATAGGTTGATCAATTGAGTTCGGCCTGGTGTCTTACTGGTTTTTGCTAAACTCTTTTGGTTGGTAAGTCGGTTAAGAGAACTCGATTTGCCCGCGTTGGAGCGTCCCGCGAACGCAACTTCGATACCTTCATCTTCAGGCATGTGACGAATATCAGGTGCGCTGGTGATGAAATGGGTGTTTTGATAATGAATTTTTACGCTCACTGTTAACTCCATCTCGACTTTGTGTAGTCGATTGATTACTTTTATGTGAAATTGTGTAAAATAACCGTGCTCGGCATAAGGTCGCCTATTGTACCATGAGTGGCAACTCGGAGTGGTACTGGAAGCTTGATAATTATAATGGAATGTCATGAAGAAATTAGCGCTAATCTTGAGTCTTTTAGCCAGCTGCTCTGTATGGGCCCAAGGCAGTATCGAAGCTGGTAAAGCAAAATCCCAAACTTGTGTTGCTTGTCATGGTGCTGATGGCAACAGCCAACTCGCAATGTACCCTAAACTAGCAGGTCAGCATGCTAAGTATATTGAGAAACAGCTGAAAGACTTCAAACTGGGTATGACCAGTGGTGGTCAGCAGGGTCGTGTGGATCCAGTCATGGGCGGTATGGCGATGCCACTGTCTGAGCAGGATATGAAAGATCTTGCGGCTTACTATACATCTCTACAAATTTCTCACAACACGACGCCTGAAAACGTGGTGGAGCAAGGCAAAACCCTATATACAGCGGGTGATGCAAAACGTGGTCTGACGGCATGTATTGCATGTCATGGCCCTCGCGGTAACGGTACTGAGCTTTCAGGTTTCCCTAAAATTTCAGGTCAGCATGCTGACTACATTAAAGCTCAGCTAGTAAAATTCCGTGATGGTTCTCGTGCTAATGATATGAATGGCATGATGCAAGATATCGCGAAGAAACTGACAGACGAAGACATCGATACTTTGTCTAAATATGTTGGCGGCCTACACTAAGCCCTATTAAATACTGCCCGAGCAATGTTGTATTGAATGAGCCCAGACGAAAGTCTGGGCTTTTTCGTATGACACACGTCACATCGGGTTTTTCCTTGTGTGGCTCCATCTTTCCCGAGTTTTTGTGAGAGATCGGCTATGCTATCTTGTGCTCATTTCTTCACACTGTTTATAACTGTTTGAAAAATAATAGAAGAGGATTGAAGGGGAAAAAAAAGACGTTTTTTTTCTTCAAGTGGATTGTTCAAAATTGGTCAATCGTTAAAGTGTACTTATCGGCAGGGCGCTGATACGGAATTTAGACCATGATGGTCTCCAAGGATGCAGGCTATGGATGCTTGGAGGTCTTAAAGGAATATAGGTAAGCAGGAAGCTTACTGGATAGGGATGGTCGACTCGTCTAATGGTGTAGACAGCGAAAAGGATCAGGCTAAGGACTAGCCCAGATACGGGAAGTAAACGGAAAGCCAAAATTCACCAGGACGGTGAAAAACGACACCTTTTGCAGGGAAAGCGCCTAAAACAAATGGAAATTTGGTGCACGATAATCCGTGTAACACAGTTTCGCCGAAAGGCATTTTTAGAAAGCGATAGAGTTATCTATCGCTTTTTTTATATCTGAAATCCACTAGCCTCTATCTCTCGTCAACACGGTTGCTTTATTTCATCGATAAGATTATTGGTCGGAGAGGGAATATTTCACTGAATCGATGATTATTTGCACAATAGTACTCCACTCTCTGGCCACTTTCTGGTATGTTTCGCATCCCTGTTTGAGGATGTCATCATGCACCACTGCCCACTTTGCCATAACCCGGAATCACTGAATTACTTTGGAGACAAGTTTCGTGAGTATCTCCAATGTCCGCGATGTGAGCTGGTGTTTGTTAACCCAGAGCAAAGATTGGATGCAAAGGCTGAAAAAGCCCACTACGATCTGCATGAGAACGATCCAAATGATGCTGGCTATCGTACCTTTTTATCGCGGGTTGCAACCCCCATATTGGAACGTATTGAGTCTGGCTCGACAGGAATAGATTTTGGTTGTGGCCCTGGTCCAACACTCTCCTTGATGTTGCAAGAGCAGGGACACAACATGTCGTTGTACGACCTTTATTATCACCCCAATACTGAGGTGCTAAATCGTACTTATGACTTTATGACTGCCACTGAGGTGATCGAGCATTTGTATTATCCAGATCAAATATGGCAGCAATGGTTGAATTTAGTTAAGCCAGGTGGCTGGATTGGTCTGATGACCAAGATGGTCATTGATGTCGAAGCGTTTGCTAGATGGCACTATAAAAATGACCCAACGCATGTGGTCTTTTTTAGCCGTAACACGTTTAAGTACTTGGCAGAGCGGGATCAGCTCAAGCTTGAATTTATTGGTAATGATGTAATTTTACTGAGGAAAGCCCAGTAATGAGCCGTAGTAAGAAAGTAAGATCGGGCGGTAATGGCGACGTTATTGTTGTTCGAAATCGTACAGAAGCTGACGTTGAAGGACGTCTGCGTAAAAAAGAGAAGAAACGTAAAGGTCTAAAGACCGGTGGTCGCAATTCTGAAGCGAAGCAACTTAAACAGCAGACAGCGGGACAAAAGCGCGATACACGTCTAGGTAGCAAGAAGAAAATTCCTCTCGTGGTTGAAGCGGTGAAGAAGCCAACCAAGGCCGAACGTCGTGTTAATGCAGAACAAGAGCTGGAGATGCTGGAAAATGACGCCCAGTTGAATGTCCTGCTTGATCGCCTTGATAATGGTGAAAGTTTAGGTGCAGGTCTTCAGAAGTATGTCGATGAGAAATTGGCACGTATTGAAATACTGATGAAGCAACTAGGCCTCTACGAAGAAGAGGAAGAAGAGCCAGAAGTCGTTGAAGAGCCGAGCGCGCCTGTGGCGAAAAAGGCGAGCAAGAAAACCTCATCAGAAGATGAACTGCTATCGCAGTTTGAAGATCTAGATTTGGACCAGTTTAAAGGGTAAAGCGATTCATGAACGTAACCTTGTTAGCCATTGCTGGTGGAGTCATTGTTCTCGGCTTAGCGTCCTATGCAGGTTACCTTCTGCTCCAGTTGAAGAAGCAAAAGGAATTGCAGGAACAGCATAAGAAGCTGGCCATCGAAAAGCGTAACGCCAACATCTTTGAAAACGTCCATATATTGTGTATGGCCGGCATTCAGGGCCAGTGTGATTTATCGGAAATCAGTATTCGTGTCTACAACATCATGGACTACGTTCAGGGTGAAGATCGTATTGATTTTGATAAGGAATTCCCGGCGACAGCCGAGCTTTTCCACATTGTAAAAGATATGCCTCGTGGTGACGATCGCCAACAAATGGCGAAGAAAGATCGCATGAAGCAAAATCTGGAACGCCACAAAGCCGAGTCGCGTCTTCAGGACGCGATCGTCGAAGAGCTAAAACTGCTGCAGAAAAAAGTTCAGCCTTTAAACAACCAGATCAACATTCAGATGATCTAGATTGATACTTTAGTCACTCGATCACTTACACTGATGAGTGAGTGATCGAGTTATCAATTCTGACTATTGTCACTCAATAATTACGTTGCCACCCGGTGACCCGCCTCAGTGTGTGGCAAAATAGCCCCAAATTTATCACGGTCAATCACACCGGATACGCATTACAGCATTAACGGAAGTACACCATGTCTCAGCAAGCCGTCGCAAGCCAACAAATAGTGTGGGATCAAGCCATCCTAGATAAGTACAACTATTCTGGTCCACGCTATACGTCTTATCCAACTGCCTTAGAGTTTCATGAGGCGTTTACCATTGCCGACTACGACATGGCTTGTACTGAGTATCCAGAGCGACCACTGTCGCTTTACATCCATATTCCTTTTTGCCACAAGCTTTGTTATTACTGCGGTTGTAATAAGGTCATTACGCGTCATGCCCATAAAGCGGATGAGTATCTCGATGTACTGGAGCAGGAGATTTTGACACGTGCCGCCTTACTGCAAGGACGTAAGGTGACCCAGTTGCATTTTGGTGGTGGTACACCCACATTTTTGACCCAAGCCCAAATCAGCCGTTTGATGAATATTCTGCGCGCTGAATTTAGCTTTGAAGCTGAGTCAGAAATCAGTATTGAAGTCGATCCGCGTGAGATTGAACTCGATATGCTCGATCACTTGCGACAAGAAGGCTTTAATCGCTTAAGCATTGGTGTTCAGGATTTCAATAAAGAAGTTCAGAAACTGGTCAATCGTGAACAGGATGAAGCATTCATTTTTGCTATGGTTGAGCGTGCGAAACAGTTGGGCTTCCGTTCGACAAATTTAGATCTGATTTACGGGCTACCGAAACAAACTCAAGCTCGTTTTGCTGAAACACTGGCTCAAGTGCTTGAAATGAAGCCGGGTCGCCTGTCTATCTTTAACTATGCTCATATGCCGCAACTGTTTGCTGCTCAGCGTAAAATCAAAGATGAAGACTTGCCACAAGCAGAAGAGAAAATGGCCATTCTTCAAGACACTATCGCCACCTTGACCAACGCCGGTTACCAATTTATTGGTATGGACCACTTTGCTCAGCCGGATGATGAATTGGCTGTGGCTCAGCGTAATGGCATCCTTCACCGCAATTTCCAAGGCTATACCACGCAAGGTCAATGTGACTTGGTTGGCTTTGGTGTTTCTGCTATTTCGATGATTGGTGATGCCTATGCGCAGAACCAGAAGGAGTTGAAAAAGTACTATGCTCAGGTCAATGAACAGCGTCATGCATTATGGAAAGGTCTCTCTCTTGATAGTGATGACTTACTCCGAAGAGAGGTTATCAAACAACTCATCTGTAACTTTAAGCTTGATAAAGTAGCTATAGAAACGGAATTCAATGTTCAGTTCAACCCGTACTTCAGCGAAGATCTAGAGTTGTTGCAAACCTTTATTGATGATGAGTTAGTGGAAGTCGACGACAAAGAAATACGAGTGACATTACGCGGTCGTCTACTCATTCGTAATATCTGCATGTGTTTTGATAAATATCTCCGAGCGAAGGCGCGTCAGCAGCAATTCTCGCGAGTGATTTAATCGTCTCAGTTGCCTCGATAACCATAAACAATAAAGCCACCGAAAACGGTGGCTTTATTGTTTATGCGGTTAACCAGTTAGGGCGCAATATAAGCGTCTTGTGCGACTTCCCATAGTGCTTTGACTAGTGGATTATCCAGCTGTGAACGCTTGCAGCACACCCCAAGCTTAAAGGGTTTAATCGACGCCACTTTGAGCCGTTGAATTTTCTCTTTGACTGGGCTGTTGTTGATCACCACATCGGGTGCGATCCCAACACCGCAACCCAACGCCACCATGCTGACAATGGCTTCATGACCTGAAACTTGCGCGTAGATGTTCGGCTTAATTCTCATTGCTTTAAACCAAGTGTTGGCGCGGTCTCGTGCGGTACCCGATTCCGGCACAATAAAAGGAATAGACGACCAGTCAGGTTTATCATTTTGTAGAGCTGATGCAAAGTTGCTCACCCCGACCGGAGCGATCACCGACAGTGGAATCTCACTTATGGTTTCAAATTTGAGCTTGGCGGGCAGTGTTTCTGGCTGAGCAGAGATGGCGACATCGACTTCATCGTTAAGGATTTTGTCTATCGCCTGAGCCGGATCGCCAGTAGACAGTTTAAACTCGATAAACGGATGTTGAAGGCGAAACTCTGACAACAGCTCAGGCAGGTGGCTATAGCTGGCGGTCACCGAGCAAAACAGACGAATTTCACCTTTTAACTCCTCTTCATGCCCCTGTAGCTGCGCGTTGAAGTTTTGCCATTCTCCGAGAATCTTTAAAGCAACAGGCAAAAGTTTTTTGGCCGCAGGGGTCAACTCAACGCTGCGGTTATCCCGTACGAACAGTTCTTGGCCTGTTTCTGCTTCTAACTTTTGTACCTGACGGCTGAGAGCAGAAGGACTGATGTGCATGGCAGACGCTGTTTTGGCGAAACTTTTGCTATCACACAGGTGAATGAACAATTGCAGACTTTTAATGTTCATAAAATAAGTGCTTCCTTGTTGCATTTTTTGCAATAACTAATTGTGAATATATCACTTTAAGCAACCTAATGTCTGATTTAGTATCGAGGCATTCGGTAATGAAACACCGACCCAAACGGATAAATTCTCAAAGGAGAGCCCTAACATGGCTAACTATTTCAATACATTAAACTTACGTGAGCAGCTAGATCAGCTTGGCCGTTGTCGCTTTATGGACCGCAGTGAATTCGCGACAGAAGCGGATTATCTGAAAGGTAAGAAAGTGGTTATCGTTGGTTGTGGTGCACAAGGTCTGAACCAAGGTCTGAACATGCGTGACTCAGGTCTTGATGTGGCTTACGCACTGCGTCAGGCAGCGATTGATGAACAGCGTCAATCGTTCAAAAACGCGAAAGAAAATGGTTTTGAAGTAGGCAGCTACGAGACACTTATCCCTCAAGCAGACCTAGTGGTTAACCTAACACCAGATAAGCAGCACACCAATGTGGTTGAGACGGTAATGCCGCTAATGAAAGAGGGCGCAGCATTAGGTTACTCACACGGCTTCAATATCGTTGAAGAAGGTATGCAGATTCGTAAAGACTTAACAGTCGTGATGGTTGCGCCTAAGTGTCCAGGTACAGAAGTACGTGAAGAGTACAAGCGTGGCTTCGGCGTTCCTACCCTCATTGCGGTTCACCCAGAGAACGATCCAAAAGGTGAAGGTTGGGATATCGCTAAAGCTTGGGCTGCGGGTACTGGTGGTCACCGCGCGGGCTGTCTAGAGTCTTCATTCGTTGCTGAAGTAAAATCTGACCTAGTGGGCGAGCAGACTATTCTATGTGGCATGCTACAAGCGGGTTCAATCGTTTCTTATGAAAAGATGGTTGCTGAAGGTATTGACCCAAGCTACGCAGGTAAGCTAATCCAGTATGGTTGGGAAACCATTACAGAAGCGCTGAAGTTTGGTGGCATCACACACATGATGGATCGCCTATCAAACCCAGCAAAAATCAAAGCATTTGAGCTTTCTGAAGAGCTGAAAGAGCTGATGCGTCCACTGTACAACAAGCACATGGATGACGTAATCACAGGTCACTTCTCTAGCACTATGATGGCTGACTGGGCAAACGACGATGCCAACCTACTAGGCTGGCGTGCAGAGACAGGTGAAACAGCATTTGAAAACTACCCAGCAGGTGACGTTGAAATCTCAGAGCAAGAGTACTTCGACAACGGTATCCTAATGGTTGCAATGGTTCGCGCGGGTGTTGAGCTAGCATTCGAAGCAATGACAGCATCAGGCATCATTGATGAGTCAGCGTACTACGAGTCACTACACGAGCTACCACTAATCGCAAACACAGTAGCACGTAAGCGTCTGTACGAAATGAACGTTGTTATCTCTGATACAGCTGAATACGGTAACTACCTATTCGCTAACGTCGCAACGCCGCTACTGCGTGAGAAGTTCATGCCTTCAGTTGGCACTGACGTTATCGGTAAAGGTCTAGGTGAGACGTCTAACCAAGTAGACAATGCAACGCTGATTGCGGTGAACGATGCGATTCGCAACCACCCAGTTGAGTATATTGGTGAAGAACTGCGTGGTTATATGACTGATATGAAGAACATCGCGGTAGGCGGCTAATCTTCTTCGCTAAGGAGTTTAATTTCTTTGTCGGTAATACTCATTTGCTCGCGCAAACTCCGTGTTACCTCCGCGAACTTAAGTTCTTAGCTGTGAATATTAATTTACTGCGAAATTCACTAACCTAGGTTAGTAGAGAACTCCAGGCAGACTGGGGTGATAAATACAAAACAAACACAACATCTAAATGAAAAGGCTTGGTCGCCGTTGACCAAGCCTTTTTTGTTTTTGGGGCAGCGCTTTATACCCTTCGAGAGATAAACCGTCATTCCATAGAGTGACGAAGGAAGGAGTAGGGAATCTCCAATAGCTCTCAAGCCGCGATAAGAGATCCCCAACTCACTCGTTCCTCG
>NZ_JXXU01000068.1 GCF_000967495.1 Vibrio neptunius | reverse complement strand
ATCGGGTGAGTAAGCTGGCCTTCAAGCCAACGCTGAACAATAGGGGGTAACTTATGCGCCATCCCCCAGCGCTCAACAACTTGATGATGTGACAAGCCCAAGGCTCTCTCTCGGTTGATATTGACGACTAAGTGGTAGTGATTACTCATGATGGCGTAAGCACAAATATCGATGCAGTAGAGCTCCGCAAGCGAGTGCATTTTGTTGACAATCCACTCTCGGCGATGCTCATAACTCACTAGGGTTTGCGGATCTTCACCACATAAAAAGCTGCGCCTCACACAACGAGAAACGCAATGATAATAGGATGTGGCTTCAATCGAGATAAGTTGCTTGCGCGCGGTTGTCATCAATGTGTCTCCTTGTCGAATACTGAGAAGGTAGCAATCATTCCAATAAGAGTTTGTAATCAGTCCCTCGAAAAGGGGGAAATCGTACTTATTTAGTCCTTTTGGTGTGTGTCCTGAATTTATAGTCGAATTCTTCCCCGCCGTCTTTTTGGTGTGTGTCCCCGAATTCCCCCCGACTTTCTGGAGTAAAAACTGAATATAAGCCGATTTTTAATGAATTGTAGCTCTGCTGGTGCTGCGTGTAGAAAGTTAAAGTGTCTGTCTAAATTGTTACCGATAAGAGAGAACGATATGGACTTTGGACACGATCCGATAAAACGCTTATTTTTCAAATTATACTGGCCAACATTAACGGGAATGCTCACCATGGCAGCTTACCAACTGGCTGATGGCATCATTGTTGGGTATGGCGTGGGTACCATGGCATTAGCTGGTATAAGTATGAGTTTTCCACTTTTGTTTGTTGCAATCTCGCTTGCTATGTTAATTGGCGTGGGTAGCAGCATGGTTATTGCAATTAAACTGGGAGAAAACCAATCTGCGGTCGCCAATCGTGTTTTTCACTACAGTTGTAGCATTTCTTTATTGGTTTCTGTTGCGTTAGCTTGTGTATTGCTGGTGTTTACAGATACATGGGTTGGCCTACTTGGTGCCAGTGCTGATATCCAACCATACTTAAAAGAATACTTAATATACTGGACGTTATTTTTGCCTACGCTTTTCCTCCGGTTTAGTTTTAGCTTCTTTGTTAATAATGACAAATCTCCCCATATTTCACGTAATGCAAACATTGTATCCAGTCTTTTGAACGTCTTGCTCGATCTATTGTTCGTCCTTGTTTTAGAGTGGGGAATAAAGGGTGCTGCTATTGCTACGGGTATCTCTCAAGCGCTTGCTGTTATTTATATGGCTTATCATTTCTACCTCGGTGAAAAACATCTTTCATTTAAAAACTATGCATTTAAGATACGCGACTGCGAACAAAAGCGAGTGATAGGTCTAGGCTTTCCTATTTTTATCTCAGAAATTTCGGGCGCTTTGGCTTTCGCAATGCTGAACAAAGCCGCAATTTCACATGGAGGAAGTGAAGCCGGTGCGGCATTGGCAACCGTTAATTTCACGCTATTTTTTGTGATGAAGTTTCTTGTTGGCGCAGCTTTCTCGGTACAACCAGTGTTTGGTTTTAATCATGGAGCAAAAAATCATCACCGCATCGAAGCGCTACTCAATTTTTCACTGAAATTCGTCTTTGTGATAGGTGTATTAGCTTATGTCCTCATCTACTTGTTCGCTGAGCAGCTCGTCACTCTATTCAATGTTGTGAACCCTAAAGAGGTCCAATTAGCGACTCAAGCTCTTTTGTTGTTCTACCCTGCTACCGCGTTTATGGGAGCAAACTTGATATTCGGAGCCTACTTTCAATCAGTCGAAAAAGTAAAGGTAGCAACTAACTTAGCGTTAATTCGTGGCATGGTTTTAGTCGCGTTTTTTTTAATGGTGTTACCAGACATCTTTGGTTTGGTAGGAGTGTGGCTGGCGATGCCATTGGCCGAATTCATCGCCTTTTTGTTAACGCTTCCTTTGCTCTATTTTAAGAAGGAAGAGCAGTTAGTGTAGTGGTTACATAAACTATCGAATTGTGCTTTCAGTGATTGGAATTTGTGGCTTGCTTTTTTCGCCACTGGGCAGGGGTTTGCCCTGTCACCTTTTTGAATTGGCGGATAAAATGCGTAACATCTTTCCAATCTAACTCGGTGGCAATGGCCTGAACAGAGAGTGAGCTGTGAGTCAACCGATAGGACGCTTTCTGTATTCTGGCCTGACAGATCCATTCTCCAACCGTAAAACCAGTTTCTTTTTTTACTATGGTTGCCACATGAGAAGATACGCGGTGCACTGCCGCTGCCACTTCTTTCAGTGAAATTGCATTGTGGCAATTCTGATGAATGAATTTCAGTGACTCTGATGCTAATTGACTGATGGGTTTTTGGCTGTGTTTAAAGCTCATCCCTCGGTATACATCACCTAAGATGATTGAGAGATAGGAGCTCAACAAGTGGGGGGATTCAACACTTGATTGCTGACTTTCATCGCCTAAAGCTTCTAGAATTCGAATCAAAAAAGGCAGTCGCTCTTGGTCTACCGGAACGTTAGGTAAGGCCCCAGCGGTCACTTGCTGAAAAGGCTGCATCAATAAGCTTTCTTCATCAACCCCTAAACAGCCGATGCAAAAAGACACTAAATACATATCAATGTTTTCGGCCCTTACGGCTTTGTGGGGTACACCAGGAGGAATGATGACGATAGCAGGAGCAACAACTTTTAAATTGGAACCATAGACCATCTCGACAACACCTTTGGTTAGCAATGCCAAGCGATGTTCTGGGTGGTGAGCTGTCTGATTATGCCCGTCAAAAGAGACACCAACCAAGTGTTCTATTTCAACATTGTGGGTGTGCTGCATCAATGATTCCTTCGGCTATGTACCATAATATTAGCCGATTTTACCTTATAATAGAGGTTATAGATCAAGTTTGTCTTATTGAGCGTAGCGGACTTGGTGTTGTGCACGACCTTAACAGGCTGAATGTTTACCTGCGGCACCTTCTAACTCGAAAGTGCCGCCCTATGTACTACCGTGAATACTATGTGCTGTTCAATGAAAAGGGGACCTATAACCTTGTTAAGAAGCCCGTTTTCAAATGTTTGAGGCCTTCTTTAGTGTGGCGGAGCCAATAATTATTTTGCGCAGAATGGTTGGCTTTTATTAATGTTGGTGCAAGGCTGTGTTTCTGGTCCGTTTGGGTTGCGGCCTAGTTCAACCACTTTTTTACCATTAACATCAAACATTGCGAAGTCGTATTGCTCAATTTGATCAGTGTCCCAACGGTCTAACTTAAGTGTTTTGTTCTTTAAGTCTACTTGAGAAACCCATAGAGTCGGGAAGTTCATATCATACGCTACGTCCCACTTTGTATAGCCGCTACGCATTTCATGAGCAACACCTTCAATAATATTGCCTAGTTGTTTATTGTCGCGGATACCAAAACGTTCTTCATACGCTTTAACTTCCTCCAGTGCGTATTGAGCTCGGTGACGACGATCCAAAGAGTTAATCGACGCGGTTGGGAAGCGCTTCTCACCCATTAGCTCTTTGTCGATTTCCGCCATAGTGTCAAAGGTTGGGTTGTTAGAAATGACGTCTAAGGAACCTGCTCCTCGATAAAGTTTTTTTTCGCCATTGACCATTTCAACAAGTATGGTCTCACCAGAATTATCGGCAAAAATGAAGTGAGCAAGGAAATGGTCTACTGTCGCATTCGCATCATACTGCCCAGGTACACCACCAAGTTTTTGATCGCGTATATTGGTGTTATTGATAATAGACTGCACTTCATCAAGGTTTTTTGCATTCGCAACAACGTATTGTACAAATTGCTGACCATCTATGTTTGTATTGCCTTTTTTTAGTGCTTTTTCATCTTGCCAGTCGGTATTGAGATAATGAATCTGACCAAGTACACCATGCTCGTTGATGGCTTCTGTGACAAACTCTGCGTCGAAGCTTGCAATTTCAATCATGGCATATTTTGACTTGTAAGCTTGGTTGGCAACCCCTGATTTGTTGAGGTCAACCCCGTATACTTTTGGTGCGCGTGTATCAAGGACTGTCCCTCTTGGGATACCGCGAACAACAGCTTGATCGTATCCTTCCCAATCCATAGAGCGTGTGACCATTGTCGTTTCTAAAGCGTCTGAGTGGTATAAAGCTCGCGTACAAGCCTCTGCTGCGCTAGAAATGGTTCCCATTGTTGTTGCAGTTAAGGTGAGCGCTAGTAATTGTTGATTCATAATCTAAATATTCCAAAAGAGAAGTTTTTATCTGTGAATTGCTAGAAGCCGCAATTAAAAGACCAAGAATATATGTGCCAAAGGCAGATAGAGTGGTTTTGTGCCTGGCTAACTTCAGCTTTCCACTTTTCAGAGGACGCATAACGATTGGTTATTAAATTGGAGTCACTTCTGTGCTCATATTATGCATTTGGTTTTATATTTATTCAACGAATAATCAACAGGTTAAGATGAAGATATGGAAAGTAAAAATTAAAAAAATTAGGGACACACACCAAAAAATAGGGACACACACTATAAGTAGATTGCTGCTTATGGCTTATCGCTTATTCGCTCGAAAGTGGCCAAACTTCTGGGCAACTCATATCGTAAAGTGACCAACGGCATCTAAACTAGATGCCGTATTTTAAAGTTTCTGGACACAGAGGGTCGTTGCAGAAAACCGTTTCTTTTTTCGCTAAGTGCACCCATAAAATGACCAATAACCCAGAGTGATGGGCATCTGAGCATGGAGTCGAATTTTATGGATGCCATAGCGTTAAAACTTAACTTGGTAGTTTAGAGTGTAGGTACGTCCACGACCTTTGTAATCATAAGCAGCAGATTCGTAGTGCTTTGAGTAGATGATTTGTGCACGTTGACCCCAAGCTGTGGTGTAGTCCTTATCAAATAGGTTTTGAATACCGAAACCTAGGCTACCTACTGGAAGCTGGTAGCTACCGACCAGATCAAATAAGGTGTAGCCATCTAACTTGTTGTTTGAAGCATCTTCATAGTCAAACATGGTTTGGCTTTGCAGTTTTACCGCAAGATCTGCGGCGTACCAACCTGCCCAAGCATTGGCTTTAGAAGTACTTGCATAGCCAGCATCATAGTCTTCCCAGCCATTATCGCCTTTCACTTCAGATACTACATAGTGACCAGAAGTACCAAGCTGAATATTGTCATGAACCCAGTAAGATGCCATTGCTTCTAAACCGTAGACACGTTTCTTATCTTCGATTTCTTCGATAAGCAGTGTTGTATCGTTGTATTTAACATTCTTGTCTGATTGAGAGTAGTAAGCCGCAGTCTGTAGGTTCAGATCGTCGATATCTAGACGGTAACCTAGCTCAAAGCTGTTGGTCTTAATCCCTGACATTTTTGATTCGTTGACGTTAATGCTGTCATTTAGTTGCCAATGATCTCCAACCAGTGTGTAGTTACCTTGTCCGTAGTACTTAGCGGGATCAGCAAGATCAAACCCTTGTGAGAAGTTTGCCCATACTTGAGAGTCACTGTTTAGGTGATAAATTGTTCCCAAATTAAATAGCGCGACACCGTAATCTGTTTTACCACCGGGAACTGCATCGGCTGAAGTACCATTTCCTTTGGCAATTTCTTTTTGCTGGTCGTAATCAACAAAATCATTAATCTTGTTTGACATGTATTGGTAGCGTACACCACCTTCGACTGTCCAATCTTCAGTGATTGAATAGTCTGCTTGAGCAAAAGCGGCAACTGAGCTGACTTTAACTCCCGGGTAACGTCCAACTTGGGCATAAGTCTTGTTGATTAGGTTGCCAGAGTTATTGGCAATGGTGGGATCATACAGTGCTTGGTTACTTTCCAATTTGTCTTTATAAGCATCAACACCGTAGACGACGTTAAACTTATCGAAATTCTTCGCGAGTGCCGCTTTAAACGAAATGACATCGGTAATCTGCTGACCAGAAGACTGGTAGTAAGGAGTGTAAGTCTGGTCTTCTTTACGGTATGACGCTTCCGCGATGAGCTGATGGCCAAGAAATTGCTCATCTGCATAAGAGGCGCTAAGCATGATGCGTTCCGTGCCGTGTTCACGGTCAGAATCGAAACCTTTACGCGCATCTACAAAGTCTTTACCGACAATATACAGTCCATATGGCGAGTCTTGTTGGCTATCATAGTATTGCGCAAGAAGGTTCAGCTTTTTGGTGTCTGAAACATTAACACCTACTGTGGTTAGAAAATCTACGGTTTGATTAAACTGGAGCGAGCCCTGTGAGATATCTGGAGTAACAATGGTGCCATTGGCATCGAAGAAGCCTTGAGTCTCTGTGTATACGACAGAAGTACGGGCTTGAACTTTTTCATTGCCGCCTGAAATAGACTGTGCAAGTTTGTAGTCAAAGTCTTCACTTGAGTTAAGGCCAGATGTTCCACCTACATAGGATTCAAATTCTAATTCTTCGCTTTGCGCTTTTTTGGTGATTATGTTGACCACACCGCCTGAAGCACCTGCTCCATATATTGATGTAGAACCAGAAAGTACTTCGATACGATCAATATTGAACGGGTCGATTGAATCTAGATGGCGGCTGATAGAGCGCGAAGATTGCAGAGAAACGCCATCGATCATCACGAGCATCTTACGTCCGCGAAGGTTCTGTCCTAGATTGGTACGGGCACCGCTGCTGACATCCAAAGATGGAATTGCCGTAGCCAGAATATCACCAAGAGTCTTACCTCCGCGGTATTCTTGTTCGATGGTTTCTGATTCGATATACCAAACCGTACCAGGAATATCGCTGATCGCTTTAGGCGTTCGGCTCGAAACCACTACCATTTTCTCTTCAGATGTGAACTCTTGGGCTTGAGCAGTAAACACTGTGCCTGTTGCGGCAATCGCCAAAGCAACAGTAGTTAGATGGAACTTACCTTTACTCGCTTTCATTATTTTCTCTATGTTTATCAATACAAAGCTGCGCAAATTAGTATTTGGCGGCAAGGCTGTTTTGTTATTTCTAAATAAGAATCATTATTATTGTATTTCTGCATCGAAAGTGCAATATGCTAATGCGAATTATTTTCTTTTAACTCAATAGCGGTGTGATAATTGTGGTTTGAAGAGGAAAGATGAACCGCTGACGCCGAGGTTTAGGTGCCTCTGCGACGCTTTAGAGTAAGAAAAAACTTATGGTGAGGTAAAAAGAAGGCAGCTGTAATTGGGCTGCCGATGTGATTAGATGTCTATGTCAGCAATACTGGTTACGAGCTTTTCTCGTTCTGATAGCGAAAGGTTAACCATATTGCCATAAGTGCGCTGCATGACGCGAATATCATTTTCTAGTAGTTGAGTGAGCTTCTTGGATGCACCTTGGTTGTCGCCTGCCAATACAAGCTCGATGATATCCAGGCGGCGTTGGCAAGACTTGGTGACAGAAGATTGAATATGCATAGATACGAGATCGGTCGCTTTACGCATTCGATTATGTTGCTGCATATTGCCAAGCAGAAAGCGATTACCAGAACAAGCAGCAAGCAACTCATGGAACTCTGCACTTAAGCTAAACAAATCACTCGCGCTCACAGCATCAGGGGTTTGAATCGCCTTAAAGTGACTGTCGCGACAATCCTCTAATGCATGGCGGTCGAGTGACCAACTCGGCTCAAGAAGACCAGCAGGTTCGAAGATAAGCCGACATCGGTAGCTCTCAGTGTGTCGTTCAAGCGTGTTGAGTACGCCATCCAGATGCCATTTATAGCCGGGACTGCGGCGTAAGATGCCATCACTTTCTAGTAGGCGGAGTACACTTTGTACTTCACCTCGGTTGGCGTTATAGCGCTCTTGAAGCTCTTTCTCAGAAAATGCAGCGTCGATATCACCGAAGAACAGATCCATGAGTAGTCTCAGGTAGAGCTTCTCCTGACGTGATTCTTCCTTATCGGAGGCGTCATCGGATTTGATGGCTTGCGCATCTAGCTGTAAGACAAAGCCTTTATAGGGAACCGCTTTGGCGATACCTAACGCTGACATATAAGTGAGCACAGCGCGCATCGGCGTTCTTGAGACTTCAAACTGTTGGGCTAATGAAGACTCGTTCAGGCTGTCGCCAACTTTTGCATGCTCCGCTTTGAGCTTGCTGATGACTTTATTGAACAAATCTTGCTGAAGTTTAGTAATTGCTGTCTTTTCCATGAGTGACAATTTGTAGTGTTCTTGCCCCCATAGTAATCATAAATTCATCTCATTACCATTAATTGTATTTTTGCAACTAAAATGTAATTTAATGAATTTGGAATAAGTAACAAATAGATAGGGCGCTTCAATAAAGAGGAGGAGTTGCCACAGAAGACCAATACATTAGCCTCCTGCGGCGAGTTGTGGTTCTAGAGGCTAACGTCTCATTAGGTAGAGGAAGTAGCCGCCACCAATCAAGGACGCAAGCAGTCCAGCAGGGAACTGCCAAGGGAACCAAAGTGTTCGTCCTATCCAATCCGCCAATACCATGATGGTTGCCCCGAGTAAGGCTGCGGTGAGCATTTGCGGAGTTGCTCGATATTGGTGAAGTGAACGCGCCATATGCGGAGCCAGCAGGCCAATAAAGCTGAGTGGGCCAATCACTATGGTGCACAGCGTCGTTAGGGCAGCAACCAGTAACAGTAGCACCAACCTAACCACAGTGGCGTTCATACCAATACTATTCGCCGTGACTTCACCTAAGCCAATCAACTCAATCCAACGATTGAGAGATAGCGCAATCGCACCAACGAAGGTGACACCAACTGCGAGTAATACAACGTCATTGTGTGCTACTAAGTAAGTCGAGCCAGATAGCCAAGTGAGCAGTGCAGACGCGTTATCATGGCCTGAGCTCATTGCGATTCGAAGTAAAGCATCTAAACCTGCACTTAAGGCTATACCCGTCAGTAGGGTTTGTGTTGGGGCAAAATTGTGTTTTCTGCCCATTAACCATACCACTGCGGTTACCGAAACCGCGCCAAGCGTACCGAGCAACATTTGCTGTTCTCGGCGCACAGCGATACCAAACAAGGTGCCGAGAACCAGTGCGAGCGCCGCACCCGAACTAATCCCTAGCACTTCTGGGCTAGCCATTGGGTTGTTAGAGATACGCTGAATTATCGTTCCTGCAAATGCTAAACCTATTCCCGCAAGCAGTGCGACAAGTACGCGTGGCGCGCGCAGTTCGAACATTGCTTGGTTGAAACCAAGACTCCAACCTAACTGATTCTTACCGACCATAATCGCGAAGAGAGAAACCGCGATGAGTGCAATGGTCAGTGCAACCAAAATATTGCGAGTGCTGACCAATTTGTAATGCTCGACATGTTCAGAGCGTGCTTTAAGGTCGGATTGCAGCTTAGTTCGTTGTAGTAGCCACAACAAAAAAGGCGCGCCAATTAAGGCTATCATCGCGCCTGTCGGTAACAGCTCTCCACCGACACCAGAGAAAGGTTGGATAACTAGATCAACAGTGAGCAAGATGCCACTACCAATAGCGCCACTGGCTAGAATTTGTTTGGCAAGGGCTCTAACGCCAAGCATTCTGGCAATCGCAGGTGCAACGATACCGACAAAGCCAATTAAGCCCACTTCACTGACCACTGCAGCAGTAATGAAGATGGCTAACGATAAGCAGAGCAGTTTGATCTGTTTGATATTCACGCCCAACGATGTAGCGACATTGTCACCAAACTGCAGTGCGGATAATGGACGCTGTAAGACTAAGAGTAAGCTGGTAGGTAAGAGAACCAAAGGCAACAGCATTTGTGTACTCGACCAATCGTTCTGATTCAGCACGCCTGCTCCCCAGACAAAGATACTGGTAAGTCGCTGCTCATGGAGCATTAATAGCATGGTGTTGAGTGAGCCTAAAAAGAGGCTCACCACCATACCTGCGAGCACCATATGCAGTGGTGAAAAGCCTCTAGCGGAACTTAAAACAAACACCAGTCCGGTCGCGAGGCAGCCACCAATAAATGCTGGAACAAAACTAGGGATGACAAGATTGGCAGGGATCAACAAAATACCTAGCACCATGCCCAGTTCAGCACCTGCTGCGACACCTAATGTTGTTGGAGAAGCGATCGGATTGCGCAAGACAAACTGCATCACACAACCGGCAACAGCGAGCGCAAACCCACAAATGATTGCGACAGCCAGTCTCGGTAAATAGGTTAAATGGGTGATGAGATGCTGATAATTGGCAGAATCAAAATGAAAAATGGTGTCCCATATGAGGCCGATACCTTGTGAATAGGGAGCGGTGACTTGCAGCAGAGAGCCAATGATCAAAACAGCAGCGCTGAATATCGCTGCTGTTTTAAAACTTAATCGCCCGTTAGCTTGGTTTGCGATTTTTAAGGTATTCATTATTGTTGGATGAGTTGCTCGGTAATGTGGTCACTAAATCTTTGTGCTGCGATTAGTCCACCAAACGTCCAAATTGCAGGAAGCTCGTAAACAGAATCTGTACGAGTGAATTCCATCGCTTGCCAAAGAGGAGACTGTGTAAGTTGCTGACGTTCTTCCTGTTTCAAAGGACCAAAAATCATCACGTTAGCCTTTTGATGTTCAGCCAGTTTTTCTGTTCCCGCTGTTGTGAAACCCCATAGATTGGTTTGCTCTTGCCAGTCATTCTCTAGCCCCATCGCACTGATGGTGTCTTGCGCCAGAGAGCCTTGGCTGTGAATTCGTAGTGTTTTATCGTCAATGAATCGTGCAAACAGTAGTGGCTTGTTTGCCTTGCCGGCTGAAACAACTTTTTCACCGTTGTTCGCCAGGCGTTGTTCCGTTTGCTCGATCACTTGCTTGGCACGCTGTTCTTTGTCGAACAGTTTACCCAAAGAGGTCGTAATGGATTTTGCTGACGCTAATGGTTGCTTTTCTTCACTATAAACACTGTAAACTAGAACAGGCGCAATCTTATTCAACTGCTCATAGGCAGCGGCCATGTGTTTGCTGATTAAGATGGCATCGGGTTTGATATCCGTGAGTAACTCTAAATTAGGTTCACGGCGCGAGCCGACATCAATCACATCAGAATCTAAGCTTGGTTCTACAACCCATTGTTGATAGCCGTTGGTATCTGCGACGCCTTCGAGGTCAACGCCTAGGCTGAGTAAGGTTTCGGTCAGTACCCAATCTAGTGCCACGACTTTCTTCGGCGTCGTTTCAAAGGAAGCCGTTCCCATTTCATGGGTAACATCGATCGCGTAGCTATTGAATGCCAATGCTGCAGAGAGCATTACTATGAGTTTTTTCACAACAGGATCCTTCTGGTTTAAGGGATGTAGCTGATTGGTTTGCCCGTTTTAGGGTGCTCGAACAACGCGAGCTCCATACCGTATATTTTCATTAATGTTTCAGGCGTCATTAACTCTTGAGGAGAGCCAGCTGCAATGACTTTTCCAGAGTGAAGCGCAATCAGATGATCGCTAAACTTGGCAGCCATATTGACATCGTGCAGTACCATGATCACCGTTAAACCCATCGATTGGTTGAGCTCTCGGATTAAGGCTAATAGTTCATGTTGATGGGCGACATCCAAAGCTGAAGTCGGTTCATCAAGCAAAATACATTGGCTTTGTTGAGCGAGCAGCATAGCGACCCAAGCTCTTTGTCTTTCACCACCTGATAAGGTAGCGACAAATCGCTGTGCAAATGGTGTTAAGCCAACTTTCTCAATCGCTTGGTCGACAATGGCATAATCTTCTTTTCCGTAACGACCAAATGCCCCTTTCCATGGATAGCGTCCGAAACAGACTAGTTCGCGAACGGTAACACCGTCAGTGATCGGCGGATGTTGAGGCAAATAAGCCACTTTATGGGCGAACTCTAAGCTCGAAAACGAAGAGACGAGTTGTTGATTAAATAAAACTTGTCCATGGGTTGGCGTATTTTGACGACTAAGAAGTTTGACTAAAGTCGATTTACCGCAACCATTATGACCAAGGAGTGTTGTCACCTTCCCCGGCGCAAACTCGAGGGTAGTGGGAGATAGGATAACCTTACCGTCGATTTCGAACGACGCATCGACAAGTTGATACATAAGTGAAATATGAAGTTGAGTTATTGGTTATTAGCCGCTAACTTTATCACGCAAAAAAGGCAATGAGAATTATTTTCACAATCAATAGTTCCATCAATAACAATGTAGTTAGAGCATTGCTGATTTTTATAACAATTAGAATGAATTACAAATATGTCGGTTTTATACAGCAAAAAGATTCAACTGTGGGCAATCAGTTCAGCTGCAGCACTGATGGGGATTGGCCAAAATGGCTTAATTGTTTCGCTTCCTTTTTTGGTTGAGCGTTCCGCATTCAGTTTACCTACTTGGTCAATTCTTATCGCGATTGGGAGCTTTTTGTTCTTGCCCTCGGCACCTTACTGGGGAAGGTATAGCGATAAACGTGGGCCGAGAAATGTGGTTGTCCAAGCATTGTTTGGAATGGCGACCAGTTTCGTGCTCTTGTTTCTATTTGCCATCTTAAGTGAGTATCAGCCTCATTTGGTGATGCTTTGGTTAGTCGGCTTGCTACTCGCACGGATTATATACGGTTGCACTGTGGCAGGAATGGTACCCGCTTGCCAGCATTGGGCAATCCTTTTATGTGGTGCGGAGCATCGGTTGCAAGCCATCACGAGTATCAGTATCGGATTGAGCTCGGGTAGGCTTGTTGGGCCTTTGATCGCGATAGTGGCGTTAAAGTTTTCCCCTTATTCCTCATTGATATTGATGGTCGCACTTCCTATTGTCGCTCTCTTCGTGGTGTTATTGCTGCCAACGCCTCAACATGATGCAAAGAGTAAGAAAGCGGCTGAGGTTTTACCTTGGTTGCCGAATAAATCCTTTATGCCTTATCTAGTGAGTGGTTTGCTACTTTGCACGGTGATAGCGCTGTTACAGTACAGCTTCACCCCGCTGATGAGTTCGGTAACCAGTTGGTCGACGGCTCAAATCAGTGACGGGATTGGGGTGCTGTTGACGATCAGCGCCGCGTGCACGTTTACCGTTCAGCTGCTAGTGGTTAAAAACAGAAAAATCACACCAGTGAAAATGTATCGACTCGGGGCGTTGGGCTTGCTGTGTGGCTTGGTACTTTTCCTCTTACCCAATATCTGGCTGTACGCTATAGCGATGGCAATTGCTGCGTGCGGAGCTGCTCTACTTGTTCCCGCCTATACTACTGAGGCGACTGAAAAGCATAGTGATGCCCCAGGCTCTGTGGCGGGTTACATCGCTATGTCACATACTATTGGCTATGGATTAGCGTCGTTACTGGCGTTCACCGCAACCATAAACCCTTTGTACCCTATTTATTTGTGTATCGCGTTTTCTGTGCTGATAGTCGCAACCGCTTATTTGGTTACCAAGATCCCCTCTAAAGACGTTTCCGAGCTGTCTTAATGCTTATTATCCGGGTGCCGAGGGCAGTCTAGTACAAAGTCGCCGTCCTTGGCACTTATAGGCTGAGCAACAAGAGACTCGGATAAAGATGAGGAGCATCGATGCTTCATCTTATCTGAGGGAGAAGACGAGCTTTTCGGTGATGTCGTGCGCCGCAAACCATTGTGGCCCCAATGGTCAAATGCTTCCTGGAAAGTAGGGAGAAAAACACAACCAAGCCGCCATCTGCAAATCACTGAACAGTCTATCTAGGCAGGATACGAGTCAATATTGAATCTGCATCAGTCAAATACCACACCGGATACAAAAAACCGCCAGACATAAGACTGGCGGCGGCTTTACGCAGATTTTTGCTTATTGCTGTAACTTGGACTTTGCTTCTTCGACTTTGGAAAAATCTAGGCCAAGCTCCTCAACGGCTTCTTTGATTAGCGCTGGGTTTTGCATTACTTGGCCCATAAGAAGTTGTAGCTTCTCTTGTGGTAGACCAAGTTGGCTGATGGTTGCCATGGCTGCTAGAGGATTCTGTGTCAACGTTTGAAACAGCTCGTTGATTTGCTCGTCGCTGATGTTGTTCTCTTTCAACGTCTCTAGAATGGGGTTCATCGAATTACCTTTTAACCACTAAATGAAATAGGCACCCAGTCTAACATCAAGCCAGCTAAGGTTGTACTAACGCTAGCCGACTTGAGTGAAGAAGATCTCATTGAAATGAGGGTTTTCGACCAAAGCGGTCATGGATACCAAGCTTTCCGTTGGCACATCCACCTCGCCTGCTGAAGAATCGATGATAATCGATTCTCTGCGATGCTCATCGTAACGGGTGGTTTTGGCTTTTCCCTCTACGATTTGACCTGACTCTACAACCAGACGTACAGGGATATGGTAGAGGCAAGCTATCTCGATGTAATCGTATTGGTTACAAGATATCATACTCAGTCCTCGTAAAATATCGCTAGCCAGATGGTTTCTTCATCTGGCGTGGTGTAGCTGACTCTATGCTTAGTATGGGCCGGAATCTGGATATGGTCACCTGTTTTTAACTCGATTTCTTCGCCGGATTGGTACTGAAGGCGGGCGCACCCCGCCAGCAACAAGACCCATTCATGTTCGTCCTGATCATACCAAAAATCAGGTTCTGAACATTGCCCCTTTGAGACGATACGCTCTAGACGAAATTGACGTCCAGAGAGTAAGTCTTCAAACACTTCCTGTGATAAATCTTCGGGAATGGATTGTATAAGGTTCATCTTGTTATACCGTATAATCAAACACTACAATGTCTTCGAGGATTGGTCTGAAGATCTCTTTTAAAGCATCATGTTCTGGGTGGGGGAGGTAAAGGTCGCGACCTGCTTCATCAGCAAACGTCATCATTACACAATGGGTATAGTGCTTATTTTTCCCTTCTGGGCTGTCATTGAGGCCCCATTCTACGCTTTCGACCCCACCAACCTTGTCTGGCATAGATAAAAATGAAGCTTTTAAGGCGTCAATCTGCTGTGATGAAGCATTCGGTTTAAATTGAATAAGTAGAATATGTCTGATCATGATTGTTCCTGAATGAGTGTCGTGTGAACGTGTTGCCAGATGGTCATCATTTCTTCACCAAAAAGGTAAAACTGAATGTCCAGCTGAGCAAATTCGCTCTCTGTGCATACCGTTAACGCAATCTCTGCGGCTTCTTGTAATGGATAACCATAAACGCCGCAAGAAATTGCTGGTAAGGCAATGCTTAGGCACTGATGAGCGAGTGCTAGTTTGAGTGATTCACGATAGGCAGATTGCAATATTTGCTCTGGATTAGCAACTCGATGATAAATAGGGCCGACAGTATGAATAACATATTTTGCTCTTAATTTACCTGCGGTGGTTATTCTTGCTTGGCCTGAAGGACAACGCACACCATCAACGGCTTCTACTTGCTGACAGGCTTTCAGGAGATCTGAACCTGCCGCTCTATGGATTGCACCATCGACGCCTCCGCCACCCAGCATCTTCGGGTTAGCCGCATTGACGATAGCATCTACTTTAGCTTGTGTGATATCTCCGTTAATGAGCGTGATCATGACCATTACTCCAGAATATAGGCGTTAGCGATATTGCTATAGTCACCTTTAGCGAAGGAGAGGATGTTGTCAAAGGCGTGTTGAAAGTAGAGCTCATAACTGCCTTGCTCTACGTAGCCTAAATGTGGTGTTGCAACTACGTTGGGTAAACTCAGTAGAGGTTCGTTGTCTTTTGCGGCGGGCTCATAGTCAAAAACATCCACGGCGGCTTGTTTGGTTGGAGCCTTAGCCAGTGTTTGATAGAGCGCATCTGGCTCAATGAGCTCAGCCCGACTGATGTTAACTAGCAACGAATCCGGCTTCATTGCGTCTAGATCTTTCTGAGTAACAATGTGGCGTGTTGCATCGTTAAGTCTCAGATGCAGTGAAATCACATCGCAATGTTCAAAAAACGTTTCTCGACTGCTTGCGGCTTGGTAACCCATCTCTAGAGCATTTTGTCTGGAGGATTCACTACCCCAGATTATCACCTGCATTCCGAACGCTTCAGCGTATTTAGCAATGCGTTGTCCGATTTTACCAAAACCCCAAATGCCTAGGGTTTGTCCATTGAGAGTTTTCCCCAATCTAGGTTGACCGGATTGCTGCCACTGTCCTTGTTTGAACCGTTCTAGGTATGCAGGAATATGGCGGCTGGCTGCCATAATTAATGCCCAACACAACTCAGACGGAGCAATAGGGGAACCAATGCCTTCGGCAACGGTCACCTGATGTTGATCGCAATCCGTTAGATTAAGGTGATTGCTGATTTTTCCTGTCTGGCTGATGAGTTTTAGGTTTGGTAGGTTTTTAAGTAGATTGGGTGTGATGATGGTGCGTTCTCGAATCAGCACCAATACCTCAAACGGTTGTAGCTGTTCGATCAATTGATTCTCGTTTGAAGGGATGCCAGAAAAAACAGTGACCTCATGGCCATTCAGTTTTTTATAGCAGTCTAAGTGACGAACTTGATCTTGATAGTCATCCAATATTGCAATACGCACAGTACAGTCCTTTTAACCAATGAGATGCATACATTAAAAGAGATGATTGAAGAAATGTAGCGATAGTATTAGGTCAATGTTTGCGCTTTGAGCTCGACCACATTTCCTTCTGGATCATGAATATATATTGAGCGACCAAAGCCTTGAGCACCGTAGCGTTCTGCAAAGGGTTCATAGATGAGGCCGGATTGATCGAGATAGTTGAGCAGAGCGTTTTCTTCTAACGGAGCGATTTGAAGACAGAAGTGATCGACATTGCGGCCATTCTGACTGGGCGCTTTGCCTCCTAATTTGCCGAGCTCACTGTCGACGACAACCAAGTCTATAAGGGCGTTGCCTGCGCGAAGCTGTGTCAAGCCCAGCTCTGGAAGTTCCCGTTCGATAGGGCAGTGTAGTATGTCTCGATAGAAGTGGAGCATAGCTTGGATGTTGCCTGTTCGCAGAACGATATGATCAAGTCCTTTTACTTCAATCATAATGGTGACTCCCTTAAGTCAGAAAACTAAGTTATACGCTAACACAAGCATGATGATACCGATGACCGCTTCAAGTATCTTCCACGCTCTCGCGTGTCGAAAGGCAGGGATAAGGCGTTTCGCCCCATACCCAAGGCTGAAAAAGAATACAAATGAGGCACTGACAGCGCCAAGAGCAAACTGCAATTTATTCGGTTCGTATTGGGTAGAGATAGAGCCAAGTAATATGACGGTATCCAGATAGACGTGCGGATTTAGCCAAGTAAAAGCTAGGCACATCAATGCCGTATTTAAAGCACTTTGTGATGAATTACCCGCAGGGTTGAGGGCGTGATTTGCCGTGCATGCTGTATACAGGCTGCGCAGACCGTACCAGAGCAAAAATAGGCCACCGCCATAACGAGCGACGAGTTCAATCAAAGGAAATTTCGCTACGATTAAACCAAACCCTGCAACACCAGCAGAAATCAGGATGGCGTCTGAAAGTGAGCAAATCAAACAGACCAACAACACGTGGTGCTGTTTGATTCCTTGCTTAAGGACGAACGCATTCTGAGCGCCGATGGCTAAGATTAATGAAAGACCGAGCGTAAAACCCGCGAAAAACGTACTCATTATCGAAGTTAGAAGCTAGAGCCTGGCTGAGTTAGAAATTCAACTTCTTCGGCAGTATTTTCTCTTCCTAGAATCTCGTTTCGGTGCGGATAGCGACCGAATCGCTCAATGATAACCTTATGTTTGATCTCGAATTCGTAGTTATTTTCCATGCCTGGAGCTTTAAACAATTCAACGGCACGCTCATGAATCAGCAGAGACTCACTGTGCATAAACGGCATATAAAGAAAAGACCGCTGTGTTGGTGAAAGCTCGGCATCTTTACTTAAAGCGATGGCCTCTTGTGCCAGCGCCAGTGCTAGTGGATCCTGAGCGAACGCTTTGGGCGTATTACGATACACATTACGTGAAAACTGGTCGAGTACAATGACTTCCGCCAGTCGACCAAGAGCGTTGGTACGCCAGCTGTAAAGCTCAGATTGCGCCGCACGTTGCAATAGGTCACCGAAACGTTGCGTGATCGTATTATCTAGCTGTTCGCTACTTACAAACCAGTCTTTAGGTTCTAACTCTTCAAACCAAAAGGACAGGACTTCTTGCGCAGTGATGGCAGTCATGGTGATATCATCCTTGTATGTAATGGGTTTTCTGTCGAATCTAATATACGAGAGTGACGGATAAATTTAAATGTTTAATCAGGCAGTTATATTAGGGGCGGTGTAGATTCGATAACTTGTTGGTGAATCAGTTTGGCCAACAGTTCGATGCCTTGATGCCACTCCGGAGTATCTTCAAAGTTAGCGGTACTCAGACGGATACAGTGACGAAATTGATCTGCGGTTGCAAATACAGTTCCCGGTAAGATGCTGATCTTATGCCTATTGCACTCCTTATAGAGGGCGAAGCTGTCTACCGATTCGGGCAAGTTAAGCCAAACTAAAAAAGAACCTTGTGGCTGAGATAGGTGGTAATGATTACCGAGCTCAGCATAGCGGTTTAACGCTGTTGTAAGCAGTAGGCTGAAACGGCGGTTGTTTTGCTGATAGATACGCCGCATCTTACTGATATGCTGTCGATATTTTCCTGTCGATAGAAATTCGCCTACAGCCGATTGCATCAGGTTCAAGCTGCCCATATTGTCACAAATCAGATACTTTTCGATCTCTGAACGATATTTTCCAGACAGTATCCAGCCGATTCGCAATCTGGAGTCGAGCATCTTTGACAGTGAATTCACGTAGATAACTCGATCTTGGTTATCGAGTGTTTTCAGTGGCAATACACCGCTATCAAATGCTAGTGCGCCAAAAACGTCGTCTTCGATAATTGGGATATCTTTAGACACGTTGAGTAGTTCAATTCGCCTTTCTTCCGGTATCCGTGACCCTGTTGGATTAGTGAAGTTTGGCGTTATCAGGATCACAGCGATGGGCCATTCCTTAATCGCATTTTCGAGCGCTTTAGGGTCGATACCATTGCGGATGCAACTCGGGATCTCGACCACTTTTAGCCCAAGTGACTCCATCAAAAGCAGATTGCCAAAGTAACAGGGGGATTCCACGGCGACGATGTCTCCGGGTGTGGTTAGAGCGCGAAGTGCAAGACTGATCCCCTGTTGAGCTCCGTGAGTGATAGCTAAATCATTCGGATTGGCTCTGACACCAAGGTCACGGCTGATTTTTGCCAGCTGCTTAATGAGCCTATCATTGCCTGGAGGCAGTTGATAATGACTCGGCATGTGGCTTTGCATTCTGCTGTGACGGCCTATTTCCGCATACAGCGATTTGATGGCTGGAGTCTGAATGTTTGGATGAGCAGAGCCAGTTGGTAACAACTCTTTCTCCTCTGGATAGCTGAGGATTTCTTTCGAAACAGATAGCAAATCAATGGACTGAGGTGGTTGCTGCTGCAACTCCCTTGGCTGTGCCGCTTTAACGCGATAACCTGATTTGGGTACCGCATAAATGAGCTCTTCGGCTTCCATCTCCTGATAGGCTCGAATGACGGTATTTTTGCTGACCTTCAAGTCGACAACCAGTTGGCGGATCGATGGCAGTTTGTCTTCAGGTTGATAAATACCATTGTTAATCGCCTGACGAATGTAGTGCTCTACTTGAACAAACTTGTTGTCGGTTAATGAATCTGTACCCATTTAAATAACTCTATCTGTGTCTTTTTGATTTATCTGTCCCTTATTAAAGTAGCGCCAATTGGAGAGAAAAAGCCAGAGGAAATGACATGTTGGTGAGGTTAATCCCGTTTGTATTTGTGGTGCTTTGGGCATCGGGCTTTGTAGGAGCTAGGTTTGGTCTGCAGTATGCGGAGCCCGCGACATTACTCACTATTCGCATGCTGGCCAATGTAGGTTTTTTTTTGTTGCTGATTGCTTTACTGCGTCGCTCGATACCCCAAGGCAAATTGTTTTGGCATAGCTGCGTGGTCGGGGTTTTGATTCATGGCTTCTACCTAGGTGGCACCTATATTGCGATTGATTTAGGAATGCCAGCTGGGTTGAGCTCGCTTCTGGTCGGTATTCAGCCGATATTAACCGCCATCTTATTGGTGGTATTCAGTCGTGAACAATTCAAAGTGTCGCAGTGGATAGGCTTAGCTTTGGGATTTGTAGGTATTAGTTTAGTCTTGATTGGCAAAACTCAATGGCAAGAGGAAGCGCATAAGTTTGCCGCCATCGCTCTGTGTGTGCTGTCGCTGATCGGGATCACTCTCGGCACTTTGTATCAAAAACGTTTTTGCCAAGGTGCGGATATGGTCGGCAGTGCGATGGTTCAGTATTTGGCGGCAGCTTGCTTATTCTTGCCTTATGCGATGCATTTTGAGTCAATGGAAGTTGATTGGACCGTCGAGTTCGTACTTACTCTTATCTGGCTGGTTGTTGTGCTGTCCTGCGTCGCGATTCTTTTATTGCTTTATATGGTGGAACATGGCGCATCGTCGAAAGTGGCTTCGGTTTTTTATCTTGTGCCTCCGACCACTGCAATCCAAGCGTGGCTTGTTTTTGGTGAGTCTTTTGATGGTCTTGGTATGCTGGGGTTTGGTTTCGCTGCGACCGCTGTCTACTTGGTGGTTAAGGCACCAAGTGGGCCCTCAACGAGAATACGACGCTCCAAGCCAATGATCAGTCGCTCTTAATAGTGCGGTACTCAGGTTCTCGGGGGGAATACAGTTTGTCGGAGTGGCATTACAAGCGCTTGGTTTTAATCCGCTATTTTTTCTTTAGAACTCCCGTTGTGTGGACTAAGTTTATAGAGAACTCACTAACTGGTAATTTGTCATGAAGCGAACACCTGCTCTTCTGTCACCATTGATTGGATTGGTGCTCTCTTTTTTATCGGTGTCTGCGGCGGGAAACTCTAACGACCTGCGTGAACTGTCGTTCTTTACGGAGTCATATCCCCCTGCTAATTTCAAGAAAGACGATAAAATCTCGGGTTATGCGGTTGAAATTCTCGTTGCTGCAAGCAAGTTGGTTGGAGAAGAGATTGATATTTCTCAGGTGACATTACAACCTTGGGCACGTTCATACCGAACTGTCTTAACGCAAGATAGCTCAGTGCTCTTTTCTACCACACGCTCAGAGCACAGAGAAACTCTGTTTAACTGGGTTGGCCCTATTGCTGATATAAAAATCGTTGTCATGGCACGAAAAGATGCGGGCATTAAGATTGAGAAACCGATGGATATGGCCAAATACCGGATCGGGGTGATTAGAGATGATATCGGTGAGCAAACTCTGTTGGCGATGGGCTTGCCAAGAGACTCAATGCAAGAAGCCAATTATGTAACGACACTTGCAGAACAGCTTATGAAAAAACGTATCGATCTTTTGGTTTATGCTCACCGTGCTGCAATATGGTGGTCAAAGCAAGCTGAACTGGATACGGATTTGTTTGAAGCGGTTTATGTGGTGAGGGAAGGCTTTGTCTATTATGCCTTTAACGTGGACGTTAAACCGGAAGTGACCGCTAAACTTCAAAAGGGTATTGACTTGCTGAAGAGTACTCAAGGTCAGTCGGGTAAGTCCTTGTATCAGGAAATTATGGATAAATACGAACGATAATAAGCAGCTCTCTAGCTACTTATTTAGGCGTCTAAACTTTGGCTTTTTTAACAAAGTATGGGTTATCAAACTTTTTCTCTGGGCCGAGTTCTGATTTGACCAGTCGGTTCCAAAGTGCTCTATCGAACTCACCTTTTGGAATTGAAGGGTATAGGGTCTCTTCCTCTTCACGGGCGTAACGGAGAAACTCTTTTTTCTTTATCTGGTTATATTTACGCGCGATATGATTATGCTTTGAGATCCATTCCTGCTTGAATTTTTCTAGCGCAGGCTCAGCTTGCTCAATCGGCAGACGTGTAAGATAGATGCGTTTGTAAGAGACTTTACGATCTACCATAGTTCTCATCGCGGTTTGGATGTATTTACCGTGATTGGTGATTGAAATATCTTCTTTGTCGAACAGATTCACGCTCCAACCTGTTGGAAAGAAATTTGGTTTACGATATTGCTTATTCCGCACTTCTATCGCCTGGTGGATCACCAAGTCCGACGTACCGTTGAATGTCTGTTGCCATTTGGCTATGCGAATTTGAGTCGCAGTGGGCAAACGATAGATATGAGTAAACTTATCTTGGTCCATAAATGAATACACAAATTGCTTTAGTTACGAGAAAGCCTATTTCAAAGGTAAGTGCTCAATAATAGGAACTTCGAAATAGGAATAGTGGGATAGGGATAGGCCCACAACAGACTAATTCTAGTGAAAACTTCAACAGGCTGCCACACTTTATTGGTCAATTTTTGGTAAAGAGCTGTTACGGCTTAAATATGCGTTTTAACAATGACTCTTCTTGTGTGTCACAGTTAAAAGGTATCGACTACGCTTACAGATAATCAGCAAATTATAACTCAAAAGGTAAGTATGGCTGGGACAGATACTGTGTCTCTTCTATGGTTGTTGGTTTGCACGTGTATTGCTTTCTTTATGCAAGCTGGTTTTACTTTAGTTGAAACAGGCAGCGTTCGCGCAAAGAATTCCGTCAACGTTGCCATGAAGAATATGGCTGACTTCCTTGTTGTGTCGGTCGTGTATGTGCTGGTGGGCTTCCATCTTGCTCAGGGAAGTTCACTGCTGTCATTTGATACCCTGCCAATCAGAAGTGAGCACCTGCCTGTTGTTATGTTTAATCTTATGTTTGTCGCGACGGCTGCTACCATAGTGTCAGGCTGTGTTGCAGAAAGGATGAGTTTTCGTGGGTATGTGTACAGTTCTGCTTTTATTGGCATTCTTATTTACCCCGTGGCCTCTTACTGGACTTGGAATCCCAACTCTTGGTTACATACGTTAGGCTTTTATGATTTTGCTGGAGGGGTGACAGTACATGTCGTTGGAGGCATGTGTGGCCTGGTGGCCACCATGGTTATCGGCCCACGTAAAGAGCGCTTCATGGCGAAACAAGAAGTGAACGAGATCCCTTCCTATAACCACACCTTGGTCACTTTAGGCGTATTCCTCATGGTATTCGCGTGGATGGGTTTCAATGGCGGAAGCTTCTATCAGTTCGATACACGTGTTCCGGTTGTGCTGTTTAACACCCTTCTGTGTGCCACTGTAGCGGGTTTCGTGACGCTTATTCTTGTTCATCGTTCTCGACATGTTCCAGTTTTTGTCACACTCAATAGCGTATTAGGGGGGCTGGTCATCGTAACGGCAGGTGCAGACCTATTCAGTACATTTGAAGTTGTGTTACTTGGGGTATTGGCATCATTTACCGTTTACTACGGTGAGAAAGCACTGATTGCCATGCGTATTGATGACCCAGTTGGTGCGATTCCAGTTCATCTCTTCTGTGGCATTTTGGGAGGTGTCTGTAGCGGATATACACTCAGTTTGACCTCGAATGGCGACTTAGTGTGGGATGTCGGCGTGCAGCTTATAGGTATATTGGCGATTTTACTTTGGTCTGGTACAAGTTCTTACATGTGTTTCCAAGTGCTGAGGTATTTTCACCTTGAGCGTGTCTCCCCTGATGATGAAAAACTTGGACTGAACATTACAGAGCATGGCGTTCAGATGAGTTGGTTGGAGACGCTTAGAGTGATTGAAAATATCAGCAGGAATGGAGATTATTCTAAACGCGTACCTGTTGAACTGGGTACAGAAGCTGGAGACGTAGCGATTTCTTTCAATCACTTAATGGACAGGCTCGAATCCAACATTGACGTTCTGCATAACGTCGCAAAAGGTAATCTTGTTGACGTCGACATTAAGCCAAGTAGTGACAAAGACATCATGGCTAACTCGCTTCATTCGATGATTGTCAGTTTACGTTCCTTGATCGACGAAGTTGAGGATGAAATCCAAAATCAGGCAAAACAGATTGAAACTAGTGAGCACTCTATTCAAGCCCTGATTGAGAAGTTCAAGCGTACACAAGACCAATTGATGGAGGCCGAGAAAATGTCGGCCCTGACTGGGATGGTCGTCGGTGTCGCTCATGAGCTTAATACTCCACTCGGAATCACAGTGACCAGTTTGTCTGTCCTTAGCGATAAACTGGATGAGGTCGCAAAGAAATTTTCTGAACGGACTATTACCACTGAGGATTTAAATCGATTTTTGACGGTCGCAAATGAGTGTGTCGAAATGGTGGTAAACAATATCGAACGCTCTGTCGCGATAGTCAGTAAATTGAAGCAAATTAACCAGAAGATGGCATCAGAAGAACCTAAAAGGGTGGCTCTAAGGCAAATGCTGGATGAGGCAGTGTTGCATGTGAATGAGACGCTGACACAGAAATCGATCAATGTGGAAATACAGTGCGAAGCGTCTCTTGATGTCTATTTGCCGCCGATCTCGCTGCAATGTGTGATAGAAGAATTACTCAATAACAGCGCGCTTCATGGATTTACCACAGATGACCACCACTCGCAACGAGTGATTGTAGTGAAAGTCAAAGAGGCGAGTGGACGCATTGATATTATTGTTGAAGACAATGGAGTAGGCATACCGCCAGAGAATCAGAAAAAAATTTTTCAACCTTTCTTTACGACGTTACGCGCCAAAGGGGGTACCGGTCTAGGCTTACATATGGTTTACAACATCTGCACGCAAAAGCTTGCTGGTGAGATCGACATGCAGAGTGAAATTAACAAAGGTACTCGTTTTGTCCTCTCATTGGAGTCTTTCGCTGACGCTTAACGAGGTATTTACTGAGCGCCAGTGAGACAAAATAACGTGTAAAAATATTGCCGCAAAACCTTAAGCGTCTTGTCACTTTTTGCCAAGAAACTGGGGAGCAGTGAGTTAACATGCTGGTGCGGTGATGAATGTAGCAATTTTTGGTAGTGGTTATGTCGGGCTTGTCCAGGCAGCGGTGTTGAGTGATGCAGGACATAACGTTTGCTGCATTGATGTTGATGTTGAGCGAGTAGCAAAGCTGAAAAAAGGCCTTGTGCCCATCTACGAACCAGGGCTTGAAAAGCTGGTTGAAGAAAACGTGTTGGCAGGCCGGCTGGCTTTCATGACACAAGCTGAAGAGGCCCTCAATCAAGTCGAATTAATTTTCATTGCAGTTGGTACACCTCAAGACGAAGATGGCTCTGCGGATCTTAGCCATGTTCTCGCGGTCGCGTCAGAGGTAGGTAAATACATTAACAAAGATATGATTGTGGTTAATAAATCCACAGTGCCTGTTGGGACAGCGCGAGCCGTCGAAGGTGAAATCCAACACCAGCTAGCTCAACGTGGACAGCCAGCGCTTGATATTGCTGTGTTGTCTAATCCAGAGTTTCTCAAAGAAGGTAGTGCGGTGGTGGATTGTATGCGTCCGGATAGAATTGTTATTGGTCTGGATAAAAATCATCGGCGCTACCAGCAACTTAAAGATGTGATACGCGAGCTCTATGCTCCTTTCAATCGAAATCATGAAAAACTGATTTATATGGATGTTGAATCGGCGGAACTAACGAAATACGCAGCAAATAGTATGTTGGCGACCAAAATCAGTTTCATGAACGAAATGGCCAATATTGCTGAGCACGTTGGCGCTAATATTGAGGATGTCCGTAAGGGCATAGGTAGTGATGAGCGCATAGGTTATCACTTTATCTACCCCGGTTGTGGCTATGGCGGTTCATGCTTTCCTAAAGATATACAAGCCTTGATCAAGACCGCCGAAAGCTGTGGTTACAGCAGTGAAATATTGAAAGCGGTCGAGAACGTCAATTTCTATCAAAAGCACAAACTGTATGACTTAGTGCAAACACATTTTGGGGGCAGAGAACAGCTGCGAAACAAGACGTTGGCATTGTGGGGCTTGGCGTTTAAACCGCGTACCGATGATATGCGTGAAGCGCCCAGTCGTGTATTGATAGAAGCACTATGGCAAGCGGGGGCGAAGGTTCAAGCTTTCGACCCTAAAGCCATGGAAGAAGCACAGCGAATCTATGGCCCACGTGCAGATTTGTGTTTGATGGGGACGAAAGAGGCCACATTGAGGGGGGCCGATGGGCTTATCATTTGCACCGAATGGCAGAATTTCAAGGCGCCAGATTTTGATTTTATCAAACAGGCCTTGAATCAGGCTGTAATCTTTGATGGGCGGAACCTGTATGAACCTGAACGCCTTTCAAGCAAAGGTATTCAGTACTACTCTATTGGCCGCCAAACCTAATTAGTAAAAGAGGGGCACAGTGCCCCTCGTCAAGTTAGCCTAAAAACTCTGCCTGTTTGGTGTGTTCAACGACTCTACGAACTACCACAGTATTGGCAATTAAGTCATGCCAGCCTTGTTTTTTGCTACTAAAAGCGATCCAAATGAAACCAAGGCATAGTGGGATGGCGCTGACGTAATAAGCAAAATAACGAAGAACGGACTTTGAAAATGTCAGTCGATGACCACTATCTGCGTCGAGGACTTCGAGTTTCAGAGCCATTTTTCCGGGGGTTGCTGAACGATAAACCCAGAATGCAACTGTGGCGATTAGAGGACAAACCCAGTTAAGGACCAGATCCCACCCGCCCAATAGAAAATCATCCGAGTTCCAATAGACTTCACCATAAATCCAGTGCATTAATGGTGTAATGAGGAGGAAGAGCAGTACCGTATCGATCAGTGACGCCGCAAAACGGATCCAAAAGCCCGCGTACTCGGTTAATTTATCGTTCATTTTTACCTTCTAGCCAGTTGAACAGCCCTTTTATCGCAAGGCTTGGTTGTGTTGAGGTGCATAATAAGAGCAATATATCAGAAGCTGAAGGTTAATTGCTTTCTTTGCTGTGAATCTAACCAAATAATGACGGCAATCATACCATTAGGTAAGGGTGGCGTTGTACTTAGAGATTAAAGAATGCAATGTTTGGCGTAGCTGGTAGCTTCGTTGGCTGTCCAGTCGCCTTTCGGTTTATCAGCTAAGTCTTGGCACCAATCTTCGCTACCGACCGTATTTTGAAAGACACAGTGCTTGGCAAAGTCGAGCGCTCCCTGAGCATTCCATTCGCTCTTCGGTTTATCTTGCATATTGTCACACCATTCCTGTGTGCCGATTTCTTCTTGGCACGCGCTCAGTGCTATCGCTGTGGCAAGAACGAAAACTATTTTTTTCATCGTTTCTCTCAATGTTTTGTTTGCGCCACTATACCCAAATTTGCGTCTCAAGTGTGTAATTTACGGCCGAATCAAGGGGCTGATACGCGAATAAATGCATCAAATTTGGTGAATGATGTCACTTTTTGGCGCTGTCAAAACCATCAATTAAGGATCCGTTTCACACTCTAAAGATGAGTGACTCGCAAAACTGAAGTCAGCGATTATGATTTCATCGAAACGTTTCGATGAGTTTTTTGTTAATAGCAAGACCAGTGTGAAATAGAAACTCAAGGCAGTTTGAACGTGTAATCGATAGGTCGATGAAATGAAAAAAAGTACCCTGATAAACTCTGAACTTTCTTACCTCGTGGCGACACTAGGCCATACTGATGAAATCACGATATGTGATGCAGGTTTACCGATCCCCGAGCAAGTACAGCGTATAGATCTCGCGTTGACTCATGGCGTGCCGGGCTTTCTGGAAACTGTGCGAGTGATTCTTTCGGAGTCGCAAATAGAAGGTGTGATCATTGCTGAAGAGTTTGCCTCCGTCAGTCCAGCGCATCATGAAACTTTGATTGCTGAGCTGCGTGCTGAACAAGCGCAGACAGGAAAAACTATTTCAGTAGTTTATGTACCACATGAAGAATTCAAAACGCGCACGCACCAAAGTCGTGCTGTAGTGAGAACGGGTGAGTGTACGCCTTACGCCAATGTGATTTTCCAAGCTGGTGTTGTGTTTTAAGCCGTTTGAGACTGAGGACCCATTATGACTCAAGCTATTCTACAACTGAGTGAGATTGAGAAAGCTTTTCCTGGCGTCAAAGCCTTGGATAAAGCGAGTTTGAACGTTTATCCCGGTAAAGTGATGGCTTTGATGGGGGAAAACGGTGCGGGCAAGTCAACCTTGATGAAAGTGTTGACGGGAATTTACAGCAAAGATTCAGGTAGCATTCATTACCAAGGCCAACCAGCTGCGTTTAAAGGCCCGCGTGATTCGCAGCAAGCGGGAATCAGCATTATTCACCAAGAGCTAAACCTGATCCCGGAACTCACGATTGCAGAAAATATCTTCCTTGGCCGAGAGTTTACAGGCGCAATGGGTCGAATTCAGTGGGACAAAATGTATGCTGAAGCGGACAAATTGTTAGCAAGACTGAACGTAAAGCACAGTGCTAAACAACTGTTAGGCGAGCTTAGCCTCGGTGAACAGCAGATGGTTGAGATTGCTAAAGCCCTGTCGTTTGAGTCGAAAGTCATCATTATGGATGAGCCGACCGATGCACTGACGGATACCGAAACTGAGTCTTTGTTTGCCGTGATTCGAGAATTACGTGAGCAAGGCTGCGGCATTGTTTATATCTCTCACCGTCTGAAAGAGATTTTTGAAATCTGCGATGACATCACAGTGCTCCGTGATGGAAAGTTCATTGGCGAGTGCTCTGTAGCGTATACCGACGAAGATGGACTGATCGAGATGATGGTTGGTCGTAAGCTAGAAGAGCAATACCCACGCATTGACGTTCAACATGGCGACATTTGCCTTGAAGTGATTGGATTGACTGGCTCTGGGGTTCACGACATCAGTTTTAAACTGCAGCGCGGTGAAATACTCGGTGTCTCGGGTTTGATGGGCGCTGGTCGAACTGAATTGATGAAAGTTATCTATGGTGCTCTGCCCAGTGAGCGCGGCGTAATTAATCTGAATAACAAGACCATTAATCCAGTGAGCCCACAAGATGGCCTTGTAAACGGTATTGCTTATATTTCTGAAGATCGTAAGGGCGATGGCTTAGTCTTGGGTTTGTCAGTCAAAGAGAACATGTCGCTTTGCGCTCTGGATAAGTTGACCAAAGGTGGTCGAATTCAGCATGGTGATGAAGTGGTTGCCGTCGAAGACTTTATTAAACTCTTTAACATTAAGACGCCAACTCGCGATCAGATCATTGGCAATCTATCTGGTGGTAACCAGCAGAAGGTAGCGATAGCGAAAGGTCTGATGACTAAACCTAAAGTACTGATCCTTGACGAGCCCACTCGTGGTGTCGATGTCGGTGCAAAGAAAGAAATTTACCAGCTCATCAATAAATTCAAGGCCGAAGGCATGAGTATCATTCTGGTCTCTTCAGAAATGCCGGAAGTATTGGGAATGAGCGACCGCATTATTGTGATGCATGAAGGCCGCATTAGTGGTGAGTTTGATGCCAAAGACGCCGATCAGGAGAAGTTGTTGGCGTGTGCAGTAGGCAAAGAAATAAACGAGGAAGCAGCATGAGTACTAATACCATGAGCAAACCAAACCAAGCGGGCAGCAAAAAACTGTTCAGCAAAGAGTGGCTTATTGAACAAAAGTCGCTCATTGCACTTATCTTCCTAATTGTTGTTGTATCGTTCCTTAACCCCAACTTTTTTACGGTCGATAACATTCTTAACATTCTGCGTCAGACTTCGATAAACGCAATTATTGCAGTAGGTATGACCTTGGTTATCCTAACCGCAGGTATTGATCTGAGCGTTGGCTCCGTTCTGGCTTTATGTGGTGCGTTTGCGGCAAGCTTGATCGCTTTGGAAGTGCCAGTTTTGATCGCGGTTCCAACGGCTTTATTTGCTGGGGCAGCACTGGGTGCTATCAGCGGCATCATTATCGCCAAAGGTAAGGTGCAAGCATTTATCGCAACACTGGTCACCATGACCTTATTACGTGGTGTCACTATGGTGTACACCGATGGTCGTCCAATTTCGACAGGCTTTACCGATACCGCTGATGCTTTCGCATGGTTTGGTACAGGTTACGCTTTGGGTATTCCTGTTCCAGTCTGGTTGATGGTTATCGTGTTCGCTGCGGCTTGGTATTTACTTAATCACACACGCTTTGGTCGCTATGTGTATGCATTAGGCGGCAATGAATCTGCGACACGCCTATCTGGCATCAACGTCGATCGCGTTAAGATTGGTGTTTACGCTATATGTGGTCTGCTGTCTGCTCTAGCGGGCATCATTATCACATCTCGTCTTTCTTCTGCTCAGCCAACCGCTGGTATGGGCTATGAACTGGATGCCATTGCAGCCGTTGTACTCGGTGGTACCAGTCTGATGGGCGGTAAGGGTCGAATTATGGGCACATTAATTGGTGCGCTCATCATCGGCTTCCTAAACAACGCTCTTAACTTGCTCGACGTGTCATCTTATTACCAGATGATCGCTAAAGCCGTGGTTATTCTGCTTGCGGTATTGGTCGACAACAAGAACAAGTAATTCAAAAAAGGCTTGGAGGTAAGTACTCCGAGCCACCCTACACAAGGACTAAACACAATGAAAAAACTCGCAACTCTTATCTCCGCTGCACTGCTTTCATCCACCGTTTCTATTTCAGCACAGGCGCAAGACACGGTCGCTATCGTACTGTCGACGCTGAACAACCCATTCTTCGTTACGATGAAAGATGGCGCACAAGCAAAAGCCAAAGAGCTGGGCTATGACCTGATTGTTCTGGACTCACAAAATGACCCAAGTAAAGAGCTGTCTAACGTCGAAGACCTTACAGTTCGAGGTGTAAAAGCTATCCTGATCAACCCAACCGATTCTGATGCAGTTTCAAATGCAATCCGCATGGCAAACCGCTCTGATATCCCTGTACTGACTCTAGACCGTGGTGCAAGCCGTGGTGATGTGGTAAGCCACATAGCTTCAGATAACGTAGTCGGTGGTGAAATGGCGGGTCATTTCATTATGGAAAAAGTGGGTGAAAAGGCAAAGGTTATTCAGCTTGAAGGCATTGCAGGTACGTCAGCGGCGCGTGAGCGCGGTGAAGGCTTCATGAACGCCGTCAACGGTGGAGAGATGGAACTGCTAGCAAGCCAACCGGCTGACTTCGACCGCACTAAAGGTCTCAACGTAATGGAAAACTTGCTCGCTGCCAATCCAAATGTACAAGCGGTTTTTGCTCAAAATGATGAAATGGCGCTAGGCGCACTGCGCGCTGTTCAAGCATCAGGCAAAGACGTGATGATCGTTGGTTTCGATGGTACTGATGATGGTATCGCTGCCGTTAACCGCGGTAAATTGGCTGCGACAGTGGCACAGCAGCCAGATCTTATCGGTTCATTAGGTATCGAAACGGCAGACAAAGTACTGAAAGGTGAGTCTGTTGAAGAGTACATCCCAGTACCTCTGAAAGTGATCACAAAGTAATGTGAATTTTGCCCTTCTTGCCATTTTAATCTGTCGTTTGGCGGAGGAGGGCAAATAAGTTTGCGCTTTTGCGAGAGCGCAAACTTATAACTCCCGTTGCAAATTAGTCAGGTTCAATTGAACCGAGGATAACCGTATGAATAAGTTAGTGGTATTAGGTAGTGTTAACGCTGACCATGTTCTCCAAGTGCCTTCTTTTCCTCGTCCAGGCGAGACATTACATGGTCGCAATTATCAAGTTATCCCAGGTGGTAAAGGAGCAAATCAAGCCGTCGCGGCTGCGCGATTAAACGCAGACACCGGATTCATCGCCTGTGTCGGTGATGATGCGTTTGGTATCAATATTCGTGAAAGCTTTAAAATGGACAACATCAATATTGCAGGGGTCAAAATGCAGCCGAATTGTCCAACTGGCATTGCCATGATTCAGGTAGCTGAAAGTGGTGAAAACAGTATATGTATCTCCGCGGAGGCGAATGCGAAGCTAACTGAAGACGCGATTGACGTTGATTTAGAGCGAATTCGTCAGGCCAACTATCTGCTCATACAGTTGGAAACACCGATGTGCGGCATTGAAAAAGCTGCGCAAGTAGCAAAAGCGTCGAGAACTAACGTCATCCTGAATCCAGCGCCAGCGCGTGAGTTATCGGATGAATTGCTGGCATGTATTGATGTGATTACGCCTAATGAAACCGAAGCTGAAGTGCTTACTGGTATTACAGTAACGGACAACCAGTCAGCGCAAGAAGCTGCAAATGCGCTTCACCGTAAGGGAATAGAGGTCGTCTTGATAACACTCGGTGCTAAAGGAGTATGGCTTAGTCTCAATGAGTGTGGTGAACTTATTCCAGGCTTCCGAGTCGAAGCAACAGATACTACAGCTGCAGGCGATACCTTTAATGGAGCCTTGGTCACTGGTTTATTGGAAGATTTGCCTCTAGAATCTGCGATAAAGTTTGCTCACGCTGCGGCAGCCATTTCCGTGACACGTTTTGGCGCTCAGACTTCAATTCCTAGCCGACAGGAAGTGGATACTTTTCTCGAGCAACACAGTTAGTCAAATGTAAGGAGATAGTGACATGGCTACAATGAAAGATATTGCCCGGCTCGCCGGGGTTTCCACTTCAACGGTCAGCCATGTCATTAATCAGTCTCGTTATGTGAGTGAAGAAATCTCTGAGCGTGTCAATAAAGCGGCTCAAGAACTTAACTACACGCCTTCCGCGCTTGCCCGTAGCCTCAAGATCAATCGCACTAACACCATCGGTATGCTAGTAACGACCTCGACAAACCCCTTCTTTGGCGAAGTGGTTAAGGGGGTAGAACGCAGTTGCTATCAACAAGGCTATAACCTTATTTTATGCAACACCGAAGGGGACAACGAACGTATGCGTGAGTCGATTAACACCCTGTTGCAAAAGCGCGTTGATGGGTTGATTCTTATGTGTTCTTCTTTAGAAGGGGAACGCATCGATGTGTTCGAGAAATACCCTGATATTCCAGTCGTCGTGATGGACTGGGGTCCGATGCTGTTTACCAGTGATAAAATTCAGGATAATTCCTTACGCGGCGGCTACATGGCGGCGAAGCATCTGATTGAATCGGGCCACACAGAGATAGGTTGTATAACGGGACCTTTAGCCAAACATCAGGCACAGATGCGTTATGAAGGTTATAAACGCGCTTTGATAGAAGCAGGGATAGAATTCAATCCAAATTGGATTATTGAATCTGACTTCGAATGTGAAGGCGGCTATGAGGCGCTGAACAAGATGCACGCCAAAGGTTCGTTACCCAGTTCGATTTTCGTCTGCAATGATATGATGTCGATGGGCGTGATTAATGCCGCCCATGAGAAAGGAATTCGAGTACCAGAGGAACTTTCCATTATCGGTTACGATGATATCCACATCTCCAAGTTTATGACCCCGGCCCTGACGACTATCCACCAACCTAAATACCGTTTAGGTAAAGCTGCTGTGGAAGCCGTATTGAAGAAGTTAGAAGGTGGAGAGACGGAACCACAAGTCGTTCAGTTGGAGCCCACTCTGGTTGAACGAAAAACGGTACGTGCAATAAATTGATGTGTCGAGATTGTTTATATCCATAAATTTCATGTGGTTAAATATTTCCACCAAATGGCGGAATGAAGCTGCATATTGAATGCCATTTACACTTTTTCTATAAGTTTGTGCTAAAACTTAAGATAGGGAAATAGAATTAGGGGGTTAGACAAGAAATGGAATTGTTTGCGGACCATCGACAGTCACAACAACCTGAGGTCGAAGGCAGTAGTAATACTGAAAATTTGGCTACTCCTTGGAAAGTGCTACTTATCGATGATGATGAGCAGATGCATCAGGTTACGAAGCTGGCCCTATCTGATTTTGAATTTGAAGGAAGACACTTAGAGCTTATCTCTGCTCACTCAGCGGAGGAAGCGAAAGGTATTTTCCAGAGCGCAGATGATATCGCTCTCGCGCTTGTTGATGTGGTGATGGAAACCGAGCATGCTGGTTTAGAGCTGGTTAAATATGTCCGTGAAGAGCTAGGTAACAGCTTAGTTCGCCTCGTGCTGCGAACCGGGCAGGCGGGGCAGGCGCCAGAAGATACCGTCATTCGTGAATATGAAATCGACGACTACAAAGAAAAAACCGAACTGACTACGCAGAAACTCAAAACCCTACTTTATTCCATGCTTCGTTCCTACCGTGATCTTTGTTTGATTGAACATCAAAAGAAGGGGCTTAGCAAAGTTATTGAAGCGTCAGCGTATGTTCAAAACACCAATACCCTTCAGACTTACGCTACTTGCGTTTTAGAACAACTGACCTCGTTACTTAAACTGGACAAATCTGCTTTGTACTGCATTGTTCAGCCAAGACCGAATGGCGAAGAGTCGCGTGCTTTAACGCTCGCTGCAACGGGCAATTTCGTTGATTTCTATAGCGAATGTGCATTTGAAAAGCTACCTCAAGAAGTCTCAGAACGGTGTAAACGAGTCTTTGAGACTCAGAAGTCAGAAAATTTTGGCGACGCCTATGTATTGTATACGCATGATGAGCAAGGGGTTGACTGTATCCTATATGTCAATGTCGCTCGTGTACTGACCGAGCTCGACATGCAGCTACTCGAAATCTATATGCAAAATATAGGGCTAACCTTTGAAAATCTAAGCTTGATGCTCGATATCCGAGAAACATCGAAAGAGCTGGTTTACAACTTGGCTAATGCGGTTGAAGCGCGGAGTAAAGAAACAGGGGCGCACGTACAGCGAGTGTCTTTGTTCAGTGAAAAACTGGCTCAGCTATATGGATTGAGTGAGTATGATGCATCAATGATCAAACATGCGTCGCCTTTACATGATGTAGGGAAGGTAGCGGTACCGGATTCTATCCTTCACAAACCCGGTAAACTTAATGCGGAAGAGTGGGAGATAATGAAGAAGCATGTTGATTACGGTGTTGATATTTTGAGCAAGTCTAAGCGTCGCTTGATTACTGTTGCTAAGGAAATCGCTGGTTATCATCATGAAAAATGGGATGGGACTGGTTACCCAAATGGTTTATCAGGTTTGGACATCCCTGTCACCGGTCGTATCACCGCTCTAGCGGATGTGTTTGACGCATTGGGTGCGAAACGCAGCTACAAAGAGCCATGGAGCGATGAAGATATTATGGTCGAGCTGGTCGCACAAAAAGGTAAGCACTTTGAACCGGAATTGGTCGAGCTCCTTGTTCAGCACTGGGACGAATTTATTGAAATTCGTAACTCACTCCCAGATTAATCTTGTTGTTCATCCAAAGGAAGCTCTTTGGGGATCGTGAGTATAAACAATACTCCTTCCCCTGGTTGAGAGTTGAATTTCAGCTCTCCTTGGAGTTTCTGTTTCACTAAATTAAACACTAAGTTAAGCCCCAATCCTGAACCACCCAAACCGCGTTTACTGGTATAGAATGGTTCAAAAATCTTCTGATGCAACGACTCTTCAACGCCACTGCCATTGTCCCGGTATTCAAATACTACTGAGTCATCAACGGCATAAAAATGTATCTCAATCTCAGCATCAGGCTGGTCGTCAAACGCGTGGTTAATACTGTTCATCACTAGATTAGAAATGATCTGAGTGAGCACACCCGGTAAGCTAGTCATCACGATCGATGAGTCGCCACTCAGGCGCGGCGCTACAGGTACTTTACGCGTTTCCGGGTGCAAACTGGCGAGTAGGGCTTCTAGCACCTGAAGGACGTTAAACGGCGAGCGAGCTTCGGAGACTTGATCAACGGCGGTTTGTTTGAAATCTTTCACCAGTTTTGCAGCTCTACTAAGGTTGTGTTCTAGCATTTGGCTGCCATCAGACATACGTTTCATCAGCGTCTCAAACTGAGTACTGGTCAGAGTCTGGGCGGCAAAAGCCGCGTTGAGCTCACTGGTCACGTCCCTTATCACTGAGGTTGCTGTGACTGCAATGCCGAGTGGCGTATTCACTTCATGAGCAACACCTGCTACCAGCCCTCCTAAGGCTGCGAGTTTTTCTGATTCAACCAGCTTGTCCTGAGTCTCTTGCAGTTGCTCCATGCTTTGTTTGAGGTCCAAGGTTCTTGAGGCGACCAAGCGTTCAAGATTTTGGTTGAGTTCTTCAAGTTCAATCTGCGTCAGCTTGAGTTCGGTAATGTTGATGGCAGTACCTCTAAAGCCTAAAAATTGACTATTTTCATAGCGTGCTTTCGCTTGGAATAAGAGATATAAAGTCATGCTATTGATGGTGACACTTTCTTCAATTTGTGTGAAGTCATTGCGCTTAGAAATGGCCTGATGTAGGCCTGTCGCATCACGTAAACCTTGGATTTCAGTAAAGCTGATGTGATTCACTGTGGTCAATTCCAGGGTCTCCTTCATTGTTTCTGAGCAATAAACAAGTCGGCCAAGATCATCGGTTTCCCATAACCAATCGGAAGATACATGGGTAAAATCAGCCAATCGTTCCTGCTCTTCTTTGATGCTGTTGTAGAGCAGAGTGATGTTGCTGCTGATTTTATTCGCACCCTCACCGAGCCAATCCAGTTCGTCATCTTTCTCTTGGATCCAGCGCTGCCTTTCTAACACTAAAGGCTTGCTGGGGTGGCGAGGGTTAAATGCCCGAAGGTATTGTGCAATTTGAAATATGCGACGATTGACACTGGCATGGAAGATAAACAGCATAATGGAGCAGACAAGCAGAGTCTTAAAGGCATTGAGTAATAATGTAGAAATAAACTGTTGAATTAGATAGTCGTAGATTTCTTGTGCATTGGATTCAACATTGATGGTGCCAATGTCTTCAGTATGGCCATCTTCTGGGTCACGATAGGTCAGCAAGTAGGTGGCTTTGACGACATTGCCTTTGACTTTTTTACCAGAGTTGAAGGTGTAGTTTCCGGAATGAACTTCAAGGTAGTCAATTTTGGGTAAGTTGACCAATCCATCGAGTCTTTCCTGTAGAACGACTAAATCAAAAGACCACAGGGAAGAGGCTAACAAGCTCGCATGCACGTCACGTATCTCAACGTGCCTTTGCTCAACATCATTGAACTCTTTTTCATAATCCCAAGACAGTTGCAATACAGTGGTAAGCAGTGTCACCACGCTACTCAATGTCACCATGAGTAAAATAATCCGACGACCAATCCTGCTATACAAGGGGTTGTTTATGCTTTCTTCTACTTTTTTACTGCGGCTCATAGGACTCTAACGTCGTGTTTTTACTTGAGTATAGTCTGCACTGGTTGACTTTTATAACGTGCTATTCATACCAAAGATGGTTTTTAATCCTAAACTAAAGCATGAGTTGCATTTTTTGAGATGGTCTATGAGAGTATTGACGCTTTGGTTATTGCTTTACTGTGGCTATTCTCAAGCTGAGAAAGTGCTGCTTATAGAGAGCTATCACGCTGAATATCCATGGGACGCCAGCTATGTCAAAGGGATTGAGTCGGTCTTGACCGATTCCGCACAGCTTTATCGGTTTCAAATGGACACTAAACGCCTACCGGCCAAAGAATTCGAGTCTAGAGCCGACGAAGCGCTGTCGTACTATTACAGCTTACAGCCAGACGTTGTTATTCTGGGTGACGATAACGCGTTAAATTACATGCTACCTAGGCTTTATAAGGAACCGATTTCTATTGTGTTCTTAGGGATTAACGCTAACCCTCGTTATCTTTTGTTCCAATATCGGGGACAAGCCAAGATTACAGGAGTATTAGAGCTTCCTTTGTACGTCAAAAACCTTGGTGATCTCAGTCTTGTCTATCCTGAGCGCTATTTTAAAGTACGTGTGATGTTTGACTCAGGAGTGACGTCCAAAATTGCGGCGAAGTACATTCAACGGCAATATGAAATGATCAAAGATAATCTAGGAATTGAAACGGAAATACTACTGCTGTCGACGCGTAATGAATGGGAAGCCGCGATTATGGGGGCCAAAGCTGACAATGTGGCGATGATCATCATAGGTTTGTATCATACATTGATTGATGACGGAGGTGAGAGTGTACCTTCAGAGCAGGTGTTGCAGTGGACCAATGAACATGCCACAACACCATTGTTTGCTTTCTGGGATTTCGCCGTGGGAACGGGCAAAGCGAGCGGAGGTGTCGTCTTATTTGGCGAAAGTCAAGGTAAGCAGGCAGGTACTATGGTCAACCGGATCTTAGCGGGTGAAATTGCCGATCAAATCCCTATTGCTATTGGTGAACAGGGCAGAGCTATTTATTCCCCGGCGGAGATGGAACGCTGGGGTTTGAAGCCTCCCTCTCATTGGCAGCCAATTGATTAACCGTAGATAATAAAAAGCCCCACTAGCTGAGCTGGTGGGGCTTTTCCATGAATGCTAATTAAGCTTCGCTGCGACGGTCACGGCCATGTCCGCGTTCACCACGATGGTTGCCACGGTGGTCACCACCACGGTTACGGTCAAAGCGACGCTCGCCATCACGACGGCCACCGTCGCGATTACCACGGCCACCTTCTCGGTTACCACGATAGCCACCTTCACGGTTTCCGTCACGATTGCCACGGTAACCGCCATCACGGCGACCACCATCGCGACGTCCACCGTCACGACGACCACGAGGTTCACGGAAATCATCAAAGTCACACACTACCGCACCCACTTCTTTCTGACGAATGCGTAGTTTGCGCAGCTTGTTCGCTGTCTCAGAAGACATCGCTTTTGGCAGCTGAACGTAAGTCTCGCCCTGTGCTAGTTTAATCGCACCGATAGAGCCTTTAACTAGGCCAAGCTCGTTTGCTAGTGCGCCAACGATATCTTTAACTTGAACACCTTGATCACGACCAACCTGAAGCTGGTAAGTATCCCAGTCTTGGTTGTTGAAGTTGCGATCACGACCACGACCGTCACGACCACCTTCGCGACGCTCTTTACGGCGTTGCTTGTCACGTTCAATTGCTTCAATCATTGGATCTTCGCCAATGTAGAACAGTGGGCGCTTACCTTGTTGGCGTTTAAGTAGGATTGCTGCAAGTGTTGCTGCGTCAATCTCTAGCGTATCTTGTAGCTTTTCTACAAGCTCACCGAACTTCTCAAGAGATTTGTGTTCTTTCTCTTGCTCAAGCTCTGCACCAAGTTTAACCAAACGAGCTTCTGCTACCTTGTCACGAAGTGGAAGTTGAATTTCTTCCATTGAAGACTTAGTCACGCGCTCGATCGTACGAAGCATACGAATTTGGTTAGTGCGAACTAGAAGGATCGCTTTACCTTTACGTCCAGCACGACCTGTACGGCCGATACGGTGGATGTAAGACTCGACATCGAATGGGATGTCGTAGTTAAATACGTGTGTGATACGTGGAACGTCAAGGCCACGTGCTACAACGTCAGTTGCAACTAGGATGTCGATAACACCTTGTTTGATGTGATCAACAGTACGCTCACGTAGAGACTGAGGAATGTCACCGTGCAGTGCAGACGCTTTGAAGCCGCGAGCACATAGCCAATCAGCAAGACGCTCAGTATCTTGACGAGTACGTACGAATACGATTGATGCATCAGTCTCTTCTGTTTCTAGAAGACGAGACATTGCTTCGTCTTTCTCTACACCTTTAACAACCCAGAACTGCTGCTCTACTTTGTCTACAGTGTGGTTTTTACCTGCAACGTCGATAGTGATAGGGTCACGTAGGAAACGCTCAACAATGTTTTTCAGCATTGGAGGCATAGTTGCAGAGAAAAGTACACGTTGTGCTGATTCAGGAGCGTGCTCCATAATTTCAGTTACGTCGTCAACGAAGCCCATGTTTAGCATCTCATCCGCCTCATCAAGAACGAATGTGTGTACTTCGTCTAGGTGCAGACGTTCACGATTGATAAGGTCTTGAACACGGCCTGGTGTACCGACCACAATATGAGCACCGCTCTTGAGGGCGCGCATTTGGTCAACGATTGAAGCACCACCGTAGATTTCAAGTACCTTAAGGCCAGAGATGTTTTGGCCGAGGTTTTTCATTTCTGCAGCAACCTGAATCGCTAGTTCACGAGTTGGTGCTAGAACGATAGCTTGAGGCTTACGCTGAGACAGGTTGATTTTGTTCAGAAGAGGTAAAGAGAATGCGGCAGTTTTACCAGTACCAGTTTGAGCTTTACCTAGTGCGTCTGTACCTTCCATTAGGTGCGGGATAGCTGCAGCCTGAATTGGAGTTGGTGAAACGAAACCCATTCCGTCAAGTGCAGAAAGGATAGAGTCGTTAAGCGCTAAGTCGCTAAACTGAATTACAGAATCTGTCATTGGGATCCTACTATATTAATGTAAACAAAAGGTCCCACGAGCTCTACCAATTCCATTACCAATCCAGTTCTTTGCTGAATCCGTTCAGATGCGGATAAGTCGTAAATCGCATCAAGCCGCTAGGGACATATCTAAGGGTGCGGAATTATTCCTTAAATACACAAAAAAAGCCAGAAAAAATTGAATTACATCACATATTTTTCTCACTATTGATTAAAGCGAGTATTCAATGACCAAAAATAGTGAATATATGAATCTATTAGCGCGCAAAATAGTCGCTGTTAATTTTCGAGACGGATAGGTAAATCAATGGATAGGAGAAGCTTTGCTAAACTTTGCGGTTTGCTCGGCATTAGCGCTGTATTCCCGGTAAGTGCAGCGCTCAACCCACAACTGAAAAACAAAAGGGTAGGTATCATTGGAGCTGGTGCTGCTGGAATGTGTACTGGTTGTCTGCTCAAGGCTCTTGGTGTTGAACATACCTTATTCGAAGCGTCATCGAGAATTGGGGAGGAGTACATAATGCTACGCGGGCGGCGCGATATGTGGTTGAGATGATCACTAGACACAAGTTCAATTGAGGCTGTTTTCTGAGGCAATGGTACAAAGCGTTGTCATTGTGGCTTTAGTATGAACAATCAATGATAAAACGCTTCTTCAATATACTTTCAGTACATTAACTAGTACCATGTGCGCAATAGATTGATGCCCCAAATAGGCTTGCCACTAGCTTGTGCGGCAAGCTTATAAACTTGGGGCCCATATAGCGCCGCATGCATTTGTCATTCGGAATAAAGAACGAATTAGTTAGAAATTAAAATGTTCCAAGATAACCCTCTACTGGCTCAACTTAAGCAGCAAATTCAGGAAAACCTTCCTAAAAAGGAAGGTACGATCAAAGCGACTGAAAAAGGCTTCGGCTTTTTAGAAGTCGACAGCAAGACCAGCTTCTTTATTCCGCCGCCATACATGAAAAAATGTATGCATGGTGACAAAGTGAAAGCCATTATCCGCACAGAAAAAGAACGTGAAGTAGCAGAGCCAGAAGAACTGGTTGAACAAGGTGTAAACCGTTTTATTGGGCGTATCAAACTCTTCAAAGGCAAGTTGAATGTTGCACCTGATCATCCTCAGCTTAAGAAACTCTCTTTGAAAGCAAAAGTGAGAAAAGGCTTAAAAAGTGATGAATTCAAAGAGGGGGACTGGGTGGTGGCTCATCTCACCCAGCATCCTTTGAAAGGCGACAATGGTTTCTTTGTCGAGATCTCAGAGAAAATCACCGACGCTGACGACAAGATTGCCCCTTGGTGGGTAACGTTAGCGCAAAATGATTTGCCAAATAGTGAGCCTGCAGGTATCGACAACTGGGAAATCAAAGATGACGCTGATTTAGCGCGTATCGACATGACGCACATACCGTTTGTGACCATAGATGGTGAGTCAACCAAAGATATGGACGATGCGTTGTACGCGAAGAAGACAGAAACCGGTGATTTTGAACTGACAATTGCGATTGCCGATCCAACGGCCTATATCACGCCAGACAGCGATATGGACAAGGTTGCCCGAGAGCGTGGCTTTACCATTTACCTGCCGGGTCGCAACATCCCGATGCTACCGCGTGATTTGGCTGATGAACTCTGTTCTCTTATCGAAAATGAAGAACGTCCAGCACTTTGCTGTACAGTTACAATCAGCAAAGATGGTGTGATTGGCGATGACGTTAAGTTCTTTGCCGCGAACATTAAATCCCACGCGCGCCTCGCTTATGATCATGTATCTGATTGGCTTGAAACAGGGCAATCTGAATCGTGGCAGCCTACGGAAGACATTGCTGAAATTGTTCGTGACTTGTACGAGTTTTCTCAAGCTCGCGCAGAGTGGCGCGAGACCAACGCGGTGGTTTTCCCAGACCGACCAGATTACCGCTTTGAGCTAAGCGAAGATAACGACGTAGTCGCCATTCATTCAGATATGCGTCGCTGTGCGAATCGCTTGGTTGAAGAGTCGATGATTACGGCAAACATCTGTGCAGGTAAAGCGCTGAAGGCAAGCTTTGATTCAGGTGTATTTAATACTCACGCAGGTTTTAAACCAGAAAAGATCGCTGACGTGATTGAGTTGGTTAACCCTGAAGGTGAGTTGCCGTTTAATGCAGAAAGTGTGGTGACCCTAGAAGGATTTGCGGAACTCCGTCGTTGGTTGGCAACACAAGAGACGAGCTACCTAGACAATCGTATCCGTAAGTACCAAGCTTACAGCGAAATTGGTAACCAACCTTTGCCCCACTATGCAATGGGCCTAGAGCTGTACGCTACGTGGACCTCTCCAATTCGTAAGTACGGCGACATGATTAACCACCGTATGCTTAAAGCTCATATTTTGGGTAAAGAGCCCGTTCAAATCGCAGATGAATCTGTGGGTGAAGAATTGGCCTTGCATCGTAAGCATCATAAGATGGCAGAACGTAGTGTGAGTGATTGGTTGTATGCTCGCACGCTAGCTGAAGAACCAGCAAAAGGGACCGTATTTAATGGAGAAATCTTTGATGTATCTCGGGCTGGTGTTCGAGTACGACTAATCGAAAATGGTGCGGCGGCGTTCATCCCTGGCTCTTTGATTTTGGCGAATAAAGAGCGATTAGAATGCAATAGTGACCTTGGTACGGTTTCGATTGATAAACAAGTGATTTACCGTTTGGGCGATGTACTTGAGTTAGTCCTGAATGACGTTAACCAAGAAACGCGCAGTATTGTAGCTAAGCCGACTCAGGTTTTTGACGATGTCAAAGCAGCTGAAACGAGCACAGATTAGCCACGACATTTAATCGAATAAATAAGGGCGCTGAAAGCGCCCTTATGTTTGACTATACTTAATCGTCCCAAAATACCGACTTAGGATCCTTGTCTACTTCGCGCATGATCGCCGTCAAGTCATGGCTTTGTGCTAGGTAAGGGTAGGGCAGCCACCTTTCTTCTTTCGACTCGTCAGGCATAGATAACAACCATGCACTGCGCTCATCGTCCCATTGGACTTTGGCCACAGGCAGCATATAGTCACAGTGCGTGGAATCGAGCAAAAAGTGTTGCTTGATAAATACCACTCCGTTATCCGTTACCTCATACGTCGCTTTGCCCAATTCAGCGGGTAAGCTCCTATTACGTTGCTCACATATAACCCGTGCACGACTTTCGATTTGTTTTTGTAGCAAACTGACCAGTCCCATACCGGCTCCATAGTTAATGCCCACCTTTTCATAGTATGTACAAGAATATGAAGAGTCTGTATAGGTTTTCACAAAAATGTCATGTAATCGAAATATGATAGCGCCAGTTAACTCACCCGCATCAGATTGGAGATTATTATGATTCGTGTTGCGCTGGCGGCAATATTGTCCTCTTCTTTACTTACATTCCCTACGCTAGCGAGCGAAGTCAATGTGTCTGGTTCAACTTCCGTGGCACGTGTTATGGATGTGTTGGCGGAAAACTTCAATACAGCTCACCCAGAGACTTATATTGCAGTCCAAGGCATTGGCTCAACGGCAGGCATCACTTTGTTAAAGAAAGGTGTTGCAGATATTGGTATGAGCTCCCGATACCTCACAGAGAGAGAACAGGATGAATCACTGACGGTCACGCCACTCGCGTTTGATGGTTTGGCCGTTGTTGTGAACAAGTCGAATTCGGTTCAGAATGTCAGCCGTGAACAGTTGTATGATATCTATAAAGGTAAAATCACCAACTGGAAAGAAATTGGTGGTGCCGATCAGAAAATTGCCGTGGTAACCCGTGAAGCGTCTTCAGGTTCGCGTTACAGTTTCGAGAGCTTGTTAGGGTTGACTAAGATCGTCAATGGTCGCCAGGTCTCTGACATCAACCCAGACAACTTGGTGGTTAATAGCAACAGTATGGTTAAGACCATAGTTAACCACAATAAACAAGCAATAGGATTTATTTCAACTGGTTCTGTCGACAGCTCAATTAAGGCGATTCAATTTGAAGGGGTAGATGCGAACAGCCAGTCAATTGCCAACCGCAAGTATGAGCTTGCACGTCCATTCCTTGTGTTGTACAAAAAATCAGAACTAGGTAAAGAGGCTGAGTCGTTTATCCAGTACCTGAAAGGCAAGCAGGCTAGAGCTCTGATCAGCGAGTATGGTTATACGCCAGTGGATAAATAATAGCGATAAAAAAGGAGAGCTTTTGGCTCTCCTTTTTTAAATAAGTGGCTACTTAAAAGTGCAATTGAATCACGGATACCACCACAGCACCTGGGCGACGAACCCCTTCAATTTCTACTTTGATTTCACGCTCGATTTCTAAACCTTTGCGAATGGGCGTTATTTTCGAGAGTCGACTTATCGCACGAACTCGGCTGTTGGCTTTAACCGGATAAGGAAAACGAACCTGATTAAGACCAATATTGACCACCATTTTTGCGGTTGGAAATAATGTATGGTCTGGGTTAACACTGTCTGTTAACTTTGGCAGCATTGCGAGTGTCAGAAAGCCATGAGCAATCGTTGTCTTGAACGGAGATTCGTTTTCAGCACGCTCAGGATCGGTGTGGATCCACTGCATATCTTCCGTTACTTGACCGAACTGGTTTATACGCTCTTGAGACATATCAAGCCAGTCACCGGTGTGAATGATTTCACCTAGCTTGCTTTGCAGCTCATCATAGAGCTTTTGTGCTTCTGGCTTTAGCTCAAAAGGTTTTGGCTCGGCTTTCACCGGCACGACGGTTGTCGGTACTTCATCGTTGACCGCTGGGCGTTGCAAATCTCTTAGACGAGTAAATAGCTGACGATTGTTTGTTTTGTGCAAAAACTCGCCCCAATATTCACGTACAGCAGGAGATACCCATTGCATGAGCTCTGAGTGCTGCTTATCACCACGATGTTTAAATAGGTCAGCGACTTTCATAAAAACCTCAGAAATCTAGTATTGATAAAGGTCAACTTGCTAATTTTGAAATACTTCACAATTATGTGCAATGACTTTCGGGCGTACAAGTGTTTTCCCAAAGTGCTATTTTTTATTTAAATCAGAAGCTTGCTAATAAAACATTATTTTATTAGAAAATGCTGTTTAGAGTATTTACTCTCCATAATCGGCTTGTATTATTGCTTTATTCGGTAAAAACGACAGTAAACAGGTGGTTAGTTTATCGTCACTTAAGCTCGTTGGCGCAAATTAACGCTTTACAAAACTCGTGCCAAAACCTAGTATACCTCCCGCAACGGAGAGATGGCTGAGTGGTCGAAAGCACCGGTCTTGAAAACCGGCATACGTTAATAGCGTATCTAGGGTTCAAATCCCTATCTCTCCGCCACTTTTAAAAAAGCCGTTGATATTCAACGGCTTTTTTACTTTCTGTATGCACCTGCTTAATCAAATCTCCTTTTGGCAGCTAAAACACTCGTCTTTGCCATAGAATCTTTTATTAATGCTTCGGAATCGTCACACGCTTAGCCTAGAAAATGGTTTTGTAGTCTCTATCACAGGTTCAATTTCAACAATGGGCTCCAAGAAAGCCACAAGCGATGGCGAGTAAGCCTCAACGAACAAGCTTGCGAACAATAGTATTAACTCCGAAAAGATGCCCCTTGCGCACAATTTGCCTGTCCCCGCTGTGGTAATGTCGAAACGAAAACCTGTTTAAAAACATGTGGTTAAACGCTGTGCTTGCACCACAGAGCGAGCAAAAATGGGTCTACCTGAACAATGAATGCGTTTGACTAACTGGCAAAATTTGAATGTAGTCACAATTAACATATGCATCAGTATGCTTTTTCAGAGTTTTGAAATAGTGTTACTACATTTTTGATCAAGCAGTATCGGTCCATGAGCGAATTTGATAAACACCAAATAATCACCCTTGATATCCACAAACCTGAGCAAATTGAATCTGCACTTCACCAGTATCAAGCCCTATTAAAAAGTGGCGATGCTTTCAACCCGCACCATTTTGATGTGGAGTTCAAGCAGCAAGACGCACACGGTGTGCGCCGCTTACAGCCAAGCGATGCTGGTGAAAACCTCAAACTGTTAAAAGCAGCCCTTAATATGGGGCAGGAAGGTGGACGCCATTACTACGCTCATGAAATTACTGATGAGCGCGAAGTGTATATCTCGGAAGTGATTTTGTTCGCCGCAGCGCTGCAATACCCTCAGCTTAAACCAAGCGTAGTTGAGACCGCCAAATCGATCGTTGCGTATGCACGCCGCGTAAATGATACAGATGACATGTGGCTAGATGATATGCGTGTCTTTGGCATTGAAGCCTTGTATATGCTGGCAAAAACCGATCTGCAATATGCCTACCTAGTCGGTCAGTTCTTTGTGCCGTATTGGGATGATGAGCATGCCACTCAATATGAGGAATACCTTGCTACGCTTTTGAATGAGCATGGCTGGCATCCAGAGGTCATCAAAGCGTTCATTTGGTGTGACAATTCGAGTTTTCGCTTAGGGATGTTTATGGCTGATCCCTACGGTGAGGAAACGACTCATCAATCTTTGGGCGAATATTTACAACAGAATCCGAGCCAATATGACCATTTTAAACAGATGGTGCTAGAACGTTTTACCGCCGAGCCGTTCTTACTTGAAACTTACGACGGGATCTATGATGACGAACCAGATGAACCAGATGAACCAGATGAACCAGATGAACCAGAGTGGAACAGTTATAAACCGGTTATTTGGCTCTATCAAACTCTATTTGCTGGTCGCTATGCTTGTGATGAACAAGAGGAAGACAGCTTTATGCAGCAGCCTTTTATGGCTAGCACTCTCGAAGACGAAGCGTACGACTTGCAATCTTACATCGAAAGCCAAGTCACTACTGACTTAGTCAAACCCGCGGATAGCGCCTTGGAGAAACGCGCCAAATATCTGGCCTCTCGGGAACGCGACGATCGCCGTTATGACCTTAACTATGGCAGTGAAGTGCTCAAACCTTTGATCCTTGCTCTTCCACAGGGCGAGTGTTTATGGCGCTACATCGAAGATGGCTCTGAAATAGATGCTTTGGAGACACTTTCAGAGGTGGAACTGTTGCCTCTTGCCCGCCAGCATGCGCCCGAGATGGCGGATCATATTGATGACCATGTACACAAGTGGGCATACAACAACCAAGGTGTTGCAGACGAGATCGAAGGTGTTCTTGATCTTGTTCGTGGGGATTTATTAACGGATCACTTCGGTCAAGAAACCACGATTGAACATGCCAATGGATTGACCATCACTCTCAACATCACCCCAGACAGCGAAGTCTCTCTTCTTCAGTCGCGATACGAGCAGTATTTACGAGTCATCGATGTCTTCTATCGAGCATTGGGTAAACGCGAGTTTAGTGAGTACATGATGGAGTCGCTTACGGACGAAGAGCAACCGCTCATGTCTCGCCAAGACTATTACCGCCGTTACAGCCAGTTGCCAGCACCACAAACCGAATCAGACGACGAACAAGATGGCGCCCTAACACGTGAAATACAATCTATTTTCTCCGCTTTCGCGCATAAGAATGAGATTCTTTACAAAAAGAATTTTCAGTCGATCGACTGTGTTCTAAGAAACTCACGTGAACTGTGTCATCCCAAGCATTACTCACGAGCACATAAGGGCTTTGTTGCTCTTACTTGTTACAAATTGCAATTGAATGCGGATTTTGATCACCTTATTTGTGAAGACGTCACCCCACGAGCACATATGGGTTTTATCGCTCTCACATGTTATCAATTGTACACAGATTTCAATCAACGTATTGGTGATGACGTCAGCGAAGCACTGCTCAACTACTTAAATCAGCAGAATATCTGGCAGCAAGCAGTCGATAAAATGCTGGATAAAGCTTTTATCAAAGGACGCTATCATTGCCCAGAACACAAAGGGTTAACAGAGCATGATGTCGCCCGAATACGCGACTACTTCTGCGCCGAAAACCCAAGTGAAGATCAAGCGAGTGTGATGGCGCTTTTAGAGCCACAACTAGTGCGTGATCAAGTTTGTCGAGGCGATCTGTACGTCAATAAATTCAGTGAATATCAACCAGATTATGATTTTTTACACGATCACGATGAAGACTTCCAGCGCTTTACATTAATGGCCTTTTGGCTAAGACAACTACCTTTACCGCAACGAGCGCAAGCCGATCGCTTATGGACATTTATTGCCGCTTTAGCGCCTGTGCGTGTTGCACGAAACGTGCTGCGTGCATACTCTGATGATTCATGGAGCATCGAGTTCAATAACCTATTGGATGAGATAGAGGTTCACGATCAACTCATAAAAGCGGGTATCGACAGAGGTATTCTCGACGCCTATCGGATGAGCCGTGTCACTGGCGACATTGAACAATATTCAAGTTGGCTGGATCGCTACAGTGAGATCACTAATACCTCAACCAGTATCTTTGGCAGCCAAGATCGTCAAAACGCGCAGGCGCTACATAAAGGTTTGAAGTTTATCAACGAGAGTGACCGTGTGGCTTTCTTGCATCATGCATCACTTAAATATCCAAACATCACTTTAGACATAGAGCATGATTTTAAACGAGCGCTGCAACTGTTTATCCAGAACAACGTTACGTCGTGGGAATTTGCGTTTGCTCACGAACTAGGAACCCTCTGTCTGTATGTGGGTGAGGGCGAAAAAGTGCCGGCTAAACTGCGCAAACCAGTGATCGTCGATGGCAACACCGTACATGATAAGCCTTGCCATATGGATGGCAGGAGCTGGCTTGCTAGTACAGTGGTGCAGAAACAAGGTGATCAATATGTTGTGCTTATGGCTGATAATGACGTGCCGCTCGAGATTTACCGCAGCGGTCTGCCAAGTGGAATGTTAGTGATTGTTGATGAGGCCCTTGAGCCTCATGCGCTGCGAACGCATATTGCTGAACTGCAACAAACATCACAGCGTATCACGTATCTAGTCGAGCAAACTTTAGCCTACCTTGCTGGGAGTATCGATTACCCGACCATTTCCGCATTGTATCGTGCGCAAATAGCAACAGAGAACTTGTGTCCAAGTTTGGATGAATATCGCCTCTACAGCTTGGGCCAATTAATGTGGATGCTTGAAAAGCCTGTGCGTGACAAGTTTGCCAAACTTATGTTCAACCATGACTATCGCGGCTTTAAATTTATCGAGCAACAATACGGTAAAGCTTGGCTAATGCATCAACTTTCCCACAGTGAGATTGATTTCGATAGCTACTTAGAAGAAGAGAGGGAAGCAGAAGTTTCTGAGCAGGGCATGCAGTTTTTACTCAATTGGATGCTTCAATTAGAGATTGATACCGCCCACATGACGTTATTCTGTATTAAACACGCTGAGTTTGAAGCTTGCAGTGAGTTTATTCAAGCCCATGCTCGTGGACAATATGGCGACTTTAAGCGCACGCTGAAGTACCTTCACGCAGGCAGGCGTGCACAACTTCCAGAGATCTTAAGCCAAGTGAATGATGCGACGCAATTGATGGAGCCGTTAACAAAAGACCGCTCACGCCTTGTGCAAGAGGCGGTGGCTAATTGTCTACTGTCAGCCTAAGCCCTCCTAGCTAATCTTGCTAGTTAATCAAACACTCTTGGCGATGATGCCAAGGGTGTTTGGAAGTTCATGCCATTGATGGTACCAAAGCCCATCCACACACGACTGCTTAGCGCTGTCGTTCCACTGTATACCAACAGATAACATATAGTATTGGTGCTGCGATAAACCGTCGCTTCTTATGCCCTTTGAACACCAAACCGGAAACTGGAAATTCAGCTCCCAGCTTTGGTTTTAGTATAGTGAGTAGAAACCTTAAAGCGATGATTAAGTGGTTGTTATAGAATACTAGCTCTGTCGAAGGCTATCTTTAGTCATCGTTACATGGACCTTCGCAATATGGCCTTTTCGGGCAAATATCGATTGTGAAATACTTTGAGGGATAGTTAACTGATCATAGGTGTGACTTGCCCCTGTGTTGTCAAAGCAAGTAATACTCGATTTATCAGCAATGCTATAGATAAATGGGATCTGACAGTAGGTAAAAGCAAGTTGGCCTTCCTCAATTTTAAAACTGCAGCTTTCTCCTTGGACGCTCTGACAGTTAAACTGCGCCGTTTCGGTTAAGAACTCCGCTCGATTAAGCAGAGTGGGGTTGATGTGAATAGTTGCATCCGCCACTTCTAGGCCCAATTCAACAAAGCGGGTAATCACTTCTTCTTTTACCTGCCCCGTCATTCCGGGTTGCTGTGCACCCGCCTGCTTTGGTGTATGTGAATAAGGATCGGTAGGGAAAGCACCATAGTTTTGCGGTGTTTTGTTAAAGCCAATTCCCGCACGTACGTTGTAGTAGTAGTCAGCAAGTTTTTTGGTCTCTTCGCTCTGTGCGTCGATCTCACGAGCGACAAGATAGTTCTCTTGAACCGCAAGTAGTAGCTTCGAGACCATATGCCAGTATATACAGCCAAGACCCTCATAGCCAAACATGGTGCCAGAGCGCCCCGTAAAGGCCTTATGATCAAATACCTCTTCATATAGGGTCTGGATCTGCTCTTTCACGTCTGCATCGATTGATTCGATACTCTGCAAAGCTTTGTTTAAGTAAGCTGCATTTTCAAAGTTTGGGTTGAAGTGAATGTGACCCTCTGAATCGCTATTGATAATGCGTTGATCACCTTTTTGCAACATCTCATTGAGTAATGGAATATCATCGAGCTTTTCTAGAGCGATTTGGTTTTTATCCACAAAAAGACTTAATTCTCGGTCTGGGTAAAGCATAAAGCTATGTTGGTCTGGACGGTACATATCACTAGCAAAGAGCTTATCCAAAAGCTCAACGGCTTGTTTCGGTGACAATACACCTGAGCTCAGTACCGCTACCTGACCTTCAAGCATTGGGTAGAGTTGTTCGATATTGAGTGCTTCTGACGAGTAAGTCACAATGTTGTACGCATTGTACAGGCCGTCTTGACGCAAATTGTTGCTAATGCTCGAGTCAAGAACCTCTATGCTGGTGGTCAGCAGCTGCTTGACAGCAGACAGCTCTACATTGGTTTTACCTGAGAAGCCGTTCATGCGATAAACCTTGCTACGATAATGTTCAAATGCTTTTTCTAGCTTTGTGAGAATCGCTTTTCGTGTCTGGCGAGTGACCGTTCCGCGACGGATTTCTTTCTCTGCTTCGTTCAGCGTTTTCTCAATTGCTAGCATCCATTCAAACACTTCTTTTGAAATCGACACCGAGCTTGGTACATCATTGATGAGTGTTTTCACAAAGACCACATAGCGGCGCATGTAGTATAGCGTTACCATCGATAATCCGTTGCCCACTATAGCATTGTTAGCATCGTTCCATTCTGGACGTTGAGTATTGAGCCAGATACCGCCATCGAGCACAAGGTTGCTGAGTTTCGAAAGCAGAGGAACCAAGATTTTTTCCAGCAGATTAACCGAGTAGACTTGGCTTCCTCCCTCGACCAGTAGTCGACCGTCGCTGCCAAACTTCGCAACCCGTTCTTCGATAGTCGCTTGTAGCTCATTGTCAAAAGCAACGGTGTCTTTTGGATTAGTAAACAACTGCTTAACACCACACAGTCTGTATGGCACGTTGGCGTAACTGTAAATATCACTTGTGAGGAGCGTTTTGAGTTCATCACTTTGATACTTCTCTGCCAGCTCTAGGAACTTAAGCAGATAGATGATCTGATGATCACCCCAGTAACCGATGTTGCTCCATGGATCGTCGGGTTCAAGCATTTCCCAGTCAATACCGTCTTTAGTAATGCGGTATGGGTTGTAGCCATCTATTGTCGATGCGTTGACAAACTTCGCGATGAACGAGGGAATAAACTCAGGATAGCTAAGAGCAATGGCTTCCCAGTTTTGGAAAATGTCGCGCCAGTTGCCTTGGTAAGAGAGTAAGCGACCACCGTTTTCATCCTTAAGCTTAATTTCATAGTGGTTCCATGGGCGGCTTGGATCACCGTGTCGTCGACCAAAAGTCAATGGCAGGTATTCGTAGGCTAAGCGGGTCAATTGAGGGTCTTGAGAAGCTTTTGCTTGGCGTATCAGCTCTTGATGGGTGAAGCTTTGAGGCAGATTAGCCAATAAAGACTGATGCTTGTGTGCTACCAATTTGTTGGCATTGGTGATGGTCTTAAGAACGTCTGCTTTATCGAGATCATAATTGTTTTCGATGACTCCACCGCGCATATTGTTGAACAGTACGTTTGCGTAGTGGTGTACGCTGGTGTTTTCTTCGGCTGTCATTTGCCAAGCATCGGCACCAGACATCAGAGTGATAAGATCGTTTTGGTTGTCCGTAATGCTTTGTTCAACGTTTTGGCGCAGTTCGGCAGGTTTTTCAAGCAGATGGTTGAGTTCGACGATTTCACGGTGGCCTTTGTCGATGTCGGCGACTAGCATCCAACCTTGTTGACCGTGGGCCTCTAGCGAGATGGTTTTATGGATTAAATAACTACCACGAACCCCTTTGGTCAGTGTCTCTGGTGCTATATTGCGATCTTGACGAAAAGCGGTGAGTTGCTCGCTGCTAAGTAGGATAGAGCATTCTCCTTGACCTAGCGCAAACACTGTACTGGCGAGCAGCGATTCTGCTGGTTCAGCGCGATCGCTCAATTTGGCATACATGGTGTAAATCGCCAAGGAAGAGTTTTCAGCCCGTTCGTTCCATTTGTAGGCGTCAACCAATGCGCTGCGTGTTTGCAATGCGCTCAGCGGTGCGCCAGAAGGTAAGAGGTTTTGCAAACCATCGAGTATTTCTAACTCACGAGCGTGACCAGATAGATCGCTAAACTCGCAGTGTCTGACAAAGCCAAAATGCTCACTACTACTCCAGCTATACGTAAATTTAAGCTTTAACGTGTGATTAAGCTCCTCAAATACGATCTTATCGCCAATGGTGTTTTTGTATAGGTTGCGCTCTGTATGGTACAGGCCATCATGATGACGATTGAAGGGTTCCCAAAGCGTAACACCAGTTTCGTCTTTGACTCGAACGATGGTTTTCGAACCAGTGTTCTCCGCATTTTCATGAATATGGTCCACGGAGCGGTATGGAAATAGTGCATTTTCAGGGCGAATACGACCAGCAGACAGACTACCAGTCGATGAGATAAACAGCCAATGATCGCTGGCCGATACGACGCTGATGAAAAATGGATTCATTCTATCGACGTGAGAAATTTTGTAGAATCGTTCTCCCATAAGATCCACAAACTGACCGTTTGTTGTTTGGTTTTCTTGATAGTCAAAGTTCATAAATTTGTTCCTTTCTTGAGCACATTTCTCTTTTTTAGCCGAGCTGGGCCAAACCAAGCGTCATCTGAGATTTGACGGTCGGTGTGGTAATGAAATGCACTGTTTAAATTGGGTTAAATGCTATTGCTGTGGCTCAAGGTGGTGGCAGCGAGCGTAATGATCTTCACCGACTTTAGTGGGCTTCGGGACTGATTGTGTACATATCTCGGTCGCTTTTAAGCAACGGCTGGCAAATGGGCAACCGATACTGCTTGGTTTCCACAGTGGAATGTCCCCTTTCTTAGCCGATAGCTCACGTTTGCCAGAGTTACCTACTTCTGGAACAGCTGACAGAAGCAGCTGAGAGTATGGGTGTTGTGGGTTTTGTGTTACGTTGTCGCTATAGCCCCACTCAACCATGTGACCGACATACATCACGGCTGTTTTTTCCGCAAAGTATCGAGCGGTGGCAATATCATGAGTAATGTACATAAATGAGATGCCGTGTTTATCTTTTAAGTCAGACATCAGGTTCAAAATACCTAAGCGTACTGACACATCGAGCATAGAGATTGGCTCATCGGCCAGAATCACTTCCGGAGATACCGCAATAGCCCGGGCAATTGCAACACGTTGACGCTGACCACCACTAAGTTCATGCGGGTATTTTTCCGCGGTTTCTTTGACTGGAGCAAGCCCAACCATGTCCAGTAGTTCATACACAAGTTTTGGAATGGCATGTTTATCTGCGCGATTGTGGATCATCAATGGGCGCGCAATATGGTGGTAGATCGTGTGGACCGGGTTTAATGAACCAAACGGGTCTTGGAAGATCATTTGTACTTGGCGAGCGTACTCTAACTCGCCGTGTTCTTTTATGTACTCATTTAGTGGTTGGCCTTTAAACTCAATATCACCTGAGGTTTTGTCATAGATATGTGTGAGTACACGTGCGCCAGTACTTTTGCCAGACCCCGATTCGCCAACAATCGCCAGCGCTTCGCCTTTGCGAAGATCGAATGACACGTCATTTACTGCACGCATCAAATTGTCTTTGACTGAATGACCAATGGGAAAGTCTTTCACCAAGTTTTTGACTGAGAGAATCACCTCAGGATTTGTTATGTTTTCCATCTTTTTATCCTTTTAAACTAGGTGACAAGAAACGAGATTGCCGTTGTCGGCCTGAGCAAGGTTCGGGTCAAGTTCTGCACATTTTTGGATACACTCAGTACATCGTGCGCGGAAATTACACCCTTGTGGAATCTGTAGCAGGTTGACAGGGTTACCAGGGATGCCGTACAAGCGCTCTTTCGGACCATGAATGGTTGGAAATGATGAAATCAATCCCTTGGTGTATGGATGTTGAGGGTCACCAAACACTTGTTTTGCTTCTCCAAACTCAATTAAATTGCCGGCATACATGACACCGATACGGTCGGCAATTTCGCCCATCAGACTCAAGTCATGGCTGATAAACAGTATTGAAAAGCCAAACTTGCTCTTTAGCTCATACAGTTCGTTGAGGATCTCACGCTCAACGACCACGTCCAGTGCAGTAGTTGGCTCATCCATAATGATCAACTTAGGCTCAAGTGCCAGTGCCACTGCAATGACCACACGCTGACGCATACCACCACTCAACTGATGAGGGAAGCTTGCCATACGATCACCGTGGATACCGACAATGCTAAGCAGTTCAACCGCTCGTTCATAAGCTTGCTTATAGGAGGTCTTGCGATGGGCAAGAATGACATCAGTCAACTGTTCACCGATGGTGATAACAGGATTGAGTGAATTCATCGCACTCTGGAAAACTACGGAAACATCATTCCAACGAAATTTGCGTAGCTGTCGTTCGTTCATCTTGAGCACGTCTTGGCCGTCATAAATGATCTCCCCCTCAGAGATAAGAGCGGGGGCTTTGTGCAAGCGAGCAATAGCGAATGCAAGCGTACTTTTGCCACAGCCAGACTCGCCAGCAATACCCAGTGTTTCACCAGGCGCGATGGACAGACTCACATTGTTAACTGCTCTTGCTACGCCATTGGGTGAAACATAGTCAACACAAAGGTTGTTGATTTCTAATAGATTGCTCATCGTAGACCTCGGCGCTTATCTGCTTCTTTCTTAAGTTGATACCATAGCTTGATGTGTGGACCAGTACGTAGTTTCGGGTTACTGACTTGGTCAATTGACATGTTTATCAGTGCTAATGCACCACCCGTAATGGCCAGAGCCATCGCGGGAACGAGCATCTCCCACCAGGCACCTGTGTACAGTGATGAAGAAGTTTGTGCCCAGTACAGCATTGAACCCCAACTGACTTCGGTTGCATCGCCCAAACCAAGGATACCGAGGCCTGCTTCAGCGCCCATGGCATAAATAACAGTACCTAAGAAGCCTCCAAACACAATAGAAACGAGGTTTGGTAGAATTTCGACTAGAATGATACGAGTTTTTGATTCACCCATAACCTCTGCTGAGATGATGAATTCTTTATTGCGAATCGCCAAGGTTTGCGAACGTATCACTCTTGCGCCCCATGGCCAGGATGTCACCCCCAACAACACGGTTATAACCAAAGAACCTACTTGCCCTAAGAAGGCGGCGAGTACAATCAGCAAAGGTAACTGTGGGAAGACTAAAAATACGTTGGTTAAGAAGTTCAAACGTTCATCGATTTTGCCGCCATAGTAACCTGCCGATACACCTACGATTATGGCAATGCTCATGGCGATCATACCTGCCGAAATGGCTACAGTGAGAGACTTTTGTCCGCCGTGCAACACCTGGCTGTATACATCGCGACCACTGCGAGTGGTCCCTAGGTAGTGCTCAGCACTGATAGGTTGGTGCGGGCGAGCAACACGCTTTTCAGGGTTGTGAGTCGCGAGTATTGGCGCAAACACAGCACCTACAAGAACGATGGTTAGCAGCAGTCCGCCAATAATCGCTGGTGGGTTGCCGTAGAAAAATGCGTAAAGTTTGCCAAGCGACTTTTTAATACGCGGCCACGAAAATTGGGATTCTCGAACCGTCAGCGCTGGATCATTGGCTGGAGGATTGTGGATTGATTTGTCCATGATGCACCTTAATTAGAGATTCGTGGGTCAAGCCAAACGTAAAGTAAGTCGGCGATAAAATTGGCTGTCAGAACAGCACTAACCAGAATGAGTAGGATCGCTTGAATAAGCGGATAATCACGGGCAACGATGCCTTTAAGCAGGATGTTGCCAAGACCTTGGTAGTTAAATACCACCTCTGTCATGATTGAGCCCGCGAATGAGAAGCCAATTGCCATGGCGATTGCGGTTGCAACAGGAAGGATTGCATTGCGGCCAGCATAGCGAGACATCACCCTATAACTGCTCAAGCCTTTCGCTTCTGCCATGGTCACGTAATCTTCACCAAGTACGTTAATCATGGCGTTACGCATGTTAAATACCCAAGTTGAAATGCCTACGACGACCATTGAACCAACAGGTAGCACCGCGTGTTTCGCCACGCTAGAAATAAATTCCCAAGTAAAACCAGCTTCTAGTGACGGGTCGTAAGTGTAAGCAAGTGGTAGCAGTTCAAGTTTTAATCCGAAGAAGTAGAACAAAATTAATGCAGTAACAACGTAGGGGAAGTTACTGATGAACGCGAGCACAGGAGGCACTACTTGACCAAAAATGCCCTCCCTGCGATAAGATGCATAGGTACCTATGCTGACGCCGATGATTAATGCCACAATCAGTGAACCCAGCGCTAAAAACATAGTCCAAGGGAGGGCCATCGCAATCACTTCAGATACACTGACGGGAAACATGAGTACTGATGGGCCCAGATCCAGAGTGAAGACGCTTTTCATGTAAGCGAGGTATTGAACAAAGATGTTACCGTCGACGAATCCGTACATTTCACGAACGGCATCCATTTGCGCGGGGTCCATGCGACCTTGGGCTGCTGCGAATAGGGCATCAACAGGATCACCTGGCATCAAGCGAGGTAACATGAAATTAAACGATATTGCGATGAGAAACGCGGTAAAATAAAAGCCAAATCGGCGAGCTAGAAACGACATAACGAACCTTTTTTAGGAGGGGCTCAAACATTTATCGCCCCTATATTTATAGTAGATTGCTAGTAACTCACATAGGTGACTAAGGGCTGTTGAATCCCTTAGCCAATCCTTTAAGCAGCATTACTTCAGGTGAAGGTTGTTTAGAATGATGACGCGCTTACCACCGTCATACCATACAGGCTGAACATATGGATTACTCTCACTAGGCCAACCAACAATGTTTTTAGTACTGTACTGGAACCAAGTTGCATTTGAAAAAAGAGGAATGATTGGCATATTATTCGCTGTGTATTCCTGTAACTCAGAGAGTACTTTTGCTTGCTCATCTGGGTCACCAATCATGCCAAAGCTGTCGATAAGCTCGTCTATTGCTGGTGAGTTAACGCCGTGACCTGCGTGCCAGGTTTTACCAATTCGAGAAGTGTGAAAGTACTCTTGGTAAGCTAGGATTGGATTTGTTGCCACTAATGACCAGTTGATTGACATGGTGTAGTTACCCTCTTTAAGGTTGGCATCGTACACAGCCCAATCAACAGTTTTGACGTTCGCTTTGATACCCACTTCGTCAAAGTACTCTGTCACCATCTGTACCACTTGGATCCAGTCTGTCCAGCCGTTGACCACTTCGATGTCAAAGTTTAAAGTTGAGCCATCTGGGTTCTCACGATACCCATCGCCATCGCTATCTTTGATGCCCGCTTGATCAAGTAATTGTTTGGCTTTCTCTGGGTCGTACTGTGCCAAATAGCCATATTTTTCGTTCACGTCTTGGTCGATGTGCGTTTTGTATAGCTCTGCAATGCCGCCGATATTATGGTTGACTGTTGGGTAGCCATAAGCCGCGATGTCGACGATCATGTCGCGATCCAGCGCCATAGAAAGTGCTTGGCGAACTCGCAGATCATCAAATGGCGCTTTTTTTGTGTTTACATAAAGATGAATCGCATCATTTGCTGGGTACCAGAATTTGTGATTTTCTTTGTCAGACTCGACGAATGTTTCTTCAACGCTAGCAATGAAGTTTGAACCCCAATCAATTTCACCTTTAATCAGTGCTGGCTGAATTTGCGAGTTGTCGTTGTATGAACGGAAGTTGACGCAGTCTAAATATGGGCGTCCCTCTAGGTAATAGTTCGGATTACGACATAGTTCCATTTGTTGAGGTTTAAGAAATCTAACCTCTGTCATTGGACCACTACCGACAGGGTTAGGGTTGGTGAAAGTGGTCAAGTCGTCGACTTTTGACCAAATATGCTTAGGTACAATGTGGTAGCGCTCTAAGTTCCAAGCGAAGGTCGAATCGGCGTCGTTAAGCTCAAACACAACGGTTTTAGCATCTGGAGCTGTGATAGCTTTTAAGTTGCTACCTGACCAAATACCTTTTTGGTCAAACGCTGGTGCTTCTTTAGTTAAAACAAAACTAAAAACGACATCTGCTGCTGTAAGAGGTGTACCGTCAGACCATTTTAGATTGTCACGCATTTTTATTGTGATGGTTTTAAGATCATCAGAGTAAGAAAAAGATTCAGCTAAGCGGAAATCTGTTTTGCCTGTCATGTTGTTGAAGACCATTAAAGGTTCGAACATGATGCCATGCAGTAGGTCTTTGGTCGTGTAAGGATTATAGTTTTCAACGAAGCCAGTATTTACAATTGGGACGGTAAGTGTTCCTCCATGTTTGATGGGCTCGGCTTGAACTGCGCCAGTACACAGGATTCCAGTAGCGAGTGTAGCTATAAGTGTCTTATTCAGCATCTCAAATTCCTTAGATAGCCATAATTTTAGTTTAGCGAACATTTAATGAAAGCGCTTTCTTTGGTTTCATTGTTAGTGAATAAACTATCAGCTTCAAACCTAGGTGGTAAAAATCATTCTTAGATCACAAATAGTGCAAAATATAATCTCAGTTTGATTTGGTTTGTTTTTCTAATTAAGTTTCTGATATATAAGATAAAATAAATAAAATGCTCTCAGGTTATCTGACATCTACTTTTTATATCTTGCCCCATCTAGCGCACCAAATTAGTGCAATGAAGTGTTTTTTTTTGAACAGGCTCACTTAGTTTTAGTGGATATTCTTGCTTAATATCACAAAATTACCAAATATATAAGAAAGCGCTTTCTTGATGAGTTTGGAGGAGTAAAGTAGAAGCCAGTATTTACAAGCTAGGAAAATGATATGAACGCT
>NZ_JXXU01000067.1 GCF_000967495.1 Vibrio neptunius | reverse complement strand
CCTTCCGAGCGCGCCACTATCTCGTTTAGTAAGTTTAAAGCTTGTTGAACACCCCGTGCGTCCTTAGCTCAGCTGGATAGAGTACCTGGCTACGAACCAGGCGGTCGGAGGTTCGAATCCTCCAGGACGCGCCACTAATTAAGGTCACTGACCTGATATTGATTCTTCAATATAAAACATTGCGCGCTCGTAGCTCAGCTGGATAGAGTACCTGGCTACGAACCAGGCGGTCGAAGGTTCGAATCCTTCCGAGCGCGCCACCATATAAAAGCCCTGCTAGAAATAGCAGGGCTTTTCTTTTAACAATTTATTATCATTTTGTTAACCTTTATTTTATAAATTTATGTTTTCTATAGGTTTTCTAGAAAACATTCCTTCCTGTGACAATAATCATTCAATTTATTCAATAACGTCTGAAAATAGGCAGTTATTTATTCTTATATCGTCTCAGGTTGCAGATTTATGTGATTTTTATGACGCAATCATCCCTAGAAATGTGCAATATCATCAAGAGTGCTTTAAACAAAATTGACAAATTTTAACCAATCGAGATAATCCTAGACCTCTTATCAGGATATTTGACTACTTTTCCTGAAAGGAAACGTCAGCACAGAACTGACGTTAAAAATGTCATTTAGGACACGAAGTCCCAATTATTAAATGGCCAATATCTTGTCAGGATGACAAAGAAAGGATGCTTAAAATGGAAAATATTGGAAGCCTGCTAGTAGATGCTGCGACCCTGATGCTTACAGGTATGGCCGTAGTATTTATATTCCTAACTATTCTCGTCTATCTCGTTCGGCTAATGTCTAAACTGGTGCCAGAAGAAGTGCCAGAGCCGATCGCTACACCGAAACAAAATAATAAGATTCAACCAACCTCTTCTGCTATTAGCCCCAAGGTAGTTGCAGCGATTTCTGCTGCGGTGCATCAACATCGCACTTCTACTGCTAAGTAGCATTTAAATGGATTAAAAGGAGTTAATGAGCATGTCTAAACCACTAGCTTTAACCGACGTGGTGCTTCGTGACGCCCATCAGTCACTGTTTGCTACTCGTATGCGTCTTGAAGATATGTTACCTATCGCAGCGGAGCTCGATAAAGTGGGGTACTGGTCTTTAGAAACCTGGGGTGGTGCTACCTTTGATGCGTGTATCCGTTTCTTAGGAGAAGACCCTTGGGAACGCCTACGTGCGCTTAAAAAAGCGATGCCCAATACACCTATGCAAATGCTGCTTCGTGGCCAAAACCTGCTAGGTTATCGCCACTACGCAGATGATGTGGTTGAAAAATTTGTCGAACGTGCACACGCCAATGGCATGGATGTATTCCGCATTTTTGATGCAATGAACGATGTACGCAACTTCCAGAAAGCGGTCAAGGCTGCAGTCGATGTAGGCGCTCACGCACAAGGTACGCTCTCTTATACTACTAGCCCGATTCACAATACCGACACTTGGGTTGATCTGGCGAAGCGTCTTGAAGATCTTGGTTGCCACTCTTTGTGCATTAAAGATATGTCAGGTTTGCTTAAGCCGTATGAAGCGGAAGAGCTGATCTCTCGTATCAAATCATCGACCGATATTCCTTTAGCACTTCACTGTCACGCAACGACTGGCCTTTCTACTGCGACAGCAGTCAAAGCAGTTGAAGCTGGGGTCGATATTCTTGATACTGCGATCTCCTCAATGAGTGGTACATACGGTCATACTCCGACGGAAACTGTGGTTGCTATGCTCCAAGGTACAGAGCGTGATACCAACCTTAAGTTGGATGAGATCGAACCAATAGCGACTTACTTCCGCGAAGTTCGTAAAAAATATGCGAAGTTTGAAGGTCAGCTGAAAGGAGTCGATTCACGCATTCTTATCGCTCAGGTGCCAGGTGGCATGCTGACGAATATGGAAAGCCAGCTTAAAGAGCAAGGTGCGGCGGATCGTATTGATGAAGTATTGGACGAGATCCCGCGCGTGCGCGAAGATTTGGGCTTCATTCCTCTTGTGACACCAACTTCGCAGATTGTCGGCACACAAGCCGTAATTAACGTACTAACGGGTGAGCGTTACAAGAGCATCACCAAAGAGACAGCGGGCGTCTTAAAAGGGGAGTACGGCGTCGCTCCGGCTGAAGTCAATGCAGAGCTACAAGCAAAAGTACTGGATGGTGCAGAGGTTATTACTTGTCGACCTGCTGATCTACTCGAAGCTGAATTAGATACCCTCACGGAAGATTTACTGGCCAAAGCGAAACAAGACGGTATTTCATTGGCGGCAGATACGATTGATGATGTCTTGACCTACGCACTTTTCCCTCAGGTTGGTCTGAAGTTTCTTAAAAATCGTCATAATCCTGATGCTTTCGAACCTGCTCCAGGTAAAGAAGAGCCTGTGGCAGCGCCTGCTCCTCAGCCAGAAAAGGGTAGTATCGAGATTTACAGTGTGAAAGTTGACGGGCAAATTTACGATGTAGAAGTTGGCCCACAAGGTCAATTGACATCTGTTGCTCCGTCTAGCTCAACGCCTCAACAGGCGTCGCCAGCTTCTGCTGCTCAATCAGGCAATTCAGAGATGGTTCCTGCGCCATTAGCAGGGAATATTTTCAAAGTGAATGTTCAAAGTGGCTCTCAAGTTGAAGAGGGTGAAGTACTTCTGATCCTCGAAGCGATGAAGATGGAAACGGAAGTTCGTGCAGCCCGTGGCGGTATTGTTCAAGAGCTTCACGTTAAGGAAGGTGATTCAGTAACGGTCGGCGCACCGCTATTGAGTCTGGCGTAAGGGAGCATCATGGACGGATTAATGACCTTATGGTCAGAAACAGGGATTGCTAACTTTGAGTTTGGCCAGATATGTATGATTCTGGTTGGTTGTATTCTGTTGTTTTTGGCTATTCGTAAAGGTTTTGAGCCCTTACTTTTATTGCCCATTGGCTTTGGTGCCATCTTGGCCAATATACCTAATGCAGGCTTTACCGATGAGGGCGGATTGCTTTACTACGTGTACTATGTGGGGATTGAGTCGGGGATCTTCCCGTTACTGATTTTCATGGGCGTAGGAGCAATGACTGACTTTGGTGCTTTGATTGCCAATCCGAAAACCTTGTGGTTAGGAGCCGCTGCGCAATTCGGTATCTTTGCGACGCTGTTTGGCGCGATTCTACTCAATTACGTGCCGGGCATGGAATTCAGCATGCCTGATGCGGCTTCGATTGCCATCATTGGTGGCGCTGATGGCCCAACCGCTATTTTCTTAGCAAGCAAGTTGTCACCGGACCTTCTCGGTGCGATTGCCGTAGCAGCATATAGCTATATGGCTCTTGTGCCTATCATTCAGCCACCGATCATGAAAGCGCTGACAACACCTGAAGAACGCAAGGTTAAGATGGCTCAGTTGCGTCATGTAGGCAAAGCTGAAAAAATTCTCTTTCCACTTGCTGTGTTGTTGATGACGATCTTGTTTCTACCTTCAGCGACCCCACTAGTTGGTATGTTTTGTCTCGGTAACCTGATGCGCGAAGCGGGTGTGGTGGATAGATTGTCGAAAACGGCGCAGAACGAATTAATCAATATTGTCACCATCTTCCTTGGTTTAGGAGTGGGATCCAAGCTTCAATCGGAAGAATTCCTCAATGTAGAGACCTTGGGTATTCTTGCTTTAGGTGCTGTTGCTTTCAGTATTGGTACTGCAGGCGGTGTCTTAATGGCTAAGTTGTTGAATAAGTTCTCCAAAGAAGATATCAATCCATTGATCGGTGCGGCTGGAGTATCTGCCGTACCTATGGCGGCGCGTGTGGTGAATAAGGTTGGTTTGGATGCTAACCCACAAAACTTCCTCCTGATGCACGCAATGGGGCCTAATGTTGCGGGGGTTTTGGGTTCTGCGGTGGCTGCAGGTATTCTCTTAGCATTGGTGAATTAACGTAAGTTATTAGTCAATTTGAGAATAGGCAGTTAACTTGTAGCCAATAAATGGTATATATTCAAAGGGATGCTTTCGCATCCCTTTTTCGTATCGATAGGGAAATGATGACATGGAAAATAAACAAATCGCGATAACTCAATTTGGTGATCCTGAAGTCTTAGCCATTCAAACTAGCGCTGTGCCTGAGCCTCAACAAGGTGAGGTGTTGATTAAAGTCGCTTTTGCTGGCGTTAATCCTATCGATGTGAAAACACGTGCAGGGCTTGGTTGGGCCGCTTCACAGAATAAAGATAACCTACCTTGGGTACCGGGATATGATATTTCTGGTGAAGTGGTGACGTGTGGCGAGCAAGCAAAGCGATTTGTTGCGGGTGACAAAGTGGCCGGCTTTATTGGCTTCCCGCTTCAAGGCGGCGGCTACAGTCAGTACGTGTGTGTGCCTGAGGCCGAACTTAGCTTAGTACCAGAGTCTATCACTTTAGAAGCCGCAACGGTGTTACCTCTGGCAGGGCAAACCGCGGTTCAGGCTTTGGACAAAGCTAGTGTTAAGGAAGGTCAAAGGGTGCTGATTCTCGCTGGTGCCGGTGGCGTTGGTCATATTGCAATTCAGGTTGCTGTGGCCGCGAAGGCTGAAGTCTTTACCACTTGCAGTGAAGCCAACCTTGATTACATGGCAACTTTAGGTGCCCATGCGGTGAACTATCAGTTTTCCCCTGTTTCAGAGCGCGTTGAAGAAGCCGACGTGCTGATCGATCTTGTTGGCGGAGATGCGGCTTTGGACGCGCTCAAGTGCCTGAAAGATGGGGCTAAAGTGGTGACTGTGCCGACTATCACAGCAGAGCTGATTTGCGAAAAGGCCAAATTGCTTGGATTTGAAGCGACAGGCATGCTGGTTGATCCGAACCCTGAACAGTTAGACGCCTTGATTTACATGGTCAGCGTCGGGCTGCTGAAAACTGAGATCCAGCATATCTACCCTATGGATCAGGTGATGGACGCGCATAAACAAATTGAAACTGGACATACGCGAGGCAAGATCTTGCTTGATATGCAGTGCTAGAGACGTTTAACGTCGCGTTTGAAAGTATCGCTCTATGGTTTTCTGATTCTGCACTTTGGGTTCTATTCCTGTCTGGCTTTCTGAGTGCTACCCTGCTTCCAGGAGGTTCAGAAGCTGGGTTGATTGCCGTTTTGAACCTCAATCAATACTCCACACTTTCTGTTATTGCATTGGCGACCTTAGGGAACACCTTAGGTGGCCTGACTAATTACTGGCTGGGTTTATGGTTGCCCAATCGAACTCAAAACGAAAAGTATGGTCATAAAGCACTACAATGGCTGAGTCGATACGGCTATTGGTCCCTTTTATTTAGCTGGTTGCCTGTTATAGGTGATCCGCTTTGTTTGGCTGCAGGCTGGTTGCGAATGCGTTTTTGGCCTTGTTTATGGTTAATCGTGGTTGGTAAAGCATTGCGGTATAGCCTGTTGGCAGCCCTTTATTACGGTTTTTTCTAGGAGATGTCATGAGAAAAATCTGGCTAGGTGCATTTTCTCTCGTTGCTCTTTATGGTTGTTCAAGCAACACACTCTTTTCTGATTCTCAGCTATCTTCACTTCCTCAAGGCGTCTCTTTGATTGAGGAAGTGCCAGCAGAGCCAGGTAAGGCGATGATCCCTTACTCCAAATATCAACTTGATAATGGCTTAACGGTTATTCTTTCTCCTGACGATTCTGATCCTTTGGCCCATGTTGATGTCACTTACCATGTCGGCTCTGCGCGGGAAGAAATTGGTAAATCAGGCTTTGCCCACTTTTTTGAGCACATGATGTTTCAAGGCAGTGAGCATGTTGGGGATCAGGAGCACTTTAAAATCATTACCGAAGCAGGAGGTACCCTTAACGGGACCACTAATCGTGATCGAACCAATTATTTCGAAACGGTGCCTTCGAATCAGTTAGAAAAAATGCTGTGGCTGGAGTCGGATCGAATGGGCTTCCTGCTTGATGCCGTTTCACAACGTAAGTTTGAGATCCAGCGAGATACGGTGAAAAACGAACGTGCACAAAATTATGACAACAGACCATATGGCCTGATGTGGGAAAGGATGGGCGAAGCGCTTTATCCAGAAGGTCACCCGTACTCTTGGCAAACCATTGGTTATGTGGAAGATCTCGATCGTGTTGATGTCAACGACCTTAAAGCATTTTTCCTACGCTGGTATGGGCCGAATAATGCCGTGTTGACAATAGGTGGTGATATAAATGTCGAGCAGACACTGCTATGGGTCAATAAGTATTTCGGTTCCATTCCCAAGGGGCCTGAAGTCAAGCAGGCACCAAAGCAGCCTGCTGTGCTGACAGAAGATAAATACATCACGCTTGAAGATCGTATTCAACAACCTATGGTTTTGGTGGGTTGGCCGACGACGTATCTCGGAGAAAAGGCAGAAGCTTCATTGAATGCGCTTGCTAACGTTTTAGGCAAGGGGGCCAATAGCCTGCTTTACCAAGAATTGGTGAAAACACAAAAAGCCGTTGATGCGGGCGCATTTCAAGATTGTTCAGAGCTGTCATGTAACTTCTACGTATATGCGATGGCTCCGTCAGGAGAGAAAGGTAAACTGAAACCACTTTACGAAGCGCTGATGCAGACGTTGCAGAAGTTTGAAGAACAAGGGGTAGAGCAGGCTCGTCTAGATCAGAACATTGGTATGGCGGAAGCGAGTTCAGTATTCGCACTACAAAGCGTAAAAGGTAAGGTGTCTCAGCTCGCTGCCAACCAGACTTTCTTTGGACAGCCTGATCGACTGCAAACTCAGCTAGAGCAAATACGTGCGGTTTCGCCAGAATCTGTCATGAAAGCTTATGAGGATTTCCTGAACGGCCATCACAAAGTGACGTTGAGTGTGGTACCTAAAGGTAAACTCGATTACGTTGTTGAACCCGCGACTTTTGTTACACCAGAAAGAACGCTACCAGAGCATAAGAAGATCAAGGATCAAGATCTCGCTTATCGCCGCCCTGTCGATGAGTTTGATCGTTCAGTGATGCCTGAAGTAGCTGAAGCTGTGAAGGCACAAATGCCTAAGTTGTACAAACTGTACTTCGATAATGGCGCCGAGTTATTGGGTTCTCAAAGTAGTGAGACGCCTACGGTTCAATTAGAAATTCGTTTCCCAGCTGGTGAACGTTATGTTCAACAAGGCAAAGAAGGTCTAGCGAATCTAACGGCTGCGATGATGGAAGAAGGTACGTTAGATTCAACCGTCGAACAGCTGCAGGCGAAGTTGGATAAACTGGGCAGTACTGTATCTATCAGTGCGGCGAATTATACGACCAGTATTTCCGTTTCTAGCCTTGAGAAAAATTTTCCTCAAACCTTGGCTATTGTCGAGGAAGTCTTATTTAAACCTGCGTTTAATGAATCCGACTTTGAACGTAATAAGCAACAGATGCTAGAAGGGATTGTTTACCAACATCAGAAGCCAAGTTGGCTGGCGTCTCAAGCGACAAGACAAGTACTGTTTTCTGGCTCTATCTACCAACGCTCTAGTGATGGAACGAAAGAGTCTGTATCTGAATTGACTTTGGATGACGTCAAAGCATTTTATCGCCAACATTACACCCCACATGGTGCTCAGATTGTCGTAGTAGGCGATATTACCAAGCGTCAGGTTAAGAATGAATTGGCCTTTTTAGAAGATTGGCAAGGGCAAGAAGCACCTCTATTACGCCCACAACTTGTAAATAAAAAGGGCCCACAGAAAATTTACTTGATTGATAAACCAAGCTCACCACAAAGTATTGTTCGTTTTGTACGTCAGGGGCTGCCTTTTGATGCAACAGGCGAAGTATATTTAACACAATTGGCAAATTTTAATTTGGCAGGTAATTTCAACAGCCGAATAAATCAGAATCTGCGCGAGGATAAAGGCTACACCTACGGGGCAAGTGGTTACTTCGCGGCGAATCGAGAAGTTGGTGCCATTGTTTTCTCTGCTCAAGTTCGTGCCGACTCAACGGTTGCTTCTATCAAAGAGATAGAACAAGAGCTGAGTCAGTATAGTGAAAAAGGAATGACAGATGAGGAAATGAAATTTTTACGCTTAGCAGTCGGTCAACAAGATGCTCTGAAGTATGAAACGCCTTCACAGAAAGCACAGCTGTTAAGTAGTATTCTGGCTTACAGTTTGGACGAAGACTACCTCAAGCAGCGCAATGAGATTGTCGATACAGTGAGTAAAGATACCTTGAATCAGATGGCAGCCAAGTGGTTTACCCCTGATGCATATCAAATCATTGTGGTTGGAGATGCAAAATCGCTAAAGCCTCAGCTAGAAAGTTTGCAAATCCCAGTAGAAGAGCTTGAAATCGTCCGCTAGAGTACACATAAATTAGAGCATGAGAGAGGGTTTGGCGAAGCTCCTGCCCTCTGATAATTTAAACGGTCCAGAAGTAATTGGACCAAAACTATAAGCGAACCTTCATTTTGACTGATTTTGCTGCGCGACTGGAGCGAGTTGCACAAAACCCTGATATTTTTCAATCCTTTAGTCGTGGTGTAGAGAGAGAAACGCTACGTTATAAAAAGGATGGCAGGCTGGCTACGACTCCTCATCCGAAAGAGCTGGGCTCTGCTTATGCGAATGATTGGATTACGACAGATTTTTCGGAATCATTGCTGGAGTTCATCACGCCTGTATCCAGTGACATCAAAACTCTGACTGCGCAGTTAGAGGACATTCATCACTTTACTCAAACTAAATTGGGTGAAGAGAAAATGTGGCCGCTTTCCATGCCATGTTATGTTAGCCAAGAAGATGATATCAATCTTGCGCAATATGGAAGCTCTAATTCAGGCAAAATGAAAACCCTCTATCGAGAAGGTTTGAAGCGTCGCTATGGTAGTCTGATGCAAATCATCTCTGGTGTGCACTTCAATTTCTCTTTTCCAGAGTCGTTCTGGGATGCACTGTACGGACAGCAATCTGAACAAGAGCGTCAGACGATTAAGTCTGAAGCATACTTTGGCCTAATTCGTAATTACTACCGCTTTGGCTGGCTGATTCCTTATTTCTTTGGTGCTTCTCCAGCGCTATGTTCTTCTTTTATAAAAGGAAGAGATAGTAAGCTACCTTTCGAAAATATCGGTGAAACCCTATATCTTCCCCATGCGACTTCTTTGCGTATGAGTGATCTGGGTTACACCAATAGTGCTCAGAGCATCTTGAAAATTGGTTTCAACAGTCTGGAAGAATACTTGGATGGCCTTAATGCAGCGATACGTACGCCGTCTGCTGAGTTTGCTGAAATTGGAGTTAAGGTAGGCGGTCAATATCGCCAGTTAAACAGCAATGTATTACAAATTGAAAACGAACTGTACGCACCAATTCGACCTAAACGCGTAGCAAAAGGTGGTGAGAAACCATCCGAAGCTCTATCGCGTGGTGGGGTTGAATATATCGAAGTACGAGCATTAGATGTTAACCCATATAGCCCGATTGGTATTGATGAAGACCAGATTCGCTTCTTAGACCTATTCCTTACCTGGGCGGCGATTACTGAATCAGAGCCGATGGATTTCTGTGAGCAAGCATGTTGGCGTGAAAACTGGAATAAAGTGATTGAATCTGGGCGTAAGCCAGGCCTAGAACTGCAGATTGGTTGTAAAGGTGAAATCTTGACTCTACAAGATTGGGCACAACGTGTATTCGATGAGATTACTCTAATTGCAGAGAAGATGGATGCAGCTGTTGGTGGAGAAGCCTATCAATCGGTTTGCCATAAGTTGATGACTTGGATAAATAACCCGGAGCTGACAATTTCTGGCCAGCTTTTGGCAGACACTAAGCGCTTGGGTGGACTGGGTAAAGTTGGCTGTGAATTCGGCCTACAGTACCGCGAAAAACATTTGAATCATGCGTTCCAAGTGTATAGTGCGCAAGTAATGGAGCAAGAAGTTGAACGTTCCCGTGATGCACAAGTAAACACCGAGCAAGCTGATACGCTCAGTTTTGATGAATTCCTAGATGACTATTTTGCTTATTTAAAGTCATAGGAAAAAGCTGTGAAAAGGACTTTACTGCTAATCAGTATGATGGCTTTAGGTGGTTGTTCGACGGCGCCACCTAAGAATCAAAGCAATCTTTGTGATATCTTCCGTGAGCATAAAGATTGGTATGATGATGCGGCGGATATGCAGGAAAAGTGGGGGACGCCTATTCAGGTCGCGATGGCGTTTGTAAAGCAAGAAAGTAGCTTTCGCCATGACGCTCGTCCGCCTAAAGATTACCTGTTGGGAATCATTCCTTGGGGGAGAGTCAGTAGCGCTTACGGATACGCGCAGGCACAAGACCCCGCATGGGAAGATTTTCAAAAAGCGACAGGCCATGGTGGTTCGAGAACCAACTTTGATGATTCATTGATGTTTATTGGTTGGTACACAAGTGAAACCCAGAAGCAACTAGGGATCTCCAAATGGGATCCTTACAATCAATATTTGGCCTATCATGAAGGACGTGGTGGTTATAAGCGTAAAACTTATCAATCCAAACCTTCATTGATCAAAGTTGCTCGTAAAGTTGAGCAGCAGGCAAAGGATTATGGTTGGCAACTCAAACAGTGCCAGCAAGAACTGGAAAGCAACCGGAGCTGGTTTTTCTAGCTCGGTAGGAAGGAGAAGGATAATGCCATTATTAGATAGCTTTACTGTGGATCACACTCGCATGAATGCCCCTGCGGTGAGAGTCGCTAAGACGATGACCACGCCGAAAGGCGATACCATTACTGTGTTTGATCTACGTTTTACTGCACCAAACAAAGACATTCTTTCTGAGAAAGGTATTCACACATTGGAGCATTTGTACGCAGGTTTTATGCGCAGTCACTTAAACGGCGATAGCGTAGAAATTATCGATATTTCGCCAATGGGCTGCCGTACTGGTTTTTACATGAGTTTGATTGGCAAGCCAACAGAAGAGCAGGTCGCTCAGTCTTGGTTATCAGCAATGCAAGATGTGCTTAAAGTGGAAAACCAAAGCAAGATCCCGGAATTAAACGAATATCAATGCGGCACCGCAGCCATGCACTCTCTTGAAGAAGCAAAGCAAATAGCCCAGGCGATTATTGACGCAGGGATCAAAGTGAACCTCAATAACGAGTTAGCTCTACCCGAGTCAATGCTTAAAGAGCTAAAAGTCGATTAAATCAGATATAGATAGAATAAGAGGAAGGCAATGCCTTCCTCTACTTTATTGAGCTTTAGGTAAGACAACGACTTGTGTCTTAGCCCAAATGTCATGGAAGCCACGCTTTTTCGGATCAATCGGGACAGTAAAATTAGCTAGTCCAAAGCCTGATGTCGCAATTCGAATTAAAGCCTGGGTAGTTGAGATCGCACTGCCATCGGCGTTACGTACTTGTATTTTCCAAGCTCTCATACCAAGAGTTTGTCCTGCGCGAGTCCAGAAGAAAACAAAGAAGTAGATCCAAACGACGGCGAGATACGAAGTATAAACTGGTCCCCATATTGGGTGATTGGTGAGAAAGTCGCTGACGTCTTCGTAAGGAGCAGCATTAAATCCACCCATAGCAACCAGCGCATGCAAAACTGCAATTACGACGCCAGCAGCCATCATTTCAATCGCAATCACGATCAGACCATCGTAAAACAATGCACCGAGGCGGCGCATCAATCCTGCTGGTGGCAGGGTATCTGTTGTCGACATAATAATAACTTACCAAATTTTAGAAGGCGTCAGAATATAGCTTCACTGTGAGTCTGAAAAGAGACTTTGCGCACAGCTTAATAATTTGTGGCGATTTTATCAGCAAACGGCAATTAATTCAGTCTTTTGCACTTGCACGAATACTTTGCTTACGTATAATGCCAACCATCAAAGGGCAACAGCCTAATGATGCCGGTGTGGTGAAATTGGTATACACGACGGATTCAAAATCCGTTGCCTTCGGGCGTGGCGGTTCAAGTCCGCCCACCGGTACCATATTTAAACAGCAAAGCCTCGACGAAAGTCGGGGCTTTGTTGTTTCTAAACTCAATAAATTTCCATTCCAGTATTAAAGTGATGAGCCTAGCCGTCTCATAGCATCCCTTCTTATGTTTAGGCATTTTTAGTGTCCCAATGTCTTACTAGCGCTTACAGTTGCGCTGATAAATCTCAAAAATCTTTAATTTTTTCTGCTAGTTAAGCAATTATTGTCTATCTTTAAAGAGGAATGTTATCTGAAAGGACCCAAATCGATGTATCAACTCACCCCCTATTTATTTTTCGCTGGGCGTTGTGATGAAGCTCTTGAATTCTATTGCAAAGCTTTTGGCGGTGTTGTTGTCACCAAGCAGTATTTTAAGGATGCACCACAACATATAGAGGGCGCCGATCCTGATTGGATTATGCATGCAGAATGTGAAGCATTTGGGATGAAGCTGATGCTATCGGATGGTCTAGTGGCAAAAGAGCGTTCTGGCAATCATATGGCATTGTCGTTGGTATTGGACGATCTCAATGAGCAGGCCAGATTGTTCGACAAGCTGTCACACGGAGGTCATATAATGATGAACTTATCTGACACTTTTTGGGGAGGGCGCTTTGGAAAAGTAGAAGATCAGTTTGGTATTCGTTGGATGCTGCATTGCGATGTAGTGAAGTAGTCGAATAGAGGGCACCTCCAAGTTTGCCGTTGGTAAACGCAGTGTTTATATCACCTAAATTATTTCAAGGATTAATTTGTATATAAATCGTGGCTAGCATAAAGATCACCGTAGACAGGCTCCAGCCAGGGTTGCATATCCGACTCCCTGTCAAATGGAATGAGCACCCGTTTTTGTTTAATAGCTTTAAGATTAAAGACGAGGAACAGATCCGTTTGATTCGTCACTTAGGCATTAAGCATGTCTTTATGAATCCGAATCAAAGTGATACTCAACCTCTTCCCCCTTCGACTGAGACTGAGAAAAAGGATGATGCTTCAGCAGAGGAGATCGATCTTGAAGCACAGAAGTTATGGAAAGAGAAACAAGATCGGATTGAAAAGCTCAGTGCGTATCGGCGCAGAGTGATCAATTGCGAAAAAGAGTTTGAGCGCTCGCTATCGAGAATGCGTGCAGTAATGAATAAAATTCGCAACCGACCAGAACAGGCCGTGGATGAAGCTGCGCAGTTGGTTGATGATATCGTTGATAAGCTACTTAGTGATGATCATGTCACGTTACACTTGATGAACGGTAAAAGTGAATTTGAAGATATTTATTTCCATTGCCTCAATGTTTCCGTCATCGCCATGATGATAGCCCAAGCTAAGAAGCTTGAAGCGCAGAAAATTAAAGAAGTCGCTTTTGCTGCTCTTTTCCACGATATGGGAAAAGTCAAAGTCCCTTCTGCAATTGTACGTAAGCAGACCCCTTTAAGCGAACCAGAAAAGAACTATCTTAAACTGCATACTAAATACGGTTTGGATATCGCGAATAATATGGAGAGCTTTCCTGAAAGTGCAAGTACGGTCATTGCCCAGCACCATGAGTTGAATGATGGCTCGGGTTATCCAGAAGGTTTGAAAGGGGAGCAAATTGATGAGCTGACGCAAATTATCTCAGTAGCTAATGCTTACGACAACCTGTGCCACAGCAACGTTCCTTCAGAGCAAAAGATACCTTATGTGGCACTTTCTCATCTATATAAGAACTGTAAGCATCTATACAACAACGAAAACCTAAATATCCTAATTAAGTTCATGGGCATCTACCCTCCGGGAACCGTGGTACAACTGTCTAATGATATGGTGGGGTTAGTGATATCGGTGAATGCACGTAACATTCTTTTCCCCAACGTCCTTATCTATGACCCCTCGGTTCCGAGAACGCAAGCCCCCATCATCGATTTGGCAGAGAAGGAAATAAAGATAGTCAATGCTATTCTGCCAAATAAACTGCCAGATAAAGTTCGTGAGTATTTAAATCCTCGCTCAAGGATCTCTTATTTCTTCGATACTGATGACTAGTTATCCACAGTCTTTTGTGGGTATATTGCCAATAAGGTGATGATAAATTGGTATTAAATAAGCGCTTGAATGATTAATAGTCATTCAAGCATTTTTTTATCAAAAAAACGGTTTTTGTGCTTGCCTTCTTTCCTCGTCTATCTATAATGCGCATCCACTGACACGGCAGACGCCACAAGGCTTCAGCAGTGTTAGAGAGGTGAAAAGCTTCTGAGAAAATAAGTTTGAAAAAGTGTTTGACTCTTCAAATTATCTCGCTAGAATGCACCTCCGCTTTGAGAGAAAGTTTCTTGAAAAGCAAAGCTCTTTAAC
>NZ_JXXU01000066.1 GCF_000967495.1 Vibrio neptunius | reverse complement strand
TAAAACAGGGAGGGTTACAATAATGCCGTGGCAGAAAGCTTCTTCCAGTTATTAAAACGTGTGCGTATTCGTAAAAAGATCTATCCAACACGAGAAAAAGCGCGGTCAGATATTTTCGACTACATCGAGATGTTTTATAACTCTAAACGTCAACACGGTCATGCCAATGGAATGTCTCCATTAGCCTATGAACGTAATGAGATTTACAACTAAAAAAGTGTTTAAGGAATCTTGGTCGATTCAATACATGACCAGTCGAGGGAGATGCAGTTTTTTGCTTCTTCGTTCTAACTGGTAGCCCTTATTCTGGTACCATTTTTTTATTTTGAAAAATCCACTGTTTCTAGCGTATTGGAAACCTTGTCAAAGTCATGGTGCTAGTTTAGGTGGCAAGGCTACAATCAAGAAACGAGAGAAAAATAAGCGCTTAATAAAAGCGCCAGAATCAAATTTTTTGTATATGCAAATCGCCCTTAACTAAGATTTTTAAGCAAAAGAAATCTCAAAGCACTTTTAACGTGCCAATAAAAATGTTTTGAAAACAAGTTTCTATTAGCATGTGCGGCAAAATGTACTGCTTTTAAATCAGGCATGTATACAACAGGATTACCGAGAAGATAACTTCTGTAGCAGATATCTATATCCTCACAATACATATAATAATTTTCATCAAATCCGCTGAGTTTCTTGTAGTGCCCAGATGAAAAACAAAGAAAAGAACCCGCAGCCCAATCAACCCTAGAAGGTTCAGTCAACTCAGACTTGTCAATAATGGATGTATTTCCTCCTCCTAAGAACGACCTAAAAAATTGAAGAAAAGTAGGAAAGCGTCTAATTGAATCGTCAGATACTGTCATAGAATCATCCTTGTACAAGTTAATTGTAGACAGGACCAAGTTGTCTTCTGACATTCTGGATATTAGCTTTAAAAGATTACACTCATCCACAAAAACATCAGGATTCAATACAAGAAAGTAGTCATCATCATTCATATTGAGGTTTTCTAATATATATGAATGCACAAAGTTATTGTTAGCTCCAAAGCCAAGACCATAATGGCTATTAATCCAATGAACATTATCTCTAGCTGATAATTCACTGAAGTCATCATTTGGAGTATTACTTTTAACAATCACTTGAATACGATCGCTTAAAGCTGCTAAACAATTCAAATCATTAATTATTTTAGAGTGGTTATGGGATACAACTGATATAAACAATTTCATTATACTTTCACTACAATACGTTACCAATACTGCTTTCAGTATCTATTTTCGCTAGCCATTTTTGACTATCTTTCAGCATAGCTCAACCTAAAAGGCGTCTAGAAAGTCTGAATAATCACTCATAACTTGTAACAATCAAGTGTGGATAACGCCATCTTTTCCCAAGAAAAGCGCTTGATGTTATTACGTCCATGAGTTGACATCTCTTTGTAAAGGCCATGGTTAGACGAAAGTTCATTCATCAATGTTGATATTGAGCTAACTGAATATGGATCCACCAAAAGATCATCAGCATAATTCGATACCTCTGGCATTGATGATATATTTGAACAAACTACAGGTTTACCGAAGTTCATAGCTTCCAAAATTGGAAAACCAAAACCCTCATAAAGCGATGGAAAGAGAAAACCGAAACAATTGTTGTAAAGATTAGCTAGATCATTATCTGAAACAAATCCAGTAACAACAACAGATGGGTGATTCTGAATTTCAGGGGGTAGCTTATCTTTATTACCGACTAAAACCAGCTTAGTACTCGTACCCTTGGTAGAAACTTCAAATGCCTCAATCAACCTATGAAGGTTTTTTCTAGGATTTATAGTACCAACACTCAACCAATACTCCATTGGCGCAATGCCAAGTTTCGAGTGGAGATTCAAATCGTCCTTAAAGTCAGGAAAACTTTCATAGCCATTATATATAACTGAAGTGCGATCTTTACAACCAGGAAAGTATTCTTCCAAGTCTCTTCTTGTAGAATCAGATATACATATTATAGAATCTGCTTCATCAATGGAGTTCTTTAAAAGAAACTTAAAATAGAGCTTGGTTTTCCAGTCAAAACACTGTGGAAGTTTCAAAAATGCTAGATCATGAACTGTGATAACCTTCTTCCCGGCTACAACTTTCTTAAAAGGCAGTATGAAGCTAGGTGCATGAAATACATCCAAATCACATTTAGATGTGAGATTAGCCAATGTCCAAGACTCCCATTGTAGTTTTGACAACGAGGAAGGACACGATTGAGATGAGGATATATTTACCAATTTCTTAGAACTGATTTCAATATCTAAATCTCTTTGACTGAAAAGATCTACTCGCTCAATATTCTCGTCATTAGAAAAATACTTCGCCATCTCTAAAGTATATCTTTCAATACCGCTCAAGCCATATTCTAGGCACCTTGCATTTATACCTATTTTCATTCGATTAAATCTCTAAACTTTGAAACTACAAACTCTGGAGAGAAGTGCTTGTCAGAATAATTTTTCAGTTCACCTAAATACTCTCTCCGGTTATTTTCAACTTTATCTACTATTTTCATTAATGAACAATGAGTATCATCACGAGTCAAAAATAAAGCCTCACTAGACAAGCAATATGATGCACCTATATTTTCAAATGACATAGGTATAACATCATAAGATAAAGCTTCCAAAAGAGTTAAACCAAACGTTTCCTCTAATAAAGACAAGTTCAAAAGGTATAAGGAGCTCTGCAATAGTGGTTCTTTTTCTTTTTGATCTAGTATAATTTTCAAATTATTTGGGCAATCTGAAATGTATTTTTCAAGCTCATCATTATCAGCCAAGTCTTTATTGGTAAGTAAAATAAATGATTTCTCTGGATTTAACAGAGCAAGTTCTCTTAGTACATATATCCCTTTGTCTCTCTTAAAGTTAGCTATCATCAAGAAATCGTTTGATCTGATTGAATTACTCTTAGAAGTTTCTTTGTGAAAAATGTTAGGTAGGCATATACCATTAGGATAAACCGAACGCATCAACGGATTAACTACCCACAAGCGCTTATTAAATGAGTTTACGATTTTAATCACTGCCTTTTGAATAAAGCCTTTTCCTATATCCACTTCATGGATGTATAGAATTTCGTTAGACTTAAACAGTGGACTTAACAATCCAAACCTAACCGTGAAATAAACAATGCAATGATATTTACTATATGCCTTACTTATACGGGCATAAGCATTCAATAATATTGCCGGATTTTTTCTACATTCAGGGATAATCAAGTCTGGTTGTATGTATTTGCCTTTCGGGGCACAAACATCTACCTCATAATGCCCCGTTGACTCAAGGTGCTCCTTGAGAGTTACTGCACTGATCACTGAACCAGACAATTCATTACAAGGTAATACAAACAATATTTTATTAGGCATTATCTACTTGTTCTTTTTATATAGGTGCTTAGTTTTAACTATACCTTGAGGAGCTATTTTTCTTATCGACTGTCTTATTTTTCCGTCAATCATAAGCAATTTGTCGACAACTTTTTGTTCCGGTCGTCCACGAAAAGTCGTTACGTGAAAAGTATCAGTGGGCTTCATCGACGAGTCAGAAAAATAATAGTTAGAAACACAGGTTCTTATATTATTAGTCTGGATTGGACTAACCGAATGCCAAGAGTGATTGTGAGTTGCCATTACCACTAGTCTATTGAACTTGCTCTCAATAGTAATCTGCTGATCGTCAACTCCATTAGGCCATAATTCGAGATTTCCGCCATTATCCACAACCCAATCCGGTGTTGTATAAAACAATAAATTGAAAACTCGCCATTTATTACGGTCTTTTTCATGGGAGTTATCCAAATGAGGGTTTAGATACTGTCCTTCTCCCATTAAAGAAATTCCGCCAGCATACAAGTGCTCATCTGGTGTTAACTCTCCATCGAAACTCGTTATTTCCTTAACCAGTTCAACCACTTTTTTATCTTGAAACGCGTATATAGCCTCTTCAAGAATAGGGTTGTACTGGTCCATCTGAGCTGCAATATATTTATATTCTCTCAGCGTTTTTTTCAGCTTCATCGTTTCTGGCTTTGGGAAACAGCTGTAAATCTCTTTGACAATCTCATCGGGAAGTAAATCATCAATGTAGAAGTAGCCAATTTCATGTGCTGAATTTTGATACAGTGATTTAAGCTCAGGTAAATTATCTTCGAGTTTTTTAGAGATAATCTTTGATAACTTAGCTCTATCCATGTCTATTCTCCTAAAAATGAGTTTAAGTTTCTCCACCAAGAAACGGCTTATAAAATACGGGATTATAGGCTTGCTCTTTTCTACTCCCTATCACTTTGCCAGGGACTCCAGCAACAATTGCATATGGCGGAACATCTTTGGTGACAATAGTTCCTGCTCCTATAACAGCTCCTTTGCCAACGGTTACGCCTGGCATTATCATGGTTCTAATACCTAACCAACAATCGTCTTCAATTCTAATACTTCCCGGAACCAAATCAAAACTAGAAGAGTTATGGTCATGTGATAAGGTTAAGAGAAAAACTTCCCTAGAGATTGAGACATTTTCTCCTATATATAATCCACCTCTTGCATCTAAACGACACTCCGGGTTGATCACAGTTCCGGAGCCGATTTGCAACCCCCTTGCGTGTCCATATACTTTATTTCCGATATGGACTGCTGAACTTTTAGAAATATTAGCACCATAAAAACGAACTAGTAAAAAATGGCGAATACTATAAAATGGAATCCAGCAAAATATATAGTTCCAGAGGAAGTACTTAATCCCTCGCAAGTAAAAACTAAAAGCTCTAACCATTGAGAATACCTTTAATTGCAATTACCGTAGCTTCTACTGCGTTAAATTCTCTACTGATACACATTTTGTTGACTAGAGTAGTGCGAGCTTCACTATCATTATCAGGGTTATCCAAATATAGTTTAATGGAACTAATTAATTCATTGTCGGTATATGCTAAAGATGAAGCATGACAGTCAACGACTTCTTTGTAATGTGTATAATCATAATAACGCCTTATAGAGCCCTCATAATCGGGATTTTTCATATCGATAGCTACATTAATTACTGGTGTATCAAACCAAGCAGAATCGATTGCTATAGTAGATGCTACATTCAAAACGATATCACTGTGCTTCATTGTTGCACCTAGATGATATAGGTTATCGTTGTTTGGTTTCCAAGATTGAAGTGAGCTATCTGGCTTAGAACCATATTCATCAACAAATACGATGTCAGATTTTGATAAGTCTGAATAATCTGTATCATCCATAGGATGAGGTCGAATCAATATATTCAATTCCGGCAATAAGCCTTCAGAAACAGCTAAAATTATAGTATTAACTATTTCTTTGTGACCAGATCCGTAATATACCCTTGGTACTGTCGCAATAGTTATGAGCGGGAGTGACTTATTTAGCCCAAGTTTTTGGAAAAATGTGTCTCTACAACTTTCTAGAACCGCTCGATAGATATCATAGGTTGGAACGCCAGTCACACTGACAGACTCTTTCTTGTATCCGTGATAGTGCATTGCTTCGTTGAGCAATACATGATTCCAAACCAACAGATGGTCTATATTACAAGCGAATGGTCCCTTAGCTGTTAAGTTATCCCAACTATAAACAGGTGATAAAATCGGTATACTTTTTTGATTAGCTTCAAAGCAAAAAGGGATATCGGCCACTTTTTGAGATGGCGTAGAAGTGATCACTACATCAAATTTATTCGCTTTAAACATCTGAGATATTTCTTGATTAGAAAAAGCCCACCGCCCAAACTTTTTAAGGACAAACTCAGGTATAAGTCTACAAAAATAGTTTACTATGTCATATATGAGTGAGTTATTCGCCTCGTTTTTAATATTCATAGTCTTAGATAACCTTTTAGACTTTCTTCTTCTAATTTGAAGAAAAGCCTGCATCGGCTTACTGACTTGAACCTGAGGCAAACAAGAAATAATGATATTTTCATTCTGAGCATATTTTTGTGTAGCCATAGGTAGCAATTGTTCTTGGACTACCAGAGTCAAGCGACAGTCGCTTTCATTAACTAGTCTATCAATAATGCCGCTCTGAACTAAATATCTATAGTGAAAGCCATCAACGATGGTAACTAAAACTGATTTCATTTTTTAACTTCAATATGACGGATAAATTCTGGCCAAAACCACTTTTCATCAACAGGAGTAAGTGACATTCCGTCTTCACTCCATCCACGCGCCACCCAACTTACGAGCTCGTCTCTCGAGCGATATGGCTTCATTCTTTTTTCTACTAAAGCATAAAAAACCTGCTTTCTGATTAGCCTATCTATATCTAAATGGTTAAAGTGAAGAGAAACCAAAGTATCATCATTAATAGTTTCACCTTGAATTCCGCTAGGGAAGCCTCTACCTAAACTAGGCTTAAAGCGTTCACCTCGAACAACTCTCTTAGCGACTTTCTTAAGCAAACCGCCTCGTCCATCATCCCATTTTATTGATGCTGATGCTCTAACTAAAACTGGATTCAACGTAGTTTCAGCTTTTGCATCAAACCTAGGTGAGTCAGTTCTATAATGTGTAAGTGATTTCCAAGGTGATATTTTTCTGAATCGATACATACCAGCGCTATCATTAGACATCATATCTTGCAACCTATTTGCAAACTCCGGCTCTAACATTTCATCGGCATCAGTATATAGTATCCATTCAGCTCCCTTACTCAGAGCCATGTTAGTGATTTTGTTCCAGTCAGCAGCTTCATCAACGTCGTTCTCACAACGTCCACTTTTGTTTTCACAAATCTCTAGTACTTTGGGGAAAGACTTGCATATCTCAACGGTTTTATCTGTAGAGCCATCGTCTAATATGACAATCCCATCCACAAATTCACTTAGGGCATGGAGAGTATATTTGATGACCCACTCTTCGTTTTTAACTCGCATCGCTGCAATAATTTTCATTCTTATCGACCTTTTACAAAAAATGGGAAGATAGATACTAATATCCCATAGATTATATTAAATATTGTAATTGACAGGAAAAAGCTTTCTTTTTCCTCAATAAAAAATTGTGAAAAAACAACTTTAAATATGAGTAATGTTACAGTGAACATCCCCACCAAGAAACCAATGTTCTGAGAAATAGCACTAGTTAAACTAACATTCCGTAATGACAGAAATGGTATACAAAAAGAATAGATAGCTAAGTATGGTACCATTTCTGCGTAGTTAGGATAATAATTTGGTATTAAATTTAAAATCAACTCATTCCCTATCAATACGCTCACTGATACTAGAGAAAATACTTGAATTAGTTTTTTAAACAAGAAACCAGTATCGCTTTTAGTTTTCAACGGATCCTTCGCAAACATAAAAGTCGAGAATACACTCGCACTTAAGTTTGAAACATTAGTAAAAACTAAAATAACTGAAAAATATCCAACTAGCGCAATATCAAACTTAGATTGCATCATCCAAACTTCGGATGTGTGAAACATCGTAAATGATAAAGGCGCAAACAAATTACCAATAGAAGACTTAATAATAACTAGCAGACTTCTAACTTTGCTTTTTAAATATACATATGTCGCTTTGTGATATTTTACTACACTTAAAAAATCTTTAATGAACACTAATGTAGGAATTGCACAAGACAAGACAACCAATGAAACAATAGTTAAGTCATCGTGTGGTCGTATAATAAATATAAGCACCAACATACATATTGGGGATATAAATTGAAATATTGCTAACTTTGTAAAGTTTTTTAAGGCTAAATTTATCGACGTAAAATAGTTGGTTGCTATATTAAACGCTGACAAAGAAAACAATGCGAACCATATATAGAAATAGTTTCCTTCAATTGGTAAAATGTTGGAAAGTACTGTAGAGAATAATATACAAAGACTTAACGATAAAAAAGAAATAATGCAGTTAACTCTTTTTATATATGAGTTAATTACATTTTTAACCTGTCCTCGATATACAATTAGCGTCGATGAGTTGAGGGCTAGATACTTACTGTACATTTGAATTGTAAGAATCAATCGCCAGACTCCAAGTTGGGCTGGTGTCAGTATGGAAATCAATATAGATTCGCGTACCAGTCCAACTAGAGACATCCAATATATACTTAGAGAATATAATAACTTAGGCTTTTTCATTTGAATCTAATGAACTCATAAGCTTTCTAGCACAATAATCTTCTGTTTTATGCCACGATTCATAGGTCACTCCGCCGATATGAGGAGTAATAATTATATTTTTACCATTATTTTTAGCTCTCAATAAAGCGCTATCTTTTAAGAAGCCTGAACTATTTTCATTCTCTAATACATCAGTGGCATAACATTTGACATTCTTGAATTCTAACCCTTCGATAATATCATCTTCTTTGACAACCGCTCCGCGCGATGTATTAATTATTGTTGCAGAATCAAGCTTTGAAATCAGAGATCTACTGATTAAATGATGATTTTCTGAAGAGTAATTTATATGAATAGATATAATATCAATGTTTTCATTGAAGAGCTGCTCGATACTATCGAGAAATACCACACCTTCTGGCTCTGATATTGGGCTAGGATCATATGCAAAAACATTCATTCCAAATGCTCTCGCATATCGACATATTTTCTCTCCAATTCGTCCAAAACCCAAAATTCCTATTGATTTACCGTAGAGATCTTGGCCAAAAAACAAATCTCTATTCCACGTTAATGTATCTACAACATGATTTTGAGCGGCACTGATATTGCGATGAGAGTCAATGATCAGGCCCCAGGTTAATTCGGCTGTAGCATAAATTCCACGTAGAAAATCTATTTCACCTTTTAATGAAATAACTGTAATTCCGTTTTCATTGCAATACTTAAGATCAATATGATCCAGACCAGTGCAATTTGTAACAATATATTTAAGATGATTAGAGCAGCTTAATATTTCCTTATCTAATCGATGAGAAAGTCTTAGTATTAAAATTTCAGTATCTAATATTACTCTTTTTAATTCTTCTCTACTCAAATTAGAGCATTCAGAATACTCACCTAATGTTTTGTATATTTTTTTAGCTTCCTCAGAATAATTCCAAGGATCCAAGTTAACAATTTTCATACTTTAACTTATTAATCACAGCTTCTGCTAAGTAAAAATCTAACATTTCATCTATATTTATATTGTAGTGTTCACCGTCAATAATAAGAGGGTAAGCATCTGAATGATGGAAAGATAAGCTATCCAAAAATCTTTGTGTAGTAATGGCATAAATGAGTCCACTACGAATCAACGTCACAGGTAAGTCCTGTCGGTTTAAATGTTCACTCTCTGGCTCAATACAACATAGATTCCCATCAGAAATTCGATACATTCTTGCTGGGTGAGTATCACCAACTTTTCTGAAAGATGTTACAGCTGGATAATTTTCCTGCTCTAGCTTTTCTAAAGCTTCTTTAATGTGTGATGTTTGTCGAAATGGGCAAGTAGGTTGAAGTAAGATAAATGCGTCGTACGTATGACCTTCAAGTTGTTTTCTATCTAAAACATCTTGCACAACAGGTGCCATTGGTGCGCTATCGGATGCAAGATTGTCAGGTCTCATCAGAACACTAACACCAAGTTGCTTAGCTACTAGAGCAATCTTCTCGCTATCGGTACTAACAACAACATCAAGATTTTCACCAACTAACGGCTTTATCGCATCTATGGTGTATTGAATAACTGGAATGCCATCAAGATCTCTAATATTTTTGTCTTTAACACCCTTCGAACCACCACGGGCAGGTATGATAGCTAAAAATTTCATCTATAACTCCAATCGCTTTATATGCTTAAACTCATAAGTCGATAGTGTGTCAGCTATTTTGTCACCAGCATCGCCCTCACCGTATATGCTGTCACCTCTTAGCTCTTCTCTGTCCATGACTAAACCTTCGCTAATCTTACTTTTTATCTCAAACCTGTCATAGCCCGAGAACAAGATATTGGGCCCGATCTCTCGTCCTATTTGTCGATCGCCAATTAGCACACTAGGAACACCTAAATATTCACCTTCACGCAAAAATGATGATGAGTTACCTACTGCACATGAACTATTGTATAAAACCCTTAGATAATCTTCTGGGGTAAAGTTTTTATAAAAATGGAATTTTTCAGCTAAACCATTTTCTCTAAACACTCTAAGCCCTTTAGCAACGTCATCAGCACCTGCATCAGCATTTGGCCACAACGCAACTATTTGATATTTGTCTGTAAACTCTCGAAGAGCGTACAGTGTTTCTTCAATCTGTTTAAAGCCTTGACCATAACTCGTAGTTACTGGATGCTGGATAAGAAGAATATATGGTTTTTCCCAGTCAATTTTATCACCAACACCAGAATACACTTCCATTAGTTCATTATTTACAGACAAGTCACTATTTTCAATCAAGTCCATTGCTGGGCAGCCATGTACAAAAATAGTTTCTTCTTGCTCTGCCATTTTACTTAGCCTCTCACCTGATAACACGGTGGCAGGAAAATGAATGTCTGCAAGTTTAGATATTGCATGACGAACCTTGTCGTCAATATTGCCTGATATTTCCCCGCCTTGGATATGAGCAAGCGGTATGTTCATATAAGTCGCTGCTAATGCTGTCGACATCGTTTCAAATCGGTCAGCAACCGTCAAAACAATATCTGGTTTGAGTTCTGAAAATGCAGTAGATAGCTCGATAACACCTAGCCCAGTGGACTTAGCTTGCGTTAAAAGTGTTTCACCCTCCACGATATAATGAATCGTTTTATCCACATCAAAGCCATCGTTCTTGATAACGTTAATAGCCTTACCAAACCTATCAAGTAAGGCTGATGCACCAACTATTAGTTGCAGTTCTAAATTAGGGTGGTTCTTAATAGAGTCCAATACAGACTTTACTCTTCCATAGTTAGCTCTACTTGCTACTACTGCACAAACCTTTCTTACTTCATTCATCAATATCGCTTCCAGTTATAAATTCCCATTGAGATAGGTCTTTATTCAATTTCTTACCAAGAATACTTTTGTATTGTCCAGCACATATCCCCATATTAGCTGGTTTCTTAGACTCAAGATCATCAAGAGTAATGACGGTACCTGCTTTTAGTGACTTATTTACAGCTAATGACTTCTCAAATATTTTTTTCATTTCTAAAAAGTCTTTGCTAGTACTTTTGTCTACAGGGTTCTGCATCGCTAGATTTAAATAGTTAACACCTTCAACCATAGATTTGAACTCATTTACGTCCAATGAAGATTTAGAATCTGGACCAAACATAGATTTATCAAATACAATATGTGCTTCTATAATCTCTGCACCAAGTGCGACAGCTGCAATTGAAGGGTAGATTGTTGAACTGTGATCTGACAAACCAATAGGATAATCGTAAATACTTTTCAACTCACTAATAACATTCAAACCAAGCTTTTCAGGAGGTACTGGATAGCTTGAAGTACACTGTAGAATACTTATGTCGTTTGTATATTTGCGAAGATGATTTACTGCTAAATCTAGTTCATCTAGTGAGCTCATACCTGATGAAATGATAACTGGTTTACCTGTTTTAGCTACTTTCTCTAACAGTAGTAAATTGGAAACTTCCCCTGAACCAATTTTATACTTTTCTACGCCAACTCGTTCTAATAACTCAACAGCAGCTATCGAAAAAGGCGAGCTAATAAAATCCAAGCCAACTTCTTTACAATGCTTTGCTATCCCATGCCATTGTGTTTCGCTAAATGACATTCTCTGCCAGTAATCATATCTAGAAGCGTCTTCATAACTAAACTTGACCCTAAAAGGCTCATGGATGCTTGATTCTGCTTCAGCTATGTGTGTTTGAAATTTAATTGCATCTGCACCAGTTGAAGCGACTGCATCAATGTAAGAATGCAGTATGCCTAAGCTTCCTTCATGTGCTTGTCCAATTTCTGCAATAACATAGCAACCTTCACCACTAACCAAAATAAACCTCTCTTTAATTTAAAACGCTAGCGCTCTCATTACTCTTAACGTAAAGTTTATTTCTATCAATACTATTTATAGCCAGCAATACCCAAACAAAAGTAAGGTTATAGGCAGGCATGACTAGGAACAAAGTTAGTATAGATAAAGAAATTGGGAGAAACACTTTTTTCAATACAGCATAAATATAAAGGATAAACAGCATAAGTCCGATAATGCCACCTGAATATAATATATTAAAGTATAGACTAAACACATCTCTATAGTCTTTACCATGCTCTAGACTAATTCTTTCAAACGAGCCTAATCCATGACCAAAAATCGGACTTTCTTGCCACATTTCTACAGCAAAAAATAAAGAATCAAATCTTTGAATTGCCGAAAGATCTCCAGATAAGTACTCCTCGACTATTATATAGACAGAAGGAGCTACTGCTAGAATCAATAAAAATAGAAAAAATCGCACCGTGAAAGGAAACCGCAATACTATAGTTGCAATTGAAACTGCTATGAATACAAAATAGCCTGTCCTGCCAAATGTAAATAAAAGTGCCGAAAAATTAGCTACAAAAAGAAAATAATGAACATTTTTCTTTTTTAACTCGTAAAATACAGCTATATTAAGAGCGATTAAACTAGACCAAAATGATGGTTCTGGAGATAAGCCTGTATTTCTCGGAATAGTAACTTCTCTCCCTATGGATATTCCGCCTAAATCAAATGCATTTGCATTATTAAAAACCGTTATTAAAGATCTAATAATATTCGGAAAAGGAAAGCTCACGGCGAACATTATTAAGGATATAATTGCTAGTATACTGACACAATAATAGAATGCTTCTAATAGTTGATTTCTATTAAGCCTTATACTTGAAAAGTATCCCTGTACTATTTTGAAGTAGACCCAAAATATTACAAAGTTCATTGGCTGTGTGATGTTTTTTAAATCAACATCACTAATTCCACCCAAAGAAATAACAAATAAAAAAATTAAAAATATGATATCAGAGACATCAAACCTTATTTTATTAAATATTTCTTTAGGTATAAAAAGAATTATTAAAGCAAGAATGTAAAATGATATTGATAGCTTTGTGTTAGGCACAAAGCTAAAATTTATAATACCAGATGATATGATAAATAAATACAATATCACCCGATTACTATAGCTTACCATATACCTTTAGTATCCAATATAGTTCCAGACTTCGGCTTAACATTTTTAAAGCTTGTATGCTCAACCAGCATAATTTTTATATCTGCCCTTTCTGCTTCCGCGTATTCAACTAAAGTTATGTCCTTCATTTCTTCTATATTTGGGAGGTGAGATATATTTGGCTCAACAACCAGAAGTTTACAACCTAATGTTTTGTTAATTTCTTTTACGATATTTAAAGCTGGGCTTTCTCGAAGATCATCTATGTCGGCCTTAAAAGCTATCCCATAGCATGCAATCGTAATATCTCTAGCCGATTTATCAGGGTTTTCTAATAGGAAGTCAGCAATTGCCATTTTGGTTTTATTAATAACCCAACCTGGTTTACTATCGTTTACTTTTCTTGCTGTGTGGATAAGCTTCGCTTCTTCTGGTGTTTTTGCAACGATGAACCAAGGGTCAACAGCAATACAGTGTCCACCGACACCAGGGCCTGGTTGGAGTATATTCACCCTAGGGTGACGGTTTGCTAAAGATATTAATTCCCAAACGTTAATGTCTAGTTTATCGCATATAATGGATAGCTCGTTGGCAAATGCTATCTGAACATCACGAGAACTATTTTCCGTCAGTTTTGCCATTTCTGCTGTACGAGCATTGGTGACAACACATTCCCCTTGTACAAATGTTTGATATAGCTCAACTGAACGTTGTGAACACTTTGGTGTAAGACCACCTATAACACGGTCATTTTCAACTAATTCTCTGACAACATGACCAGGAAGAACACGTTCTGGGCAATGTGCGATGTTGATATCTGCATCCTCACCGTGAGTCTGTGGGAATGTAAGATCTGTACGAGCTTGTGACAACCACTCAGCCATTTGCTCTGTTGCACCCACTGGTGAAGTCGACTCTAATATAACCAAATCACCCTTTTTTAAAACAGGAGCAAGTGCTTTACTAGCCGCTTCGATATAGGAAAGATCAGGCTCCGGCACTTCACCTTCTTTACAAGACAAGAAAGGAGTTGGGACAGCAATAAGAAATGCATCAGCAGCCTCTGGCGTAGTCACTGCTTTTAGGTAACCTTCTTTGACTGCTGCATTTACGATCATATCAAGCTCAGGTTCAACGATATGAATCTTACCTTGGTTGATAGTGTCAACAGCATGTTGGCTAACATCAACACCTACCACTTTTTTCTTACGTGATGCGAACATTGCTGCTGTTGGCAGACCAATGTATCCTAAACCTACAACTGATACTGTTTCAAAAGACATATATACTTCTCGTAAAATTAAATTATTTTGCTAGGACATCTAGAATTCGTTGGCACGCATTTCCGTCACCATAAGGGTTATGTGCAAAGCTCATCTCTTTGTAAGCGTGCTCGTCTTGAAGCAACGTCGTTAACCCTGTAACAATCTTGTCTACATTGGTACCTACCAACTTAACCGTGCCCGCCTCTAACGCTTCTGGGCGCTCAGTTGTATCTCTCATAACCAACACAGGTTTACCTAAAGATGGGGCTTCTTCTTGAATCCCTCCCGAATCAGTAAGAATAATATTAGCCCTATCCATCAAGTAGATAAATGGCAAATACTGTTGAGGCTCAATAAGCTGAACATTACTGATTCCAGCAAGAATTCTATTAACAGGCTCACGTACGTTAGGGTTTAAATGCATGGGATAAACTATTTGAACGTCGGGATGCTTTTTCGCGGTTATGGCTAGCGATTCACAAATACGCTCAAAGCCGCCACCGAAACTTTCTCTTCTATGCCCGGTAACTAGGATTAGTTTTTTGTCATCACAAAGGAAAGGAAATTGCTCTGATAGCTGCTGTTGAAGAGATTCATCAAAGCCTATTTTTTCTTTGATCATCAAAAGAGCATCAATAACGGTGTTGCCCGTCACTGAAATGTTCTCTTTCTCAACATTTTCTTTCAACAAGTTGTTTCGAGAAGTCTCAGTAGGTGCAAAGTGATATTGAGTTAGTGCACCCGTCAACTTTCTATTTGCTTCTTCAGGCCAAGGAGAATAAATGTTACCTGTTCTCAAACCCGCTTCCACGTGACCAACTGGAATTTGCTCATAGTATGCAGCTAGACTGGCAGCCAATGTTGTTGCTGTATCACCATGAACTAAAACCACATCAGGTTTAAACTCCTGTAACACTGGTTTTAGTTCTAATAAAATTCGAGCCGTAACATCATTCAGGGACTGACCTGCTCTCATTAAATCCAAGTCATAATCGGGATGAATTTCAAATAGTTCAAGTACTTGGTCTAACATCTCTCTATGTTGAGCTGTCACACAACATTTTGCCTCAAATCGCTCATCAGCGGATAAAGCATGGACTAAAGGCGCCATTTTAATTGCTTCAGGGCGGGTACCAAATACCGTAAGCACTCTTTTCTTTAACATTCTCTACTCATTTTTAGCAAACACTATTCATGCTTACATCGCTATAACAGACTCAACATGGCCAATGTAGTTTCAAAAAATAGTGCATGCAAAATACAAATTTCCAAACACAAAATTCGGCAAATAGTAACTCAAAATCTGAAGAAAATCGAGCATACGTTGCGACAACTATTGACTGGTTAAGCGCTATTGTAAGCGCCTTACGTCTCAATCCGAAGAGGCTAAATCAAGAAAAGATGATCTTACTAACACTTCCTCTGAATAGTCATATCAACTCTGGCACAGTTGTCGTTGCCAAACTTTGATCAGCTTGAGTATTGATGAGTAAATCTTGTCTCGTCGGCCAGCATTACATCGGGAAAGTAACCACCACATGAGAAACGCACAGCTTATGAGTGAACTCTCATTATCTTTGATAAGAAGCCGGTATCTTAAATCAAGACAGGAGTCCAGAACACAAGACAGCTCGTTGCTAGCGTTTTAGCTTACCGATAATATTTTGTTCGATGACTTTGTATGCTCTGCATATTCTTTTCTTATCCAACGGTTTAGTTTGCAGCCCATTCATATACAACCAATCTTGTAAGTCATACTCTAAAGGTAAATTACCACGGTTGTAGAATCGTTCTGTTACATCCAAACCAATGTTTTGGGGTAAGTCTACTATCAAGTTGTTTGCTATAAATGATTCCCAGAAAGCACAACCTAATCCAGCGTCATCATCCGCTTTAGTATTGATATGATAGTCTTTTCCAAGCAAACGAGAAATCCAGCTTAAACTGAGAAATTGTTCTGTCGCAGGGTAACGAGATTTATAGCCTGACTTCTTACTAAAGCTGAGTTCTGGAATAAGGTGCTCACTCCAAATTTTTAGCAAATCCTGAGTTTCACCGAAGTCAAACAAATCACTCTTATGGAAATACACTGGTTTACCAGCATGCGATGAAATGAAAAATGTGCTGCTAGTGACTACCCTAGAATTCAGCATACTAAACTCAGGTTGTCTTGGGATTTGAGAGTACTGCTCAAAAAGTTCGACAAATCCGCGTCCTGTAATTTTGTTATCCGTTCTAATCTTGGCTGAGTATTTGGTTTTAACAGAATTAAGACCCATATAGGAGCTGTAAATCTGACGATTGTTATTGAGTTTTACCTTTGTGCCACCTTGAACGATATAGTTAGGGCCAGGGTCGTCAAGCTCGATTAACTTATCGTAATCTAATCCTGAAAGATTTTGTCCTTTCCATGTCGAAAGAATGATCGTGGCTTGTGGGAAATAATAGCGTATTGATTTTAAACACTCTTCAGTAATACCGGATAGTTGCTTTCTATCTTTGTTCTCTTGAACTGGGCCCTGAACAACAAATGAAATATCTTTATCCGCTATTTTCATTATTACTTCGCCTTGCTTAAAAAGTCTGTATATTCGTCAGGTACACCACAGAATATCACGTCATTGCGGTCGATTAGGTGATAGTGAATATCCAACCCTTTTTCTATCAATAAATTGTAGAGAGGTGCAATGTAGAGCTCACCCTTTTCCCAGTCATGAACTGGCTTGGCAAGGTATTGATAGTAAGCATCTAAGAAGTCTTTCTGGTGATTAAAATGATACAATCCCGTACTGCACAAATCAGAGATTGGGTTCTTTTCCGCTGTTTGTATAACTCGCGTTGTATGTTCACTTTCTGGTTTGGCAAATGACCAGTTAGCCCCTTCACCTTTGAATACTTCTAGGTAGCCATCACTTTTCGTACTCACATCAGGCAATAGGAAGTCTGGTCTGAAAGTATCAATATTAAAGATAGTAATAGGGCCGTTATGACCTATCCCCTTAGACTGTAGCTGCTCGATGCCCAGTGCGACGGTTTCTGCTTGGCCTCTTGTATCTTCCTCTAATATCGAGATATGGAATTCCGTAATACCCATTTCTTGTGCTTTTTGTCGCACAAATTGTGGAGTATCGAACACGTTTTTCACAACGAAAAGAAATGGCACAGTCGAGAAATAAGCCTGAAAACTCTTTACTGAATGTTCAAACAGCGTTTGTCCATGAGCTTCAAGCATATACTTAGGCTTGGTGTAACCAGCTTTAAAGAAGCGAGAGCTCATGCCCGCCATTGGAATTACAATCATTGTTTTAACCTTACTAGGACATGGTAAAGACGAAATGCGTTAGCAAATAGAGCTTGTTGGCGCGATGAATCATCGGCATGCAGTGGCAGCATAGAAAGAAATAACTGAATTTGCATTGCGTACAAGTTATGAGCTGTCAGGCCAAACTCTCTTTCGATGAGCTCTATAAAAGCTTGTTGAGTTTCCTTATGCTGATTTTCTTCTGCGATTTGCAAAAAGATCTCGCCGTCTTGAATCTTGACTGAGCAGTAGCCTGCGATGATCCAGTCATACAGGCCCAAAATAGAGTGGCTCAACTTGGCTAAATCATAACGTATATCACCAAAAATGGTTTTTTCACCGTTGGGGGTCATGCCTCTAGGGTCTATAGTTTTGATTTTACCTGCTCTAAAGTCATAAAGAATATTACTAAAGCAAAAGTCTCCATGTAAGACAGAGTCCGAGCTGGGACTTTTCGGCAGATGTTTATCACTCTCTGTCAGTATCTCTCGAATCGAAACGCTGTCAGATTCGTTAAATATCCATTGTTGGTCCAAGGACACACCATGTGATTGACAATAATCGTTCAATCTCTGTTTAGTTTTTTGTGAAAATAAGGCATCTAACGAGTTACCGGAACAGTTATTAGGGGCTTTACTTTTTTCACATAAAGATAAGAACTCAATGCAGCTAGCAAGTATCTGGTTCCATATGTGTCCGGGTAGTTTAGAAAAGACGAACAGCTCATTCAAAGCTGTAAGATGCAGATATTCCAATCGGTAGGATGTTTTACCATCTTTGTGAGTGGCACCTAGATATTGAGGAATATTTCCCCTCAGTTCAGCTGGTAACTCTGAGAACCAGTTAGCTTCCGCCGCTATTTTACAGTCCTTTGAGCTAGACTTTTCAATCCATTTTGCATTGATAGTCAGTTCATTGAAGGCTCTCTGAGTGGTGAACTGAGCTTTTGAACGGTAGTAAGTATTCACATGACCAAAGTCAAGCCAGTTGTCAGACTCTACTGGTGTCAAACCGACGCTACTATGATAACGGTTTAACCCCTCAATGAAGTTCCATTCACTTTGGGTGATATTCTTAATCAATTCTCTCGGATTACTAAACTTAAAATACCCATCAATAATTTTTTGAGAATCGTTGGTTGTCTGTGTGTTGCTATCCTTGAGCCAATGTGCACTGTCATCGGTTAATACAGCCCAGTTATAGCTATCTTTTGCATGAGAAATGCTAGCCAAATCATCTCCCACTGGTAACTTCCGATACAAAGTGTCTCCATATAGAACGTGAAGAGGTTTGGACAAGCTATGACCAGATATATTTAGCGCTGCTACCAGAGATGCACCTAAACTCAAACCATCGGGAATTGCTAGTACATTGACATGGTGATCGTCCAACCATGCTTTATCTATTGGAGATATCTGAAATGATTCAGGAATAGATAGGAGCAGCTCAACACCTTCAGGAGATAAAGCTAGTTGATGTTGAAAAAGTCTCCTGTTACCTAGAGGTAAGAAGCTAGGAGGAATCTTACCAAACTCTGATTCAAGTTCTTGGCCGACATAAGCCCCAGACATGATTAAGAACATTGCTTTTCTTTCTCAAGCAATTGATTAATTTCATCAGTACTTAGAGTTGCAAATTCTGATGGTCGCACGGCACGATCATCAATATAGAACCCCTCGTGTCCACACCAAGGCTTACCTACAATGATTTCATCATAAGGTACATCGTGCTTGTCTAGCCATTCAGTAATGATAGGCAATGTATGGATGTTAATTTTTCCAACGTTGCCTTCGTAAGTACGCATGTTCCTAGCAGTGGCTATGACAATGTCAAAACCTTGATTCTTATAATTCCGAACCTGTTCAATCACATCTAAACGAGGTAGAACATTTCTGTAATCAGAGGTGTTGGCTTGGGTTAATGTACCATCGAGATCAACAACTAGCTTTTTCATTGCATACCTTACTTATAGATTAACGTGACTGAGTGTGTTTTTCAGAGCACCGACATTTAAATTAACGATCTTCAAAGCTGCTTTTCCCTGTGCTTGAGCTTTCATTGGATGTTCAAATAGGAATTGCAATGCTTCAGCTAACTCTTCAGCATTATGAATTATTTGACATGCTCCAGCGGATATCAATGACTCTGTGATGTCGGCAAAGTTGTAATAACTTGGCCCTGTCAGAGTGGGTTTAGCGAGTGCAGCTGGCTCTAACAAATTGTGACCGCCAACCTTTTTACCCAGTAAGCTCCCCCCCATAAAACACACATCGGATGAACCTAAAAATGTCATCATCTCACCCATAGTATTGCCGATATATACTTGCGATGAAGGCTGTACATTGTGAGTACTGGTACGTGTTATGGTTGAAAACAAAGTGTCTGCAAGCTGTTCTACTTGTCCAAATCGTTCAGGATGCCTAGGGACAAGGATCAATAACGCGTCAGGTAAGCTTCGTAATAACAGTTTGTGTGCTTCCAGTACTATCTCATCTTCACCCTTGTGTGTACTTGCAGCAATCCATATTGGTCTTTCCGAGCCTATTTTTTCTTTAAGGCACAGGGCGTTGTCTTTTGATTCTTCACTGATTTGGATATCAAATTTGATTGATCCCGTAACCGTCAATCTCTCTTTCGGTACCCCGAGTTTTTCAAAGCGCTTGGCATCGCTTTCATATTGGCACAATACCTTTGTTAAAGGCGAGATGCATTGCTTGAACAAAGGTAAAATGCGCTGGTAACCTCGGAAGGACTTTTCTGATAAACGTGCATTAATGACGGTAACGGGGATGCCAGCTTTATGGGTTTGGACCAAAGTGTTGGGCCACAGTTCAGTTTCAATAATCAGAAGCTGTGACGGTAAAAATCGCTTGATGAATGCTCGAACTGCGAAGCTAAAATCAACGGGCATATAGCGATGTTCGACTAAATCACCAAGAGTTTCCGCTTGCTTAGCGCCTGTAGGTGTGGTGGTGGTTAGTAGAATGATGGTCTCAGGACTAGACTGCTTTATCTGTTTAATTAAGGGGGTTGCGGCGATAGTCTCCCCAACCGAAACAGCGTGTATCCACAAGGGCTTAGTCGTGTTCAACTTAGGAGAAATACCAAAATGCTCTTTCCAGCGCTTCCCTACGTGGGGCTTGCCACTCTTTTTTCTAAAGAGCCCATAAAGTAAAAAAGGTGCTGCGAATGAAAGCAGCACCGTATAAAGCATTCGAATGATCATTTCTTTTTGACAAGTTCTTCTGGGTTAATGTGGGTCCATTTACCACGAGGTTTGTCGATGTATTGAAAATATTCGTTGGTAAAAGTGCCCTGTATACACACGAACTTACGATCTCGAACGTTTACGTCGTCTCTGTTGATGAGCAAATTATGTAAAACGGTTGGGCCTGTCGAGTGGTAAACACCCATTGAAGGCTCATAATTATTTACGTTGTATACCGCTTGCTCTATTGCTTTTGCCAAGTCAGGGTTATTTGGGGCAGTCGCAATAAAGTAGTTAGTGAATCGGGTGTTTTTGTCGATTTTTATATACAGAGAATCGTGATCATCTCCCAGTAGTTTATCCAAAGACCAAACCACCGTGGCGTCAATATCCATATATATCCCGCCTTTGTGATTTAGCACTACCAAGCGCCATAAATCTGCTTGTGCAGCACCATTGGTTAATCTCGAGTAGGCATCATAAACCTCTTCAGATGCATTTTCTTTTAGGTACTCTCCACGAGCTTCGGTACTTACATAGTTGTAATCGCAGTGCATCGTGAGCAAACGGTTAAAAAGGTAATTCAAATAAACAGGTAGAGCTGCTTGATCTGTAAAGTTTGTTTGCCAGATTTGTCGAGGAATTCTTCTTGAGCTTGATAGTTTTATTTTTGCTGGAGAATGTGCCGGAATAGTAAAGCGCTTGTTTGGGAACAGGTAATGAAATAGGTAGGATAACACCTTGAAAATATTGCCAGTTAAGCGAATCAATCTATTGGCGATCAGAATGGACAAATTATTCATTATTCATGTTCTCTTTCTATGAACGGATGGAGATCAGCTAGTTTTGCAATGCTCTTTGGATAGTCTGAGTAATTTGCTCGATTGTAGGAATATCACCGTTGGACTTCATAACAATGCTGTGTTGCTCATAAATTGGAGTATATCTGAACGGGACAGTTGAGTAAAAGATACCTACGGTCGGAGTATGTGTTGAAATAGCTACGTTGCGAACACCCGTGTCAGGAGCAACCATTAAAGTCGCTCTAGCCGTTAATTCGACAAGTTGATCCAGCGGTAAGCAAGGCTGGATCTTAAAATTAGAATACTTAAGTAATTCTTGGCAAAAATCCCCTTTTTCAAACTCATTTTTGCCTTCTAGGTAAATATGAATATAGTTTGGGTTTTCTTGTATAGCTTGCTCCAATACACCGTACATTTGTTCTTTGGAAAGTATCTTACTTTGCTGAGAGGCGCCGTTGAAGTAGAGAACAAAGGGATTATCGGTACACCTCAGCTGTCTGTGATCTGGATAAGCAAAATCAAAAGGGTGTGAAGGGTTATGACCAAGCAGTTTTAGCATATCCATCATACATTCAACTTCTGGTTGAAAGTCCGAACGGTAGACTGCCATATTGAAAAGAGAACCTCTTAGATACCATTTATAAGGGAACCCCATCTTTATTTTCGCCTTACTAAATGCGGTCATCCAATGAGACCTATTGGTACTGGCTAAGTCAAAGAGGATATCTTGCTCACCTAATTGTTTTATATTAGAGATTTTTTCTTTAATCGATATCTTTTTACCACGCTCTTTCCCAGGCATGATGTGAACGTGATCAACGAGATCGCTTGGTAAACCATACATATAATTGGAGACAGCAACTAAAGTAATCTCAGCATTAGGGAAAAACCTACGAGCTTCGACTAAAAAGGGGCGAACTATCACTTGATCGCCAAGTGCAGCATGTCGGATCACTGCGATCTTTTTTACTTTTTCAGGAGCGAATTCTGTCTCTACATAGTGGCGAGCTTTTTTGGATGCATATGCACCACGTTCAAACCAGAGGTGTTTCATAAATTTTTACTCAATGAATTTATCTACAGCAGAAATAACTTGAGGTGGCATTAGTTTATTCAAACAGTCTTGATGTCCAAGTGGACACTGGCGTTTGAAGCAAGGGCGACAGTCTATATCAGTATGCACCATCTCTAGATTATCAGTCAGGGGGGGAGTGTATTTTGGTGAGCTAGAGCCATATATTGCAACGATATTACAACCTACCGCTGCTGAAACATGCATTAACCCGGAGTCGTTAGAGACCACGGTATGACAGGCTGCAAGTAGATCAACCGCTTCAATTAGCGACGTTTCTCCAGCCAGATTAAAACAGTAATGTTGTTGTTCTTGAGTCAGTGCTGCTTTAATTTTCTCTGTGACTTGTTTATCTTTTGCTGAACCGAATAGCCAAACCTGCTGCCCCTTGTTGATAAGGTATCTAGCAAGCTCTGCATAGTGAGAATCTGGCCAGCGCTTTGCTGGGCCAAATTCTGCACCAGGACACAAGCCTACTATAGGGCGGTCACAGGTTAATTTAAGCTTTTGACGCGCTGTTTTTTGGCTATCCGTGCATACTGTTAGGGAAGGCTTGGGGCACCTATCAATACTCACTTCATCAATCATGGATGACTTTTGATAAGAGAGAGCAACGTATCGTTCAACCATATACTGGAAAATACGTTTATCAGGTCTTAAATCATTAAGTAGACCGTAGCGCATCTCACCTTTCCAGCCAATCCTATGCGAGATTCCGGCAAAAAGTGGAATCAACGCAGATTTCGCCGAGTTAGGGAGAATGTATGCATGGGTGTACTGCTGATTAGCCAGCTGGCGTCCGAGCTTCCACCGTCCTGAAAGATGAAAAACACCATGCCCAATAGGCATTTCGATAGCATTATCAATCTCAGGCATTCTTTCAAGTATTGGCCTGCACCATGCAGGTGCGAGTACGTCGATACTAGCACTAGGGTGATATTTTTTAAGTGAGGTATACAAGCTTTGCGACATCACCATGTCGCCTACCCATGATGGGCCGATGATCAGGATTTTCATGAGCATTAACTCTTTAAGTACCAATATTCAATTGCGATGCAACTTACGAAAACGCTGCTTAACTAATAGTTACACAAAGTTTATTGTGTAGTTTCAGCTCTCACTAGATTATCGTTAATTTCTAATTGAGTGGCTGCAAAAAACAATGCAAGCATATATCCGTAGAAAGTACTTATTAGGTTTTGTTGCAGAGCGACTTCTGTAAGACAGAATAGCGCGAAGCTAAAAACAAACAAACATCCTACATAGGCTGCATCTGATTTTTCTCTAAACCTAAAGAAATAACCAAAAGGCACAGCTAGCGTAAAAATCACAGAGATAATCCCAAGTATTCCGCCCGAAGCAAGTTGATCAAAGTACTGGCTATGAGCATGGCCTCTCTTAACTCCTGCCGCCCAATCATTGATGACTCCCTGACTCGCAAGCTCCCTATTCAAGGTTTCCCGTTCTGGGTGAGTCAACCCGATCAAAGGGCGCTCTTTAAAAGCTTCAAACGCTGCACGCCATAGTAGCAGTCTTCCACCAGAAGAAAGTGCCTGCTCTACATTACCATTTGTAATGCTCGTTACCTCATAAATTGTAAAATCAAGTCTTTCTTGAAACTGTGGCGACACAAAGTATGAGCCGATGAGTAAGGAAGATAGTCCAAGACTAGTGAACAAAAAATTTTTAATGCCTATTCTCTTAATATTAATGACCAGTATGAGAGCTAAAACTAGAGGAAGAGCAAATATTGCTCCCCTTGTTAACGTCATCAATGTTGCTGTTGATGCAAACAGGAAAGACACTAGCAACAAAGTACGCAAAATATTATAACGTAATAAAGCGAGTGCTAAGACCGCCAATGAACAGGCTAAATAACCAAAATTGATACTAAATAAAAACCCATCAACTCTAAGTCTCCCTTCCACAAAGTGTTGATAACACGCAAACAAAAATGCGCCAAAACTTCCAAGTATAGTTCCCCATACGAGTGGTTTTATGTAGATGCACTTGGTATTCAAAAAATATTTAAAAGAGAAGTATATAGGTATACAAAGGATGACTCTTGAGGCACCTCTAAAATATCTAAAATTATCCCAATCTAGTAAAACTAGAGGTACATTTGATATAGCATAGGCGCTCAAGCAAGCAATTACTATTTTGTCATGGTTGTCTAATTTTATCTTTTCTCTATTTCTATATATGAGTAGAAATGAAACCAGTACAGCTGCCCCTGCAATAGCAACAGAGCCATTATTCGTGCTGAGTAATAATGCTAAAACTAGAAATATTGATAGTGAAAATAGTTTGTCACTTTTTGTGTATAGATTGTTTAATTTCATACAAATTACAAATAAAACTGTTCCAATTTAGAGATATGAGATGCCATAGAGAATTCCTTCTTAGCGCGATTATATGCTTGATTACTTTTATCGTACATTAAGTCCGGATTTCTTAAATAGTTTTCTATTTTTGACGCCATATCTAAATTGTCAAATGGCTGACATAGAAGTGCTGAGGAATCTAAAACCTCAGGGAGAGCCCCTGTTTTCCAAGCGACGATCGCTTTTTTGGCTGCCATTGCTTCAATAGCGGTTAGACCAAAAGCTTCATTATGATTAGGTAAGCAAACGATATCCATTATAGACAACATCTGGCACGTATCTTTTCTAAAACCAATCAAATGGACTCGACTATTAAGGCGTAGGTCGTGAATTCTACTCTTAAGTTTCTGAACAAAATTAACGTCTGCGCCTTCAGATACCTCTAGTCCTCCAACAAGCAAAAGATGGAGCTGAGGGTATTGCTCGGTTAATAAATTAAAAGTTTCTAGCAGCTCCATTTGCCCCTTACCTGAGCAAATTCGTCCAATATTTCCGACTACAATCGATTGATTTGGTAAAGCAATTTCATCCTTAATTCTCTTTATTTTTTGCGGGTCTTCAACGGGGTCTAGTTGAATATCTGTGCCAAGCCACAATCGAGATATTTTACCTTCAGGTACAGGCAGTGATTTGATGTTTCGTTCATATGTTTTGTCACTTATAGCAAGCACCTGATCGATATGAGCGTAGACCAATCTATGGTAAAAATCTTTTTTTGGGCGTTTTACACCCATATGCTCAGTAAATAAGGTTTTCCTTCTGAGCAACAGATTTAAGAGTGCAGAAATAAGGATGTCGCCAGATTTATGACAATGTACAATGGACACATTTCTCTGCACTAACCAGCGATTGAGTTCAAATAACTGTGAGATTATTAGGCTGTTTTTTGACAAAACTTCAAAAACCTCAACACCAGCTCTCCGCATACTTTCTGCGACCGGTGTACCAGCTATACATAAGCCGAAAACAGTATAGCCACGATCAGCGAGCTCCTCGCTCGTTCTAATAGGGTACATCTCTAGCCCCCCCCAACCTTGGGAGAGGCAAATATGAAGGATTGCAGGCTTTGACACAAATAACCTTATAATACTTAGCGTGAATTAAGGAGGTTGCTCCACTATCTTAAATTAGACTCTTTCTGGAGACTAACGATTGATCTGCTTCATATATTCAGCTACACCCTGAGCTACCGTTTTAAACTCATGTCCACAGCCAGCAGCACGGAGCTTTGTCAGATCTGCTTGAGTAAACTCTTGGTAAGCGCCTTTTAAATGTTCAGGAAATGGGATAGTTTCTATTTGACCTTTGCCATGATAAGAGATCACCGCTTTAGCCACTTCTTCAAATGACTCTGCATTACCAGTACCCAGGTTGAAGATTCCAGTTCTACCATTTTCCATAAACCAAAGGTTTACCGCAGCCACATCACCGACGTAAACAAAATCACGTTTAAAAGATTCGCTACCTGCAAACAATTTAGGGTTCTCGCCCGCATTCATTTGATTATTTAGGTGAAAAGCAACAGATGCCATCGAGCCTTTATGCTGTTCTCGAGGACCGTAAACATTGAAGTAACGGAAACCCGTTATTTGAGATAGCTTTTCTCCATGTTCTTCAGCATCTCGCCAAATACGACGCACGTAGTTATCAAACTGCTGCTTAGAGTAGCCGTATACGTTCAGTGCACCTTCATACTCTTCCTCTTCAATGAAAGTATCTGTTTCACCATAAGTGGCCGCAGAAGAGGCGTAAAGGAAAGGAATCTCTCGTTCTAGACAATAATGCAGAAGCTCTTTTGAATACTCATAGTTATTGAGCATCATGTACTTGCCATCCCACTCAGTCGTCGCAGAGCAAGCCCCTTCATGGAAAATTGCTTCGATAGGGCCTAAATCATCACCAGCCATAATTTGAGATAGGAAATCATCACGGTCCATGTAGTCAGCAATGTCAAGGTCGACTAGATTTTGAAACTTCTTACCATTTTTAAGATTGTCGACAACTAAGATCTCAGTAATACCTTTTTCGTTTAGTGCTTTAACTATATTGCTGCCTATCATGCCAGCGCCGCCAGTTACGATGATCATATTAATAGCCTGATACTGTGAAAGTTCAGCAGAGTATAACATGCTTGCGGTTGGCTCCAAGGGCTATCTTATGGTCTCTAATGTCCGACCATAGCAGGTCGCTAATCAACCTGCTTTGTTGTATCCTTAGGCAAAATTCTATTTAGTAAAATTTTGAAATACTTATATAGCCTGATCACATCTGTAGTTGTCGTGAATTAGGTTGAGAATATCGAGAGATTTAGGAAAGACATTAGATGAAGATACTGGTTACTGGCGGTGCGGGTTTTATTGGCTCTGCGGTTATCCGTCATATCATCCAAAATACTCAGGATGAAGTGGTAAACGTAGACAAGCTGACCTACGCTGGAAACTTAGAGTCCCTTGATAAAGTTGTGGATAGTAAACGTTACTCGTTCGAACAAGTCGATATTTGCGATGCAAGTGAGATGAAACGCATTTTTGAAAAACATCAGCCTAATGCGATTATGCATCTTGCAGCTGAGTCTCACGTAGACCGTTCAATTGACGGCCCCGCAGCTTTTATTGAAACCAACATCATGGGTACTTACACCCTACTTGAAGCCGCCCGCACTTATTGGGGACAACTTGATGATCAAGGTCAGTCAAAGTTTCGCTTCCACCATATTTCTACCGATGAGGTATATGGTGACCTTGAAGGTACTACGGAACTGTTTACTGAAGAAACGCCGTATGAACCATCCAGCCCTTATTCAGCCTCCAAGGCTTCAAGCGACCATTTAGTTAGGGCTTGGCAGAGAACTTATGGACTGCCCACCCTAGTGACCAACTGCTCTAATAACTACGGCCCTTATCATTTTCCAGAGAAACTCATTCCTTTAATGATCCTCAATGCATTGGAAGGTAAACCTTTACCTGTTTATGGTGATGGCAAGCAGATCCGAGACTGGTTGTTTGTAGAAGATCATGCTCGTGCACTGTATCTGGTTGTAAAAGAAGGAAAGGTTGGTGCAACCTACAATATTGGTGGCCATAACGAGAAAACCAATATTGAAGTCGTTAAAACAATTTGTAATCTACTAGAGGAGCTGGTTCCGAATAAGCCAGAGGGAATCGCTCACTATCAAGACCTCATAACTCACGTGATGGATCGTCCTGGACACGATGTTCGTTACGCCATCGATGCGAGTAAAATCGAGAATGAGTTAGGGTGGAAACCAGAAGAGACATTTGAGTCAGGTATCAGAAAAACCGTATCTTGGTATTTGAACAACAAAGTTTGGTGGCGCCGGGTGCTCGATGGCACCTATGCTTTTGAACGCCTTGGCATTGGGAGTAAGTAATGAAAGGTATTGTACTTGCTGGTGGTTCAGGAACACGTTTATTTCCACTGACTCGTGGTGTCTCCAAACAACTGCTGCCTATCTATGATAAGCCTATGGTGTTTTATCCAATCTCGACACTGATGCTTTCTGGAATTAAGGACATTTTGATCATTACCACGCCAGAGGACAATCTGAGCTTTAAACGTTTGTTAGGTGACGGCAGTGATTTTGGAGTTAATTTAGAGTATGCCATACAGGAAAGTCCAGATGGCTTAGCTCAAGCCTTTATTATTGGCGAGGACTTCATTGGCGATGATAGTGTTTGTCTGGTTTTAGGTGACAACATATTTTATGGTCAATCGTTTAGTAGAGCATTGCAAAACGCAGCTAAAAGAGAACACGGTGCAACAGTATTTGGCTATCAAGTTAAAGACCCAGAGCGTTTTGGTGTCGTAGAGTTTGATCAAAATATGAAAGCTATCTCAATCGAAGAAAAGCCTCTAAAACCTAAGTCAAATTATGCGGTTACTGGCCTCTACTTTTATGACAATCGTGTGGTGGATTTTGCTAAAAAAGTGGAGCCATCGGATCGAGGTGAGCTAGAGATTACTTCAATCAACGAGATGTATTTACATGATGATAGTTTGAATGTTGAACTTCTAGGAAGAGGCTTCGCGTGGCTCGACACAGGGACACATGAAAGCTTACATGAAGCATCGTCATTCGTTCAAACCATTGAGCATGTACAAGGGCTTAAAGTGGCATGTCTGGAAGAGATTGCGTGGCGGAACGGCTGGTTATCAGATGATGATATAGAACAGTTAGCCAAGCCTTTGCTCAAGAACGATTATGGCCATTATTTGCTCTCTTTAATAAAAAGGTAGGGAGAGTAGAGTGAAGGTTTTGATTACAGGCAGCAACGGCCAAGTCGGACATTTATTAAAGCAAAAGCTTAGTCAGCAAGCTGAGTTACTGGCATTGGACCGCCAACAACTAGATATTACAGACAAGATTGCAGTAGACAACATTGTATCTAAGTTCCAACCTGACTATATCATTAATGCAGCAGCTTATACTGCGGTTGATAAAGCAGAAACTGAAAAGGAACTCTCATTCTCGATAAATAGAGATGGTCCGCTTTACTTAGCGCAGGCAGCGGAGACGCACGATGCAGTCATGCTCCACATATCGACAGATTATGTGTTCGATGGTCAAGGCAATATGCCATACTCTGAGCTTGATAGTACAAACCCTATGAGTGTATACGGAGACAGTAAACTCTCCGGAGAGCATGCTGTCACTCTAGCGTGTAAGCGATATTTAGTATTAAGAACCTCATGGGTTTTTGGAGAATATGGCACAAATTTTGTCAAGACGATGCTACGTCTAGGCGGAGAGCGAGACTCCCTTAATATAGTGGCAGACCAGTTTGGGGGACCTACCTATGCGGGAGATATCGCAGATGCTCTTGTGTCTATGATTAAACATATTGAAAATGGTGGGAATACAGAATGGGGGATTTATCACTTCTCTGGGGCTCCACATGTTAGCTGGTTCGATTTTGCTACCGCTATTTTTGCTGAGGCAGAAAATGCTAAAGTACTCGCTAAGCAACCTGAATTAAGCGCCATTTCAAGCTCAGAGTTTCCGACACCGGCCAAACGTCCTGCCAATTCGCGACTAAACTGTAAAAAGATAGAGACTCAGTTTGGTATCAACGAAAGTGATTGGCGCAAGGCACTAAAAAAGATTAAAGCGTACGTATAATAAATATGAAAGTAATCAATACTCCTATCTCAGATGTCAAAATCATTGAGCCGCAAGTATTTGGCGATGAAAGAGGCTTCTTTATGGAAACTTGGCAACAGAATAAGTTTGAAGAACTTGTAACTGGCTATCCTGTACAGTTTGTCCAGGATAATCACTCAAAATCAAAAAAAGGGATACTGCGCGGCTTACATTTCCAAACTGAAAACACGCAAGGAAAACTGGTTCGAGTTGTTTCTGGCGAGGTTTATGATGTTGCGGTAGATGTACGTAAAGGCTCTAAAACATTTGGACAATGGGTAGGCGTCTATCTTTCTGCAAAAAATAAGCGACAATTGTGGGTTCCCGAAGGCTTTGCGCATGGTTTCTATGTAACAAGCGAAGAAGCAGAGTTTGTTTATAAATGTACAGACTTTTACAACCCGAGTGCGGAAGTGTCTATTTTATGGAGTGACAGCAGTTTGGCCATCGATTGGCCAGTAGTCGATACTCCGATTGTATCGGAGAAAGACGCTTGTGGAATCTCATTTGATTCTCTAATTTAACATCTGGAATGATGAATGAGCGTCTTAGTGTGGACTGACTAAAGTATGGTTCAAACAGCGCATGCAATTAGCTATTAGTCGCTACTAATACTTATCACTAGGCGCTCTCAATGGCCTCAGCTCAAGTTTTGGCAAGGTTGTGGCCTGTATACCAGATGAGCATCTACCTCTAAATCAAGAGGAGTTATTGTTTATCTAAACAATCCCGTGAATCATCCCGCCTAGTAGACACCTCACCAGAGCTGAAATATACCATTCCCTCTAGGTCTCGCTGAATTGATCAGACTCTTTAGGGACAGGACACAACAAAAACATTCCAGTCAATCCCATTGCAGAACATTGCAAAACCTCTGTCTTGATATTCGAGTCCAGCGTTGTTTGTTGCCATCGCTTAGCCGGTACTGATACTCATTCACTCGGTGATGTGACGGTTCATATTATGATAGGCCCACCTCTATATAGCCTTGTTTATTAGACATCAGAAAACTTCAATCTCACCTTGCCGTTGTACGTAAAGGGGAAGCAACTGGATAAAGAATGATGGCGAATAACCTCTTGTAACCCTCCCTGTTTTA
>NZ_JXXU01000065.1 GCF_000967495.1 Vibrio neptunius | reverse complement strand
TGACGAAGGAGGGAGTAGGGAATCTCCAATAGCTCTCAAGCCGCGATAAGAGATCCCCAACTCACTCGTTCCTCGCTCTGGGGGTGACATGCATGAAAACAAAAAGGGCCGACGTTATCACGTCAGCCCTCAGGGTTCTCTCGCGGTTCAGCTTACTTGTCTGCTAGCTTCTCTTCCAGTTCAGCCAATTTCTGCTCCATTTCGGTCAGTTTTTGGCGAGTACGTAGCAATACCTGAGTTTGAACATCAAACTCTTCGCGGCTCACGACATCGAGTTTGTTCAGTTGGCCTTGGATGACTTGGCGTACTTTCTGGTCAACGTCTGCACCAAGCTCTTTCACTGGTGTTGGCATTGAGTCATGTATCTGTTTAGCAATTTGTTCTAGTTTCTTTGGGTCAAACATGTGACGAAAACTCCTGTCTCTTATTGTTGGTATTCTATGTAATTGATACGGGAAAGTCGCTACTTCGATAGCAAAAATTCGAAGCGACTAACGACAAATAGTGACCAATAAAAAAGGCCACCGAAGTGGCCTTTTGGCAAACGTTGAGTTTAGCTGTTGTCAGACAGCTGACGCTGTGCGGCTTTTGCTTCGTCAACACGAGCCAGTTTTTCCAGATCCTTGTCTTCAACAAACACCGGTAGTGGCTTATGTTTCTCAGCTAGGTAGCTGTAGATAACTGGCAGTACGAACAGGGTAAACAGAGTACCAATCGCCAGACCAGCAACGATAACGATACCGATACTGAAGCGCTGAGCTGCACCTGCGCCTGTTGCGTACATCAGTGGGATCAGACCTGCAATCATCGCAGCAGTCGTCATCAGGATAGGGCGTAGACGAACTTTCGCCGCTTCCATGACCGCTTCAGTCTTACCTAGTTTATTGTGCAACTGCTCTTCTTTGGCCACTTCACAGATCAAGATACCGTGCTTGGTAATCAGACCAACCAAGGTGATCAGACCGACCTGAGAGTAGATGTTCATTGAAGCTGCACCCCACGCTAGAGCGATTAAAGCGCCACAGATTGCTAATGGTACGGAAACCATGATGACGATTGGGTCTTTGAGAGACTCAAACTGAATTGCCAGAACTAAGAAGATGATCGCTAGTGCTAGACCAAAGGTCGCGTACAGCGCACTCCCTTCAGTGACATATTGGCGAGCTTCACCCATGTAATCATGATTGTAACCGTTTGGCAGTTTTTCAGTCGCAATATTTTCTAGCCAGTTAACAGCATCACCCATAGCTGTGCCTGGTGCAGGTACAGCACCAATGGTGGCAGAGTTAAGCTGGTTGAAGTGTGGCAGTGAGCGTGGCTCAGCGACAACATCAATGGTGATCAAGCTACCCAGAGGAACCGCACGGTCATCTGCAGCACGCACGTAGTAGTTGTTCATCGATTCTGGGTTTAGGCGCCATTTTCGCTCAACCTGAGGGATCACTTCATAAGAACGACCATTAAGGTCAATTCGGTTGACGTAACCATCAGACATCATAGTGCTCAGCGTGGTACCAATGTCTTGCATTGTTACGCCATACGCACCCGCTTTGTCCTTGTCGATGTTAATCTTCATTGTTGCTGAGTCGTAGTTCAGATCCAGCTCAGAATAAACAAACATCGGGTTAGACTTCACGTCACCAAGAATATCGGTGGCGATAGTGAACAAGCTTTCGAACGCATTAGGTGTGGTGATCACGAATTGAACCGGAAGGCCTGAACCTGCACCTGGAAGTTCCGGCATCTGGAATGCTGTCACTGCCATTCCGGGAACGTGGCTGACTAAACCTGTCACGCGGTTGGCAACTTCAGACTGGCTCGCTTCACGCTCACTCCATGGCACCATAGACGCGATACCAAAGGCTTGGTTCGAGTTGGGAACACCAGTAAACACCTGTGCGTACGCGACTTCTGGTTGGTCAGACAGAATCCGGTTAACGTCATTCATGGTGTTTTGCATGAAGTCGAGGTTGGCATTCGATGGAGCAGTACCCATCAGCATGACTACCCCTTTATCTTCCGACGGTGCTAATTCGCTTGGGATGAACTTGAACAGCATCGGCAAGCTAGCAAACACTATGAGAGCAAAACCAATCACCACAGGGCGGTGCTTCATGACCGCACCCAGCATACGCTCGTAACGGCTGGTCATGCCATCTAAGACACTATGTACCTTCTGTTCGAATTTGTTTGGCGTTTCATTAGCCTTCAGCATCTTCGAACACATCATAGGTGATAGTGTCAGAGCGACGATACCGGATACGAATACCGAACCTGCGAGGGTGAGGGCAAACTCTTTAAATAGTGAGCCAGTAATACCACCCATCAAGGCAATCGGTGCGTATACTGCACCCAGCGTTAGAGTCATGGCGATAACTGGCACCGCGATTTCACGTGTACCGATAATGGCTGCACGGAAAGGTGACTCTCCCAGCTTGATGTGTCGGTCGACGTTCTCTAGAACAACGATCGCATCATCTACCACCAGACCGATGGCCAATACCATTGCCAGTAGTGTCATCAGGTTCCATGAGAAGCCCATCGCTTGCATCACCATCGCCACACCAATCAGAGATAGCGGGATGGTAACGATAGGGATCATAACTGCACGGAAAGAACCTAGGAACAGCGTAATTACGATCAAGACAATCAGTGCCGCTTCAGCGATGGTCTTAATAACCTCGTTGATCGACTCATTGATAGCGATGGTCGAGTCATACATCACGTTCATGTCGATGTTACTTGGCAGGTTACGCTCTAGTTGAGGTAACAGATCAAGGACATCCGCTGCGATGTTGATTGGGTTCGCACTTGGCGCCGCGTTGATCGCCACCACGACCGCTTCTTTACCATTGGCACTTGCACGGTAGACATCGTGGCTCTTCTCAAGGGTGACTTTTGCGATATCGCTAAGGCGAGTGACATCACCTTCGTCAGAGCTAACAACAAGGTTCTTCAGCTCTTCGACGTTAGAGACCTGAGTATCAGCGCTACCGTTATACAGAACGAACTCACCGACAGCTTGACCAGCCGCTGACTGGTAGTTGTTGGCATTTAGCACGTTCATGACATCAGTAGCCGTTTTACCCAGTGCTGCCATTTTGGCAGGGTCTAGCCAAATACGCAGCGCGTATTTCATACCACCATAGAGGTCAACCTTAGAGACACCGTTAACAGTGAACAGCTGCGGGTTGATGACACGCTCTAGGTAGTCTGTTATCTGGCTTGATGAAAGCTCATCACTGGTAAAGCCGATGTAGAGCACCGCTGTTGTAGAACCCGTCGACATAGTTACAGTTGGGTCTTCGGCTTCTTTTGGAAGTTGAGAGCGAACCGAGTTGGTCTTAGCCAGAATGTCAGACAAGGCGGCATTCGGGTCAGTGTTCAACTTCATGTTAACGGTAATGGTCGATGTACCGAGTACTGACGAGGACGTCATGTAATCAATATTGTCAGCCTGAGCGACAGCCTGTTCCAGAGGCTGAGTGATAAAGCCTTGGATAAGGTCGGCACTGGCGCCGTAGTAACTGGTGGTGACCGTTACTACCGTATTTGTCATTTCAGGGTATTCTCGGACCTGCATCTTGAACACCGCTTGCAAACCAAGCAAGGCGATCAAAAAACTGATCGATACCGCTAAAACTGGACGTTTAATAAAAACATCAGTAAAGCGCATGAGGCCTCCAATTACAGCATAGGTGTTTCAGCTGGTGGAGTAGTCGCATCGCTTTCTACTACACGAACTTTCGCGTCATTGCTTAGACGAACCTGACCAGATGTCACGACAAAATCACCAGGTTTAACGCCATCGAGGATGTGAGCAATGTCTTTCACTCGTTCACCCACTTTAACCACATGTTGCTTAACGCGTTTTTCACCATTCTCTTCAGAGATGATGTAAACATTGTCCCCATAAAGTGTGAAGGTAATGGCGGTTTGCGGCAGGGTTACCTGATTTTCGAGCGTTGGCAAAATGATATTGGCACGCGCGAACATACCGCTACGGAGCTTGCCATCGCTGTTTGGAATGTCAGCTTGAACCTGGATCAGACCACTTTGGACGTTAACTGCAGGTTCAATCGCGGTGATTGAGCCTTCAAATGGTGTCTCAGGGTAAGCATCAACGAAGATATCGACTTGCTGATTGAGTTTGATGCGGGAAATATCAGTCTGAGGCACAGTGAAGCGCAAGCGCATAACACTGGTGTCTTCTAGGCGAACAATGTCCGTACCTGCTTGTAGGTATTGACCTAGGTAAACGTTACGAATACCAACGACGCCTGCGAAAGGGGCTTTGATTTCACGACGGTCGATGGTCGCTTTTAAGCTTTCAATATCGGCTTTAAGCGAGAAGTAGTTCGCTTCGGCGTCATCAAAGGCTTCTTTAGATACTGAGCCTTTCTTATATAGACCTTGGTAGCGTTTATACTTAGCCTGTGCTGCTGGTAGTTTGGCCTGCGAGCTCTTCAGATCAGCTTTTTCCACTTCAGAGTCGAGTAGAACAAGAGGCTGACCTTCTTCAACGACGGTACCTGAATCGAAAGTAATTTTATCAATCACCCCCGCTGTTTCATTGGCTACAGTGACACCTTGGTTCGGTTCAATGAAACCGATCGCTTCGATGACAGGAACCCAATCAACAGGTTGTACTTCCGTTACGGTCACCGGAAACTCAGGTTCTGGGCGATTAGCCAAATATTCAGCTATCTTCTGTTGCTTGAATAGATTGAAGCCTATCACGCTACCAAACAGCAGTATTGCGATAAGCAACATAAAGAAAGTCCACTTTTTCATTCTGATCAGAACTCCAAGTTAGTGTTGAATGATTGCATCCCAGCTAGCTTCGATGGCGGCTTCTAAAGCGACGTCATCCAGCTGGTAGTATCCCAAAGCATGTTTGCGAGCCAGTGCAACACTGGCCTCAAAACTCAGCCCTGAAAGAATCTCATTGTCGAGAGGTTTAAAAATCCCTTGTTCCTTTCCTTGATTAAACAACCGATCCACTTTGGCAAACATTTGTCGCTCAAGTTCCCGAGTTTTTCGCTTGTTTGCACAGGGAAGAGATTCATATTGAACGCGATTGCTCAGGGTTTCCATATTCGAACCTGCAAGGTTCCAGATGTTTAACCACATAGTGCGATAGCGTGTTTTCAAGGGCATATCGTCGTTGACGTCAGCTTGAACGGCAGTTGCAATTCGTTCGGCGACGTTTAAACGCACTTCATCCAGGAGATGCTCTTTATCTGAGAAATAACGATAGATAGTACCTGCGGCCACCCCTGCCTCTTTTGCCAGCTTGTGCATCGAAAGGCCTTGAAAGCCTGACTCTGCAATTAGCTTTTCAGCGGCTGTGAGGATCTGCTCGTGCTTATCTATTGATGTGTTACTAGACATAGTCTCACTTTCAATGAATGAACGTTCATTCATTATAGCCCGATAGCTGCACACTAGTGCAATAAAAACATTTTATTAATTAGATAAATTTACAATCAATGAGATCCTTTTAGCCGGAGTGGCTGCACTACGATTAAACATAGCAATCGATCTATTGCACCATTATTATAGGCGCCATAAATTTTGACCTCAGAGACCTCTATGAAGCTGAACCCCAATCAAGACGAAGCTGTTAAGTACGTATCAGGACCCTGTTTGGTTCTAGCGGGAGCGGGATCGGGTAAAACACGTGTTATTACCAACAAGATTGCGTATCTGGTTCAGCAGTGTGGTTATAAAGCTCGTAACATCGCAGCGGTGACGTTCACCAATAAAGCGGCGCGTGAAATGAAAGAACGTGTCGGTCAGACGCTTGGCAAGAACGAATCGAAAGGCTTGATGGTATCGACGTTCCACACCTTAGGCCTCAACATTATTAAACGTGAATACAAGGCGTTGGGGTTAAAGTCAGGTTTTTCTCTGTTTGACGACCAAGATCAGTTAGCACTATTGAAAGAGCTGACTGAGAAACAGCTCGATGGCGATAAAGATTTACTACGCCAGCTACTGAGTACCATTTCCAACTGGAAAAATGACATGCTGACTCCGGAGCAGGCGAAAGCATATGCTCAAGGTGAACAGCAGCAACTGTTTGCCTTCTGTTTCGACATGTATCAGAAACAGATGAAAGCCTACAATGCACTCGACTTTGATGACTTGATCGCTTTGCCGGTTCTGCTGCTGCGCACCAATCAAGAAGTGCGACAGCGTTGGCAGAATCGTATTCGCTATTTATTGGTCGATGAATATCAGGATACCAACACCAGTCAGTACGAGTTGGTCAAACTGATTGTTGGCGAGCGGGGTCGCCTGACAGTGGTAGGGGATGATGACCAGTCAATCTATTCTTGGCGTGGTGCGAAACCCCAGAACTTGGTGCTGTTGGGTGAAGATTATCCAAGCCTTCGTTTGATAAAGCTGGAGCAAAACTATCGTTCTACCAGCCGAATTTTGCGTGCTGCCAATATACTGATTGCCAACAACCCACACGTGTACGAAAAGTCGCTGTTTTCTGAAATACCGGATGGCGAAAAGCTTAAAGTATTACTGGCGAAAGATGAAGAACACGAAGCGGAGCGGGTGACAGGTGAGCTGATTGCGCATAAGTTTCTTAACCGAACCGATTACCGCGACTACGCTATTTTGTATCGTGGTAACCATCAGTCTCGGCTGATTGAAAAATCTCTGATGCAAAACCGAGTGCCTTACAAGCTCTCTGGCGGTACCTCGTTTTTTGCTCGTGCGGAAATCAAAGACATCATGGCGTATTTACGAGTGTTGGTGAACCCTGATGATGACAACGCATTTTTGCGCATTGTGAACACGCCTCGGCGTGAGATTGGCCCAGTAACACTGGAAAAACTGGGTAGTTACGCCAATATGCGTGGTAAAAGTCTGTTTGAATGCAGTTTTGAAATTGGGCTGGAGCAACATTTGTCTGGCCGTGGGTTAGAAAACTTACGCCGCTTTAGCCAGTGGTTAGTCAAGATAGCGGATCAGGCCGAGCGCGGAGACACGGTAGAAGCCGTGCGTTCATTGGTGCGTGATATCAATTATGAAGACTGGCTGTATGAAACCTCTGCGAGCCCGAAAGCGGCCGAAATGCGGATGAAAAACGTCTCCGATCTCTATTCCTGGATTGTCGCTGATTTAGAAGGGGATAATTATGATCAGGAAGAGAAGACCATTAAAGAAGTGGTTCAACGTTTAACACTACGTGACATGATGGAACGTGGTGAAGAAGATGATGACAGCGATGCGGTACAATTGATGACTCTACATGCTTCCAAAGGCCTAGAGTTCCCTTATGTTTACTTGATTGGTTCGGAGGAGGGGATTCTGCCTCACCAGACCAGCATCGATGAAGACAATGTTGAGGAAGAGCGCCGTTTGATGTACGTCGGGATCACCCGAGCCCAGCGTGAGTTGACCTTTACCATGTGTAAAGAGCGTCGTCAGTTTGGTGAGTTAATCAAGCCAACTCAAAGTCGCTTCCTTGATGAATTACCGTTTGATGACGTGGAATGGGAAGTCAATAAAAAGCCACAAACGCAAGAAGAACGTATGGCTAAAGGGCAGGCACACATTGCGAATATTCGTGCCATGTTCAACAAAAAATAGCGGTTATTTTTCAAGGGAACAGAAAAAGAAGGGCTTGGTGAAAACCAAGCCCTTCTTTTATATCAATGAGGGATTACAGACCCGCAATCATGTGCTCAATGGCAGCAACGATTTCGTCATCTGAACAATCCATACAAGAGCCTTTCGCTGGCATGGCGTTGAAGCCGTTGATGGCGTGGTCCTTCAGCACGTCTTTACCTTGCGCAATACGCGGGCCCCAGTCACCAGCGTTACCTGTTTTTGGTGCGCCGCTTACCCCTGATGCGTGACAAGCGATACAGAATGTGCCGTAAACCGTTGCACCATCACGTGGACCAGTTGGCTCAGCTTTTACTGGCTCAGCGCCAGCCAGATAAACACCACCAACAGGTTTAATGCGTTCTGCAATCGCATCGTAGTCTTCTTGGCTGACATTAGCTGCAAAAGAGGCGCTAGAAAAAGTGATCGCAGCGGCCAAAGCGGTTAAGATTTTTCGAGACATATCCATTAAACTCACTTTACATTCCTGAAGGTAAGTTCGTGCTTACCTATTATTAGAGTGTGGCTTGATCGACAGCGTTTTGCTGTTAAATCAATGTAAATATTGGGTGATTATATCCTGATAACTTGTTGCAATAAACAACAAGTTAACCGCTTCCATAGGGTTATCTAATCGGAAATAGGGGTTTATCACACTTTAATTGCCCAAAAAGGCGTCAAACGATAAAAAAAAGTGTAAAAAGTACTAGACGGCCTAGTGTGATATCCGTATTATTCCACTCCGCCGATAGGGCATGCGCCCGTAGCTCAGCTGGATAGAGCGTTGGCCTCCGGAGCCAAAGGTCGAAGGTTCGAATCCTTTCGGGCGCGCCATCCGGACGCTTACTAAGGTAAGTTAATTGGCATATATAATGGTGGCTATAGCTCAGTTGGTAGAGCCCTGGATTGTGATTCCAGTTGTCGCGGGTTCAAGTCCCGTTAGCCACCCCATTATTCTGGTGGTATTGTCTCCATTCTTGATTCATTATCGAGATAAAACATAAGTCGTTGAATAGCGTGTTCGTAGCGCATCTCGGCTCTTGGAATAAGCGGGACCAGAGGGTTGACCCTCTATAACGTAAACCAAGTAAAAAAATAACTTGTCGGTGAATAGCGCAGCTTGGTAGCGCATCCCGGCTCTTGGAATAAGCGGGACCAGAGGGTTGGCCCTCTATAACGTAAACCAAGTAAAAAAATAACTTGTCGGTGAATAGCGCAGCTTGGTAGCGCATCTGGTTTGGGACCAGAGGGTCGGGGGTTCGAATCCCTCTTCACCGACCACTCTTTCGTTTATGGCTTTTAGAGCGGTAGACACAAGAATTGATGGTGGCTATAGCTCAGTTGGTAGAGCCCTGGATTGTGATTCCAGTTGTCGCGGGTTCAAGTCCCGTTAGCCACCCCATTATTTGCTCGATGAATAGCGTGTTTGTAGCGCATCTCGGCTCTTGGAATAAGCGAGACCAGAGGGTTGACCCTCTATAACGTAAACCAAGTAAAAAAATAACTTGTCGGTGAATAGCGTGTTTGTAGCGCATCTCGGCTCTTGGAATAAGCGAGACCAGAGGGTTGACCCTCTACAACGTAAACCAAGTAAAAAAATAACTTGTCGGTGAATAGCGCAGCTTGGTAGCGCATCTGGTTTGGGACCAGAGGGTCGGGGGTTCGAATCCCTCTTCACCGACCACTTATCCTTTTCTTAGGTTAGTTTTCTAACGTAAGAATGGGTCGGGGGTTCGCCTGTTCATTGAACTGGCTCTTCACGACCACTATTAGAGAAAACCCCAGTCGAAAGACTGGGGTTTTTTCGTTTTTAGGGTGCCTTTTTTCGTGCTCAACGCTCAGGAAGACGTATTTAGTCCTTCCCTTACCTCATCTCAACAAGGCCTCGCGAGTAGTGGAGCAAAGAGTGGAACTGCCGTTCTTAACGACCTTTATCCGTCTTCATGATGCTCACTGCGTTGATTATTCAGCCTTGAACGCTCAGTATTTTGCTCGCACAACGCCGCTAGCCAAGCGTCATATTGTCCACCCCTGAAAGAGATAGTTAAGCAGAAACCTCACTTTTTATGGCTGTAGTGAATAGGGTTTATTGATGGTAATTTTTGCTGTTGATTTATCATAAATCTGAACTAAAGTTTTACTATTGATGGAATATATAGATTAAGTTACTGATTATCTGTTTAATAGCAGCTTTATGTTTTTATTTTGTTAAATGGTTTGGTTGTGTTTTTTGTGAATTTTTATTCTCTTACTCTTATAACGTCAACGTCTGACTTATAACCTTGAGGACTTACAAATAAAGCGTTTTGCTCTCCATTAACAACAGGTGTGACCAACTGATGATATAACTCAATTGCATACTTATTTTCATAAGCTGCTTGGTATTTGTTCAAACTCGACTTTTTATTCTATGTTTGTTGCTTTTCTGTGAATTTTTTGCCAAATTGATGACCTTGTAAATTGCCAGAACCGTGTCCCCAATTTTGCTTCACTTGATTGGGTGATCAGGCTGGCTTGAATGGATTCACTTTTCAGACAGGGCAGAAAACTGCCAAAGCAGTAGAGGTCTGGTAATGTCACTTTTAGAAGTTAAAAATCTTCGTATCGAATACCCATCACGTCACGGTGTGCATGCCGCGGTTAAATCTCTATCGTTCAATATTGAGCGTGGAGAAATTGTCGGCGTTGTGGGTGAGTCTGGCGCAGGTAAATCAACGGTCGGTAATGCCGTCATTGATCTACTTAGCCCACCTGGCCGCATCGCTAGTGGTGAAGTTTATTTAGATGGTGAGCTGATTTCAGGTTTATCGGCAGAAGAAATGCGCCAAGTACGAGGTTCAAAAATTGGATTTATCTTTCAGGATCCAATGACCTCACTGAACCCACTTTTTACTGTTGAACAGCAGTTGAAAGAAACCATTCATGCCAATATGAAGGTCACAGACGAGGAAGCGTATCAGCGCGCTTTATCTCTGATGCAGCAAGTGGGGATACCTCAACCGGAAAACCGCCTCAAGCAGTTTCCGCACCAGTTTTCTGGCGGTATGCGTCAGCGTGTTGTAATTGCGATTGCCTTGGCTGGTGAGCCTGACCTGATCATTGCTGACGAACCAACTACGGCTCTCGACGTTTCAATCCAAGACCAAATTCTTAGCCTCATTCGCGAATTGTGCATTAAGAACAATGTGGGCTGCATGTTGGTGACACACGATATGGGTGTGGTTTCCAATGTGACAGACCGTGTCGCAGTGATGTACCGGGGTGATCTGGTTGAATTTGGCCCTACAGCCAAAGTGCTGGGCGAACCCGATCATTCCTATACTCGCAGCCTGATTTCTGCGGTACCACGCTCTGATATCAAGCTAGATCGCTTCCCACTCGTGAGCTACATAGAAGAAGCACACGAAATGGAACCATTGGATGTTAAGAACCATTGGTTAGGTCAAAGCCAGGATCACCGTGATTACACTGGCTCATTATTGACAGTTGAGAATGTCAATCTTCGCTTTACCACTAAAGATTCACTGTTTGAAAGCCGCCGTGAGTATGTTCAAGCATCGAACAATGTCAGCTTCGAAATTTTTGAAGGGGAAACGTTTGGTTTGGTGGGCGAATCTGGTTCGGGTAAGTCAACCATTGCGCGGGTCATTGCTGGCCTGTATCAGCCAAACTCGGGCAAAGTCACCTTTGAAGGGATTGATCTGACATCGCTGAAATCAGAAAAAGAACGTCGCCCTCTGCGTCGTCAGATGCAGATGGTATTCCAGAACCCATATACGTCAATGAATCCGCGCATGAAGATTTTTGACATCATCGCGGAACCTATCCGTTTCCATCAGTTAACCAGTAATGAAACGGAAACCAGGCAGATCGTGCATGACCTTCTTGATCACGTAGGCCTCGGAAAAATGGCGGGTGTGAAGTACCCGCATGAATTTTCAGGCGGGCAGCGTCAGCGCATCTCCATTGCTCGCGCATTAGCGACCCGTCCTCGTCTGCTTATTTGTGATGAACCGACGTCAGCGCTCGACGTGTCAGTGCAGGCTCAGATCCTTAACTTGCTCAAAGATCTGCAAGATGAATTAAATTTAACCATGCTGTTTATCAGCCACGACTTGCCTGTGATTCGTCAGATGTGTGACCGTGTTGGTGTAATGCAGATGGGAACCTTGTTAGAAGTCGCCCCGACAGAGCAACTGTTTAATTCACCTCAGCATGAATACAGCAAACAACTGATTTCCCTAATGCCTGAATTCACGGGCTTAAGAGAAGAAATGAAAACGGCGTAAGTCGTAGACCTTTCCTGATACAAGCATCATCAGGGACTAAACAGACACAAATACAACAACTAGGGATAGAAATCCCGCATAAGGAGTTATGCAATGAAAACCATGAAAAGCAAACTAGCAGTGGCTTTAATGGCAGCTGGCCTTAGCTTTGGCGCAGCGGCAGCAGATATTACCGTCGCTTATGATGCCGACCCAGTGTCACTGGATCCGCATGAGCAACTGTCTGGCGGTACACTGCAAATGTCTCACATGGTATTTGATCCACTTATCCGTTTTAATCAGAAAATGGAATTTGAACCTCGATTGGCTGAATCTTGGAAACGTCTTGATGGCGAAACAATGCAGTTTACTATCCGCCAAGGTGTGAAGTTTCACTCAGGGAATGTACTAACGGCAGACGATGTAGTGTGGACATTTGATCGTCTAAAGACATCTCCTGACTTTAAAGGTATCTTCGGTCCAATCGTTTCTGTGACTAAAACGGGTGACTATACCGTTGAAGTCAAAACCGATGGCGTTTACCCGCTAGTAGAAAACGTCATGACTTACCTATTCCCGATGGACAGCAAGTTCTACTCAGGTAAGACAGAAGATGGTAAAGACAAAGCTGAGCTAGTGAAGCACGGTAACTCTTACGCATCGACTCATGTGTCTGGCACGGGGCCTTTTATTATCACGCAACGTGAGCAGGGCGTAAAAGTCACGTTTGAGCGTTTCAACGATTACTGGGATAAAGCCTCTAACGGTAACGTAGATAAGCTAACACTAGTGCCAATCAAAGAAGATGCGACCCGTGTTGCCGCTCTTCTATCTGGTGATGTAGACATGATTGCGCCAGTAGCGCCAAACGACTACAAGCGCATTAAGAAAGCCGACAGTGTCGACCTTTACACTATGCCTGGTACGCGTGTGATCACGTTCCAGATGAACCAAAACAGCAACCCAGCCCTGAAAGATGTACGTGTTCGTCAAGCGATCACCTACGCTATTAACAACGAAGGCATCACTAAGAAAGTGATGAAGGGCGCAGCAACCGCCGCGGGTCAACAGAGCCCAGTAGGTTTCGTTGGTCACAACCCAGACCTAAAACCTCGCTACGATCTCAAGAAAGCAAAACAGCTGATGAAAGAAGCGGGTTATGAGAACGGTTTCTCACTGACGATGATGTCGCCAAACAACCGTTACGTGAACGATGACAAGATTGCTCAAGCCTCTGCGGCCATGCTCTCTAAAATCGGTATCAAGGTTGACCTAAAGACGATGCCAAAAGCGCAATACTGGCCTGAGTTCGATAAGTGTGCAGCAGACATGCTCTTGATCGGCTGGCACCCAGATACAGAGGACTCAGGTAACTTCACTGAGTTCCTAGCAATGACACGTAACGCTGAAACAGGTAAAGGTCAGTACAACTGTGGTCACTATTCAAACGCTGAAGTTGATAAGCTGATTGAAGAAACGAACACAATGACAGACCTTAAGAAGCGTAGTGCCTCGCTGAAGAAAGTCGAAGAGATTCTATACAACGAAGCGGCATTTGTTCCTCTACACTGGCAAGATCCATCATGGGCAGCGAAAGGTAACGTTGATATTGGTCCAATCATCAACGGCATGAACTTCCCTTACTTCGGTGACTTGGTGGTGAAATAACCCGGCACAGAATTAAGTAACAATACTGGCACCCTCATCGGGTGCCACACTTAATTTTTTGGTGCTTGGCTTTGTTTCAGTCGGGTTAAGTGCCATTTTTCAGACTGATAATGCCACCGGAATATTTCTGGTTGAGCAGACTGAAATCCATGGAAAGTTAAAGGGGCAAGGAATGTTTTCGTTTCTGGTCAAGCGCCTGTTTCAGGCACTGATAGTGATGTTTGTGATCAGTCTAGTGGCGTTTGCCATTCAGGATAACTTAGGCGACCCATTACGTGAGTTGGTTGGTCAGTCGGTTTCAGAAGCCGAGCGTCAAGCACTACGTGATGATCTAGGTCTGAATGATCCCTTCATTACAAAATACACACGCTTTGTTGGCAATGCGCTACAAGGTGATTTAGGTACATCTTACTTCTTCAAGCGCCCAGCGGTTGAAGTGATTCTTGATAAATTAGTCGCCACACTTGAGCTGGTATTTGGTGCCACGCTGATCATTGTATTCTGCTCGATCCCTCTTGGTGTTTACTCGGCGATTCATCCAAAAAGCTTCTTCACTAAGCTCGTCATGGCTGGGAGTAGTATCGGTATCTCGATACCTGTGTTCTTAACCGCCATCATGCTGATGTATGTTTTCTCGATTGAGCTAGGTTGGTTACCATCTTATGGTCGAGGCGAAACAGCGAACCTATTTGGCTGGGAGTCTGGCTACCTGACACTGGATGGCCTAGCACACTTAATACTGCCATGCATTGCGCTCGCCTCTATTATGCTGCCGCTCTTTATTCGCTTGGTTCGTTCTGAAATGCTGGAAGTGCTGAGTTCTGAATACATCAAGTTTGGTAAAGCGAAAGGCTTAGCGCTGAATAAAATCTACTACCAGCACGCACTGAAAAACACCATGTTGCCGGTGCTGACTGTGGGTGGTGTACAAATTGGTACCATGGTGGCATACACCATTCTGACTGAGACAGTATTCCAGTGGCCGGGTACTGGCTTCCTTTTCCTAGAAGCGATCAACCGTGTTGATACACCGTTAATCACGGCTTACGTTATCTTCGTTGGCCTGATTTTCGTCGTGACGAACACCATTGTTGACTTGCTATACGGCGTCATCAACCCGACCGTAAATCTCACTGGTAAAGGAGCATAATCATGAACCAGACAGCAACTGCTCCTTCTCGTTGGGAGCGTTTTAAACAATCGGATTTCTTGTATTACTTCAAGCGTGACAAAGTCGCGATGGCAAGTTTTACCGTGTTCATGCTTTTCTTAGTGATGGCTTTGGCTGCACCAGTGCTATCACCCACTGACCCATACGACTTGTCGTCGATTGATATTATGGACTCAGAACTGCCACCATCATGGATGGAAGAGGGCGATGAGCAATTCCTACTGGGTACCGATGAGCAGGGACGTGATATTCTATCGACCATTCTCTATGGCTCACGTTTGTCACTGACCATCGGCTTTTTGGCGGTAGGTCTACAACTGGTACTTGGTATCATCATTGGTTTGTCAGCGGGCTATTTTGGCGGTCGTATCGATAGCTTCCTGATGCGTTTTGCCGACGTACAGCTTTCGTTTTCTACCATGATGGTCGCCATCATCGTATCGGCCATTTTCAAAGCCAGCTTTGGTAGTGACTTTTACAGCCAATATGCTGTCGTGATGTTGGTGGTGATTATTGGTGTTGCAGAATGGCCGCAATACGCGCGAACTATTCGTGCTTCAGTATTGGCTGAGAAGAAGAAAGAATATGTTGAAGCGGCGCGTGTGATGGGCTTTAAAGCGCCACGTATCATGTTCCGCCACATTCTACCCAACTGTCTGTCACCCATCTTAGTGATTTCGACGGTACAGGTGGCAAATGCCATCATGTCTGAAGCGGCACTTTCTTTCCTTGGCTTAGGTTTACCTGTAGACCAACCATCATTGGGTGCGCTAATCAGTATTGGTTTTAACTACATCTTCTCTGGAGCGTGGTGGATCACCGCCTTCCCAGGCATCGTATTGGTAACATTAGTATTAGTTATCAACCTGTTGGGTGACTGGTTACGTGATGTATTTAACCCGAAAATCTACAAAGGGTGATCCAAGCCTAAGATTTGATTATAAAATTCACACTAAACTCAGAGCCGTATCTAAATACGGCTCTTTTTTTGCATCGACATTTTCTCAACAGTGAGCCGTCAATAATGTCACTATACCCTTAGGGTAGCGACACCGACTTTAGGGTTTGAATTTAGACTATGGGAACGAGAATGGCTGTTAAATCTAAGCGACCTTTGTTAGCACTGATGAGCTTTGCGGTATTCGCTTTGCCTATGTTGTCCGCCCCGACCTACGCTGAAGAATTTCTCTGTGATGCGACTCAAGCTTCCAGTGCCTCTTTGCCAGTATTAGATGCCGCTTGCCCAATAGGTAAAGGGATGTGGGGCAAACAGCAGCCGAAAGGGCAGTCGTCTTACTTTTGGATTCAGTGTGGGGTGTTTGGCCAACCCTTGGCTTTGCCTGAAGCGAAGCAAGTGTATCAACATATCAGTACCGATATTTGGGCCAAGCAAGAAGGCAATACTTACCGTTGTTTGATTGGGCCTTACAAAGCGTTCTCCGAAGCAAAGGCGGATCTCGCCAAAGTCAAACAGTTGCCAAATTACCAACAAGCCTTTATACGTGAAATCGTCAAAGGTGTGCCTGCTAAAGCTGCGAGCGTGGCACGCGCAGTGACAAAGTCTAAGCCGACGCCTGCGATGAAAGTGGCGCAGCAAAAGACAACAATACTTCCACCACCCAGCAAGCCTGAGCCTAAAGCCGCTGCAAAGCCTCAGTCAGAGCCCCCACGGGAAAAAGGGGTGTCGGTTCGTCAGCACACCATCATCAATGGCGTTGAGTACAAGGTACCCTACGCGATGTTTGGGAACGATCAGTTCTATATGGAACATGAATTGCCTTGGAATCGCATGGACTATGAGATGGCGTATAAAACTTGCTATCGAATGGGAATGCGTTTGGCGACCGCAAACGAATGGCAAGCTTTGCTCGATGCAAAGGTGATGTCACGCGACAAGTGGCCCATGCACTTGCCGTATTGGGGCGCAGAGCGTACTGGGCTTTTCTATAGTGGTAAAGTCAATCAGCTCAAAGGCACATCGCTGCTGAATGTCATGTGTGTTAAGTAATAAGTAATCCCAAACCCAGTGGCTGGGCCTAGGGATTTTTATCTTCCGCCTCTTTCATTAAATCGAGATACTTCTGCTCAACAAAGTCTTTCTCTTTAATAGTGTGGTGTAACTGCTGCTGAACCGCTTCAAGTTGGGCTTTAACTTCACCGAGATCGCCTTTCTCCGCGGCTTTTTTCTTATAGGTCTCTATAATGCCAAGCAGTTGTTGCCTTTCGTTCTGATACTCCTGCTCAAGTTTGTTGAAGCCTCCAGCCTCACTGATTTCGACATATTCTTGCTCCAGCTGCTCAAACTGTTTCTCTAACTGCTCTTTCTCTTGTTGCAGGCTTTCTACCGTGTCCGATTGTCGGAGGAGCTTATTTTTTGCCTTTTTAAGCCCTTTGATACTGCGGCTAAGGTCGCCTTTTAGCTTTTTGATCAATTGGTGCGATTTACTCAGTTTTTGGTTAAGGTCTTCGATGGATTCCTGATCCTGAGCACTCAGCCCCCCTTGATTCGCGGATTTGATTTGTGAAACCTGCGCCTCTAAAGCTTGCTGGATAACGATCAGGTCATTGAGAGTGTCATTGTTTTCAGCGGTGTAGTTCAACGCGCTGTCAACGGATTGCTGGCAAACTTCATAGGTATTGTCGTCCATATTCTTCTTGCCATGGACCACCTCTTTGGCGAAGTGGCGAAACTCGCGAAGTATCAGCAATAAGATCACAAACCATACCAACAGGATCAACAAACCCAAGTCGACCGCGAGGGCGATGAGATTTTCTGTGGTGAGGAGAGGTGCTAAATCCATGAACTCATTCCATGTTTTTCAATCCCAATAGAGTGTAAGTTTAGTTGTCATAACAAATTGTGCCTATAATTTAGACAGTCGGGTCCAAGAGCAGAATACGATTTGTGAAGATTCTTATTGTTGATGACAGCAAAGCCACATTAGAAATTGTCAGGCGAGCCTTAGAGAATTTTGGTTACCGTCGTTTGTCTATTCAGAAAACCGACAGTGCTCTTGATGCTCTGGAACAAGTGAAACAATCGCAGCCCGAAATCGTCCTGACCGACTGGTACATGCCTGATATGACAGGGCTGACCTTAATCGAGGAAATCAAAAAACTCGACTTGGGTGTCAAGATGGGCATGATCACGACCGTCGATGACCAAGTACAGATCAATCAAGCCAAAGCAGCGGGTGCCAGCTTTGTGTTGTCCAAACCTTTCAATGACAAAGAGCTGCATCACAAACTCTTACCCTTAGTGCAGGGAGCAGAAGAAAGCGAACGCGCATTAGACAACATCAATAGTGTCCAGAAAGAACTGGCTTTACCTAAGTTGTCCCAACTGGAAAAGCTGCTGAAAAGGGAAGTCAGCGATCGCCTAGTGTTGAACAATATCCGTCAGCAATCGTTTGATGAGAGCAAAATCCCGTGCCTACTCGCGGTGTACGAAGATGGCGAAACGCAAAGACCACGTGCCGTCGCGATTCTCGACATCTATGCGATTTGTGTATTCGCGCGCTGCAACGCTGCGATAAGCAAGCAGGACTTGCAAAGAGCGGTGCACAGCAAGCTGGTGAGCAAAGACATCCTCGATACCTGCCAGCAGGTGCTAGACAAATCCTCGCTGGCCTTTCTTGACGGTAACTCACGCAAGAGTCTGCGCTTGAAAAACGTCAGCTTTGTCCCCTCTGCGTTTGAAAAACTGGAAGCCTTGTACAGTAAAGAGGCCGATAAGAGAGTCGATTTTTCTTGTCAGCTTGAAGACATGGCGCAAGGCAAGGTGACCTTAATCGGCTTCTAAATTTAACCGCTGTGAACCACTACTTCCTTTCTCTGGGGTGCACTTTTCCAAGTTGATCCTCGCTCGTATCAGTCGCGACCATCTTATCCTTACTTTTAGTAGTAAAACACAATGCATAGGGTATGATACGCATATTATTTTTGCTGATAGTTTTGATAAATCATGGATGTACGTAACCCAGACATGGAAGCCATGTGCCATGTATTCAAACGCTATGTTGAGTACATGGGCGTCGATCAGACGGTGTCTTTTTCTCGGGTAGATACCCAGTTAGAGCAGGTGAAAACCGTATCGACCAACTACTCATGGCACCTAGCGTATTGGGGCGACGAGCTGTATAAAAACCTCCATTCGCGTCTCAAGCCGGGCATTAACCTATGGAACAGCCAGGGAGCGCATAATTTCCGTGAGTCAGCGAAAGCCAGCCATAACCGCGTTGATATCGTCACCAATCAGGGCTCACAGTACGACATCCTCTCTATCTCTTTGCCAATCACACCCTTACCTTGCGACGTGGTTAGTCAGGCGATTGCGTTCCGCCCTAAGGTTAACCACCTTGCGCTTGAATGCTGGAGTGATAAAGAGATACAGATCCCGATTGATAGCTTGTCAGCCGCCAATTCAGTTCAGTCGACTTATGACGAAGAGAAGCCGTATGTGTTCGGCAATCTGACGTTGACGCACGATGAGCTCACCAGCGTCCGCTATTTTCTTGAGATGAAAACCTTACACGAGGTGGCGCTACTTCGTGGCTGCAAAGAGGCAGAAGAAGCGCGGCGACTCTATATCATCAAATGCAAACTAGGCTGTGAATCTCAGCCAGATTCAGTCTTCTTTAGAAAACTGGTCGAACATGGAGTAACAGTCGCATGTCTGGACAGTTTCATCACGTATCGCTAACGGTCAGCGATTTAGTCGCCAGCCAAAATTTCTATGCATTGTTTGGTTACCAGCTTGAACGACGTTATCGGGATGAGCAGGTCACCATTCATATGTTGGAAAACCAAGGCTCGAGAATCGAGCTTTTTCATTTTTGTGGGGATGTTTCAACCCCAATTCCTGAATCATTGATCGCGTTAAAAACAGTGGGTATCACCCATTTCGCTTTGCGGGTCGATGATCTTGAAGCCTTACATAGAAAATTATCGGAAGTCACCAACATCACGACTATTTACAACGCTAGGCTAGGTCGTTTCCGTTACTTTTTCTGTTCAGACCCCGATGGAAATCAATTAGAACTTATAGAGGAGTAAAACAGAATGTCACTCACCTGGAAGCAGCGCACCAGTGCTGTCCTTGGTAATGCCATGGAGTTTTATGATATCGCTGTATTCGCATCGATATCGATGTACATTTCCCAGCTTTTCGCCACCCAAGGTATTGAGCACTCAGAGCTGGTGGTGTGGGGCGTTTTTGCCTTACGTTTTTTGGTCAGGCCTTTTGGCGGTGTTGTCATCGGTCGCTACGCCGACAAATACGGCCGCAAGCGGGCACTGGTTTTTTGTAACCTACTGACGGGAATAGCCACCGTCTCAATGGCGTTTGTCCCTGTCGACACCGTTGGACAGTACGTGGTGGTGGTTTTCTTGTTGTTCCAAATGATTCAAGCGTTTAGTTTTGGTGGTGAATACCCGACCTTGATCAACTATCTTCTTTACGACGCGAAGCAATCCGAACGTTCACGTGTCAGTAGCTTAATTGTTGCCAGCTCGATTGTCGGTGTGATTATTTCCCTGCTTATTGTGGCCAGCTTAGAGCACTACTTAACGGCAGAAGAGATGAGCGCTTGGGGGTGGCGAGTACCGCTGCTAGTGGGGGTTGCCAACATCATCGTTAGCTTGTACTTGCGTCTTTCTCTGCCTGAACTGCCTAAAGCAGAAGCGGTGGCGAGTCACTCCAGCCGTCAAATCATTGCCAAAGTCTTTTGTATCTCCATTCTTGGAGCGGTGGTGTTCTATGTGCAGAATCTGGCCAGTGGCATTTTGGGTAAAGCCATGGGCATTGAGAACCTTGCGCTGATCAACGCGTCCGTGCTGGTTGTCTTGCTGTTTGTGTTGTCGTTTATTGTCGACAAAACCTCTTCACCACAGCAAGCATTCAAAATCGGCGCCTTATTTATGCTGTTCGCCGCAGTGCCACTGTTTGCCTTACTCGGATCCAGTACCTTTATCTGGCAAGCGCTCGCTGTGCTGGGCATCAGCACCCTAGCCGCGATCATTCTCGGTAATTTGGCCGCGCTGTTATGGCAGCAATCAGCCAACCAAACCACCAGCTTAGGTATTGGTTACAACATTGCCTTGTCTATTTTTGGTGGCTTAACCCCATTGATTGTTACCGAAGCGATGTCATTCAGTGCCATCTATGTTGGTGTGTATGTGGCGCTCGCCACTTTACCGGGGCTTGCGGTACTGTACCGTTTTAATACCCCCGCGCACCCAGAGCCGGCTCACTCGGTATAGTGGTTCAAAGCCGTGAAATATAGGCGCTAACACGCAGTGTTTAGCGCCTTTATTTATCGTCAACGTAGAGTGTCAAAAACCAAAAATTGAAAATGAGACACAAGAAATTGGCAGATTTTCCAATTTTTCGTTTTTGAAAACAAATTAGTCATTACAACTCATTGAATTTGTTTGAATGTTCTACTGGGCGTATTTCTTGCTTTCTTCGTCCTTATTTTGCGGTAAGCCCTGTTCCAGTGTCGGAGTAAAACCATGAGTAACTACCTACCCATTCCCCCAAAAACGTCGATGTTCTGGGATGACCATGACTTCACTTTTGAGCAAGCCAAATCTGCCTATGAAGCCGATGGCAATTTGTTGTCGTTTGCTAACGTCTCCGACGCACCAGCTGAAGATATTGACGGTGCTCCGCCTAAGCACAGCATGTTTTGGGAAGGGGGAACCGAAAAAATTGAACCACCGGTTCAAACTGAGCCCGAGCCTCGCCAGTTCAATCAGCCCAAAATCGCAACCGAAGCCGCACCGGCCCACTTTGTGCCTGTGCGCTATGCCTTAGATCAGCCCGACTCTGACAGCTTGCCACTATTTGGCTTGCCGGAACAATGGCGCGGTTCTGGCCCCGCACGGTTAAACACGCTCAGTTACACTCTGAGGCAGCTGAGAGATGGCTGGCTGTATGTGTACAATGCCCAAGAAGAAACGCTCGATGAATATGAGGTAAAAGGCAACCAATTTACCCATTACAAACTGGGCGAAAATGAAGACCCGCAATCGCCGCAGCGAGGCAGCCCTCAAGCAAGCTTACCCTACCTGAGCTATCTTGAAGGCAGTCTGGTGTCAATGTGTTTTTCGGAGCACCGTTGGACATGGACTATGTACTTAAAGGTACTAGACAATCCAAGCAGTCACATCAGTCGAATGCAAACCGTGGTGCTTAACCCCAATGAGCACCAACGTCATATCGGCCCGATTGAAAACCTCACCGAGGTGGCGGATATTGAAGCGTCAGCCACGGAAGATGGCCGTTTTGCTCAGTCTAGCGTGGCCACAGTGGCGGATGAGCACGACAGCATTATCAAACCTATTGCGATTGAAAGTGACATCACCAGTGCCATACCAGAGGAGGAGTCGGCCTATTTTGTTGCCGTCACCGATCACGCAGCAGATATCCGAGATATGGCGATCCACTTTGCCTGTCTTGCTAGTCCGTATCGACTGTTTACCGAACAAAATGCCAGCCAGTGGCAATTGATGCAGACCGCGATGCAACTGTGCATGTTCGGCGCCAGTGACAAAATCAAGTATCCTTATCACGTTAGAAAAAAAAGCCAGCAACTCGAATTTTATCAAAAGATGAGTGAGTACTACGACAACCATGCGATGTCGGAACTCGCCCAGCAATCACAAGCCCCGATCGCCAAGGGCATGCCTTCGGCGTTTTCACAAGGGGGCATTGACTACTACCAGCACCAGACCTCAGCCGTTGCGGAGTCGATCCAAAAAGAATTTTGTATTTCCGCGTCGCAATTTGGACGCTACGAGCAGTGGATTGCTGGCGATCGTTGGCGCAGGCAACTCAATTGGCAACAAATGCTCAGTGAGATGCAAGCCCTGTCTGAGCAGAAGGAAGCGATGCTCGCACAGATCGTGGCAACGAAGCAGGACTTTATTGCGGCACTGGAAGCTTTGTCACCACACCACCTTGAGCAGATCTTCGATTTGTACAGCGAAGAGACGCAATGGAGCCTGAGCCATCTGCACCTTGAAGTGATGGAGTCTTTCAGCTTAGTGATAGAAGAAGACGACAGACACTGGGCAGATGGTCAGTGGTCAAAACCCACTAGCATGTTGCCATTGTACACCGCAGGTTTTAGCCGCAGCCTGTACAACAAGTTGGGCGAATCCTTGCCATCACCGATTGAGGCAGAGGATGAGTCTGAAGAGACGATTATGGAACATGTATCGGCGTGGAGTAGCCGCACGGGCATGTATGCCAAAGTCGCCGACTTTATGTCAAACCCCAACAGTGCTGAAACCATGATCCTTAAAGATCTGGCGCAAGGCTTCCAAGAGTTGGATAAAGTCTTTAAAGCGGCGGCGGGTGCCGCCATGCGCGGGGTGGCTGAGTATACGATTAGCGTGAGTGCGAAGGCCTCGTCGCTCATGATGGCGTACCTTTCTAAGCCTTTACATCGTCACTCTTTTTGTTGGTTTGCCATTGCGGCGGAACTGGTTGCCAATGCCACAGCGGTTATCATACCTAATGGTTATGCGGCCAAGTTTGCTGACTGGCGAGAGCGGATCAACACCGCCCACAAAGAGCTTGAGCTGGTTAACAAAGAACTTGCCGCGCAAAATACCTCAAACAAACAGCGCAAAGCCTTACTTGACAAACAGCGCCAGCTAAAAAAAGTGGTCAACGCCAATGCCACGGGCTATACGCAGCGGATTGTACTTAAAAGTGATATCGTCAAGCGTACGATAGAGTTGCATCGTAAGATCCTCAACAATCAGGTTAAAAATCTGCACACCGTGTTTGAAAATGTCGGTGGCCTAGGTTTTCTCGCCTTTCTCTTTAACGCCATCGCCCTTGGCGATGCAATCAGCACCATAAAACATACCGGGCTAGTGTCGAAGGATGATGCCCTCGATGTGCAGCAAAAGCTGTTTTACGTTGCCGCGGCATGGACAGGCATTCGCACTGGGGCATTATGGAATAATGTAAAAGCAAACGATAAACTCAGAGCTTATTCAATGAAGTCATTGCAAAAGCTTGCAGAGAGGGGCGTCGATGGCTTTACAGGCTTAGCGCTGGATGATCTTAAAATATTTAATCGTTGGTTAGCCATTACCGCTTGTCTGGGGATGTTGGCTTCAGGGATTGAAGCTTACCGCTCCTACGAGAAAATAGATCAAAGCTATGGTTTTGAAAAACGTTTACATATTGCGAATACCTTAGCCTTATCTGGTTTAACTATCGTTGGCCTTGTACAAACGGTTGGTGGTGCTAGTGGAGCACTATCTGTGAACCTAATGTTTGGTGGCCCGACGATGGCGTTTATAGCGCTATTGACTGGGGTGATTATTTTGATCAATTTAACGCTTGATCATTTCAACAAAGATGAATACCAGAAGTGGCTCGACCGCTTGCCTTGGGGCTATCACCCGGAAAGAGCGCGCTGGAGTCAGGCAGCAACATTGGCAGAGCGTTTGCAGCAAGATAGCCAATTGGTGCAACAAGCCTTATTTGAACTTGACACGATTGCTCAGCAGCCAACGGTGTACCATAAACCGATTGAGCAAGTGCACACCCGGCCAGGCCTCGCACAATATGTAGACACTACTGTCGTTGGGGTGAAAGTACATATTCAGGTACCTAACTTGGTGGCCAAACAGGGGCTAATACTGCGCACCAATACCCAAGCCAGCGCAGAGGAGCTCACCGCAGGGGAGTGGCACCCTAATGCCAATATCGAGAGCCTAGCCGCAGGTGCGACCCAAGGCAAAAGCGTGTACAGTGTGATCCTGCCAGTCAGGGAGAATATGCGTTATTTGGCTCTGCAAATCAGCTACCCCAGCGAGGAGGGGGAGCGTCACTACTGGTTGCAACATTCGCTCGTTCAAACGGCCTCTTACAGTGTTATTTCAGACAGCAGCAAACAAGAGACCATCACTCAGACGCTAAGCAATACGCAAGGCGAAATTGCGTTACAGGAGTAACCCTTGGCTTATTTACCCTTTTATCTCACCCCAGAAGAGTTTGCACTTAAACAAAAGCAGCAAGAGCAGGAAATAGCGGCTGGGCGCGATCAGATACGTTGGCATAAATACGATATTGAAGAGCCCAATAGGTACCATAATATATTGCTGAGCCTTATGCCGATTTCTGTATTGTCTATGATGCTGGGTTATTTTTGGTTCACTAGCGGCAAGGATACCTTTATGGGAGTCAGTTCCCTTGTAATGCTGGCGTTAACTTATGGTTACTGTTATTTGATCTTTGGCCTAGATTATCGTTACGACTACCTCATTTCCGATCTCGGTTTAGTTGTGAAAAAGCGGCGCAATATGCCCCGTTGGATCAATAGAGCATCCCAAATCGCAGCATGGTTTGGTGCCATTGTATGCGTTTTGGCCGTATCAGTGGCGGGGCCGATGATTCTTGCCGGTGCGGGGGGACTGATTTTACTCTCGTTTACTGGTTTAAAGCGCAAGCCGAATGAAGAAGCCGAGGTGAGAATCGGCCATCGCGAAGATTGGTTATTCGTTTTTTACAATAAAAAACGTAAGG
>NZ_JXXU01000064.1 GCF_000967495.1 Vibrio neptunius | reverse complement strand
GGATCATTAAACCACTACAGAGAAACGATGTCTGAATTTGTAAATGCCAAATTCTAGCTATGATATTTATACTTTTCAATGATTAACTGATTGGAAATAGAGGGACAGACACCCTAAAGAAACTCCCAGAAATTAATCATTAATATAATCAATAAGTGGCTTAATTTGAAGGTGGTAAAATGGGTTAGGTACTATTTTAACTGGTCAAAACTTTCCAAAGAGAGCTAGTGAAAGTAGGAATAGTTAAAAGGACAGGCACTGTAAACAGAAAAACAGATTTAATGGGACAGTCACTTTAAAAACTACAGGACAGACATCCCATAAATGTACTCGTTAATAACTCTCTGTCGGTTAGATTCTAAAAGTGCTGAAGGTTATCCCCCAGCACTAATAGCCCAATATATGATGGTTAAGGTTCTGAAACACACGATACATATACCTTCATCGTAGCAGGCCCTACAGCGTAAGAGCCAGCGTTGAGACGTGCAGAGATGTAACTTGTTTTACCACCTGCTCCAATGCTAACGTCAGATGACCAGTATGAGACGTAGTTTGCAGGCCAACGACGTGCGTTATACATATTGCCATAAGTACCGTATAACTCGTTGAGTAACTCATTTTTGGTGGTCAAGCGCCAATTCGTCCGTCCTGCAAGAAGCATTTTATTATAGCGCTTGCACAGTTTATCCGCATCGGTCCTATTGAATCGGTAGTAGGAGCCATTCTGATCATTATAGGTACCCGCATTCGGACTGCCGCCAACGCTGTCTAGGTAAACAGAAGATGGTGTACTGGTAAACAGCTTTCCTGCCCCTGTGTCGAACACATCAATATTGCAGGAGACTACTTGATCACAGACATCCACACTCAATGTATTGCTGGTGACTCCATCTTTAAAAGCACTCACAGTTGTTTGGCCGACTTCAATGCCAGTTAGTAGTCCTAATGGGGCCACCGTTGCAACGTCTGTATCGACGGGTGTCCAAGTGACGGAAGAACTGACATTTGAGCCGCTCCCATCACTGTATGTGGCGGTCGCGACTAAGGGTCTTGATAAATCCTTGACCACGAAAGCAGGGTTCGGTGTCAGTTCGATCGAGGTCACTACCGCACTGGTGACATCAACAATTACTTGATTGCTGGTGAATTCATCTTTGATCGCGCTGACCGTCGTCGAGCCTACTTCGTGACTTGATAACAAGCCTTGCGGCGTGACATCGGCAATGTTTGGTTCTGCTGGTAACCATGTCACGGAATCAGTGATGTCTGCGTAGCTGCCATCACTATAGGTCACTGTAGCCGCTAAGGACTGTGTTTGTCCCTTTGCAAGGGCAACGGAATCAGGTGTAACGTCAAGAGACGTGATAACGGCATTCGTTACCTCTACGTTTACTCTGTTGCTGGATATATCGTCAATTGTGGCCGTCACATTGGCACTTCCAACCTGATTCCCCATTAGCTTACCGTCGGGTGTTACTGTAGCAATTGTTGTTTGGTCCGATGCCCATGTAACAGATCCACTAATGTTAGCGAAACTCCCATCACTGTAAGTTGCCTGCGCTACTAAGCTCTGTTCTTGTCCCTTTGCAATGGAAACGGAAGCGGGAGTCACGTCAAGAGAGGTTATGACGGCGTCAGTTACTTCTACATTTACAGTGTTACTGGATATATGGTTTATTGTGGCTGTCACTGTTGTGTTCCCGACCTCGATACCTCTTATTATTCCTTTAGGGGTTACCGTTGCAATTGCTGTATTTACTGGCTGCCAGCTCACTGAATCGCTTAGGTTAGTGGAACTGCCGTCACTATAGGTTGCTGTTGCTACTAATGGCTGTGTTTGTCCTTTTGCAAGGGAAATCGAAGCTGGTGTGACGTCAAGAGACGTGATGACAGCATCAGTAACTTCTACGGTAACTGTGTTGCTTAATATATCCTCAATAGTTGCCGTTACATTAGTGGCTCCGACTTGGACACCTAACAGCGCTCCTGTTTGAGTCACAGTGGCAGTCATTGTATCTGTAGAACGCCAAGTCACGGAACCGCTGATGTCAGTGGAACTGCCGTCACTGTAGGTTGCTGTCGCTACTAATGGCTGTGTTTGGCCTATTGCAAGGGAAACGGATGAGGGTGTTACTAATATCGATGTCATCACTGCATTTGTCACATTGACATCAACGGAGTTACTCACAATTCCGTCTTTGACGGCGATTACGGTGGTATTTCCAACCTCGATCCCCGACAAGATCCCCTCAGATGTGACAGTTGCAATGGTGGTTTCATCGGATGCCCACGTTACAGAGTCGCTAACGTCGAAAGAGCTACCGTTGCTATATAGGGCAGTCGCCAACAAGGGCTGCATTTGACCTTTTGCAATTGACGGGGATGAAGGCGTGACTGCAATTGAAGTTAGTACTGCATCGGTAACATCAACGCTCATTGTGTTACTGATGATTCCGTCTTTGCTGGCATAGACACGAACCGTACCAGAAATCTTACCGACTAACACGCCGGGCTGCGCGAAGCTTGCCAAGGTCTCTTCACTTGAGTGCCAATTGTTAATGCTCAATTCAGTAAGCTGATGTGATGAACCATCAGAGTAATAACCCACTGCGGTAAATATTTGCGTATTACCTGCCACCATGGAGAAACTACTCGTACCTTTGCTACTAGGCGAAGCTGTGATGTCAATACGCTCCAAGATGGATGTGTCATCTAATCGGGTTGAATCGGTGTTAACACTTTCTGAACAACCAGTCAGTAGTACTACGAATATTCCTACTGCTAATGAACCCCTTACCATATTAGATAACTTATATTGCCAAATGACTATATTGTTAAATATGTAAATTAAAAAACTGACCATAGTATTATCTGCTTTTTTGTCTGTCGAGGCGCGACCTATGCTGTTACTTCGTTGCGTTGGAATTACTGTGCCTTGAAAAATGGAAGGTCTGTACGGTCTTTAATTACAAACCTTTAGCCGCGAAGTGCGTTAATAAATAATTGGTAATTAATATCTAATGGTGAAAGTGAAGAACTGATGTGCTTGAGCGGATATAAAATTTACACATAATTAATAGTTAAACAAGACAGGCACTCCTAAAAGCACAATCGGGGTCGGTTACAGGGCGGGAGCATACTTTG
>NZ_JXXU01000063.1 GCF_000967495.1 Vibrio neptunius | reverse complement strand
TATTTACCCTTTTATCTCACCCCAGAAGAGTTTGCGCTTAAGCAAAAGCAGCAAGAGCAGGAGATAGCGGCTGGGCGCGATCAGATACGTTGGCATAAATACGATATTGAAGAGGCTTTTCGTTATTTGTATTTGTGCTACGCACTGGTACCCATGATTCCGTTTTATATTCTCACTTATGTGATATTTGATCGTGATGAAATATTTCTTAATAGCATGATGATTGGGATATCCATATTGATGTCAGGCGTATGTTACTTAACGTTTGCCCTTGATTATCGTTTTGACTATACGCTGTCAGAGAAAGGGTTAGTGGTTAAGAAGCGGCGTAATATGCCGCGCTGGGTCAACAGTGCTGTGCAGGTAGTGGCCTGGTTTGGGGCGGGCTTTTGTGTGTTTATGGTTGCCACGGTCGGCCCGATGATTCTTGCCGGTGCGGGTGGGCTGATTTTACTCTCGTTTACCCGTTTAAAGCGCCAACCGGATGAGGAAGCCGAGGTGAGAATCGGCCATCGCGAAGATTGGTTATTCGTTTTTTACAATAAAAAACGCAAGGTTATAAAATTTTTTCATAAGTTTGACTGGTGCTATTATAGCGATACCGATAGAACAAAGATTTTTCGTTCCCACAGTAGAGGTTACAGCAATGTATTTTTCCATTCACAGAGTGAATTGGAA
>NZ_JXXU01000062.1 GCF_000967495.1 Vibrio neptunius | reverse complement strand
GGTAAATAAGCCAAGGGTTATTCCTCGGGCCTGCTTGACTCGAAATACTTAAACTCTGGTAGCGGCGTCCCTGACAAGCGTAATGATTGCGTTTCACTAACAGGGAAAGTTGTCCCTCGGGTAGGAGTCTTCAAAAATAGCTCTGGTAGGTCATCTAAATTGAACATGATCCTCGTATTGGTGAGTTCTTCACATGGTATTTTCCATTCATCAGAAAGGAGTCTTAATGCTTGAGCCATTTGCTGTTGTGAAGAAAAGAAGAGATAAGAACTACCAGTGGAATGATAACGAGACACCATCGTTTTTGCCACATCCTGATATTCACAGCTATCGAATTTATGGAACAATTCAATCACTTTTCTTTTTGAATTAAAGCGAGCACATAAACCGTCTTCACTGTGCCCGATTATCACTTCGGCTTCTTCATCCGGCTGGCGCTTTAAACGGGTAAACGAGAGTAAAATCAGCCCACCCGCACCGACAAGCACCATAGGGCCGACCGTGGCAACCATAAACACACAAACCCCCGCCCCAAACCAGGCCACCACCTGAGCTGCACTGTTGACCCAGCGCGGCATATTACGCCGCTTTTTAACCACTAACCCTTTCTCTGATAGCGTATAGTCAAAACGATAATCAAGTGCAAACGTTAAGTAACATACGCCTGACATCAATATAGATAGCCCAATCATCATGCTACTAAACAAGATATCATCTCTATCAAAAATCACATAAGTGAGAATATAAAGCGGAGTAATAGGTACCAGTGCGTAGCAAAAATACAAATAACGAAAAGCCTCTTCAATATCGTATTTATGCCAACGTATCTGATCGCGCCCAGCCGCTATCTCCTGTTCTTGCTGCTTTTGCTTAAGTGCAAACTCTTCTGGGGTGAGGTAAAAGGGTAAATAAGCCAA
>NZ_JXXU01000061.1 GCF_000967495.1 Vibrio neptunius | reverse complement strand
ACTTTTTGGGGAGGGTTACATTGTCATCAAGTTGCTCGAGTTTAAGGTCTGAAGTCAGACTGATAAAATTGTTTGCGAGAACGGCACGGAGTTCACTAGTAAGGCTACGTTCACGCTGGTAACACTTTGTTATCCAGCCAAGTATACCGACTCAAAACACCTTTTTAGAGAGAGCATTAAAACCCTATTTGACACATAGTTCTCTAAATAATTTGTAGCCAGTTGATTTTGATAGTCCTGCAGCGTAAACATAGAAAGCTTCATCGAGATAGTGGTATCATCGTTTGTTTGACAAATGTGTGAATGTCATTAAAGGCTAGAGTCAAGTTGGGAGAAAGAGTAATAATTGATCTGATTGGGCGAAAGCTGTCCTGGATGTAAAGATAAAAATTAGTCCAACAGAGTGGTCAATTTCAGTTGACCAAACTATTTACACTTTTTTCGGCCTTTAACCTTTAATTTTAGAAGGCGAAGAAAAGCTGTTATTTTGAACACTTTACTAAGAAGAACTATATAAATTCCAAAACAAAGCAAAAAAGCATATAGCATCTGATATTCTGGAACTCCCTTCATCTCGGCATAGATTCCAATACCCGCAAAGGCAGTTGCAATTAAGCATATAACTAAAAGCGTTTGCAGAGAACTCAAACCTAGTCTTTGAAATATATGGTGTAAGTGTTCTCTATCAGGCTTAAAAGGGGAGTCTCCGCGTCTAATACGTCGAATCATAATAGCAGCCATATCCATCAAGGGTATCGCTATTAACCACAACGCAGTGACCGGTTGAAGAGGGGGGTTAGTTCCATTTTGGCTTGAAAGAAGTAAAAACCATATAACTGTGAAGCCTATTAACATACTTCCAGCGTCGCCCATAAAAACTTTTTTCTTTTTGCCAAAAGCTCCTAAGTTCAGAAGTATGTATGGAAGCATGATGATAATCATAACTAAACAAACGTATGCGATGTTTGTTTGTCCATCATGTGCTAGCATAATTCCTAGCCCTCCAAATGTAACGATTGATAGCCCTCCTAATAAACCATCTATACCATCCACCATATTAAAGGCGTTTATTGCCCCAACTACGGCCAGAATAGTGACAAAATACCCAAACCAGCCAAGAGTTACGATTTCACCAGTTCCCAAAACATCGCCAATGGTGTTTAGTTCTATATCTCCAAACATCATCATTGCAACAGATAAACCCGCTTGTATGGCAAATCTTAGTTTGAAACTAAGATCATATTTGTCATCCAGCGCCCCTACACCTACAAGTATTAAAATGCACGCAGCATAAAGAGATGTGTTTGGGAGAATATGCGGGTTGTTAAAAAGAAAGTAGAGCACTGATATACATATGGAAATACCACCAACTAACGGAATACTACCGCTATGTAGCTTTCTTGCATTAGGTTTGTCTACAAGCCCAATCTGTTTAGCAACCTTTCGCATTGTAAACGTTGTCGCTAAGGAGAAGAAGAATAAAAAAGATAAATCTATAAATGAAATTAACACTTTTGAGCCTAAGCCTTATAATTTGGAGATGACATTATCACGAATAGAAAGTACATATTACAAAATTTGTTTCAACACTCTATCTGCTTTCACACGAGTAATCTTTCGTATTAGCTTCTGTACTACATCAGGATAGTCTTCAGCTTTTTCTAATTGTCTGTAAGTGCAAATTAGCTGAGTGTGCTGAAGAATATTTTCCACTTCTTTTTCAAACTGAGGTGTTAAGTGATGAAAGTTGTCTTGAATAAAGAGAGCGTTTTCCAAGTCTAAGCTCCAAGCTCGAGGGTTGAGGTTGTTACCCGTAATCAACATATAGCGTTTGTCTACCCAAATACCTTTTAAATGGAAGCTGTTTTCTTCGTGCTTCCATAAATTGATAGACAGTTTACGACTGGCGATATTGGCTTCATTTGACTTAGCAAATTGACGCAAATTACGTTCATAAAGGTAAGGTAAACCACCGATGGTTTTAAACTCTTCCTCAGGTGAGATATAAAAGTCATTGGCAGTTTTGTCACCAACGACGATAGTCACCTTCACACCACGCTTTAGCGCTTTTTTTACTTCCTTAGCTACGCTGCGAGGGAAGTTAAAATAAGGTGTGCAGATGAATATTTCATCTTTGGCTTGTGAGAGTAATTGATTAATGCCTTGATTAAGCTTGTTTCGTTTCTTTCCAACCCCTACGATAGGTGTAACAGCAACCTGTTCTTGAGAGACTTCTTGTGACTCAAAGTGATAAGAGGATTTAGCAAGGGACGCTCGTAATTGGCGAATTTGAGGCTTTATCTCTTTAGTCTCAGGCTTATTTGAACAGGCGAGATTGTGCACAGCTGGATGGTCGATCATCTCTTTTTGAACAAAGTTGACCATGCTATCGGATAGTGCCTTGTTATCTAGCACATGATAGCGGTCGAAACGATAACGCTCTTTGTAGTTGAGATAGATATTGTTAAGGCTTGCACCACTGTAGATAACTTGGTCATCAATAATGAAGCCTTTTAAGTGCAAAACGCCGAATACTTCACGTCCTCGAACCGGAACACCATAGATTGGAATTCTGTGCTCGTAATTATCCGCGAAGCTTTTATACATAGAGGCGTTGGTTTCGCCAGGTTCAGCACCAATTAAGCCACGTTGAGCTCGGTGCCAGTCGACACATACATTGATCTCGAGGCCAGGGTTACGTTGCTTCGCTTCGTAGAGCTCGGTTAAGATTTCTCTTCCCGCCTCATCATCCTCCAAATAAAGAGCAACCAGGTAGATTCGTTTACTTGCCTGACGAATCGCTTCAATTAAGCGAATTCGAAAATCTTTAGCCGCATAAAGTGTCTCAAATTGAGTAGGATCTTGCGCCAAAGTAGGAAGTTGTTCGAATAAGTTCCTATTAGTCATCATATTGGATGGGTTACCTTTACTTAAAGTGGACAAGGATATTAGCAAAATGTATTAGTAGTTCCTAGTTGCTAGATCCTAGTTCCGCAATACTGGTTGTAAAACCTGTGATTTACTGATTAGAACGAAGACTGATTTCACCGCCGATGTAGGTTTGTAACCCATCCTCGGTTTCTAAAATGACCGCACCTTGGGCATTGATACCTTTAGCGATTCCACAAATCTCTCTAGGCCCCATAATGAGTTTTACTGGACGATTGATAAAGTTGTCCAAACGATTCCATCTCTCAACAAAACCCGCCATCCCGCATAGCTCATAGTCATCCAAAGCCTTATGAAGGGTGGTTATCATGGTAATCGCAAGTTGGTTTCTATCAATCTCTTGATTATCGGCAACTTCATCTAAACTAGCCCAAGGTTGGGTAATGCCCTCTGTTGCTTCTGACATCATCAAGTTGAGCCCCATCCCTATAACAAGGTTGGCCGCTGCACCCGCTTGGCCTGACATTTCAACCAAAATACCTGCGAGCTTCTTGTCTTGATAGTAGAGATCATTCGGCCACTTTAGTTTTACCCCGGCCAGCCCCATCTCTTCTAGAGCTTCAACGATCGCCACACCAACTACCAGACTTAATCCCATTGCGGCAGCCATACCGGCATCTAAACGCCAAAATATCGATAGGTATAAGTTTGAGCCAAAAGGAGATACCCACTCGCGCCCGCGGCGACCTCTGCCTTTAGCTTGATACTCTGCAAGGCACACAGACCCTGACTCTAAGCTATCGACTCTGTCGAGCAGATATTGGTTGGTTGAGTCAATAACAGGCATCAGCTCGACGCGGTTAGCTAAACTTTTTTGCAGTAGGTCTTTATCGAGCAGTTGCATAGGTTTGGCGAGCTGGTAGCCCTTACCCTGTAGGCTAAACACATCAACCCCCCAAGCTTGGATACCTTTAATATGCTTGCTGATCGCGGCTCTAGATACGCCTAGTTGATCTCCTAGTTCTTCTCCGGAATGAAAGCCACCTTGAGATAAAGCCTTCAAGATAGAAAGTTTTGCTGAATGCTCTTTCATTGCTGACTCTCCAATATTGTCTCTAGGTTTGTTTCTGCATGAGAACCGATAAATCTCACTTCATGTTCTAACGCTATCTGATATTTTTCTAATACGGTTTGGCGGACTTTTGCTGCTAGATTGATCACATCGTTTGCCGATGCATTGTCTGTGTTCACTAGCACCAACGCTTGATTCGGGTGGACCTGAGCACCACCGATTTGATGGCCTTTTAACTGACATTGATCTATCAGCCAGCCCGCGGCGACTTTTACACCACCTTGTGTTGGGTACGCTGCAATATTAGAGAACTGTTGACTTAACATTTCGAACTGCTGGTTGGAGATCACCGGGTTTTTAAAGAAGCTCCCTGCATTGCCAAGCTTGGTAGGGTCTGGCAGTTTCTCCATTCGGATTTTGCACACTCGTTCAAACACTTGCTGAGCGGTTAGCGTTTCGCTTTGAAGAGATTGAAGCGGGCCATATTCGATATTTGCTGACCACTGCTTTGGGAGCTTTAAGCCGATCGCTACAATCATAACTTTCCCATACAACTCATGTTTAAAAATGGAGTCTCGATAGCCAAACTGACACTCTTTAGCACTCATGCGCTTTGTATTGAAAGTTTCTAAACAAAGTACGTCGACATATTCGCAGATGTCTTTCAGTTCAACGCCATAAGCACCGATGTTCTGAATAGGAGCGCTGCCCGCACATCCGGGTATGAGAGCGAGATTCTCTAATCCAAAGTAACCTTGTTCAACACTCCATTTCACCAAGCTTGGCCAATCTTCACCGCCAGCGATATGCAGGTGCCAATGCGTATCGGTTTCACGGACCGACTTACCAAACAACTTATTGATTACCACCACGCCTTGGTAGGGCTGGGTAAACAAAACATTACTGCCTTTACCCAAGATAAGTTTAGGAAGGCTCAACCACTCTTGCTTTTGGTAGGTATGTTTGACTTCTTCAACGGTGGCAACCTCAACCAGATAAGAGCAGGTTTGCGAGATAGAAAAGGTGTGGGAGCGACTAAGATCGGCGTTAGCTAATATTTGCATCGGATTTATCGAGTAATCTAAACTGCCTGCATTCTACCCTAAATTGAAGTTTGGTGATAATGAGCCCAATGCAGATTGAAACCTTAGACCCAATAAAACTCCCCCTTGTCTCGCGTTTGTACAAAGCTCACTATCCTTCAGGTAAGGCGAAAAAGGATGAGCTGACAATTGTTGGTACTATTGAGCAGCAGATTGTCTCATTGGTTCGTTTTAGAAGTATTGAGCAATTCCGATTGCTAACGGGAATGCTAGTGTTACCAGAACATAGGGGAAGCGGTTTGGGTCATCAGTTAATGGGTTATTGTGTTCAGCATGTTTTATCTGAGCATGACTTCTGCTTTGCATACAGTCATCTAGAAACATTTTATGCTCAACATAACTTCAAGACGATTGACGCAAGTCAGCTACCTAATTCGCTAAAAGGACTGTTTGAACGTTATAGCCTTAAGAAGCAACTCGTGGCGATGAAGTACGTTAAACCATCTCGGTGAGGCGTTTGCAACGTTCGTGCTAGTAGGGCATAGGTTCGCGAAGCGTGCTTTCCCTTTTGATAGAGCCAAGATGTAGTGGTCAACAAATTCC
>NZ_JXXU01000060.1 GCF_000967495.1 Vibrio neptunius | reverse complement strand
CCCTAACAGCAATGTTAGGGTTTTTTCGTATATGCGGTATTATTTTTGAGTCTGTGACCAATGGTTCCCAATTAGAAATAGGCCCGAACTAGGCATCCCCAAAGTTTGCAACTTCTTGAGAAATGGGGGGCGTTTAGAGCACAACTACTCTCTTACGGGGAGTGAGCTCAACTTGAGCACAGAAGACCGTAGCTCATACTTATTCCCGACCTCAACAGCTATGCTGGGTAACTGGTTGCAAGTGCGTAGTTATTTTGCTCGTTGGCTAATGAGTTTATACATACTGCAGGACTAGTGACCCAAGGTTTACCGAGAAACTTAAGCTTTGCAGTTGATCTGTTATTGGAAAACTATTTACTTAAAGATTGACTGACGGCTCTATAACTAGTTGTGGAGGCGAAACAAAAGTGAATTTACCGCCATTTGCGCATAGACCAGTATAGGAACTTGGTTCTTGGTGAAAGTCATAATCGACTTCTATCTACAGATAATTACAATCTGCTCAAACAGCTTTCCACCCTATTGATTCCAGCCCTGAAAGTGAATAAGCGCCCATCTCTGTTTATCGCCAGATAACAAAAAGCCGCTCATAGAGCGGCTTTCAAATGGGTAATTCGATATTGGTTATTCTTTATCAGATGACTCCACTGAGCTCGGCTCAGGCTGCATTTCTTTCTCTGCTTTCTTTGCTTTTTCTATCATAGGAGTGATTGTCGAACCTTGAACGAGGATCGAGAACACCACGACAGAATAAGTCATGACTAGAATGATTTCTTTTACGTCGATGAGTTTGTCTTGGATAACCCAAATCCCTGAAGGGATGGAGAGCGCCATCGCTAATGCTAGACCACCTCGTAACCCACCCCAAGTCAGAATTTTTACTGACCAAGGGTTGTACTGACGATGACGTTTAAATCCAATATATGAACAAAACACGCTTAGATAGCGAGCAGCGAGTACTAATGGAACTGAAAACGCCATGAGAATCCAATCTTCCTTATGGAATTCAAATAGCAACATCGACATACCGATTAATAGGAACAGAACGCCGTTGAGGAACTCATCGACCAGCTCCCAGAAGTGATCGAGGTGATCTTCACTTTCTTTAGAGAATCCGATAAATCGGGTCCAGTTCCCGATCATAATACCGGATACCACCATCGCTAATGGTCCTGAAACGTGCAGAACTTCAGCAAACGCATAGCCAGCGGTCGGTATACCTATGGTCAGTAGTAACTCCATAGAGTGGTCATCGGTCGCACTGATAAGGTAGTGGAACAGCAGGCCAAGTGCAAAACCATAGACGATACCGCCAATGGCTTCCTGAATGAACAGCATTGTCACGCTGCCGACCGTTGGTGCTTCAGTGCCAAAAGCGATCGTAAACAGGGTGACAAAAATGACGAGGCCAAAACCATCGTTAAATAAGGACTCACCTTCGATCTGGGTCGAGATACGTTCCGGCGCATCCAGCTTTTTTACGATAGCCAGTACTGCAATTGGGTCAGTTGGAGAGATTAATGCACCAAATAATAGGCAGTAAACTAAGTCGAATTGCACGCCTATCAAATGGCAGAAACCATAAAGTGCGAAACCAATAAAGAAGGTCGAGAACAGTGTTGCTCCAAGCGCGAGCACTGTAATTTCCCATTTTTGGTTTTTAAGGTGAGGGAGTTTAATCCCCAAACCGCCTGCAAATAGAAGAAAGCCTAAGATCCCTTTCAGCAAAAAATCTTCGAAGTTAATGCTCGACATTGTCTTCGAAGCAATTTCTGTCAAATGGAACCAGTTGTTTTGACCTGCAATAAGAATAAGAAGAGATAAAACCATTGAGCCAGCTGTGATGGCAATTGTGGTTTGCATTTTACCTATCTTGCTGTTTACAAAAGCGATTAACATTGCTGCTGCGGACAGAAAACAGAGAGTGTAATAGACCGACATTGGATACCCAGGATGTAACAAATTATGAAGGAGAATTTTGTTCTCGACGTGATTAAATAGCAAACACTTTTTTGTCATGTAGAGGTGATTAATTTAGTCATTTAGACGTCTAGACTCCTTTTTAATGTGTGATAGGATGGAAAGATAACTAAAGGAATGAGGCTGTAGTGTGGGAAGTAATGTGAGACAACAGATAGAAGCTCAACTAAGTAAGCGCATCTTACTGATAGATGGTGGTATGGGGACCATGATCCAGAGCCATAAGCTGGAAGAAGCTGACTATAGAGGTGAGCGTTTTTCCGATTGGCATTGTGACCTGAAAGGCAATAATGATCTTTTGGTTCTGACACAGCCCAAATTAATTAAAGATATCCATGCTGAGTATTTGGAAGCTGGCGCGGATATTCTTGAGACCAACACATTTAACGCAACGACCATCGCAATGGCTGACTACGATATGGAAAGCCTGAGTGAAGAAATAAACTTTGAAGCTGCTAGGCTCGCTCGCGAAGTGGCAGACGAGTGGACGGAAAAAACGCCAGATAGGCCACGCTATGTGGCGGGTGTTCTCGGCCCAACGAACCGTACTTGTTCGATTTCACCTGATGTAAATGACCCCGGTTATCGCAATGTTACGTTTGATGAGCTAGTTGCTGCGTATTCCGAATCGACGCGCGCCTTAATTAAAGGTGGCTCAGACCTCATTCTAATTGAAACGATTTTTGATACCTTAAATGCGAAGGCTTGTGCCTTTGCTGTCGACAGTGTTTTCGAAGAGATGGGTGTTAAATTACCGATCATGATTTCGGGAACGATCACTGATGCTTCAGGACGAACGCTTTCTGGTCAAACAACGGAAGCGTTTTACAATTCACTACGTCACGTTCAGCCGCTGTCATTTGGTTTGAACTGTGCTTTAGGCCCAGACGAGCTCCGTCCATACGTTGAAGAAATGTCACGTATTTCAGAAAGCTTTGTCTCCGCGCACCCGAATGCGGGCTTACCGAATGCATTTGGTGAATACGACCTCTCACCAGAGGATATGGCCACGCACGTTAAAGAATGGGCGGAAAGTGGCTTCTTGAACTTAATAGGTGGGTGTTGTGGCACCACACCAGAACATGTTCGTCAGATGGCAGAGGCCGTTGAAGGTGTGGCTCCCCGTCAACTCCCAGACTTAAATGTGGCGTGTCGTTTGTCTGGTCTTGAGTCGCTAGCTATTGAAAAAGACACTTTATTCGTCAATGTTGGTGAACGAACTAACGTGACTGGCTCTGCTCGTTTCAAGCGCTTGATTAAAGAAGAGCTCTATGATGAAGCGTTAGAAGTTGCTCGGCAGCAGGTGGAAAATGGCGCTCAGATCATCGATATCAATATGGATGAGGGCATGTTGGATGCCGAAGCATGTATGGTGCGTTTCCTCAATCTGTGTGCATCTGAGCCAGAGATCTCTAAAGTGCCTATCATGGTCGACTCTTCTAAGTGGGAGGTTATTGAAGCCGGACTGAAATGTATTCAGGGTAAAGGCATTGTTAACTCTATCTCGCTCAAAGAAGGCAAAGAGAAGTTTATTGAGCAGGCTAAGCTAATCCGTCGCTATGGTGCTGCTGTCATCGTAATGGCGTTTGATGAAGTAGGGCAGGCAGAAACACGCGAACGTAAGCTTGAAATCTGTACCAACGCCTACCGTATTCTGGTTGATGAAGTCGGCTTCCCACCTGAAGACATTATCTTTGACCCGAATATCTTTGCTGTTGCGACAGGTATTGAAGAGCACAACAATTATGCGGTCGATTTTATTGGCGCTGTTGCCGATATTAAACGAGATTTGCCGCATGCGATGATTTCTGGCGGTGTGTCGAACGTCTCGTTCTCGTTCCGTGGTAATAACTATGTACGTGAAGCAATTCACGCCGTATTCCTTTATCACTGTTTCAAAAATGGTATGGATATGGGGATCGTCAATGCAGGCCAACTGGAGATTTACGACAACGTCCCAGAGAAATTGCGTGAAGCCGTAGAAGACGTGGTACTAAACCGTCGCGATGATGGTACCGAGCGCTTGCTCGATATTGCTGCTGAGTACGCAGGTAAAGGTGTCGGTAAGGAAGAAGATGCCTCTGCGCTTGAATGGCGTACTTGGTCAGTTGAGAAGCGATTAGAGCATGCATTAGTCAAGGGGATCACCGAGTTTATCGTTGAAGATACTGAAGAGGCTCGTGTTAATGCCAGTAAACCATTGGAGGTGATTGAAGGGCCGCTAATGGATGGCATGAATGTGGTCGGCGACTTATTTGGTGAAGGTAAAATGTTCCTTCCTCAAGTGGTGAAATCCGCACGTGTAATGAAGCAGGCAGTAGCGCATTTAGAGCCGTTCATTAACAAGGAAAAACAAGCGGGTTCTTCAAACGGTAAGATACTACTGGCAACAGTGAAAGGGGATGTTCACGATATTGGTAAGAATATCGTCGGTGTTGTACTGCAATGTAACAACTATGAGATCATTGATCTTGGCGTGATGGTGCCATGTGAGCAGATCCTCAAGGTCGCCAAAGAAGAGAATGTAGATATTATTGGTTTGTCCGGCCTGATTACTCCTTCATTGGACGAAATGGTGCATGTGGCGAAAGAGATGGAGCGTCTTGATTTCGATCTGCCATTACTGATCGGTGGCGCGACAACGTCGAAAGCACACACTGCGGTTAAGATTGAGCAAAACTACAAGCACCCAGTGGTTTACGTTAACAATGCTTCAAGAGCCGTTGGAGTATGTACTTCATTGCTATCTGACGAGCGTCGTCCTGAATTTGTTGAAAAACTTGATGCCGACTACGTGCGTGTACGTGATCAGCATAATCGCAAGAGACCGCGTACGAAACCTATCACTTTAGAACAAGCGCGAGCAAATAAAGTCTCGATTGACTGGGAAGCGTATACTCCACCAGAGCCAGCTAAACCGGGTGTACATGTTTTCGATGATTTTAAGGTAGCAACATTACGTGAATACATTGACTGGACTCCATTCTTTATGACCTGGTCTTTAGTTGGTAAGTACCCTGCCATTCTTGAACACGAAGAAGTCGGAGAAGAAGCAAAGAGGTTGTTTGCTGATGCGAATGAGCTGCTTGATAGGGTCGAACGAGAAGGTTTGCTTAAAGCACGTGGTATGTGTGCGTTATTCCCAGCAGCAAGTGTTGGAGATGATATCGAAGTGTACACCGATGAGTCGCGTACTAAAGTGGCTAAAGTATTGCACAATCTTCGTCAGCAGACTGAGAAGCCTAAAGGCTATAATTACTGTCTCTCTGATTACATCGCACCAAAATCTTCAGGTAAGAAAGACTGGATTGGCGCATTCGCGGTAACCGGTGGTATTGGAGAACGTGAACTCGCTGATGAATACAAAGCAGCGGGAGATGATTACAACGCGATTATGATTCAAGCTGTGGCGGATCGCTTGGCTGAAGCTTTTGCTGAGTACCTGCATGAAAAAGTACGTAAGGAGATTTGGGGATATTCTGCGGATGAAGATCTTTCTAACGATGATCTGATTCGTGAAAAATATCAAGGTATTCGCCCAGCTCCAGGTTATCCAGCCTGTCCAGAGCATACTGAGAAAGATCCACTTTGGGAGTTGCTCAAAGTGGAAGAGACGATTGGGATGTCTTTGACCAGCAGCTATGCAATGTGGCCAGGAGCATCTGTATCAGGGTGGTACTTCTCTCACCCAGATTCACGTTACTTTGCGATCGCGCAGATCCAGCCTGATCAGGTCGAAAGTTACGCTGATCGTAAAGGTTGGGATAGGTTAGAAGCTGAAAAGTGGTTAGGACCAAATATTAACTAATTCTCTACAAGTTGGATCAAAAAAGCACAGCAAAAGCTGTGCTTTTTTATTGATGATTACCTATCAGATCATAATGGTAGCAAGACCAAGAAACACTGAGAGGCCAATCACATCGGTGACTGTGGTTAAGGCCATCCCTCCGGCCAAAGCAGGGTCGATATTCATTTTCTTTAATAAGATAGGGATGGTGACACCGGCGATTCCGGCGACCAGAAGGTTGGTTAACATGGCTGCGGAAATAATCCCGCCGAGCATCCAGTTACCTTTCCATGCTATGACGATACCACCAATGATCAGTGCCCACATGATACCGTTCAACAGGCCGATTGCTGCTTCTTTCATTAGCAGCTCGCGTTTGTTGGCATCACCGATATGGCCCAATGCGAGGCCTCGGATTACCAGAGCAACAGTTTGGTTGCCTGCCACGCCGCCCATAGAAGGAACGATAGTCATCAAAACAGCAATGGCCGCCATCTGATTTAATGTGGCTTCAAACATGTTTGAAACTGATGCCGCCGCAAGCGCAGCTAACACGTTTGCACCTAGCCAGATACTACGCTTACGAGCCGACTTAACCACTGGTGCAAAGGTATCTTCATCATCGTCCATACCCGCCATACTCATCATGGAGTGTTCCGCGTCTTCACGAATTACATCCACCACGTCATCAATGGTAATACGACCGACAAGATGCTGGTTCTCGTCAATGACGGGAGCGGAAACCCAGTTACGGCGCTCAAACAGGCTGGCAATATCGGAATCGCTCATGGTGACTTCGATGGCTTCGTCCACATCTTGCATCACTTCAGAGACTTTGATATCGGGTTGGGTAGTGATTAGGGTCGTGATCGGCAATTGACCGAGCAGCTGGCTGTTCTCATCTATCACATACAGTGCGTCGGTTGCTTCAGGCAGCTCCCCTTTCATACGCAAATAACGCAAGACGACATCGACATCGACATCACCACGAATGGTGATTACGTCGGTGTTCATCAGTCCGCCAGCGCTATCCTCAGGGTAAGAAAGCGCGGTTTCCACTCGCAAGCGATCGGCGGTGTCCATTTGGGACAGAACTTCACGTGAGACATCGTCTGGTAGACTACGTAAAACGTAAGCAACATCATCAGTGTCCATGCCCTCTGTCGCTTCGGCCAGCATTTCGGGTTCCATTTTAGAAACCAGAGCATCTTTGACGTCTTCGTTCAATTCATCGAGGATTTCACCGTAATCTTCGGGATCAGTAAGTTGCCAAAGGACTTCACGACTTTTACGTGGAGAGGCTTCTAAGAGATGGGCAATATCTTCTGGTTCCATGTCATGAAGCTGACGACGGACATGGACAAATCGACCATTTTCTAGAGCTTCAGTGACTTCTTGGAGGGCTTGGTGAGCTTGGTCAAATTCAATTTGCTCGGCCATACATTCCCCCTAACTCTATTTGCTTACAATGCGTCGAATAGTAACTTAATTTTAGTGTTTATTTAATAAGTTAATATGAAGGTAGTGATTTTTCTTGTATCAGTGGAAAAATTATTCTGCTTCTTCGAACTTGGCTTCAATTAACTGGCAGACCGCTTCAAGGGCAGGATTGGCATCATTGCCTTCAGCGTTAATGGTGACATGCTCGCCTTGAGCGGATTCGAGCATCAATAAACCCATGACGCTGTCAGCGGTTGCCTCTTTACCTTCATGGTTTTGAATGGTGAGAATAGCGTCGAAAGACTGGGCTAGTTCGACGAGTTTAACAGCAGCGCGAGCATGGAGCCCCAGTCTGTTCTGAATGAGGACGGTTCTACTCTGTTGCTGCATACGCTATTCCTTATGTATTTTCTCTAATGTAGTGTGGCGAATTTGGACCTGATGACCCATTTTTGCGAAGTAGTCGCCAATTTGCTGAGTGAGGTAAACAGAGCGATGTTTACCTCCTGTGCAGCCAATTGCTACGGTTAAATAACTACGGTTGTTTTTTTCTAATAATGGCAGCCAGTTTTCGATGAATTTCTGGATCTGCTGTTTAAGATCCAATACATCTTGATGACTTTCCAGAAAAGATTTAATCGGTGTATCGAGCCCCGTCATTGGACGCAATGCGGGTTCCCAATGTGGGTTTGGCAGAAAACGCACATCAAACACATAGTCTGCATCACTTGGCAAGCCATACTTAAAGCCAAATGACTGAAATACCATCACTAAATCTTTGCGTTCTCGACCTTCAACGCGCATGCGAACAGTCTCACTTAAGTCATGTAGTGATCGGTTGCTGCTATCGATGATCAGATCGGCATGCTCTTTCAATGGGGAAAGAATACAACGTTCTTTTTCAATGGCTTGTTCAAGTGAGGTATTTTCGAGACTGAGTGAAAGAGGGTGTATACGCCTCGTTTCACTGTAGCGTTTGAGCAACGTGTCTTTTTGGGCATCTAAGAACAGTACACTGACATCTGACGACTTCTTTAACCTAGTCAGAACATCAGTAACTAAATTGGGTTCTGTTGGCAGGTTACGGATATCAATACTGACTGCTACGTTTTGTTTGCTAGATTTTACCGATTTAACGAAATTATCGAGCAAATTTACTGGCAGGTTATCGACGCAGTAATAACCTAAATCTTCGAGTACGCGCAGAGCGACGCTTTTTCCCGCACCAGATTGACCACTGACGACAATGAGGCGCATTACTGATTCACCATAATGGCATAAAGTTCTTCGTCGGACTGAGCTTTGCGTAGCTGTTTGAGAATCTGTTTGTTATTTAATCGCTCTGCCATGCTAGACAGGGTTTTGAGGTGCTCCTTGCACTGTGCGTCAGGCACAAGCAGGGCAAAAAGAAGATCAACAGGGCGATTATCTATCGAGTCAAACTCGACAGGGGATTGGCATTGAATAAGAACCGCAACAGCTTTGTCGCTGGATTGCATACGAGCATGAGGAATGGCTATGCCATTTCCGATGCCAGTACTACCCATCTTTTCTCGGCTAAGCATGCATTCGAAAAGTTCGGTAGAGTTTTGTCCGGTCTGCTCAGCGACGATTTCACTGATCATTTCCAGAGCGCGTTTTTTACTGGTACATTGGACCGCACTTTTGGTGCAGTCCAATGAAAGGATTTCGCTTAATTGCATGGTATCTAGTGGGTATTTAGTTTTGCTTTATGCTTGTTGAGCTGCCTAACCAGTTTGTCAACAAGAGCGTCGATAGCGGCATACATGCTTTCTTCGTCGGCAGATGCATGAATTTCGCCCTGATTTACGTGAAGGGTAGCTTCTGCGATTTGACGGAGTTTTTCAACTTTTAAAACAACATGAACGTTATTTATGTGGTCAAAGAAACGTTCAAGCTTTTGAAACTTTTCGTTTACGTAGTCTTGCATTGAATCGGTGAGATCAACGTGTTGGCCATTAATATTGATTTGCATAGACTTTCCTTCTCGTTTAGTGCCTAAAGCAGGCGTTTGCGCTGACTGGAAGGGGCAATGCCTAGTGATTCTCGGTATTTAGCTATTGTTCGTCTAGCGACCTGAATCCCTTGGTCAGCGAGTAGAGCTGCAATCTTGCTGTCACTCAGCGGTTTAGCACTGTTTTCAGCAGCTACGAGCTTTTTAATTAGGGCTCTAATTGCAGTTGATGAACATTCTCCACCATTATCGGTACTGACATGGCTGGAGAAGAAATACTTTAGTTCGAAAATACCACGAGGCGTATGCATGTATTTTTGAGTAGTGACCCGTGAAATTGTCGATTCGTGCATGTCGACATCTAATGCGACGTCGTTGAGCACCATTGGTTTCATCGCTTCTTCACCATACTCGAAAAAATCGCGTTGATGTTCAACAATGCACTTAGCAACTTTGAGTAGTGTCTCATTTCTACTTTCTAAGCTCTTAATGAGCCATTTTGCTTCCTGCAGGTTTGAGCGAATATATTGGCTATCTGAATTGTTGCCTTTGCCTAGCGCTGCGTATTGTTGATTGACTTTAAGGCGTGGTACGGAGTCTGGGTTGATAGTGACCACCCATTTACCATGATCCTTAAACACAGAAACATCAGGAATGACATATTCTGCATGCTCAGCTGAGATGCGGCTTCCGGGTCTAGGATCGAGCTGCTGAATAAGCTTGAGTGCTTCTTTAAGTTCAGCTTCTTTCAGTTTGGCTTCTTTAATTATTAACTTGTAATCACGATTTCCCAACTGTTCTATGTGGTCAGTTAGTACTAACTTAGCTTCTTTGAGCCACGGTGTGTCTTCAGGAAAGGTCGCTAATTGCAAGAGCAGGCAATCTTGCAGATTGTGTGATGCTACGCCGAGTGGATCAAATTGCTGGATTCGTTTGCGAACCGCTTCGATTTCATCTAATTCGATTTCTTCGTGATTGAAACTTTCTAAAATATCGCCAGTGGAAATGGTTAAGTAGCCATAGTCATCGATTGCGTCTATGATTGCCATCGCTATGGTGCGGTCTGTCTCGCTAAAAGGTGTCAGATCCAATTGCCAAGTCAGGTAGTCATGCAGTGATTGCGTAGTTTCACCCTGATAAACAGGGGTGTCGTCATCAAGAGCAATTCCTGTACTGCCTGTGTTAGCGCTATAGACATCTTCCCAAGTGGTATCAATCTCAAGTTCATTGCTGATTTCAGATTTTTCGATAAGCTCTGAACTGTCTTTGACTTCAGGCTCTGTCACTTCAGCACTTGGTTCTTTTTCCTCACTCGCTGACTTATCTTCAACATTTGAGGTCTCGTCGCCGCCTTCTTCTACTTCTAGGAGAGGATTAGAATCCAAGGCTTCCTGAATTTCCTGTTGAAGATCTAACGTTGACAACTGCAGCAAGCGGATGGCTTGCTGAAGCTGTGGGGTCATCGCTAACTGCTGTCCTAGCTTGAGTTGTAATGAGGGTTTCATTCAGTATTACTTGCCTTAGATGCTATAGAATCTTACCGTTCTTCACTTTAATCATAGACGGAATTGTTCGCCGAGATAAACTTGTTTTACCTGTTCGTTGTTAAGCACTTGTTCTGGTGTGCCTTCTGCAATCAGGTGTCCTTGGCTCACAATATACGCTTTTTCACACACGTCTAATGTTTCACGGACGTTGTGGTCGGTAATCAAAACGCCTAGCCCGCGATCACGCAGATGTTCAATGATTTTCTTAATATCAATGACCGATATTGGGTCAACACCCGCGAAAGGCTCGTCCAGTAAGATAAATTGTGGGTTCGCAGCCAAAGCTCGAGCGATTTCAACACGACGACGTTCACCCCCTGATAGTGCCATACCTGCACTGTGGCGAATGTGCTGAATGTGGAATTCTTCCAATAAGTCTTCCAACTTATCTTGGCGTTGCTCACGGGTTAGCTCTTCACGTGTTTCTAGTACCGCCATGATGTTATGCTCAACTGACAATTTACGGAAGATAGATGCTTCTTGTGGGAGATAGCCAATACCCATGCGAGAACGACTATGCATCGGTAGAATACTGATATCTTGACCGTCAATAGTAATTGACCCTTCATCGCGAGCTACCAAGCCGACAATCATATAAAACGAAGTGGTTTTACCTGCTCCGTTCGGACCAAGCAAACCTACAATTTGTCCTGAAGTGACTTCTAGACTGACGTCAGTAACTACTTTGCGATTTCCGTAGGTCTTTGCTAAATGCTCTGCTTTGAGTTTTGCCATAATTATTCTTGCACTGCTTGTGGCTGAAGAACTGTTGAGACGCGGTCGCCTTTCTCTTTACCATCAGCAATGAGCTTTTGAGAAGAGATTTTATAGCGGATTTTGGTACCACGAATAACACTATCGTCTTGGGACAACATCGCTTTATCTATCATTGTGAGTTGATCGTCTACCATGACGTAGTAAAGCTCTTTTGCTTCACCGTAGAGGGTTTTTCCATCATCAGTAAGCTGTGAGAAAGTGGCTAAATCGCCGTATCCTTCGATTTCTTGAATAGACCCGTCACTAGGGTCGCGAGTCACGATGACTTTATCGGCATTAATATTTATGCTGCCTTGCTTGAGCTTCACGTCACCAAGAAAGGTCACTTTGTTGCTCTGCATATCAAGCTGTTGGCTGTCTGAATCGATGTAGACAGGCTGATCTTGATCGGTAGACAGCGCCAGAGCATGCCCAGAAATCAGCAAACAAGAAATTAGACTAAGGTGTGAGAGTTTCATATCTACCCTGTACGTGTTTGTAGAGGATGGCGTTGTTTTCAGCAAAGTTGCCTTTCATTGCCTGACCTACTGTTTCAAACTGAGGACCAACCAAGGTCACTTGGTTGTCTGCCCAAAAATCGCGATTATCCAACTGGATGCCGAGTACATCCGTTGACATGGTGTCAAAGCCAGAATCTGGCAATAGGTTTTTCGCCAATACGTTGTCATATAATGTCAGCACATGATCTTGCCCTAGAATGCCTCGGTCAGCAGTGACCTCCCACTCTTGGGTTGTGCCTTCTTTGTATACTTTTAAGACTGGTTGATCAAAAAAGGTATCACCACTTTTTGCATAGTGATCGAGTTTAACGGATGTGATGATGTAGCTGCGAATACCTTCCTGGTTGTATGAGGTATTCACTAAATCTTCACCGCTAAACATGGGTAGCTCGGTATCCGGTTCTACCTGAATGTCGTACCCCTGTCCTTTATCAAATAGGTAGTAAGTCGACCAACAGATAACAAATGCCAGTATCAGGTAACCGATACGGGATAAACTCATATACTTAGACCTTTGTGGACATCAAGTTCATTGCGTGCTTGTAAAATGAGGTCACACACTTCTCTGACTGCACCGTGTCCGCCACGTATTGAAGTGACGTAATTTGCGCGTTGAGCCAGGAGTGGATGTCCGTCAGCGACACAGACTTTTAAAGCTACTTTTTCCATGACAGGCCAGTCAATAAGATCATCACCTATATAGCCGGTGTGCTCTGGCGCAATATTCAATTTGCTGCAAATGTCCTGATAAGCTTTTACTTTATCGTCTTGCCCTTGGTAAATCAGTGATATTCCCAGAGCCTTCATGCGATTCTCGACAATACGTGATTGTCGACCAGTGATAATAGCGATTTTGATGCCCGCATTCATCAAAGATTTAACGCCGTATCCATCTCGTGTATGAAATGTTTTTAGCTCTTCTCCATCATTACCCATGTAAATAAGACCGTCAGAGAAGACGCCATCGACATCGCAGATTAACAATCTAATTTCTTTGGCAATGTTAAGCGTGTTTTGTTCCACTGGTTTATACAGGGTTTCAATTAATTTCGACATCACATCACCCCCGCTTTTAACAAATCATGCATGTTTAATGCACCGACAACCTTACCGTCTAGGCATAGAATTAAGCCATTAATGCTTTTCTGCTGCATAAGATTTAGGCCTTCAGCAGCAAGAATGTTCGGACTGGCGGTCGTAGGGTTGGTCGTCATCACTTCACCAATCAATGCACTGTGAATATCAATTCGCTTATCGAGAATACGGCGTAGATCGCCGTCAGTGAAAATCCCTACTAGATGCTGGTGGCTATCAACAACGGCAGTCATTCCTAAACCTTTCTGGCTGATTTCCAGCAATGCTTCTCGGACTACAGTATCTGGTGTGACTAAAGGTAGTTGATCATCCGTGTGCATGATGTCTGATAGTTTAAGCAGCAACTTTCTGCCTAATGCGCCACCGGGGTGCGAGAGGGCAAAATCTTCAGCGGTAAAACCGCGAGCCTGCAGCAAAGCAACCGCCAGTGCGTCACCCATGGCCAATGTCGCGGTGGTACTTGCTGTTGGTGCTAATCCCAGTGGGCAAGCTTCTTTGGGAACCGTGATCTGTAAGTGAAAGTCAGATAGCTTCGCCATAGTCGAGCTTGGCTTGCCTGTCATGCTAATGATTTTGATGTTGAGGCGCTTCAAAACAGGAAAAAGCCCTAAGATTTCGGCTGATTCTCCTGAGTTGGAGATCGCAAGCACGATATCACCAGATTTGATCATTCCCAAGTCGCCATGAGCGGCTTCACCTGGGTGAACAAAGAATGCGGATGTTCCAGTGCTAGCTAGTGAGGCGGCAATTTTATTACCAATATGTCCTGATTTACCCATCCCCATGACAGCAACCTTACCTTCTCTATTGGCAAGAATGAGTTCACAGGCTTGGATGAAATCCTCATTAAAATATTGATCTAGCTGCTCAAGGGCTTCGATTTCTGTTTTTAGTACTTCAAGAGCAGCAGAGCGAAAATCAAACATGTCACACTCCGGCAGGCAAAAATAAAGTTAAGCTGTCATGTTCAGGATGAGATATCCTTGATAAGCAATAAAACAGCAGAATAATACAGCACCTTCAGCTCGGTTGATACTACGAGATTTACCCAATGCCATTGCAACCAACAACAATGAGACGCCTAGCATTATCCAAAAGTCTCGCCCCATTGCATATTCACTAAGAGTGGCAGGGTTGAGGATGCCTGGAATGCCCATGACTGCGAGAATATTGAATACGTTAGATCCAATGATATTGCCAACGGCCATATCGTCTTCGCCCTTCATGACACCCGCTAGTGAAGCTGCGAGTTCTGGTAAACTGGTACCTACAGCAATGATGGTTAAGCCGATAACAAGATCACTCATACCGTAGTATTGGGCGATAAATACAGCGTTGGTCACGAGCGTATCTGCGGCGACCGGCAGGAGTACCAAACCAATCACAACCCATATTGCTGCTTTACCATTACTGACGCCTTCTGGTATTTCTGACTCTTGTTCTACTAATAGCGGATCATCACTGCCCGCTTTTTTCTCCTTTTTGCTGATGCGCAGCATAGCGATAATAAAGGCCGCAAACAGAACGAAAAGAAGTACGCCTTCGTAAAAACCTAAGTGGCTGTCCCACAGTAAGATACCAGCCAAAATCGTTACGCCAATCATAAGTGGTAGTTCTCGGCGTAATACTGCTGAGCTGATTGAGAGAGGTTTGATCATCGCTGTGATGCCAAGAATCAGCGCAATGTTGGCAATATTAGAGCCTAAAACATTGCCTACCGCAGTATCGGTTTTTCCATCAAGAGCGGCGGTTGCTGATACCATCATTTCAGGTGCTGAAGAGCCCATTGCTAGAATGGTCATACCGATCACCAGTGGAGATATTCCGACATTTCGGGCTAGAGCCGCGGCGCCAAAAACAAGCTTATCTGCACTCCATACCAGAATGACTAATCCTACGACTAGAAACGCAATGGCTTCAAACATGATGATCCTTAATTTTGTGTACAACGGGACAAATTTAACCGTTAATTTTGACGGTTTAGGGGCGAAAAGGGAAGCAATTAATTATTAACTATTTAAATTGATGGCGATTATATGTGGCTACAATGAAACCGACTTCTAATATTAACAGGTCTACCATATTTAATTGAACAGTGCTTTTAATTTTCACACAATGTGCTTATGATTGCCCATTCTAAGCGCTAAGTCAGGGTCCAACATGTCCTCAGTAGATCTCGTAACCATTAAAAATCTGACTTTTTCCCGTGGGGAAAGGAAGATATTTGATGATATTAGCTTACAGGTGCCAAAAGGTAAGGTCACCGCCATTATGGGGCCTTCAGGTATAGGCAAGACGACGTTACTCCGTCTGATTGGTGGTCAGATTTATCCAGAGCGAGGTGAGGTGTGGTTTGATGGTAAGAATATTCCGTCACTCAGCCGCAAAAAATTGTACAAAGAGCGTAAGAAAATGAGCATGTTATTCCAATCTGGAGCCTTGTTCACTGATCTTAACGTGTTTGACAATGTTGCCTTTCCACTTCGTGAGCATACCGACTTAAATGAAAGATTTATTCGAACCTTAGTACTACTCAAATTAGAGGCGGTGGGGCTTCGTGGGGCTTCTCAGTTGATGCCAAGTGAGTTGTCGGGTGGAATGGCTCGTCGAGCCGCACTAGCCCGTGCCATCGCCCTTGACCCAGAACTGATTATGTACGATGAGCCTTTTGTGGGGCAAGATCCGATCACTATGGGAGTGTTGGTGGAGCTGATACGTAACCTTAATCAAGCACTCGGTGTGACTTCTATCGTTGTTTCTCATGATGTGCCTGAAGTGATGAGTATCGCCGATTGGGTCTATATTCTGGCTAACGGTAAAATTATAGCTAAAGGGTCGCCACAAGCCCTGCGTGATAACCCTGATCCACAGGTTCAACAATTTCTCAAAGGAGACGCGGATGGCCCTGTACCATTTCGTTATCCAGCTCAGTCTATAGAGAAGGAGCTATTCTGATGGTTTCTGGCTTCGCGAATTTTGTCGCATCAACAGGACGCAGAGCGATGGGTGTTTGTGAGTCGTTTGGCCGTGCTAGCTTAATGCTCCTTGGTGCGCTAGCTTCTCGTCCACGTCCAATCCAAAACTTCCCTTTGCTGGTAAAACAACTCTACAGCGTTGGCGTTCAGTCTCTGATCATTATTGTACTGTCTGGCTTATTTATTGGCATGGTATTGAGCCTACAGGGTTACGTCATCTTGGTCGATTTTGGCGCTGAAGGCGCCTTGGGCCAGATGGTAGCCTTGTCACTCCTGCGGGAACTGGGGCCTGTGGTAACAGCATTGCTATTTGCTGGGCGAGCGGGTTCTGCATTGACGGCTGAAATTGGCCTAATGAAAGCCACAGAGCAGCTGTCCAGTATGGAAATGATGGCCATCGACCCATTAAAACGAGTGATAGCACCGCGTTTTTGGGCTGGTGTAATTTCTATGCCAATGCTAGCCATGATTTTTATGGCTATCGGTATTTGGGGTGGCCAGTTAGTGGGGGTTGATTGGAAAGGTATTGACCACGGTAGCTTTTGGTCAGCCATGCAAGCTTCTGTTGAATTGGGGCAAGATATTGGTAACAGCATGATTAAGAGTCTAGTGTTTGCCATTGCCGTAACTTGGATAGCACTGTTTAACGGTTACGATGCCATTCCCACTTCGGAAGGTATTAGCCGTGCAACGACACGCACTGTCGTACACTCTTCATTGGCGGTACTAGGCTTAGACTTTGTACTGACTGCATTGATGTTTGGGAACTAAGTATGCAACAAACAAGAAAAACTGAATTATGGGTCGGCAGCTTTGTCCTTGCTGGAATTTGCGCAATTCTAGTGATGATTTTTCAAGTCGCTGACGTAAAGGGCATTGGCTCAAATGATACTTACTCACTGAAAGCAGAGTTCGACAATATCGGCAGTCTTAAAGTCCGCTCGCCAGTGAAAGTGGGTGGTGTTGTTATTGGGCGAGTGACGGACATTGGGTTAGATACTGAAAACTTGTTACCTGTCGTGACGATGGCGATTAACAGTCAATTTGACCAATTTCCAGAAACTTCCAGCGTTAAGATTTTAACTTCTGGCCTTATTGGCGAGCAGTACATTGGTTTAACGCCGGGCTTTGTTTTTGATGACGAGCAAATGCTGGTGGAAGGTGACTATATTGAAGACACTAAATCCGCTCTAGTGTTAGAAGACTTGATCGGCCAGGTGCTGTACAGCGTTGGCGGTTCTGATTCGGCTAAAGAAGAGGAATAATCATGCTGAAAAAGTTAGTACTTACTTTAGTGACATTTGCTTTGTCGAGCACCGCTTGGGCGGCTCAAATAGATAAAACCCAGCCTTACCAGATGATGAAACAGGTGTCTGAGCAGGCATTTGCCAGACTGAAAGCTGAGCAAGATAAAGTACATCAGGATCCGGATTACCTCAAAGTGATTGTTGAGGAGGAGCTGATGCCATACGTCAATGAAAAGTATGCAGCACTTAAGCTTTTAGGTCCTAACTTGAAAGGGGCAAAGCGAGAGGATGTTGGTACGTTCATTGAAGCATTTCGAGCTTATCTTGTCAGTTCGTATGCTCAGGTACTAACTCAGTACACTGACCAAGATATCGAGTTTGGCCCAGAACCAAAGTCCAGTCCGAAGAAAAGCATTGCTGGCGTGAAAGTTGAAATCATTGATGCACCACGTCCAAACATCAAACTTGAGTTTAAACTCCGGAAGGATAAAAAGACTGGTGAATGGAAGGCGTTTGATATGATCGCTGAGGGCATTAGCCTATTGTCAAGCAAACAGTCTGAATGGAGTGGGAAATTACGTCAGGAAGGCATTCTTGCAGTAGCAAAAGATTTAGAAGATCTCGCGGCGAAGCCAATTCGTTTTGAAGGTAAAGCACAATGAGCACTGAGCAGTGGTTACGTTTGTCTGACAGCCAATACCAAATTACTGGGTCGCTAGATAGAGAGTCAGTACCTGCCCTATGGCGCTCTTTATGCAACTGGAAAACAACCAGCTCGACGATTGAAATCAGCTTAGAAAAGATTGAAAGAGTTGATTCAGCGGGTATGGTGATGCTAATTCATCTATTAGAGCATGCAAAAAAGCAAAACTGTCATATAATGCTCAGCTTCGTGCCAAAACAACTGCTAACTTTATTTCAGTTGAGTAATATCGAAGAGCTTATCGATGGGCATTTAAAGAATTAAACAGGGGTAAATTGTGGATAGCGCAAAAGTACAACAGATTTTAGAAGAAGCACTTAGCCTAGAAGAGTTACACGTTAAAGGTGAAGGCAGCCATTACGAAGTGGTCGCTGTTGATGCTAGCTTCGAAGGAATGAGCCGCGTTAAGAAGCAACAAATGATTTACGCTCCATTGATGGAATATATCCAAAGAAATGACATCCATGCCGTTTCCATTAAAGCTTACTCACCAGAAGAGTGGGCACGTGATAAGAAGTTGATGTCACTGTAAGGGTTAATGATGGATAAGTTTAGAGTAAAAGGGTCAAAACAACCTCTGGTTGGTGAAGTCACTATCTCTGGTGCGAAAAACGCAGCATTGCCAATTCTTTTCGCCTCTATATTGGCAGAAGAGCCCGTTGAAGTCGCGAACGTTCCGCATCTACGTGATATTGATACGACGATGGAATTGCTCAAGCGTTTAGGTGCTAAAGTAGAACGTAATGGTTCTGTACATGTTGACCCGAGCAGTATTAATGAATATTGCGCTCCTTATGATTTAGTGAAAACGATGCGTGCATCTATCTGGGCATTGGGTCCATTGGTGGCGCGTTTTGGTCAAGGTCAAGTATCTTTACCTGGCGGTTGTGCTATTGGTGCACGTCCTGTGGATCTGCATATCCATGGGCTAGAGCAGCTAGGTGCCACGATCATACTGGAAGATGGTTACGTTAAAGCTAGTGTGGATGGTCGTCTGAAAGGTGCGCACATTGTGATGGATAAAGTCAGCGTTGGCGCAACCATCACGATTATGTGTGCAGCTACGTTAGCCGAAGGTACCACGGTACTTGACAATGCGGCGCGAGAGCCTGAAATTGTTGATACGGCTGAGTTCCTGAATACGCTTGGTGCTAAAATTTCTGGTGCTGGTACTGATACGATCACCATTGAAGGGGTTGAACGTCTAGGTGGTGGGCAACATGCTGTTGTTGCTGACCGCATTGAGACAGGAACTTTCCTTGTTGCCGCGGCCGTTTCAGGCGGTAAAGTTGTGTGTCGCAATACTAAGGCTCAACTCCTTGAAGCTGTGTTGGCTAAGTTGGAAGAAGCTGGTGCCAAAGTGGACACTGGTGAAGACTGGATTTCAGTTGATATGACAGACCGAGAACTGAAAGCGGTGACAGTACGTACAGCGCCGCACCCAGGTTTTCCAACAGACATGCAAGCTCAGTTCACTCTACTGAATTTAATGGCTAAAGGCGGTGGTGTGATCACAGAAACTATTTTTGAGAACCGTTTTATGCATGTACCTGAACTAATGCGTATGGGGGCTAAAGCTGAAATCGAAGGCAACACTGTGATTTGTGGTGATGTAGAAGAACTCAGCGGTGCGCAAGTCATGGCGACGGATTTGCGTGCTTCAGCGAGCTTGGTTATCGCAGGCTGTATTGCGAATGGTGAGACGATTGTTGATCGTATTTATCATATCGATCGCGGCTACGATAAAATCGAAGATAAATTGTCTGCTCTCGGTGCCAATATAGAACGATTTCGGGACTCTAACTAAGTTCAGCTAACATTTGTAAGCCGAAACGAGAGTTTCGGCTTTTTTATAAGCGTTAGATCAGTTAGAGTCATGGGCAAATCTTATTGACTACTTTGTTCTTGGAGAACAACTAATGATTGCACTACTACGTGTGTTCGCTGTCGCGATTTTTGCAATTGTGATGTTTGTGTTTGGGTGTGGCTATTGTTTGCTGAGCCCGCGTAACCCTAAACACGTTTTTACCTTTGGGCGCCTATTTGGCAAGATGTCACGTGTATTTGGCATCACACTAGAACTGCGCTTACCAGAAGATGCATACAAACGTGGGCAGCATATATATATTGCCAACCATCAGAACAACTGGGATTTGTTTACCGTTTCTTCTGCTGTGACGCCAAAAGTTGTCACAGTAGGCAAGAAGAGCTTGGCGTGGATGCCATTGTTTGGCCAACTTTACTGGTTAACAGGTAATATTCTGATTGACCGTGCGAACCGCTCAAAGGCGAAGGGGACTATCGATCAGGTTGTGGATAGCATGAATCAGAGTGATGTATCCGTCTGGATGTTCCCTGAAGGCACGCGTTCACGTGGTCGTGGCTTACTACCTTTTAAAACAGGTGCCTTCCATGCAGCGATTGGTGCTCAACTACCCATTATTCCAATTGTATGCAGCTCGACCGATGGGCTTAAGATCAATCGTTGGAATAATGGACATGTTATTGTTGAGATGCTGCCACCCATTATTACCGAAGGGTACGGGAAAGAGAGTATTCGCGAACTTTCTACTCTTTGTCGAGAACAGATGAAAGACAAGCTAGAGTCATTGGACAAAGAAGTGGAGCAGCTCAATGAGAAAGCGGGCGTAAAAGTTTAATCTGGTCTGATATCTATCTACAGCAGCCTCAGTCATCGACTGGGGCTTTTTTGTGCTAAGTGTAAAGTGCCAGTACTGGTAGTTTAAACAAGTAAAACGACGAATTAATGAGCTTATAAGATCAGAGGGTCGACGAATGTATTGTTTAGACAAACCAAGAGATGTGGAGATTGTTGCTCTTATGCATGCGTATCATCTGAGTATTTAATACTAGTGGCGATTATCGAGACCACGAGCTCAACAAATGGGTCGTTACGCAACAACGGAAAAAGCCAAGTCTTTCGACTTGGCTTTTTGAAAATAGCTCCCCCTGCGGGACTCAACGCGGCCGGCTAGGTCTGAGACATTGCTTTGGAACAAAGCAGGAGCACTAGATACGAAAAAGCCTCATCTTCTGATGAGGCTTTTTCTAATATGGCTCCCCCTGCGGGACTCGAACCTGCGACATACGGATTAACAGTCCGCCGTTCTACCAACTGAACTAAGGGGGAATAATGGTGCCGACTACCGGAATCGAACTGGTGACCTACTGATTACAAGTCAGTTGCTCTACCTACTGAGCTAAGTCGGCGCCTTTTTTCATCAATAAGCTTTCGCTTACTGATTGAATGTGGCTCCCCCTGCGGGACTCGAACCTGCGACATACGGATTAACAGTCCGCCGTTCTACCAACTGAACTAAGGGGGAATTATTCGTTTAAAGAAATGGTGCCGACTACCGGAATCGAACTGGTGACCTACTGATTACAAGTCAGTTGCTCTACCTACTGAGCTAAGTCGGCACACCTTATTCTTTAACTATTGTTCGTGCTAAGCACCAACAATTAATAAATTGTGGTGCCCGGAGGCGGAATCGAACCACCGACACGAGGATTTTCAATCCTCTGCTCTACCGACTGAGCTATCCGGGCAACGAGGTGTATTAAAAGGCTTTTCGCCTTAGAGGTCAACATTAAATTGCAAAAAAAATATCGTTTGTTGTTTTTCTATACTTAATGGGCTGTTTTTGCTCATTTCGGATAATAAATGTATAGCCAGCAACAGAAGTTCTACCCGATAGAGTAGGGAATAATGTATTCAGATAGCCAAAAAACATACCTTAAAGGGTACTTTTCAGTTGTTTAAGAGGCGAATTAGTGTCTAGTCCTGAACTAGTTCAGCCGGTTTTTCTGGATATTGGCAAACTGAACCCAATTTTCTGCGTATTTTGGATCGACTATAGCAGCCTGAATCAGTACGACTGCCTGCTATTTACGCCTAAAGGTTTAGTGGGAGATTATCTTCGAGCAGTGAGAATAAAATCAAAGTTCCGTAAATAGTTGAGATGCTATGAGAAAGGTGCCAGTGAGGTTTTTAAACGTTGAATCGATTGAGGGTTGGAAGTAGACGCAGTCGACTAGCAGCATGTAGCCGACGAGCTCTGAGACATTGCTTTGGAACAAAGCAGGAGCACTAGATACGAAAAAGCCTCATCATTGTGATGAGGCTTTTTCTAATATGGCTCCCCCTGCGGGACTCAACGCGGGCGGCCAGCTCTGAGACATTTACTTGGAACAAGTAAGGCGCAGTGAAAAACAAAAAAAGCCAAGTCTTTCGACTTGGCTTCTTGAAAGTGGCTCCCCCTGCGGGACTCGAACCTGCGACATACGGATTAACAGTCCGCCGTTCTACCAACTGAACTAAGGGGGAATTATTTGTGTTATCTTATCAGATAAGCACCAAATAATGGTGCCTCGAGGCGGAATCGAACCACCGACACGAGGATTTTCAATCCTCTGCTCTACCGACTGAGCTATCGAGGCAAAAGAATGGTGCCGACTACCGGAATCGAACTGGTGACCTACTGATTACAAGTCAGTTGCTCTACCTACTGAGCTAAGTCGGCACACTTTATTCTTTTACTAATTGTTCGTGCTAGGCACCAACAATAAAGAAATTGTGGTGCCCGGAGGCGGAATCGAACCACCGACACGAGGATTTTCAATCCTCTGCTCTACCGACTGAGCTATCCGGGCAACGGAGCGCTATTAAACGGATTTTCCGTCTTGCCGTCAACTTGTTTTTAGAAAAAAATTCAAAAAAGTGGTTGAGTGCCGATAATTTAGGCGTTTTTAGTGCTTATGATTTACCAGCGTTAAAATCCTTTTTAAATTTTGTTACTTTTTCGAGATAACGGCGCGCTTCTGCGTTTGGATGTTTTTTCGTCAATGCCCAATAAACCTGATTTGGCTTTAGAGAGTTAAGGTCGCGCATTGCTCGTTTTCTATCATTACGATTGAAAGTATTGAGCACACCGCCAGTCCCCCCGTTGTAAGCAGAGATCATGCTGTATTCGAGAGACGTCGGATGGCGAACATCTTTGAGATAACGATTCTTCAGAATGTAGAAATAAGCGGTACCAGTATCTATGTTGTTTTCTGGATTAAACAGGTATTCAGGGGATGGCTGACCAGACTTCTTCTTCACCAACTTAAACACATCACGCCCTGCGGTTTTAGGTACAACCTGCATAAGCCCGTAGGCGTTGGCCCAGCTTACAGCATATGGGTTAAAACTACTTTCTGTTTTGATAATCGCATAGATCAGATCTTCCGGAATACCATAGCGGCGTGAAGCTCTTTGAACGATATCAGCATACTTATAGCTGCGTATCTCAAATTGTTCCTCAACCATCGGAATTTCAACGTAATAGGCTTTTTTGAAGTCGACGTTTTTGACTTTGAGCTTATTGGCAATTAGGTAATCGGCAAATCGGTTTGCTCGCCACGACCACTGAATCGGCTTGTTATCTTGGTCGACGACCTGACGATAAAGAAACGGTTGGCCTTCAAGCTTGATGTCTTTGGAGGAGAATAAGTCTACGTTTGCTGGGTCATCGGGGGTTAGCAGTGTGGTCACTATCGCGTTTTTCAGATGCCCTTTTGGATCGGTTGGTGAAACGGTTTCGATAATAATGGTGCCCTTATCAAAATTGACTTCTGAACGACTTAGGTAGTTGTCGATGTATTTGACGTAGTTGCTTTTACCTGCAAATTTTATTTCTCCGCGTCCCCAACGCTTTGCAATGTTGCCTGAGAAGCTACTGATCAAGGCATCGAGTGCCGCCGTATCTTTCTGAAACTGACCTGGTAGCTCGGCTAAGTTTTTGGCAAAGCGATTGGTTGGTTCAAAGTTCACATCGTAGATATTTTCAATGAACTCACGGCTACAACCCGTAAGCGCCATTGCCAGAAAAAAGTAAGCTAACTTATTCATATTTCTCCTAAAAAAATGACATCAAAGCAGCGCAATGATGTCATTCTCTCTATCCTTGACCTGTAGGGCAAATTTTATTCGCTTGGTGGCGTGTAGCCTTCGATATGTACATCTTTACCTTCAAACAGGAAGTTGACCATTTCGGTTTCGATTAACTTACGGTGCTCAGGAACCATCATGTTGAGCTTTTTCTCGTTGATCAGCATCGTTTGCTTGTGTTGCCACTCTGCCCAAGCTTGTTTAGAAATATTGTCAAAAATACGCTTACCTAGTTCACCAGGGTACAGTTGAAAGTCCAGACCTTCTGCGTCTTTTTTCAGTCGAGCACAAAATACAGTGCGGCTCATAACGACTCCTTAGAGTTAAATTAATGTTGAAGTTCGAAAGGCAGGCTTTCCAGTAGTTGTTTTACCGGAGCGGCTAAACCTATCTCTTCAGGTTGCGATAAGTTATACCAAAGACCTTTGTTTGCTTCCATCACCACATCAGGTTGCTTTGATAGGTCTACCAAAATTGGTGTGATATCGAGGTGGTAGTGGCTAAAGGTGTGGCGAAAAGCAATCAACGTTTCATGGCGTTGAATGTCTTGGTCAAGAACACCACGTATTGTCAGTTGATGATCGAGTTGTGCTTCAAAATGTTCTGGAAAGCAGAATAGCCCGCCCCAGATCCCTGATTGTGGACGTTGCTCCAGCCATACATGCCCTTGGTGATGCAGCATAATAAACCAGGTTTCTTTGACAGGTTTTTCTTTTTTCGGCTTTTTTCCTGGGTAATCAAGAGGGTTACCTTGTTTGTAGGCGGTACAAAAGGAAGATACTGGGCACAGTGTACACTTGGGCTTGCTGCGAGTGCACACCATGGCTCCCATATCCATCATTGCCTGATTGTACTTATCGACATCGGTATCGGGAGTATGTGCTTCAGCATGCTGCCAAAGCTGATTTTCGACTTTCTTTTGTCCCGGCCAGCCTTCAACAGCAAAACTGCGCGCTAGTGTGCGCTTCACATTGCCGTCTAAAATTGCGTGTGGCTGTTTATAGACAGATGACAACACCGCCGCTGCGGTAGAACGGCCTATACCCGGTAGGGCGTTCATCTGTTCAATATCGAGAGGAAACTCCCCCTGATACTGCTCTGCAACGATCTTCGCGGCTTTATGTAAGTTACGTGCTCGCGCGTAGTAGCCGAGCCCTGTCCATAGGTGAAGCACTTCATCTTGTTCTGCATTGGCAAGGTCGACGACAGTCGGGAAGCGTTCGAGAAAGCGCTGGTAATAAGGGATAACGGTAGTGACCTGAGTCTGCTGAAGCATGATCTCAGATAACCAAACGCTATACGCGGTTTTATCTTGTTGCCACGGAAGGCTTTTTCTTCCGTAGTCTTCGTACCATTCTAAGATGGCTTTAGCAAAAGGAGTCACGACTTGCTCTGTAATATTATATTTGTTGAGTGAGCTAAAATTGCACCACATAAACTGTCTAAAGTACAACCGATAAAGAGTAAGGGTTTATTCTGCGAGAAATGACCTAAAATACTTGCACCAGTGTCGATTCTTTGGATAATCACAATCCCTTTAAGTCGAGAGCAATTTTTAGACAGGCAGAATCATGAGTGAAGTGACCACTAACGAATACAATGAAGACGGTAAATTGATACGCAAAGTGCGCAGCTTTGTGCGTCGTGAAGGCCGTTTGACCAAAGGTCAGGAAAGCGCAATGAATGAATGCTGGCCGACTATGGGTATTGATTACCAAGAAAAGCTTCTTGATTGGAAAGAAGTGTTTGGCAACGACAACCCTGTGGTACTGGAAATTGGTTTCGGTATGGGGGCATCACTGGTTGAGATGGCTAAGAATGCGCCTGAGAAGAACTTCCTTGGTATAGAAGTTCACAGCCCCGGTGTGGGTGCGTGTCTTGCTGATGCACGTGAAGCTGGCCTGACCAATCTGCGAGTGATGTGTCACGATGCGGTTGAAGTATTTGCCCACATGATCCCAGACAGCAGCCTAGCAACACTGCAATTATTCTTCCCAGACCCATGGCACAAGAAGCGCCACCACAAGCGCCGTATTGTGCAGCTAGACTTTGCTGAGATGGTACGCCAGAAACTGAAGGTTGATGATGGCATCTTCCATATGGCGACAGACTGGGAAAATTACGCAGAGCATATGATTGAAGTGATGAATCAAGCGCCTGGATATGAGAACATCGCTGAGGATGGTGACTTTGTTCCACGTCCGGAAGATCGTCCTCTGACCAAGTTTGAAGCACGTGGTCACCGTTTAGGTCACGGAGTATGGGACATTAAGTTTAAGCGTGTTAGCTAAGTCACCGCTAAATAAAAGCGAATGAGAAGGCCAACATTTTTGATGTTGGCTTTTTTGACCCTACAAGAAAAATAATAAGCCTTTGAAAGATAGGTAAGTAATGAAACCGACAAAAGAAATTTTAGCCGACATCCTGCAAGAGGTCAGGCCGCTTATCGGTCAGGGAAAAGTAGCCGATTATATTCCAGCGTTGGCAAAAGTACCGGCTAATAAACTAGCAATAGCTGTCTTTACCAATAAGGGAGAAGTGATCAAAGCCGGTGATGCCGACGAGCCTTTTTCTATTCAGTCCATTTCTAAAGCGTTGAGTTTGACGTTAGCAATGGGCTTATATACCCCTAATGAGATATGGGCGCGGGTAGGTAAGGAACCTTCTGGTCAGGCATTTAACTCTCTTATTCAGCTTGAGATGGAGCAGGGCATTCCACGGAACCCTTTCATTAATGCTGGGGCAATAGTGGTTGCTGATTTGCTGCAAAGCCGCTTGTCCGCACCGAGACAACGCTTGCTAGAATTTGTCCGTCAACTTTCGGGCGATACTCATATCTGTTATGACAAAATAGTCGCTGCATCTGAGATGATGCACAGCGATCGCAACGCGGCAATTGCTTATCTGATGCGCTCTTTTGGCAACTTTGACAATGATGTTATACCAGTACTGAATAACTATTTTCATGCATGTGCTTTGAAGATGAGCTGCGTCGATTTAGCGAAAACATTCAGCTATCTGGCTAACAAAGGCACTTCAGTTCAAACAGGTAAGCCTGTGGTGACGCCTACCCAAACCAAGCAGCTTAACGCTTTGCTGGCAACGTGTGGTTTGTATGATGGCGCTGGTGAATTCGCCTACCGAGTCGGTATGCCAGGTAAGTCTGGTGTTGGTGGCGGGATTATTGCTATCGTACCGGGGGAGATGACGATTGCGGTTTGGTCTCCAGAGCTCGACCCTTCAGGTAACTCGTTAGCAGGAACCAAAGCACTAGAACTGTTAGCAGAGCGCATTGGGCGATCGATTTTTTAGAGATCCTCGGAACGCTTTGCTTCGAGATCGGGCTTCGCCCTTCGAGAGCATCTCCGTGCTATTAATCGGTCATTCCATAGAGTGACGAAGGAGCGAGTAGGGAATCTCATTGAGAGTTCGATTCGCTTCAAGAGATCCCCAACTCATTCGTCCCTTGCTCTGAGGATGACAAAAAATAAAGGGTTGGCGCAAAATGCCAACCCTATAAATGCTCTCACTCTCCATAGGACGAAGTCCGTTCCCGTCTCTCGTCTCCTATTTACGCTCTACTCTTCCGCCATAAAGGCTTCGAGCAAATCATTGAGGAACAGCTTTCCTTTTTCTGTGATTTGCCAATGCGTATCAGACTCACTGAGGTATTGCATCTCTTTCGCCCAGTCGATGGTTTCCTGAATCGATTCAAAACCCAAGCCAGTTGTATCTAAGAAGTCTTGCTTAGGACAGGCTTCCATCAAACGGAACCGGTTCATAAAGAATTCGAAAGGGCGATCTTCGCTAGCGACATCGGCTTCACTATCTAGGTAGGGTTTCACCATATTCTGATAGGCTGCCAGATAGCCTCTCGGGTGCTTGACCTTGGTCGTACGGATGATCCGTCCATCAGCGAAACTGAGTTTGCCATGCGAGCCACAACCAATGCCGAGATAGTCACCAAAACGCCAATAGTTGAGATTATGTTGGCATTGATATTCTGGCTTGCTGTAGCCGGAGATTTCGTACTGAACGTAACCCGCTTCAGACAGCTTTTGGTGGCCGAGTTCAAAAATGTCCCACAAGTCATCATCGTCGGGTAGAACAGGTGGCTTGTAGTGAAACATGGTGTTAGGTTCAATAGTGAGCTGATACCACGAAAGATGTGGCGGGTTAAGCTCAATCGCCTTCTCCAGATCCGCGAGGGCTTGCTCTACGGTTTGGTCCGGTAGACCGTGCATTAAATCAAGATTAAAGCTATTTAAACCAATCTTGTGCGCCAGTTTCGCGGCATTGACGGCTTCATCTTGACCATGGATGCGCCCAAGACGTTCGAGCTTCTGCTGTTCGAAGCTCTGCACACCAATCGAAATTCTCGTCACACCAGCTTTACGGTACCCAGCGAAGCGCTCCGCTTCAATCGTGCCTGGATTCGCTTCCATGGTGATTTCAATCTCGTCTTTAAACGCGATTCTTTTTTCTATGCCAGCAAGTAAATCAGCGATTCCTTGCGCTGAGATGAGACTTGGGGTTCCTCCACCGATAAATATGGAGTGGAGTGCCCGTGGGTTAGTTTTAAGCTGATAACGCTCGACATCAGTATCAAGGTCCTCCAGCAGAGCAGCGATGTACTCTTGCTCTGGGATGTCCGCTTTTAACGCGTGCGAATTAAAGTCGCAATACGGGCATTTTTGTACACACCAAGGGATGTGGACATAAAGACTCAGCGCTGGTGGAATCAATTGGCTCATTATTGCTGCTCAGAAAGTGTCGCAAACAGCTGCTTAAGCGCTTTACCACGGTGAGAAAGTTGCTTTTTACGTGTTGGTTCAAGCTCTGCTGAAGCACAGTTATCTTCTGGAACAAAGAAAACCGGATCGTAACCAAAACCATTGTCGCCCTGAGCTTCAGTCAGAATACGGCCTTCCCACTTACCGTGGCAGACGATCGGCGTTGGATCTAATTCGTGACGCATCAGGACTAATACACAATGGAAGCGTGCGGTACGTTGCTCCTGCGGAACGCCCTGCATTGCATCCAGCAGTTTTTCTAGGTTTTGCTGGTCACTCGCGCCTTCTCCGGCATAACGTGCAGAGTAGATGCCTGGGGCCCCATTCAGGAAGTCAACTTCAAGACCTGAATCGTCGGCAATGGCCGCCAATCCAGTTTCTTTCGCTGCATGACGCGCCTTAATGATGGCGTTTTCAATAAATGTTGTGCCAGTTTCAGCAACTTCTGAGACATTAAATTCGCTTTGTGCTACGACATCGAAACCAAAATCTGCCAGCAGATCGGCCATCTCACGAACCTTGCCCTGATTACCTGTCGCTAGGACAATTTTTTGTGCATTCATAATCTTATTTGTGCCTATATTGAGAAGGGCATTTAGCCGTTACTCTTCCACATAAAATTTTTGGGTGAACTTTAATCTGCCCGTACCTTTATTACCAGCATTAACATCGATATTGAATGTTAGGTTTTCCTCTTCCGAAATAGGGAATTCAGCGAGGTAATAAATCGCAGAGCCTTCTTTTACTTCGCGAAACTCAAGTGTCTTAGTTTGGCCGATTAAGTTTTTCGCGCTGCCACTAACTTTAGCGGTAATCGCTGGCTTACCAGCCTGATAATTGTCTAACACGCTGATATTAATGATTGCAGAGTAGCCGTTTCGTTTCAGCTCATAGCTACGCGCGACTTGCGGGGTTAGGAACGTGGAGTTAAACGCGGAGTAGTGAACTTCGACATCTTTGATGGTTTTAAACTGACCTGCCCATGCGGGTAGAGCTAAAAGACTGGCCAGCGCTAACGTGATCCATTTTTTCATGATGCTTCCTTAATGGCTTACTACAGAGGAAAAGAGCAGCGTAAATGATATCGCTACATACTTGTTGTTTTTACGCCTGATCATACGTTTGGATCCTCACTCTGTGAAGGTTTTTAGATGACCAATGGCGATTTATGCTGTGCTTTTGATGTGAAGTATTGAGAGTGTGCTTTTCGTGATTCGAATGAAAAAGGCCATCAGAATAATGCTTGCATCGACCGTAAAATAAGGGTTTTCTAGGCTGTATAAGGGATTGTAGAGCGATTTGTATTTACAATATTCGAATCTAAACAGTAAAAGTAGTTAATTTGTGGACCATTACTAATGGATTAGTTTTAAGAGCAGTTTGTAAGTAATTAGGCGCCAAGTGAGCATATGTGATGATTTGCTTAATCGTTGCATATCCAAGGATTTTCGTAGGGTCAAGATGTCTTAGTATTCATAGTGAAGTGGCTTGCGGATGTATTTCTAAGAATAGACTAAGTCTGCCCTTCGGGGAGATCAAACTTGTAAGCGCTGACAAGACTCCAAGATAGAGGTAGCCGCCACTTTGTAATCTGATATCAATTAGTGACTTTTTATCAATGATTTAATTAATGCCACATGCCACCTTGAATACGAGCAGGCTCTCGTGGGAGCTTTCTTAAGCCGAGTTCATTCTGTAAATAAAACTTTTTAAACTTTTCTCGTCGAGCTCCCCAAGCGGGCATTTCTGCCAGAAGTGCAACAACTGCTTGTATCTCTCTTGACTCGAAACTATAACCCTTTGCTAATAGCTCTTCTAAGATTGGGTATAGTTCTTTGTATGTTCTGTTAGCGCCGGATTTGGAATCTACCTGCTTTTTCATTTTTAGCAAGAGAGTGAGGAGTGGGCCTGCCGGGCTTAATTCTTTAATTAGACTGGTCATTTTTTATTACTCTTACAATGTAAATGTTAAACAAAAGTTGTATTGAGAAAATCGTCCACAGGTCAGATGGAACGGTTTGATCTCGATAGATAAAAGCGGGGTAAGCAGTCTCTGCAATCGTTGTGGCGATAAGTGCAACAGAGAAATACTTGATGAAGTTTGAGCTAAATAGTTCTAAGCCTTGAAATTTTGCTATGAGCGCAGCGATAGCTACATAGGCCAATAGGGGGCTAATAAATGCAATAGTAATTTCAATGCTATCACCCACTTCGTTGTAGGCATTCATGTAAGCGGAGCCAAGCATGAGTACTAACAGTGGAATAAGATATTTTAGTTTTGATGCCAAAAGATATAGCTCCCTTGCTAAGCATTTTGATTAGAACTCTACCCAGCTTGAGTGATTGGTTGCATTCTGAACCCAATCTTTATGAATAAAAATCATAGAGCAAGCTGAAGGCTTTACGTTTTTAAGTATTTTATTTTTGAACAGTATGTGGTTATTTTTCTATTAAATTAAATTTAATTTAATTTAACAAAAACAATAGTAGTTATTAAAAAGGCCATCACAAGATGGCCTTTATTGTTTCGGGTATATGAGCCGGGGACTGGATTCGGACTTGTTTATGTCGCCCTAGTTCCCCTTTCTCTATGGTGATTAGCCCTTTGGCGACTTTGAACTGTTTGGACAGATATTTGCTCAAGTGAGCGTTGGCTTTTCCGTCTACAGGTGGGGCGGTAATTGCGATTTTGATTTCATCACCATGCAGCCCAATCAGCCTATCTCTGCTCGCCTTGGGCTGAATGTAGAGCCTGAGTAGCAGATCATCACCTTCTAACCAAACGGCTTTGGCCATTATAGCTGGAACCAGATAGGCCCAATCATGTCACCCATCAGGAAGTTCGCGAACTGAAGGCCAATAAATAGAACCAGTACGCTAAGGTCAAACCCACCCATTGCTGGAATTACGCGGCGGATAGGCGCTAACATAGGCTCTGTAAGCTGATGAAAGACATATTCAATCGGGCTGCGGCCTTGGCTGACCCAGCTTAGGATGGCTCGGATAAGCAGTACCCAGAACAGCAAGCCACCTGCCGCTTTAATCAGTGATAGCAGGCCAAGGAAGAAGAATTCTGCACTGAATGACACCGAGCCACCTGAGGCAACCAAGATCAGAGTGACAAATTTCAGCACACATAGCACATAAGCAAACAGTACTGTTGCCAAATCAATGCTGCCTATCGAAGGGACAACTCTGCGCAGTGGTGCAACAACGGGTTGAGTTGCTTTGACGATAAACTGTGAGAATGGGTTGTAGAAATCTGCTCGCGCAGCTTGCAGCCAAATCCGCAAGATCACCACCATGATGTAGAGATCAAACAGGGTGGAAATCAGAAAATTCATTGAATTCATAGGTTACCCTTTGTTCGTAGAGCCAAGGCTCAATCTAATTAAAACTGTTTTTCCATTTCTTCAGCACGAGCTACTGCGGCTTGCATCGCTTTTGCTACTATATCTGAAAGTTGGTGTTCGTTGAATGTGCGTAACGCTTCCGCCGTTGTACCACCTTTTGAGGTGACGTTTTCGCGCAGTGTTGATAGTTCTGTTTCTGGATTGCCGACGACCATACTGGCGGCTCCTAAAGCTGATTGCTGCACTAACAGGCGGGCTGTCTCTTTATCAAACCCTTGGGCAATGGCTTCAGCTTGCATCGCTTCCATAAAGCGGAAGAAGTAAGCCGGAGCGCTGCCAGCAGCTGCAATGATGCTGTTGATGCCGGATTCTTGCTCTACCCAGCAAACTTTGCCGCATGACTCCATTAGTTCAGCTGAAAAGGCTTTATCTTGTTGTGAAACGTGCGCTGGAGCATACAGGCCACTCATGCCCAAACCAAGCTGAGATGGCGTGTTTGGCATAACGCGAACGATGTTTAGGTTGTGATTCAGCATTTCACATAGGCGCTGGCTACTTATCCCTGCGGCAATAGAAATGACCAATTTGCCTGACCAGTCGATGGATTGAAGCGGTTTACATACCTCTTCCATCATTTGTGGTTTCACAGAAAGGACGACCACCTCAGCCTCGCTGGCAGCGGCTATATTGTCGCTGGTGGTCTTAATGGAATAATCTTGCTCCAACGGTAGGCGTCGTGTCTCAGATGGGGCTGTCGCCGTGAGCATGTCAGCAGGATAACCGCCTGACACTAAACCAGAGACGATAGCCTTGACCATGTTGCCTGCGCCGATAAAGGCAATTTTCTTGTGTTCCATTGATTGTGTTCTTCCTGTTATTGCTGATTAAGCTTTATTGCTGTAGTCGCGAGCACCGAAAATAGCGGTTCCGATTCGGACCATCGTCGTTCCCGCTTCAATTGCGGCTTCCATATCGCCACTCATGCCCATCGAAAGTGTGTCGAGATTGAGCTCTGGGTAACGTTGCGCCAATCGGTTTTTCAGTTCTGCCAAATGGTTAAAGGCTGCAAGTTGCGACTGATAGTCTGAAACGTTGGCCGGGATAGACATCAATCCTCTTAACGTGAGGTTTGGCAAAGAAGAAATCAACTCTGCCAAAGCATAGATTTCGTCATCACTGGCGCCAGATTTAGAGCTTTCACTGCTGGTATTGACCTGAATAAGCACCTGTAGCGGCGCCATTTGTTGAGGCCTTTGATCATTGAGTCTCTGCGCAATCTTAGCGCGATCAACAGTATGCACCCAGGCAAAGCTTTCCGCGACATGGCGTGTTTTATTGGACTGAATTGGACCAATAAAGTGCCATTCTAGGGCTAGTTCAGGGTGGTTTTCAGCGAAATACGCAACTTTATCAACGCCTTCCTGTACGTAATTCTCGCCAAAGGCGACCTGATCAGCACGAGCTGCTTCTAAAATCGCGTCGAACGGTTTGGTTTTACTCACCGCCAGAAGTTGCACTGAGCCTAGAGGGCGTCCACACTTTTGTTGTGCCGCTTCAATCTGTGAGGTGATCTGTTCAATATTTTGTTGAATACTACTCATAGCTAACTTTATTAAGGATTTTAAATGGATATCGCTGAATTACTGGATTTTAGTGTAAAGCATAATGCTTCAGATCTACATCTTTCTGCTGGTGTATCTCCTATGGTACGCATTGATGGTGAAGTAAGAAAGCTTGGCGTACCAGCGTTCAACCATTCTGAAGTGCATCGTTTGGTGTTTGAAATTATGAACGATGCTCAGCGTAGCGAATTTGAAGAACGTCTCGAAGTCGACTTTTCTTTTGCACTTCCTGACGTAGGCCGCTTTAGGGTCAACGCGTTTAACCAATCTCGTGGTTGTGCGGCCGTGTTTCGTACCATTCCAACCGATATTCCGACTTTAGAGCAGCTAGCAGCGCCGTCGATCTTTGAAAATATCGCCAATATGGAAAAAGGATTAATCTTGGTCACTGGGCCAACGGGCTCAGGTAAATCGACGACTCTGGCGGCAATGGTGGATCATATTAATCGTAACCACAACAAACATATTCTGACTATTGAAGATCCGATTGAGTTTGTGCACACCAATAACAAATGTCTGATCAACCAGCGTGAAGTTCACAATGATACCCATAGTTTTAATAACGCGCTGCGCAGTGCATTGCGTGAAGATCCCGATGTCATTTTAGTCGGTGAGCTACGTGATCAGGAAACGATCAGTCTAGCGCTGACCGCTGCTGAAACTGGCCACTTGGTATTTGGTACTTTGCACACCAGTTCGGCGGCGAAAACGATCGATCGGATCATTGATGTTTTCCCGGGTAGCGACAAAGGCATGGTGCGTTCCATGCTCTCTGAGTCTCTGCGTGCGGTGATTGCGCAGAAATTACTCAAGCGCATTGGCGGCGGGAGAACCGCTTGTCATGAAATCATGATGGCAACGCCTGCTATTCGTAATCTGATCCGCGAAGACAAAGTCGCGCAAATGCAGTCTGTGATTCAGACTGGTGCGGCGCATGGTATGCAAACCATGGAGCAGCATTCCAAACAGTTGATTGCTCAAGGTCTGGTTGATGCAGAAGAGGTGTCGAAGAAAATTGAAGTTGAGCAAGGTCTGTTCTGAGAGAGGTCATGATGGATATCAATGCTTATCTGCAAGGCATGCTGACTGAGAAAGCGTCAGACTTATACATCACTGTTGGTGCGCCGATACTTTATCGTGTTGATGGTGAGCTGAAACCGCATGGAGAGAGCTTATCGGAAGCCGAAGTGCTGATGCTACTCCACAGCACCATGGATGAAGAGCGCCAGAGTGACTATCGCCACAGTCGAGAAGCGAACTTTGCCGTAGTGCGGGATTTTGGTCGCTTTCGTGTGTCAGCTTTCTACCAGCGTGAGTTACCCGGTGCGGTGATTCGTAGAATCGAAACCACCATACCCACATTTGATGATCTAAAACTGCCCGACATTCTGAAAGATCTTTCCATCGCTAAGCGCGGCTTGGTGTTGGTTGTGGGTGCCACAGGTTCCGGTAAATCCACAACAATGGCAGCGATGACGGGTTATCGAAATACTGAGCGCAGCGGCCATATTCTGACAGTTGAAGACCCGATTGAGTTTGTCCACGAGCATCAGAAGTGCATCGTCACACAACGTGAGGTTGGCTTAGACACGGAAAGTTATGAAGTCGCACTGAAGAACTCATTGCGTCAGGCTCCTGATATGATCTTGATCGGTGAGATCCGCTCGCGAGAGACCATGGAATACGCGATGACATTCGCCGAAACGGGACACCTGTGTATGGCGACGTTGCATGCTAATAATGCTAATCAAGCTTTAGAAAGGATCCTGCATTTGGTGCCAAAAGAGCAAAAAGAGCAGTTCCTGTTTGATCTCTCCATGAACCTTAAAGGTGTTATCGGCCAGCAGTTGATTCGAGATAAAAACGGCCAAGGTCGTCATGGTGTATTTGAAGTCTTAATTAACAGTCCACGGGTATCGGATCTTATTCGCCGCGGGGACTTGCATGAACTCAAATCCACCATGGCGAAATCTCAGGAAATGGGTATGCAGACGTTTGATCAGGCGCTTTATCAACTGGTAGTAAATGATAAAATTACTGAAGAAGATGCGCTGCACAGTGCAGACTCTGCCAATGATTTGCGCCTAATGCTTAAAACACAACGTGGTGATGTGTCTAGCTCCGGTTCACTCAGTGGCGTTAAGATTGATATGGACTAACATCCTCTTCATGTTTGGAGTATGTCTTGTAAATCTACAGTACTACTCCATAGAACGACGAAGGGAGTGTTACGTCATTCCATAGAGCGACGAAGGGAGTGTTACGTCATTCCATAGAGCGACGAAGG
>NZ_JXXU01000059.1 GCF_000967495.1 Vibrio neptunius | reverse complement strand
GGGATGCGGGATGCGGGAACGGACTTCGTCCTATGGAGAGCTGGAGAGTTGGAGAGCTGTAAATGATTCCCCGCAAAGCAAAAGCTGTCATCCTCAAGAATGAGGGACGAGCGAATTGGGGATCTCGTAATTCAAGTAGATGTATTTGATAGATTCCCTACTCCCTCATTCTTCGGTCTATGGAATGACATACCTAGAGTCAAAGATTCCATTTAGCGATGTAACAACGTAAAAGAGCGGGCTGAAAAAACAGCCCGCTCTTTATATGTATTCCAACTTTTTACGCTAAACGCTGACGTACCGCTTCAAATAGACAGACACCAGAGGCAACAGAGACATTTAGACTTGAGACACTCCCTGCCATTGGGATCTTGATTAAGTCATCACAAGTTTCACGTGTCAGGCGACGCATACCATCGCCTTCTGCGCCCATGACGATCGCAAGAGGCCCAGTTAACTTGGCTTGGTAGAGGTCATGAGTTGCTTCGCCAGCCGTGCCAACAAACCAGATCCCCTGTTCCTGCAATGCGCGCATTGTTCGAGCTAAGTTGGTTACGCGAATCAAGGGGACTGTTTCTGCTGCGCCACATGCGACTTTGCTAACCGTAGCCGTAATATTCGCTGACTTATCCTTAGGAACAATCACCGCCGCCACTCCTGCAGCATCAGCATTGCGTAGACACGCACCTAGGTTATGCGGATCAGTGACTCCATCCAATACTAGCAATAACGGTGTGGAATGTTGGGCAAGAATGTCATCGAGATCATTTTCATTCAGCTGCTTAGCTGGCTTCACCTTAGCCATAATGCCTTGGTGATTCGCACCACGTGCTTTGTCATCCAGAGTTTTACGTGTCATTTGTTGAATCGACACACCACACATCTGGAGTTCATTCAAGATTGGCATTAAGCGGTCATCTTGACGACCTTTTAATACGAAGGCTTCAACAAAGCGCTCTGGCTCTTTTGCCAGTACCGCTTTTACTGCGTGAATGCCGTAAATAAATTCATTACTCATTAATTTATCCGATTACTGTTTTTTACCACGCGCTTTCTTTGCTTTGTGACGTGGCTTTTTCTTACGCGCTTTTTCTGAAGGTTTCTTCGAAGTTTTACTGCCTTTGCCTTCTTCCTGGCTGCCATCCGGGCGTTTTGTTGGTTCAACCATAGGCTTAGCTTTATCTGCGGAACGACGACCATTCGCTGCCGCATTTTTTTTGGCCTTAGCTTTTTTCTGTGCCTCGGCTGCACGTTTTTTGGCTGTTTTTCCTTTGCCGCGTAGCTTACGACTAGTTTCGACTAATTCAAAGTCAATTTGTCGATCATCTAGATTTACAGACAGTACTTTCACTTTCACTGCATCACCAAGGCGATAGATAGCGCCGAAAGTTTCACCAATTAGTCGCTGTCCAATCGGATCAAACTGGTAGTAGTCGTTTGCCAAAGCAGAAATATGCACTAGTCCGTCAATATGCAGTTCAGTTAAACGGACAAAGAAACCAAAGCCAGTCACATTGGCAATCACACCTTCCAGCTCTTCACCAACGTGATCTTGCATGTACTCACATTTGAGCCAGTCAGAGACTTCGCGAGTCGCGTCATCGGCACGACGCTCAGTCATCGAACATTGCTCACCATAGAAGTCCATGTCATCAAATGAATAGTGGCAACCACCTGTCGGTGTCCAGCGATCTTTCAATGTGCCATTCTCCTTGGCAATTAGATATTTGATCGCGCGATGCAATAGCAAGTCTGGGTAGCGACGAATTGGCGAGGTAAAGTGCGCGTAGCGTTTTAGTGCCAAGCCAAAGTGACCGCAGTTATCTGCGTTATAGACCGCCTGCTTCATTGAACGCAACAACATGGTTTGAATCAGCTCTTTATCTTGACGCTCGCTAATTTGCTTAACCAAATCAGCGTAGTCTGTTGGAGATGGCTCTAAACCGCCATTTAAATGCAGACCTAGCTCACCTAAGAAGTCACGGAAACCCTGCAAGCGTAGTTCACCCGGAGATTCGTGAATTCGATAAAGGGCTGGTTCTTTTGCTTTTTCGACCAAAGAAGCAGAAGCGATATTGGCTAAGATCATACATTCTTCAATGATCTTATGCGCATCATTGCGAATCACAGGTTCAATACTGTCAATCTTACGCTCCGCATTGAAGATGAACTTGGTTTCCACCGTTTCAAATTCAATCGCGCCGCGATTATCACGAGCATGCTTAAGCACTTTGTACATCTTATGCAGCTCTTCTAAGTGAGGAACTAACGGTTGGTATCTTTGGCGTAGCTCTTCATCCCCTTCAAGGATATGGTGTACCTTGTTATAAGTCAGGCGAGCATGGGAGTTCATCACCGCTTCGTAGTGCTTATAGCCAGATAACTTACCCGTCTCAGAGATGGTCATCTCACACACCATACATAGGCGATCAACCTGCGGGTTGAGAGAACATAAGCCGTTAGACAATACCTCCGGAAGCATAGGAACGACTTGCGATGGGAAGTAAACCGAGTTACCGCGGTTAATCGCTTCTTTATCCAGTGCACTGTCTGGGCGAACGTAATAGCTGACATCAGCAATAGCGACCCAAAGCCTCCAACCACCGCTTTTCTTTTTCTCACAGAAAACAGCATCGTCAAAGTCGCGAGCATCTTCGCCATCGATAGTCACGAGTGGCAGTTCGCGTAGGTCTACCCTACCGACTTTTGCCTCTTCCGGTACTTCTTCACCAAGCCCTTCGACTTGCTTATCGACCGCTTCAGGCCACTCATGCGGAATTTGGTGAGTACGGATAGCAATTTGTGTCTCCATCCCCGGGGCCATATTTTCACCCAGAACTTCAATCACTTTGCCCATCATGCCACGAGAGCGAGAGCCACGATCCGTAATTTCAATCACTACGACGTTACCCATACGCGCTCCTGCACGTAAGTCATTCGGGATCAGGATGTCTTGGCTAATACGCGAGTCATCGGGCACAACATAGGAATAGCCGTACTCCATAAAGAATCGACCCACAATTTGCGTCTGACGCTCTTCAAGCACGCGAACCAAACGACCTTCTTTTCTTCCTCGCTTGGAGTTCTGTGTTGGCTGGACTAACACATAGTCGCCATGCAGAACACTTTTCATCTGGTGATGAGGCAATACCACATCGTTATCTTTGCCCACACTCCCTTCAGGCCGCACCCAGCCATGACCATCTTTGTGTCCGATAACGTAACCTTTCACCATTTCGAGTTTTTCTGGCAAGGCGTAGCATTGACGGCGGGTAAACACCAGTTGACCATCACGTTCCATCGCTCTCAATCTACGGCGTAAGCCTTCATATTGCTCTTCACCTTCTAAATGAAGCGCTTCAAAAAGATCGTTGCGATTTAAAGGAACGCCAGCCTGCTCAAGAAATTCAAGAATGAACTCCCGACTGGGAATTGGGTTTTCGTAGTTCTCTGACTCACGAGCAGCAAAAGGATCGTTTGTGGTGTTTTCTGACATAGGCGCGCCTAATTAAACAAGGAAGGTAATTAAAGCTAGTATATCTGACTCACTTACTAAGCTACAGGAGAGTTAGATTAAAAAGCCAAATTCTCACTCTATTTTCATCACTGGCTATGATTGGTCTCAATCTTAGTGGCTTAAGATAGAGACCAGCTGTAGCTTTACGGGGTGAAGCGAACGAACACAAAAGCAAGGTTTCTCGCTAAACACAGGTGAGGAGTGCAACCGAGTAGTGGAAATATAAAGCAACAACGCCCAGCTTATGCTGAGCGTTGTGTTGTTACCTGAGTGCAGTCAGGTTAGTGGATTACCAGAAAGTATCGCGTTTTTTGGCTCTGGCGATAATATTCTGTGGCATTCTACGCTCTAAACCCTGGCGCAGAATTGAAATGCGTTTGTGCGTGCGCTGATCCGCCGTCACAGAGTTGTACAGCCAGCGATACGCATCTTCATAATCTAACGGGCTGCCGTAATCACGCAGCAGCAGTTCCGCCAAATGGATGCGTGCATTAAGATTGCCCATCGCAGCCGCTTCACGCAAGTAAGGGATTGCTCGTTCTTTGTCCTGCTGAACTAAGGTGCCGCGCGAATAATAACGCCCGAGCTGCTCCAATGCCGCAGGTAAACCCTGATGCGCTGCATTTTCCATATAGTACAAGCCAAGTTCCACATCCTGCTCGACACAAACTCCCCACGCCAGCATGTCTCCATACAAAAACTCGTAGGATGGTAGGCTGATCCGGGTCGCTCGAGCGACGATATCTTCAACTAATTGGCAATTATCTGACTTAACTTGTTCTAAATGTTTGTTTTCGTTGATCAGTTTTATCAATTCAGCTTCGGTATATATGGGAATAGGCTCACCGATTTCAGTAAGCTCATTGGCATTAGCCACTGAAGCCCCAAACAAAAATACCATCGAAGCAGCTAACTTTCTTAGCTTCATTGTCTGCACTCTTTGACTTCGATAATGTCTACACCTATCTGCTCACAAGACAGGTTCATACAAGCTGGGTTGTTAGCAACCTGTATCTTTAGGATTCACCGAACAAACGGCAACCTTGATACCTGTATCGGCAACGGCTGCTAACTCTTTAATCAAAATTGCCGACGACTGGCAAAAACTTGCCACTTTCAGTATAGATAGTGCATGAAAATTAAGCATAAAAAAACCAGCGCTAATGCGCTGGTTTTTACAAACGTGGATAACAATCAGAATTAAGCTTCGTAAGGATGAACCTTGATGATTGTTTCGTTGCGATCTGGGCCAGTCGAGATAATGTCGACAGGAACACCCGTTAGCTCTTCGATACGTTTGATGTAGTCTAGAGCTGCTTGTGGAAGCGCATCGATAGACTTAGCACCAAATGTTGTCTCAGACCAACCTGGCATAGTTTCGTAGATTGGCGTTGCTTCTTCGAATGATTCAGCAGCCATTGGAGACACTTCTAGGATAGCGCCATCTTTCATCTTGTAACCAGTACAGATTTTGATCTCTTTCAGACCATCAAGAACGTCTAGTTTAGTCAGACACATACCGGTTAGTGAGTTGATTTGAATTGCACGGCGCATTGCCACTGCATCAAACCAACCAGTACGACGTAGACGACCAGTTGTTGCGCCAAACTCGTGGCCAACATCGCCTAGGTGTTTACCAACTGGGTCTTGCTTATCTAGACCGTCGTATAGTTCTGTTGGGAATGGACCAGAACCAACACGAGTACAGTACGCTTTAGTGATGCCAAGGATGTACCCGATGTGACGAGGGCCAAAACCAGAACCAGCAGCAACACCACCAGCCGTCGTATTAGAAGACGTTACGTATGGGTAAGTACCGTGGTCGATATCAAGTAGCGTACCTTGAGCACCTTCGAACATGATCTTGTCGCCGCGCTTACGTGCTGCGTCTAGTTCATCAGTGACGTCCATTACCATTGAAGTAAGAAGGTCTGCGTAACCCATGCACTGCTCTAGTACCGCTTCGTAGCTGACTGTTTCTGCTTTATAGAAGTGCTCTAGCTGGAAGTTATGGAATTCCATCACTTCTTTTAGTTTCTCAGCGAACATTTCTTTGTCGAAAAGGTCACCAACACGTAGACCGCGACGAGCTACTTTATCTTCATAAGCTGGACCGATACCACGACCCGTTGTACCGATAGCTTTCGCCCCACGAGCGATTTCGCGCGCGTTGTCGATAGCGATGTGGTATGGAAGAATTAGAGGACAAGCCTCAGAAACGAAAAGACGCTCACGTACTGGAATACCGCGCTCTTCAAGAGGCTTCATTTCTTTAAGCAGAGCTTCAGGCGATAGTACAACGCCATTACCGATAACACATTTTACGTTATCGCGAAGAATACCTGATGGAATTAAGTGAAGAACGGTTTTTTCACCGTCAATGACTAGAGTGTGACCTGCGTTGTGACCGCCTTGATAGCGAACCACGTATTTTGCATCTTCAGTTAAAAGGTCTACGATTTTACCTTTACCTTCGTCACCCCATTGGGTGCCCAGAACGACTACGTTATTTCCCATCTTTCCAAGTCTGATTGGTAGTTAAAAATGGATTCTAGCACTGAATCACACTTCTTGCAGTCATTTTTTAATCATAGAAGTGTAATGAAGCACTAACCCTCTGTTAGTGCTACTATTAGGGGTCATCTTGACTCTATTCATCGGCATAAATCTTCACTAGCAGGCTGCCATCTGTACCAATGCTCGCCCGGTACATGCCGCTGCTGTTCATCGCAAAGTGAACACGTCCATCACCGTCGATGGCAATCAGCCCCCCTTCGCCACCCATGGCCTTCAACTCGCCTTGAATCACAGTCTCGCAGGCCGTGTGTACATCTTCCTTGAGATAACGCATTCGCGCTGCCACATCACTCGCAACGGTTTTGCGGATGAAATACTCGCCCATTCCAGTTGTCGACACAGCTACATTGCCATTTTCAGCAAACGTACCTGCGCCAATGATGGAAGAATCTCCCACTCGACCGTACTTTTTATTGGTCACACCACCAGTGCTAGTCGCAGCCGCTAAGTTGCCTTGCTGGTCCAGCGCGACAGCGCCGACTGTGCCGTATTTCTTGTCATCTGGGTATTTCGCCTCGGATAAGGCAAATAAGCCTTTCTCTTTCATCGACTGCAACTGGTCATAGCGTCGGTCAGTGAAGAAGTAATCTTGTTCGGTGTATTGATGCCCCTGCTCAAAGGCAAACTCTTCGGCCCCATCTCCGATCAACAGTACATGGTTACTGTCTGTCATCACATCACGAGCCAACTCAATCGGGTTACGGATATGACGCACGCCAGCCACTGCGCCTGCATTGGCTTCTTTACCGTACATAACAGAGGCATCCATCTCAACAATTTCTTTGTGGGTTAAGACAGAGCCCTTGCCAGCATTGAAGTTTGGTGAGTCTTCGAGCACTTTAACCGCTGCAACGACCGCATCCAACGCATCACCCGACTTAGCTAGAATGCTATGCCCAGCGCGAACCGAAGCTTCAAGGTCTTCTAAGATGGAAGCCTTTAACTCTTCGCTCATTTGATCACGCAATATAGTTCCGGCTCCGCCATGAATGGCAATTGAGAATGGTTGAGTCATCGACGGCTCTCCTAACAACGAGTTGACTGATAAGTTAATAACAAAAAGGCGTTTCCCGTACAGCGGGAAACGCCTTTTACAATCTAGCTATAAGCTAACGGATTAGTGAGAACCACAGCTACCGCCACCGCAGCAGCCATCTTTCTTCTCTTCGCTGTGATCATGGCCTTCGCCACCACAGCAACCACCTTCGTGATCGTGGTCGTGACCACAACCACCAGCTTGGTGAACATGACCGTGTTCAATTTCATCTGCTGTCGCTTCACGTACCGCTACAACTTCAACATCGAAAGTCAGAGTCTGACCCGCAAGCATATGGTTGCCATCCACCACCACTTCGTCGCCGTCCACTTCTGTCACTTCCACAGGGATTGGACCTTGGTCAGTATCTGCAAGGAAACGCATACCCACTTCAATCTCATCAACACCTTGGAATACATTCGCAGGTACACGTTGAACAAGTGCGTCGTTGTGATCACCGTAAGCCTCTTCTGGAGACACTGTTACTGAGAACTGAGCGCCCGCTTCCTTACCTTCTAGTGCAGTCTCAAGACCTGTGATCAGGTTGTTGTTGCCGTGTAGGTAATCCAGTGGCGCTTCTGCTGTTGATTGATCAACCACAACACCATCTTCCAGCTTAACCTGGTAAGCAAGGCTTACTACTACATTCTTTTCAATTTTCATAATGACTCCAAGGAGATAAAGAAACGGAGCAATTGAGTTGCTCCGAATAACAATTTTCTATGCCGGATATTATGGGGATCAAATAAAGAAACTCAATCAATCTGGCTTAAAAATACCAATCATCTCTTGTTGGGAGTGTTCGGTTTTCTCTACAGATTGCGGTTTACGCTGCTCCTGATACTCACACTCTACACACTCAACTAACTCAATATTGTTTTCTATCCACCAGCGCAAAGTATCTTGCTGAGCACATTTAGGGCAGCTAGCACCTGCGATAAATCTTTTTTTCATTTTTTCATTCCACAACGTAAAGCTTCACCAGAATGGAATGACTGCCATGCTCTGGGAAGATTTGGATTTAATCCCAGAAGTTCTTTGATTGCTGATCTTTTTCCATCTCGCGACCAAAAATTTCTTCCAGTTCTTTTCGGGCTTCTTTGGCTCTCATGGCCAATTGCTTGTCTTCATGATGCTGAGGTAATAATTCTTTCAACATCGCATTATCCAATTTTCTAAAGTGCGCTTCGGCTCGCTTGGCCTGATAGGGGTGCATCCCGAGCTCAGTTAACGCTTGGCGACCCAAGTCTAAAGCACCGAGAAATGTCTCCCTTGAGTAGTTTTCGACCCCGTGGCTCAGCAGCTGATAGGCCTCAACTCGACTTCGTGCCCGCGCCAAAAGCTTAAGATGCGGAAAATGGTACTGACACAAATCGATAATCTTCATAATTTCATCGGGAGAGTCGGTACAAATCACCATTGCTTCGGCTTTATCGGCTCCTGCAGCCCGCAGCAAGTCTAACTGCGTAGCATCACCATAAAACACTTTATAGCCATACTTTCTGAGTAATTGGATTTGACTGGCGTCACTTTCTAGTACCGTTACTCGAATTTTGTTGGCGTACATAAGTCGACCAACAATCTGACCAAAACGACCAAAGCCCGCAATAATCACTCTTGGTTCACGGTTAACCACATCCGTGCGCAGCGCCCCCGCATCATCATTCAAGCCACGTGCATACCACTTACTTTGCGCCATCAATAGCAGGGGTGTAGTGACCATAGATAAACTCACCACGACAAGTAGAAAAGCAGTTTGCTCTTGCGCTAACAGACCTTCTGCGCTCGCCGCTGTAAAAATAACAAACGCAAACTCGCCGCCTTGGCTTAGAATAGCCGCCATCTTACTGCGAGCTTTAGGTTTACTCCCGGCCAAGCGGGCTAAGAAATAAAGGATCGCTGCCTTGACGGCCACCAAGCCGAACACCGCCATCAGTACATTCCAAGGCTCCAAGGCTAACAGGCCCAGATTCACGGCCATACCCACGGCAATAAAGAACAACCCAAGAAGTAGCCCTTTGAATGGTTCGATAGCTATTTCAAGCTCGTGGCGATATTCACTCTCTGCCAGAAGAACGCCAGCAAGGAAAGTGCCGAGCGCCATAGAGAGACCAAGATGCTGCATCAACTGTGCAATGCCTATCACTAGCAGTAACGCAGCGACCGTAAATAGCTCTCGTACTCCACTCAACACCACGTAGCGGAATAATGGACGAAGCAGAAAGTGACCGCCAACCAGTAGGCCGATAACACCACCCAACATCCACATGGCATCGAGCCAATCCCCTGCGGTGTTGCCTGCTAGAATAGGCAGAATCGCCAACATGGGGATCACCGCAATATCTTGAAATAGCAATACGGCAAACCCAGACTGACCCGCTTCACTGCCTGCCAAACCCTGTTCTTCGATCACTTTCAGCGCAATGGCGGTTGATGACAGTGCCAAGCCCATACCAATCACTAAACTGGTTTGCCAATTAACGCCAGCGAGATTGGTCACACTCGCCAGTACCGCCGTCGTAATCACAACTTGTGCGCCGCCCAGACCAAGGATCGGCCCTTTCATCTGCAAGAGTTTTTTGGGATTCAGTTCTAAGCCGATCAAAAACAGCAGTAGCACAACACCAAACTCGGCAAAGTGGAGGATCGCTTCCACATCGCTAATAAGGCCTAGCCCCCAGGGGCCGATAATAATACCTGCCAGCAAATACCCCAATACCGAGCCAAGCCCTAAGCGTTGGGCCAACGGCACTGCAACGACCGCTGCTGTTAGAAAAATGACACTGCTCTGGAGGAAATCATTTTCAAGTGCCATGAGTTTCTCCTGAAGTTGCGTTCATCGTCGGGTTGAGCAGCCATTGGCGATAAGCCTCGGCGTGCTGATAGCGGTCCATATCAGAGACATTGCGAGCCCAGTAAAGTACCAACGGCTCAATCCATGTCATTTGGCACAACGCAGCCGTCAACTCAAACGGCTGTAAAATTTCTGACAACGGGTATTTGTTATACCCACTACTGCCAAAGGCCTCCTCATTACCGCCTGTAGTAATGACACTGCGCCAATGTTTACCTTTAAGCGCTTCACCTTTTCCATAAGCGAACCCCTTACCCAACACTCGATCCATCCACTCTTTAAGTAGTGCCGGGCAAGAATACATATACAACGGATGCTGAAAAACGATCACATCGTGGTCGAGCAAACGCTGTTGCTCGGCATCCACATCAATAAAAAAGTCGGGGTAATACGCATAGAGATCATGCACAGTAACGTGTTCAAGCGCCGCAGTCTTCTTGATCATCACTTGGTTCGCGACTGAGCTTTGCGACTCAGGGTGAGCATAAATCACCAACACTTTCAGTTTTTCAGGCGACTCAGCATTCAAATCATTTACAGCCATTCCGTAAGTTGCCATCCTTTTGTTTTCAATACCTAAATAGGTGTAAAGTACAATTTTATCGCTATCGGTTTGTTATACGTTGTTGTTAAGCATAACGCAATAATCGACATTTTATCTCATTCCCCCTACTATTCGACGCGATACGAGCAAGAATAAAGCACAAGATTATGATTACCTTTTCTGACATCCAGCTGCTGCGTGGCGGTAAGCCACTGCTGGACCAAACTTCAGCGACTATTCACCCAGGCGACAAAGTCGGCCTAGTCGGTAAAAACGGCTGCGGTAAATCTACCCTATTTGCATTAATCAAAGATGAACTGTCTATTGATGCTGGTAACTTCAGCAAACCTTCTCATTGGGAAATGGCTTGGGTGGCACAGGAAACGCCAGCCCTAGAACGCAGTGCGATTGAGTATGTCATTGATGGTGATCGTGAGTATCGCCGCCTCGAATCAGAGCTGGAGACGGCAGAGCAAGAGGACAAAGGCACCTTGGTCGCCGAAATCCATGGCAAGATTGAAACCATTGGTGGTTATAGTATTCGAGCACGCGCCGCAGAACTGCTTGATGGTTTGGGTTTTAGCCAAGATCAGATGAGCTGGAACCTCACTCAGTTTTCTGGTGGTTGGCGTATGCGCCTTAACCTTGCACAAGCCCTGCTTTGTCGCTCCGATCTTTTGCTACTCGATGAGCCAACCAACCACTTAGATCTTGATGCCGTGATGTGGTTAGAGCGCTGGTTGCAAAACTATCCGGGCACGCTCGTCCTGATCTCACACGACCGTGATTTCCTCGATCCTATCGTGGGTCGTGTTATTCATGTCGAAAACCAGCAACTCAATGAGTACACGGGTAATTACTCTTCGTTTGAAGATCAGCGTGCGCAAAAGCTCATCTTGCAGCAAGCACAATTTGAAAAGCAGCAAAAGCAAATGTCGCATATGCAAAGTTATATCGACCGCTTCCGCTATAAAGCCTCAAAAGCTCGCCAAGCACAAAGCCGTATCAAAGCCCTTGAGCGTATGGAAAAAGTTCTACCTGCTCAGCTTGACAACCCATTCAGTTTCCAATTCCGCGATCCCGATGCGTTGCCCAACCCAATCATTATGATGGATGAGGTCTCTGCGGGTTATGATGACAATCTGATCTTAGAAAAAATCCGCCTCAATCTGGTTCCTGGTAGCCGCATAGGTCTACTTGGACGTAACGGCGCGGGTAAATCCACCCTAATCAAACTGCTTTCTCGTGAATTGAACCCTCAAGGTGGCGATCTGACATACTCACAGGGGGTTAAGATTGGTTACTTCGCTCAGCACCAGTTAGAGACACTGCACCCAGAAGAGACACCACTGCAGCATATGATGCAAATTGCACCGGATAAAAACGAACTTGAGCTACGTAATTATCTGGGCAGTTTTGGATTCCAAGGTGATAAAGCGCTAGAAAAAGTGGCCCCTTTCTCTGGCGGAGAGAAGGCTCGCCTCGTATTGGCTCTGATCGTTTGGCAAAAACCAAACTTATTACTGCTTGATGAGCCAACCAACCACCTAGACTTAGACATGCGCCAAGCTCTCACGCTGGCTCTACAAACGTTCGAAGGTGCGATGGTGATTGTTTCACACGACCGTTACTTGCTGCGCGCGACCACAGACGATCTTTACTTAGTTCATGCTCGTCAGGTTGCCCCTTTTGATGGTGATCTGAATGATTACTACAAGTGGCTGACAGAACAGCAAAAAGCTGAACGCCGCGAAGCGCAATCTGCACAACCAGAGAAGAGCAACATCAACAGTGCTGCTGCCAAAAAAGAGCAAAAGCGTCGTGAAGCCGAATTCCGTAAACAGACCGCTCCTGCACGCAAAGCACTCACTAAACTTGAGGCTAAGATGGAGACCCTTGGTCATCAATTAGCGGAAGCAGAAACGCAATTATCTGATAACTCGCTGTATGAAGCGGAAAACAAAGCTAAACTTAGTCAGATATTAACCGTTCAGAGTCAGGCTAAAGCCGAACTGGAAGACGTCGAAATGGAATGGATGGCGCTACAGGAAGAGCTGGAGCAGATGGAACAGGAGTTTAACGGTCAATGAGCTCAAAGCACGCATCAACATCTCTGACACTAGAGCGCTTATGGCAGTTCAGCCTACAATATTACAGTGTTAGGGAAGTCAAAGATGCGTGCCTGAATTTACAAAACCAGTTCAAAGGCAATGTAAACTTGCTGTTGCTGCTGAAATGGCTTGATGAGCAGCAAGCTGCCTTTCTCGATGAAGACTGGCATAAAGTCGAAGAATGTTTGGGGCGCTCAGAAACCTTGTTACACAGCTATCGCGACCTGCGCCGTAAACTCAAATCTCATGTTTCTGAGACCCTCTACAGAGAGGCTTTGCAGTTCGAATTACAACTCGAAAAGCAGCAGCAGTCTGATCTGGTCGACTGCATCAATAGTATAGAATTACAGAATAACCAAGATGAACCGCTGACGTTAAGATATTGTCGTCAGCTTGGCGGAGAACATTTACACGCCGTTTTTGCCCAATCCATCGATGACCTCACCCACTGACAGGCTTTCTTATGACTCAATTTATTGCTGCCAAAGGATTAGCCAATCCGCACCTGCAAACTCTAGCGCCACGATTTATTCGCAAAAAAGCGCTATTTGAACCACTGTGGCAAACCCTGAATACTCCAGATGGTGATTTCCTCGATCTGGCGTGGAGTGAAGACTGGCAAACTGAACACGCGAAGAAAAAGCCTGTTTTTATCTTGTTTCATGGCCTAGAAGGGTGCTTTTACAGCCCATATGCCAATGGCTTGATGCACGCATTTTCTCAGCAAGGTTGGCTATCTGTGATGATGCATTTCCGTGGCTGTAGCGGTAAACCTAACCACCGAGCACGGGCATATCACTCCGGTGAAGTAGAAGATGCGCGTTTCTTCCTTGAGCAGCTCAATCAACAAGTGCCGAACGAAACCAAAGTCGCCGTTGGGATTTCGCTCGGTGGCAACATGTTGGCTAACTATCTAGCTGAGTACAATCAAGCGCCTCTGCTTTCTGCGGCGACCATAGTGTCGGCACCGCTTGACTTATCGGCTTGTTCAGAACGCATCGAGAGGGGTTTTTCCAAGGTTTACAAGACCTACTTACTCTCATCGTTGAAAAAAACGGCTTTGCGGAAACATCACCTAATTAAAGGCGAACTCGATGTGTCTTATCAGAGCATTAAGCGAGTCACCAAGTTGTTTGAATTTGATGACTTGATCACTGCGCCACTGCATGGCTTTAGAGATGCACAAGATTATTATCAACGTTGTTCGGGCATCCACAAATTGAAAGACATTCGCATACCGACACAAATCATCCATGCTAAAGACGACCCTTTCATGACCGATGCGGTGATCCCTAAGTATGTCCTCCCTGACAATATCGACTACCGGCTGTTCGAACAAGGTGGACACGTTGGTTTCTTAACTGGCAGTGCACTCAAACCTAGGTTCTGGTTAGAAGAAGCGTTACCAGCCTACTACCAAAGTCTGGCGGTTTCTGGATAATAGCCCTCAACTTTTCGAGCATAAAAGACAGAGGTATTTATGATCGTTCCATGGCAACAAATTGACCCAGACACACTAGACAACCTGATTCGTGAGTTCGTCCTTCGCGAGGGCACTGACTATGGTGAACTGGAAATATCCCTACCAGACAAAGTCGAGCAAATAAAAAGCCAGCTCGAATCAGGCGAGGCTGTTGTGGTGTTTTCCGAGCTTCACGAAACCGTCGATATTCAACTCAAGCAAAAGTTTTAATTTAAAACACATCATACCGTGCCCTTCCAATAAAGCGTGTTATAGTGACATGCAACAAGGGACAGTTATTTACAGACAAGGTTTGTCATGTCAGCAAAACATCCAATCATTGCCGTCACCGGTTCTTCTGGTGCAGGCACTACTACGACATCTGAAGCGTTCCGCAAAATGTTCAACATGATGAACGTCAAGCCCGCTTGGGTCGAAGGTGATAGCTTTCACCGTTTTACTCGCCCAGAGATGGATGTCGAAATTCGTAAAGCCCGTGAGCAAGGTCGTCACATTAGCTACTTTGGTCCGCAGGCCAACGACTTTCCGGCGCTCGCAGAGTTTTTCCGTAAATACGGTAACGAAGGGACAGGTCAGGTACGTCGTTATCTGCACACCTTTGATGAAGCTGTACCATACAACCAAATGCCGGGGACCTTTACGCCGTGGCAAGAACTGCCAGAAAACTCTGATGTGCTGTTTTATGAAGGCTTACACGGTGGCGTCGTTGATGGCGATGTGAATGTCGCTCAGCACGTCGATTTTCTGATCGGCATGGTACCCATTGTCAACTTGGAATGGATCCAAAAGTTTGTCAGAGACACCCGTGACCGCGGCCATTCGCGTGAAGCGGTGATGGATTCAATTGTCCGTTCGATGGACGACTACCTCAACTACATCACTCCTCAGTTCTCAAGAACTCACATCAACTTCCAGCGTGTTCCGACCGTCGACACTTCCAACCCACTTAATGCTAAAGGCATCCCAAGCTTAGATGAAAGCTTTGTTGTCATTCGCCTACGTGGTATCAAGAATGTCGACTTCCCATATCTGCTGGCGATGATTGACGGTTCATTTATGTCACGTCACAACACGCTCGTGGTGCCGGGCGGAAAAATGAGTTTCGCTGTCGAGCTGATTGTTCGCCCTATCTTGCAACAGTTAATTGAAACCGGAAAAATTGGCTAAGACTCGCGTTCTAAACACGATTACTTTTCATACCGTGATCATGTGCACATTTTTGCGTAGAAAATCGTAAGATGTACCCGATTAAAATCAAGAAATAGATTTCAAAAAAAGATACTATTTGAAACCGAAACAAAGATGGCTTGCAGCATTTGAAAAGTGCTCTTATCCTAGTAGGTCTTGATTCAAGGCTTAGCTAAAACATGGAAAGTAGCAAGCGTACCCTGCAGAGGAAGTGAGATATTATGGTTCTAGGTAAACCTCAAACCGATCCAACATTAGAGTGGTTCCTTTCACACTGTCATATTCATAAGTACCCATCAAAAAGCACGCTTATTCACGCGGGCGAAAAAGCAGAGACTCTTTACTACATTGTCAAAGGTTCTGTGGCTGTACTTATTAAAGACGAAGAAGGTAAGGAAATGATCCTTTCTTACCTAAACCAAGGTGACTTTATCGGTGAACTTGGTTTATTCGAAGAAGACCAAGAGCGTACGGCATGGGTTCGTGCCAAATCTCCTTGTGAAGTAGCAGAAATTTCATTCAAGAAATTCCGTCAGCTAATCCAAGTTAACCCTGACATCCTGATGCGTCTATCTGCACAAATGGCAAGCCGCCTGCAAGTGACCAGTCAGAAAGTCGGTGACTTGGCATTCCTTGATGTAACAGGCCGCATCGCGCAGACACTGCTTAACTTGGCAAAACAGCCAGATGCAATGACGCACCCAGACGGCATGCAGATCAAGATCACTCGTCAGGAAATCGGTCAGATTGTTGGCTGTTCTCGTGAAACCGTAGGTCGTATCTTGAAGATGCTAGAAGAGCAGAACTTAATTTCTGCCCACGGTAAAACAATCGTTGTTTACGGTACCCGTTAATTTCGATTAACCGCTAAGAATTTAAAAGCCACCAATGGAGACATTGGTGGCTTTTTTGTTTGCTTATGTCATCCCCGAGAGGGAGGGACGACCGAGTTGGGGATCTCTTCAAACAAGCGAGTAAATCTATAAAGATTCCCTACTCCGTCCTTCGTCGGTCTATGGAATGACGACTGTTCACCACAGCCCGTTCTAAATTCTCGCAGGGCGCAGCCCGAATCTCGAAGCGCAGCGTTCCCGAGGACGAAGTCCGTTCTCAGATTTTCCTACCCGTTAGTGCTCTCGAAGATCTTATCAGCAGAGGCTGCAACAAATCCTGGGTAGAGTTCACCGTTACTCATCGGGTAGCGCTTAGCAAACTCATAGAAGCCACCAGGAATCATCTCAGTCCCTTCTGTGAAGGTCACTGGCACTTTATCTGCCATGGTAGAGGATTGCTCAAGCAGCACATCAGGTGAGCCTTTTACTTCACCGCCTGATTCGTTGATCGTAAAACCAGCTTCACGCAGGTGATCATTGACACCTTTCACTTCCTCAAACGCATCCAGTTGATTGACACTCACTGTAAAGTGGTTGGCACCATAGCCGTGTGCCGCCAGCCAGGAAGCGTATTCACTCTCTTTTGCTAGTAACTGGTAATCAGCAAAACTCAGATCCCACAGACGCCCACCAGACAAGAACTCATGACCTTTGAGCTTATCGGTGTCCAATTGCTCAACCAGCTTGGCAACGATGGCCTGAAGCTCTGGAGAACACTCGTTCACTTTTAACTCACTGATAAACACTTTCGGCTGTTTTGGATCTGGGTGCTCAAAATGTTTCGCCACTAACTTCTTGCTTTCGAACTCATAATCACCGCATGGCTTGTAGCCCACGTCGATAAATGGTTTGGCCAGTGTTTCAATACCTAAAGGCGCTACGTTAAATGTACGCAGGGCGATGTGGTCATTGATCAGCGGCTCATTTTCCTGAAGCAGCTGGTGAACGTTATCAGCAGAGGGACATAAGCGTTGAATATAGTCATTCCATAACGACTGGAATAAAACTTGTGGCGTCATAACGCCTCCTTGTTTGGGTTTGTCTACGTTAACGGAGTTATACTTATTGTTTACTGAATTTTTTATAAAGGAGGCTATCTGACCAAATTTATCCAGAAATCTGATCAGATAGCCTTCAACCTGTGACGTTTAAAAACCTCCCTAAAAGGGAGGCGGTAAGGGAAACCCTTAAAATATGTTTATAACTCAACACCCGGGCTTAAGGTCGCGGGAAGTAGTGTTTCTCCCCCTTCCATTGAAGCCATTGGGTACGCGCAGTAATCTGCTGCGTAGTAAGCGCTTGGTCGTAGGTTGCCCGAAGCACCAGGACCACCAAATGGTGCATCACCGCTCGCGCCAGTCAACTGACGATTACGGTTAACAATACCAGCGCGAATGTGGTCAACAAAGTAATCCCACTCGCTGTCGTCGGTGGAAACGAGACCAGCCGACAAGCCAAAGCGCGTATCGTTTGCCAGCTCAACGGCTTTTTCCAAGCCTTGGTAACGCACCACTTGCAGTAGTGGACCGAAATACTCTTCATCTGGCAGATCAGCAATTGGCGTCACGTCAATAATGCCCGGAGACACAAATGCCGCTTCACCCGCTTTGGCTTCTAGCAAACTCACGCCGCCAAGGCTTTGTAAGTTGGTTTGCGCATTAAGAATAAAGTCAGCCGCGGCTTTAGAAATTTGAGGGCCCATAAATGGCGCAGGCTCAGCGAAAGGTTGATCAACACGAATCTTCTCTGTCGCTTCAACCAGCTTAGTCACCAGTTGATCGCCTTTTTCACCAACAGGTACGTAGAGACGGCGGGCACAAGTACAACGTTGACCTGCACTGATGAAAGCAGACTGAATGATGGTATACACGGTTGCATCCAACTCGCCATAATTCTCAGAGATCACCATAGGGTTGTTGCCACCCATTTCTAGCGCCAACATTTTACCTGGCTGCCCTGCAAACTGACGATGCAGGATATGACCTGTATTGGCACTACCGGTGAACAACACACCATCAATGCCTTTTGCATCTGCGAGAGCAACACCCGTTTCCTTCGCGCCCTGAACAAGGTTGATGACACCGGCTGGTAAACCCGCCTGTTGCCAAAGTTTCATTGCGAATTCGCCAGTCAATGGCGTTTGCTCAGATGGCTTAAATACAACCGTGTTACCTGCTAGTAATGCTGGCACTATGTGACCGTTTGGCAGATGCCCTGGGAAGTTGTAAGGGCCGAATACCGCCATCACACCCAAAGGACGATGACGTAGGACAATCTGGTTGCCAGCGGCTTCGCGTGTCGCTTCACCGGTACGGTCATGATAAGCACGGATAGAAATCGCTATCTTACCGGCCATGGCTGCCGCTTCAGTACGTGTTTCCCAGATAGGTTTTCCGGTTTCTTTCGCAATGATTTCAGCGATTTGTTCGCTGTTTTCTTTTACTTTCTCAGCAAACGCCAGCACGATAGCTTCACGCTCAGCGTAAGTCATTTTTTTCCAACTTAAGAAGGCGTGTCGAGCCGCACTGACTGCAGCTTCAACCTGCGCAGGTGACGCACTGTCGCCTTGCCAGATCACTTCATTGTTGTATGGGCTGGTCGAATTCATTGCTTCGCCCTGCCCGGCAAGCCACTCGCCTGCAATCCAATGTGTCATGTTTCTATTCCTTTCGATTACTGAGCCAGCATGCGAACGTATTCGCCTTCATTGACTTCCAGTGCTTTAGCCACATCCGGCGACAGAATCACAGATTCAGAAGCTTGGTCGTACGCCGCTTTAGTTGCTACAGCACGGAAGTTTTCAAACGATGTGTTTGAGATAAGGTAATCTTGCGAGCTGGTGTGCTCAGCAATGGTGATTTTGGCGCGGAAAGAGTGACGGACCGACTCAATATTACGCACATCACATTCCACGGACGGGCCGCCATCAAAGATGTCGACGTAGTTACGGCACGTAAAACCTTCTTTCTCAAGCAGACGCAGTGCAGGTTTAGTATTTTCATGCACCTGACCAATCACTGCTTGAGCTTCTTTGCTTAGCAAGTTGATATAAATCGGCAACTTAGGCATAAGGTCGGCAATAAAACCTTTCTTACCGATACCGGTCAGGTAGTCTGCCATCGTGAAGTCAATCGAGAAGAAATGCTCTTGCAGCCATTTCCAGAATGGTGAGTTACCTTCATCATCCGAGACACCACGCATTTCAGCGAAAACCGTTTCAGAAAAACGATGCGGATGCTCCGCCATCATCAAGAAACGACATTTCGACATCAGACGACCGTTGAGCCCAACGCGGAAATCCGGGCGTAGGAACAAGGTACAAATTTCACTACAACCTGTGTAGTTATTGCCAAACGTCAGCAACTTCACCACATTGTTCACCCCGAGTTTCGGTGATGAATGCACTATGGTGCTAATGTGGTAAGAATAAAATGGCACATCCCAGCCAATAGACGCTTCAATACCGGTACAACCTGCCACTTCGCCAGTCTCACTGTCGAAACCAACCATCAAGTAACCTTCGTCACCGGGCTCAGTCACATTATCTTTGGCAAAGCTGTACTCTGAATGAGTAATACGATTGGTTAACAGTTCTTCGTTAACCGGAAGAGATGTAAATCCATGACCCGATTCCACTGCACACGTGTGCAGCGCGTCGTAGTCCGACATTGCTATAGGGCGAACAACCAGCATCGATAATCCCTCCTGATGCGTGAACGCTAGTACTCATTAGTTATCCGTTTATACTTTGACTTCGTCATTCCCTACAGTGAGGAACGAACGTGATTGGGAATCTCTCAACGCGATGCAGGAGATCCCCAATTCGGTCGTGCCTTCCTCTTGAGGATGACACCGTTTATATCGATATGAGTACTAGACTAGGTGTTTCTTATTTAGCTAGCGTTGCTAGAGCTTTATCTAGTCTTGCTAATCCTTCTGCGATTTCTTCTTTGGTGATAACCAATGAAGGTGTAAAGCGAACCACATTCGCGCCTGCCACTAACACCATCAAGCCTTCTTTACCGGCTGCAACCAGTACGTCACGCGCACGGCCTTGCCACTCTTCATTCAGAGCCGCACCAAGCAGAAGACCTTTACCACGTACTTCTGAGAACATGTGGTACTTATCATTAAGTGCAGTTAAACCATCACGGAATAACGCTTCACGTTCAGCAACACCCGCTAGAGTATCCGGTGCGCTGACGATGTCGACCACCGCTTCTGCAACCGCACACGCCAATGGGTTACCACCGTATGTTGAACCATGTGTCCCCACTTTCATGTGCTCAGACAGTTCAGAGGTCGTTAGCATCGCACCGATAGGGAAACCACCACCAAGCGATTTTGCTGTGCTTAAAATATCTGGTGTAACACCCAGACCTTGGTAAGCGTAGAAGTGGCCAGTACGGCCGTTACCCGTCTGAACTTCATCAAAGATAAGCAGCGCATTGTGTTTGTCACACAGCTCGCGAACCGTTTGAACAAACTCGTCTGTTGGAGAAATAATACCGCCTTCACCTTGAAGTGGCTCCATCATGATGGCACAAGTACGATCAGAGATGTGCTCGCGTAGCGTTTCAATATCGTTGTATGGCAGGTGAGTCACATCACCAGGTTTAGGACCAAAACCATCAGAGTAAGCCGCCTGACCGCCTACCGTGACTGTAAAGAAAGTACGACCGTGGAAGCCTTGTTTGAAAGCGATGATTTCAGATTTTTCAGGACCAAACTTATCCGCAGCGTAACGACGTGCCAATTTCAGCGCGGCTTCGTTGGCTTCTGCGCCTGAGTTAGCGAAGAACACTTTCTCTGCAAAGCTCACCTCTGTTAGCTTCTTCGCAAGGCGAAGTGCAGGTTCATTTGTCATGACATTGCTCAGGTGCCACAGTTTCTGACCTTGCTCAGTCAGCGCATTAACCATAGCAGGGTGACAATGACCCAGACAGCTCACGGCGATACCACCAGCAAAGTCGATATATTCTTTGCCTTCCTGATCCCAAACACGAGCGCCTTCACCCTTGACCGGAACCATTTCCATTGGGTTATAACAAGGCACCATCACCTCATTAAACAAACCGCGTTCTACTTTATTTTCGACTGTCATTGCACATTCCCTCTCGATACCGCATGCCAGGTAATTTTTGCATCCTTGCTTTCATTTGACGAAAGCACATATTGTTTTGCATTTAAGCAATTGCGGCATTGTATTTACATTTAATTAACCATTTCAATAGTGAATTATTCTTTTTACTTCACTGCTGAAAGTCTGTTCTGCATTCGCTTTGAGTATTTATGCATTAAGCCACCGCTTTTATGAAGCAATATATTCTTATAACAAAGATAAGCTGTAGTTAAGCATAGTAATAACAAGGGCGGAGAGTCAGGCAGGGCAACGCTTACGAATAGTTTTTCACATAATATCCGCGCGCAACAATATGAAAGAAATGTTAAAAAAAGTGATCCCAGTCAGAATTTACTGAGGCCAACAGAGGGCATTAACGGCGTAAAAAGTTAGCAAGAAGCTCGTGCCCTTGCTCAGTTTTGATCGATTCTGGATGAAATTGCACCGCATCAATAGGTAACGTTTTGTGCTGATAGCCCATGATTTCATCCATTGAGCCATCTTCGAGTTCCGTCCAAGCGGTGAGCTCAAAACACTCGGGTAGCGTGCCGTTTTTCACCACTAATGAATGATAACGTGTCACTGTAAGAGGATTATTCAAACCAGCAAAAACACTGCGGCCGTTGTGTCGGATTGGGGAAGTCTTTCCATGCATGACCTGACGAGCACGCGCCACTTCACCACCAAACACCTGAGCAATGGCCTGATGGCCCAAGCACACTCCAAGTATCGGCAATTTACCGGCAAAGTGTTCGATCACCTCTAGGGTGATCCCAGCTTGATTAGGCGTACACGGGCCCGGAGAAATCACTAGATGGCTGGGTTTCATCGCTTCAATCGCTGCAATATCTGTTTCATCGTTACGCACCACTTTTACCTCGGCACCTAACTCGCAAAAGTATTGGTACAGGTTGTAAGTAAAGGAATCGTAGTTATCGATGATTAACAGCATGGGTCTGGATTGGTGTTGATAAAATTGCTTGTCAGGGGCGGTATTGTGCAATACCAAGGCGGAAAGGCAAGCAATAACTCCGCAAACGATAAAAATAACGCCAGACTACGCTGGCGGTATGGGTTTACAGTGCTTTGTTAGTATCTGCTTAAAAACTACTCGGACGAACTTTTTCTGCTTCGGCTATACCAATACATAAAAGTTATCAAAATCACATGCAGTGAAAATACCACAATAGGAATATTAACTAGAGTGTTCATTATATTTTGAACAGTCGCAATATCAGAGTCATCGACAGATGACCCAAGGCTAACCCAGTTTTTAAAAGTCATTGAAGCAAACATCGTAGCAATAAAGAAGGCGATATAAACAAATACAACACTCACTCCACCGACCAATATAATTAGCTTACGGCTCATTGCTACTACCTAAAACGCCACCACGAGTGCCACCAGAGTACCCTGATGAACTGCCTGCATATCCCGAACTTTCGCCAAAAGCCCCAAGGCTTTCGTCAAACGTTCCTGCATTCTCTAATGACGATAGATTACCTGTGTTGGGAAAACGGCTCTTCATCTGGCTAGTCACATCTATCGACATCATTTCAAAGCTCTGACTGACATCAATCATGTACCGCTCTAAAGATGATGGAATAACAAAATCTTCTGAATATTTAAGGCTAAACAATTCATTGTCAAAAATACGTGAGCCTGATGCTTTTAAAGCGTTAACACTATGCGTCACACAATTGTTTCCTGACAAATCATAATTATCAATAACTCGACCAAATAACTTTGTTGTCTCAGTTGCATCTTTTGCATCTGGCCGTTCAGAACTACTCCCCCATAACGCATTGAAATATTTGTTTATCTTGTCAGGGGACACATCATATATTTTAAAGACTTTTGCTTCCATTCTATATAGCAGCCGCAATATATACTCAATGGCATAATCGGCCTCAAGCTTGAGTAAAACGCCTTCACCAACAGCAGGAATTAGCCCCACATCATCGTAGCGCCCATACGAGAATACGGTCACTTTTTCAGGTTGATGTATGGATAAAAACGTATGTCCAGTTCCCTTCGATTCAATCCATAGAAAAATGCCTTGCTCAACTTCACGACTATTTATTTGTTTTGCGTTGAGTTGGGGTATATTCGATGAAATTGGAACAGATGTACTTACAGCTTCAATATCAGCTAACTCCCGGTTCATAGCTTGAACAGCTAACCGCGAACCTTCAGGCGTTTTAGGCGACACACTCACAAGGGGATTGCGAACCAATCTAGGATCGATAGCCTTTGCCCTTTCATGCTCATACAAAGCAACGGCTTCATCATAACTCACACCATATTGAGTATTCTGCCAAGCCATTGAGTGTCTTGGTGGAAATGGATACCTCTTACCATAGTGAGAATCAGGAGCGATAACTTTTTTTGGAGTATCACGATTAACAGGGTTACGCCTTATGTGTTGCTGTTCTTTACTTTGAGCATGGAAGGCTTCAATAGCCTCATCATAGCTCATTGAAGCATCACACCAGTACCAATCGTGGTGCCTTGGTGGGAAAGGATAGTTAAAGTTATAGTGATGATCTAGCTCTGACTTTAGATCGCTTGTGATGCCTTCCATAGCAAAATGTCCCAATAGTTACTTTTTTATTCATAACATTATATGAAACACTAACACTCAAAGAGCTCCTAAAGATACAGCCAAAAGAACCATTGGGGTTATCGTTTTGCTTCAGAATCAAGATTTGCGATGTTAGTTCATATTCTCTTGCAGAATACACTATCGTCTAAAGGGAGATGTGGGACTCCACTCCATTAATTCGCAAACAAATAAGGTTCTCAAAAACATCAACGTCATATCTTGCTTTGGAACAATACATCCACCCTGTGAATGAATTTTTTTAAAAGGACACACACCAGAAAGCACAATGGGTCATTTTTTGAATACTAGTCCAATTTAACCAGTGTTCATGGCATTGAAGTGTGTGTGCCCGTCAACACAAGGATTACGCGCTATTATCGAGCATCCCTGGCGTAGGGCCTCTTGTCGCTTCAGGCATCATTGGTTCGATAAACAGCGTTGGTGAGTTCAAAAATGGTCGGCAACTTTCCGCGTGGTTAGGGTTGACGCCATCTCAATACAGCAGTGGTAACAAAAACTATCTTGGAAAAATCACCAAACGCGGAAACCGAGAGTTAAGGAAACTGCTCATTCAGGGGGCAAGAGCGGTGATAAACTGGTGTGAACGAAAATCGGACCCATTCAGTCTGTGGCTACAGACATTAAAGCTCAAGATGCACGTCTGCAAATTGGTCGTTGCCCTTGCGAATAAGCTGGCACGGATTATTTGGGCCGTCTTGGTAAAAGGAACGCCTTACAATCCTGATTTGGCGTGTGGCTGATAAAGAGAACCATCTGTAAAAGAGCGGTAATACACTGATGTAAAACGGTTTGTCTTATTCAAAACCTGTTAGGGACAGCGGCTATTGAAAGCCATGTGTGTGTAGAGGAGGATAAGACGTCAATTTGGAACTCATTAGGGCGCAGCAAACTCAACGTTGCTATCAGGGTGAGAGCATACTAACTTAATCGTTCAATCCGCAAACATATTGGTCGCTTTTCAAACTGAGGAGTTTGTATTTTCTCGGCAGTTTTCGGGAAATTCGACTTAGATTTTAAGCTCGAATACGGCTTGATTAAGAAGTGAGCGAAGTGTGATCCCGCCCTGACGTTGCTATAACGACGCCGGATATATGTCGCAAGACCGTCGACCATCAATGTAAATCTCCGCAAAGGGGGCCTATGAATTAGCTCAAAGAAAAGATTGACATTAATTTCAATCGGGCCTTGCGATCAGCGAGGTGACCATATTTGTCCTTATAATCTTTCTTACTCTATTGATATATGACTATCAATAGAGTAAGAAATTATTTATTGCTTAAGCCAGATACGATCAATTATCGGATAACCAGACTGACTACCTCGCATTTGAATATAAGCTGATAAAATAAGTAGCATAGATAAAAGTTTAATTTTCATTTCATCGTACATTTAATCAAGTATGACATAGCCAATTTTGCAGTAGTTTTGGCTAGAACCGTCTTGATTGGTATACAAAAGAACATCTGTACCCGCATGCTTTGCAGATAACAGTGTACTAACATAGGTTTCATAGTTACTATCTGACTTATTCAGATATGCCCAAGTATGTTGGTTACCACACAAGGTGGCTTTGCTTGTAAACATGACTCGGAAGCCATAATTTTCGGCCTCAGTGACGTGCACTTGTTGAATTTTTCCTCGTATAATGCCATCCCAAGCCAATAGGCTATGAGAGTAAAATGCCGACAATAAAAATAGGAAACTGATTATTTTTTTCATGATAGATTGAATCGCTCGATAATATTTTGAAAGAGAAATAAGCCACACTTAATTAAAGCGTGGCTCATTATTTTTAGTGGAATTGCTTATTTTAAGCCAAACATCGACAAATCAAACTTAGGCATCGTTTGATTGAGTTCATCTAGCGATGGACCTTCGCCTTTAATTAGCCACAAAGGTAGAAATGGTGATTCAATATCCACGACTTCTCTTCTCTGTAGGTAAATAACACGTAAAAATGCCAGTATATGAATGTGCAGCAATGCATAATGATCATTTAGGTCCAAAGATTCAGGCCCGGTAACCTGCCCAGGCTGAGGCGCTATCTGACTAAAATAATCGTAATTAGCTTGCATCGCGGCTTGAGCGATTTCCTCTAACGACTCCTGCTGCACACCCCATTGATAACCGACCAGCTGAAAAAGCGGTATCTTCATAAACCAAGCATAAGTTTCAGCCAATTCCGTATCAATTGATGTAATCACACCAGGCTGAGCAAGGGCATTACAGCGGTTAAAAACGTCACTTTTTACTTGAATATCCTGCTCTCGGCCAAAAAATGCTTTGAACAGGTCAACAAAATGGACCGTTGTCTTAACGGGCGAAATGCTGCCCACGTTTAGAAAGTTCTCTGTGGGGTAAGCCAATAAATCCGCCAGTGCCGTTTTGTCACCGACCAACTCAGCAAGACAGACGGCATTTAACCATAGAGCATTACGTGTATAGTGTGACTTTTCTTCGCTGATAGCGCGTCGAGTCTGTCCAAACAGTTCAAAAGTGACTTCCGTACCTGGCAGGCGCTCCATATTAAAGTGGGCACAGTAGGCACTAACCGCCTCTTTCAGTAGCCATTTGACTTGGTTGTGTGCGCAACCAAAGATTTCACATTGTACAGCATACCCAACCAAATTCTCGGCAACACGACCCATAACAAAAGGGTATCGTTCATTGCCTAATAAATTAAACGTCTCTATACGGCGATGTACTTGATCTATCAGATCCTGAGGGCGACCTTCCAGTGCGCCAGACTCTTTTAATCGCTCCGGAAAATAATGTTGAGAAAAATCGTACATCCATTGCCTCTATTTAATATCGTAAGTTTTGACTAAGGTATTCCCTAGCTCCCCAGTTGCTGGAGAGATGGTTTGCACCACCATTTTATAGTCTAACTGACCAGATTCCCGTGCCAGCTCTATTGCGTCGTAAGTTTTACGATACGGGTGATCGGGGGCCAGCCCACGTGTCGCCTTCTGCATATGTGTCATCATACTATCAAAGTACTCTTGAGTACCTTGCATATATTTATTCTCACCTATTGTATGACCGCTTAAGCTTGGCGACTCAGTAATACTGCCTTTCGCCTCAAGAATACTTACTCTGCCATCCTTAACGTAGACCTGATCAAAGACAAAGTTGGTTTGCTTACTGCCTGGTATCTTATTTGTGAGCTCTTCACCTAAGTCCTTATCAATCGCATACATCTTCGCACGCATTTCACCTAGGGCTTCAGAGAAAACGTTAATTTCCGAAGGTGATGGTTTACGCTCATTGGGATCGTTTTCTGCTCGCCTGCTTTGCTCGAGCAGTTCTTGCCTACGCTCAGTTGCTGCTTTTACCGTAACTGGTTTCTCAAGCCCTTTAACCTTGATCTCATCATTTAGATTCAGCCAATTGCCATCATAGATCTTTTCTACTGGTGTAGCGCTATGTCTCTTTATTTTTAGGTCCTTCTTAACCCAAGTACCATGTCCTCTATCTGGTTCGTAATCATGAGTCTTTAGTTTTTCTACGACTTGTTCTGGCGTGAATTTTGAGTAAGGAGCCAAGTTTTTATGAGTCAAATACTTTCCATAATCCTCTTCACTCATCCCCGCCGGCTTTTTATACCACGATGAAGGCGCACTACCCGAAGCAACAGCGTTACCCTTTGCGTCCTTCTGAAAGTTATTTTCTAGGTGGCCTAATGCTGTCGCGTATTGCGCATGTCCCCGACCTAATAACGTAGATTTAGCGAGCTCCATCAGTTCATCAAATGGGAGCTTGTCTAGAGGGATCTTATTGATACCTTTCGTAACGATTCTAATGCCAAGTGAAGTAAGAAGGTTTATCACTGCCTGCTCAGGCGTGATATTAATCTCTGCATCACCATTCAGAATTCGATATAGCTGATAAATGGTTTCGCCAATGTCATAAACTGTTGCGGCCGCCATGGCCGCTTTAACGGCAATAAGCAGCGCAGGTATAACAAAGAAAGCATTATTCTGAGCGGCGTTGCCACCTGTAGAAATAGCGATATCTGTGTTACCGCCAAACGCAAAAACGGTAATTCCTGCCGCTAGGCGAGAGATATCGACACCCTGCTGCTGAAGCCTCAAAAGCTCCTGTTCATACCTAATGCTTAATTCTTTATTGCTTAACGTCGGGTTTTCCGCCCTAAGGTCTTCAAAAACGTCAGTTACAAACTCCTCGGATTCTGACTTCAGAACATCAGTATGAGCCTTATACTGCTGAGCGACGTACTCTCCAATCACTCCTCCCGCGGCGCCTGAAGCACAGCCATTACGGTTTGCACTACTATTACCACCGTTAATACTGGAGATAGCGGTCCCCAACCCACAGCCTAACGCTGCGTGAGCAATGTATTGGGTTGCCGTATTTATGTCCGGTTCTGTTTGTCCGTCTTGTATTCGAGAAGCTATGCCTATTTTATTGGCTAGATCTTTTCCTATATGCATTACTGCTGATATAGCAATACTCTGCACAAAGGCATCACCAAATTCTTCGATGCTATGTCCATTGGCTATCGCAGACACCCCCGTATTCACGGTTGTCTTTACCAACTGAGAGATAGCCTGATTAATAATGGGTTCACTAGCGATATTACCAAGAATATCATTGATGCTCTGGCTTACCCCTGCATCACCTGAAAACAGCGGAATATCTAAGCCACTTAATACTCCGGCTGTAACCATAGTCGTTGCTAACGAGGTAAGGGACTCATCAGACGCCAATTGCTCAAGTGTATCTTTGATATCAAAACCGTTTGCTAGCAGGCTCGCAACCGTCTGTGTCTCTAACGCTGCAATCCCTGCTCCAATAGCAGTGTCAAGAGCTACGCCAGCAGTCACTGTACCTGGAGTTGTTGCTAGGCTGGCACCACTGGTTGCAATAGCGATTACGACGGACAAAATTGCCATCGCAGCAGGGGTTAATCCTGATTGGTCATAATCCCATTCTTCAACCACCAACTCGATAGATTCCCAATCGACGTGGCTGTATTCAGGGTTGTTACGAACCTCTTGCATCCATGCAAGTTCAGGGCTCTGGGCCAAGTCGGCAATAATATGATCTAGATTTTTTGAACCTGAGGCAATTTGGATTCGTACTCCATGGGCACCATCCAAAATAAAGCCACCGTTGTTGATGAACTCCGAATAGTAAGCCACTTCACGTTGGTAGCCATTACCCTGATGGCGGAAAGACAAAGACCCTTCAAAAGACTGTTCATGGCTATAGGTTTCTAGAAGTTTCGCCAATTCGAAATCAATCGAGCCATTTTCAGCAATAATTTTTGACATGCCTTTGTTGTCAATCGTTACCGCCTCCAGTAGGACATTGCCGTTCTCAGTTGAGAGCAACATACTTTGGCCCGCTTTAAGCAGCGTTCTGACAATTTCAGCTTCCGTCGCACTCTCTGATTCGCTTTCCTTGGTGCCAAACATGCCACCGCTTTCCGCTTCGAACTTTCTCTCATAAGAACGTAAGTCTGCGGCACTTTTGAGCGTAATTCCGTGGCCTGCCAGGATCTGCAACAACCCCTGGCTCTCCAGAGCTGCGCCCTGAATAAACACCTCTCCACCTGCGATTAGTGAAAGTGTATCGACTGCCGACAAGCTGGTTTGTAGGTTAACGAGTGAGGACTCGCTATCAGACCAACGCTCACCGGATTCTGCTCGTTGATCTTTATCTTGCTGAGGAACAAGAATAATATTGCCACCAGCTTCTATCTCAAGAGAACCTTGAGAACTGAACCTGCCACCATGGCTGACAACGTCTCCCGACGTGTAAATATTCAAATTACCTAATGAAGAAATGGTCCCAATTTGGTTAAAGGTTTCTGAAAAGCCATGGCCATAATCTAAACGTGTGACCAAAGTGTCGTTGGTTAGTTTATTCGCAATGAGGGTGACGTCATCGCCAGTAATCGTCCCAGATAGGTTTTGCAATTCACGACCAGTACGAATCGTAAATTTTTGACCACTGATATGTCCTTGTGTGTTGATAAAGTCTTGCTCAACATCAATCAACGCATCGTGTTTAAACTCAACACGACTGCCATTGACAACAAAGGTTTGTGTATTGATTTCTGCACTGTTCGCGGCAAAAGTCGATTCAAGTAACTGTTGCTCTTGTATCGTTGCTGGCGTCAAATACACAAACGGCACCAAATATGACTTGCCATCAATCGTTCGAATTTCAGGCCAGACAATATCTCTTGTCAACGCAGCGATTTGTTGTTCGGTCAAGCGTTGCCCCAGTTGAAAGCCATTCTCTTTAGCCACTTCCACGGCATTTTCATAGAGCTTTTGGGTTTGCTCGTTGTAGCTTGAATAGCCTGGTTTACTTATCCAGCTCTTATTGAGAAGTTGGCTAATTTGGTGGCGAATGATGCCACGTTCAACATAAGGGGAACCAAATCGCGCGGGCAAAGTTGTTAATTCAACGGGCTTGCCCATCTCTGCACTGTAACCAGGGATAAGTTCTGGGTTACTTGTAGTCAATAAGTTGAAGAAGTGAGTAAAACCATCGAATATACCCAATTCATCGCTTTCCAGTGCACCTGTGTAAAGGTATTGGTCAACCGATTCCATCAGGTTATAACGTGCGGTATAAGCCACCGCTGCCTTAATTTCTTCGAGCGCAATATTTGTTTTCACCGACGCATAAACAGGGAAGGACAGGTGAGTAACGAACGCTGCGAGTAACGTATTAGAAGTTACTTTTTGCCATAGCGGCGTTTTTATCTTGTTCATTTTAACCAACTGTTTTTTATTCTTGGAAATTTGGGTTAGGGACAAAGAAAGTAATTCCAGAGCTAACTATTGGAATATATTTACTTGGCTTAATTGGTGGGGCAGGTTCTACTTTAGGAATATAAGAAGTAGCATATGGTCCAAAAGTAATATCCTGCATCAATACTCGTGATATCCCGAACCCTTTATGAATATGGCCATCAACATAAAAAACAAACGGGTATTTAGACGCTTGTTCATTCTTTGTTAAATCTGTTCGAGAAGTGGTCCAGTAATCTGTTCTTCTTCTTACACATTTCCTAATGACACGCTTAGTACAATAAGTTCTTGAATGATTCGTTACTGTTGTTGTTTCCCATATCTCACGAAGACTCAACCCTTGCATCCACACAGAGTTTACTGAACCAAATACATCTTTTCTAACTTCAATTGCACTATGTTCATTGTTCAAATCTCGAGACTTTAGAATCAAATCAGAACCAGTATTAATATGAGCTAGCGGTGACAGCGCTTTAATATACTGACGATGCCTTTCGGTAGTTTGAGTTGAATAACTATTACAACTTTGAGTCAATTCGATAAGTTTTCGGAATCCATATTTTTTTACTAGTTGCTGAATTATTCCATTGTCTACTGTAGCCTTTTCAAGTAATACACAATCATGAGGCTTCGGAACTTTAACTATATCTGTATGAGTGTGTGCCCAAATATAGTACCTTTCATTATCAATTTGAGGTGCATCTATGATTGTGTTGCCAGTCCAAGATTCCGCGATGGCCGATATATTCCAAAATCGGTAGCTAAGCCGCAGATCCAAAGTTGATTCGGCTGATACTATTACCTGACTGCTTTTGGTGTAGTCCAAAACCAGTTCTGGCTCGTTGATGGAATTTCTCGAAACGTTATAAGGGTTCGAATTAATAAACTGTTGAGCTTCAACACGAATATTTTGCCCTAAAATAAAAGCTTCTAGGCTATCCACATTAATTTTCATCATTGAATCTGGCGCAGGTGGTACTGCTAACTTAGCACCCAATTCTACTTCCGGCGAAGTATTAACAATACTTCTATAGTTTCTTACAGTGTTAGACTTCTGGTTTGGTTTAGGGACAAGCCTATAGGGGTATAAGGAACCATTTGTCACAAGTAACTCTGACTTTAGCTGAATATTTTCACCTAACAGTACTCCACCAAACTGATTTTTTATTGCTTGCTTACCATTGATGTAAATATCACGCGATACTTCAATGTCCCCTTCGTTAAACACCTGATTACCAGATAAATACGTACTTTCAGCAACTATAGCACCTGTGTTTTCTATAATACCCACAGCAGCAACATCTACTTCAGCCGCACGAATGTTATCGATACCAAACCGTTTGACCCCTCCCTCTGGAATAATGCGAATATCATTGGTCGATTCCAACTCCACTCGGTTGGCAGCAATAATCTGGTCATAGATTGAGATATTGCCATTCGACTTAACCTTGACTGATTCGAGCGGAACAATACTTTGGTTGTTATATCGGCCAACATATGTCCAAGCGCCGTTGGCGCGAATTCGACCATCGATTGAAATATCACCATTTTCATAGGTCGATTCTAAATGCAGGTTACCGACTGTGATGTCAGCGTTGTCTGTTAGGGTTAACGCATTGCCAGAAAAAGTCTTGAAGTTGGCATCCGATTGACGGTCGCTGTAGCGGAACGTGTTATCTCCGACGATGATTTGCACATCACCATTGGATACTTCCAAAGTTCCTGCTGGGTCAATCTCCTTTAGCTCCTGGTTAGCCCGTGTCACCACACGACCTTTCATGTTCGTGGTCAATGGCGCATCAATGATGACTTGACCTGCGGTAATATCGACCAAACTACTTTGTGACGCTGAGAAACCAGCACCGCTAACCGTTATCCCTCCAGAAGAAAGGGCAATGCTTGTTAACTCACCGCTCTCATAAACGGCTTCGCCCGTCGCAAGCGTCACGCGTTCAGCATTGACCACTGAACACCCGTTACAGGTGATGCCTTTTGGTGCTAATACAATGACATCAGCTGCGCGACCTTCGACCCTAATTTCGGCAAAGTCTGCGACTTTACTTGAGTCCAATGATAGAACAATAGTTTGCGCGGGAGCGCCAGATAACTTGGGGTTTATCTGATAAGAGTTGGCAAGCACAAGCGTCTTACCCTTTGTATCAAGTTCGCTAAGTGCATTGATGGAATAGCCATATTCATTGGCTTTAGCTATTTTAACGAGATACTTAGATTGAGTTGCGATAACGGTCGGTTTATCTGCTCCGCTTCCCTGCAACGGGGCTTTAACATCAGCTTGAACGCTCAAGCTTATGGTTAATGCCACCAACGAGGTTTTCGACAGATAACACGCCGCAGCTTTGAATAGACAAAAGAGTTGATTTTTCATTAGCCGATTTTCGTGTGTTTTAAGGTGTATTGTTTTGAAAGGAAACGGGCCGGGAGCAGTACTGCCCTTGCCAGCGAAACGAATAGTAAATATATAAAGGATGCACAATATATAGATATTTTGAATGTAATCAAATTATGTGTTTGTGAGTGCATGACATCACTCACAGGCAATCGAAAAGTTAGTACTTTAGTTTTAGTGTCAGATATTTAAATTAGAAAAAATAAATATAAGGCATCGAACCAATGATGGTTGGTCAAGAAATACACAAAAAGTATTTAATTAAACCACAGTGGCTTTAAGCAAGGCTCTACGCCTTTAAATTCACACTTCTCTTATTTTTATAAATTTATCACTACACATTGGTAACGGTTATCAATAAAATCCTCCCTTTGTTAAGAATCGTCCTTAATTTCCTATCAACCGAGAACCATAATGACACTAAAACATTTTGCGCTGGCGTGCTTTTCAGCGTTGGCTTTGAGCGCTTGTCAAACAACCAACATCGAAGATTTACAACCGACAGCTAGTCAAGAAACTATTGATACAGCTAAAGAGCACCTAAGTGATATCAAAAATTTAAAAGTAACTGATCATGGTGTGATCTACTACTCGGCGAGCCTATCTGGCAACACTCGTTGGGCAACTGCGCACGTTATTGAGTTGAGCTACCGCTACGCTTGTGAAGATTTACGTTGGTATATAGAGCGAGGCATGATTGCAAGGTTTCACTTCCGTGGCAGAAGCGGCACCACTCGTGATTACGATCTAGCTCGCTGTGAAACCGAAGTGCCAACCGACTTATACGAATAAAAAAACCGCCACTGAATGTGGCGGTTTTTATTTGGTTTATCTAAACATGGGATTACTTACGACGACGCCATAGTGCTAAGCCAAACAATGACATTAATGCACCAAAACCGAATGAACCTGCCATGTTCAGTTCTAGAACAGCTGGATCATGGTCAGAAGAGCGGTAGTGGTCGTTGTACTTCGGCAAGTCACCTTTGAATTCATCATTGTAATCAAACAATGTCGATTCACCGCCATTGATATGCCAATCTGTCGCATCCACAAAATGCTTCTTCAGACTTGGGCTGATGAGCAGGTGGTCGAGCGCGCCGACTTCATCATTGTACGAGTAGCTCCAGCTATCTGGATGTTTCATCGCAACAGCATTGATGTAGTTGTAACCTTCAGTAATCACCGCACCATTATCACCAAATTGCTCTGTCTCACCAATGAAGGTATTACGCGCCGCTTTGATCTGCTTACCGTACTTCTCTTCACTGTAATCGGTCAGAACCAGCATTGGATCTTCCATACCGTAAGAGTTCAAGTCACCAAGAATCACTTTATGACCTTTGATGTCTTTCAGCGCGTCGCCCAGTGCTACCGCTGCTGCAACACGGAAATGCTCACAATTGCCTTGCTGGTCAGTATCGACACCGCCCTGACCGCCTTGGTCAACGGGTGCTGCGTCTTCCCAACATTTAGAACCTTTCGATTTGAAGTGGTTTATCGCAACTGTGATCTTCTCGTTTGTACCTTTGATCTTGAACGTTGGTGCTAATGAATTACGCTGGTAGTTCTTACCATCTTCGATCACTTTACCATCATCATCTAGCACAGCTGGCGCTCGCTGGCTTGGCATTTCGATAACGCGTACTTGTTTAAGCTTCGCCACTTTAGAGCGGTAGATAACACCTGTGGTGATAACGTCAGTACCAATTGAGTCGTTCTCATCCGTCACTTTATCGCCATTGCTGTCAACGGCCACGAAGTCATAATGATCTTTCTTCTCGTCGATACGCTGGTTGAGCTGATCAACAAGCTGGCGAATTGCACCACTGTCACCAAAACCATTGTTTTCGATTTCCATCAAGCCAATGATATCGGCGTCAAGACGCAGGATAGCGTTAACAATTTTCGCTTGCTGGACTTCGAACTCTTCATAGCTGTTAGCACCACGGTTGTCGCCGTGCTGGTTAGCGTCACCGCCAAATGGGGAGTTGAAGTAGTTGAGTACGTTGAACGTCGCGATACGAAGATCACCTTCTTCCATATCGATACCTTCAGTACGAGGATCGTTACGTACGAAGTTTTCGTTAGTTAAGGTGTTGGTAGCAATCAGTCGGTAATCACCGTAGCTATAGCTTAGAACACCTTCCAAACCAACGACGGTGTCGTCGATGCGGATGTAGTCTTCTGTTGAACCATTCTGGTCAATATCAGTGCGGCCGAAGTCTGGGTAGTAAGGAACTTTACCGTTAGCTGCCTTAACATCAGATTCAATGAACAGACGACGTTGTGCGTTGTCAGTGCTCTGCTGTTTCGCGTCTTCAGAGCCTGCTGCAAAATTCTGGTTAGGGTGCATGTTAACGCGGCCATGAGCAACAACCATGTTGTTACGGCGCGAGCCGTAATCGTAACCAAAGGTGCGAGTAACGCGCATATCCAGCGCTTCCGTGGTCTTCACCAACATGCCTTCGTAACGCTCTAGCGTTTGATCAAAATTGGCATCCTCCGTCATCACTTCAATCGCCGTGGCCACTGGTGCAGCTTGCTCACCTTGCTTAACCCAGTTGTTGTTTTCAGCTTTTAGTTGCGTCAGGTTGTAGCTCTCTTGAACTTTACCCTTCACACACACCACATCGCCCGGTTTAAGATCAGAGCTTGACTGATTGGTATGGACGAACAGGCCTTCCGATGTTTTCGGATTGTAATCATCTTCCAGCGCTTGTAGATAGAAGCCTTTTGTTAGGCTTGTCGTCACTGCACTGACAACACCTTTAACGAAGAAGTCTTCATCGGTGATAAATGGATAGCCATTGATAAATGGAGAAGTATCACCTTCACCCTGAATTTTTTGAATTGATGTAAAGACAGGTTCACCACCGTCTTGAGTACAAGCGAACGGCTCTGGTGTCTCACCGCCATCCAGTACACCTAAACCCTCGATGCTGTCTTTTGCTAGCGATGACCATTGAGAAGCGTCGTAAGTAGAAGAAGGCGTCATCGCATCAACATTGCGTACTAGAGTGACATCTTTTGCGAAATCTGAGCCACCCATGCTACCCAATACATCATGTACGTTGCCATCTTTAAGTAGCGCAACCGGGTCATTACCGTTAAATCCAATCACAGAGCCATTTAGGATGTCACTGACCGCTTTGATTTCATCACTTGAACTAGTATGTGCAACAACCAGAACGCTTTGTGCTTCCAATACACGGCCATCGAGAGCCAGTTTGCTGCCCCACTCACCGCCGCCATTAGTCGATTTTGCTAGCTCATAGCCATCAAGCGTTACGGCAGAGTCACCAGTGTTGGCAATCTCAATAGCTTTATTATTGCTGCTACCTTCTACGTACTGAGAAATGACGATATCCGCCATCGCTGGAGCGGAGAGCGCACTTGCAACCACTGCGGCAAGTAAGGTTGGGGTTAGTTTTTGTTTCATTCTGTCCACCTTGTATCGCTTTCTTTGTTGTATAGGGATTAGAAAGCGTGTTTCAAATCACCTTTTCTATTGAGAAAAGACTTATAAAGCACGACAAGTGTTTATCTTTTTCATGAAACTAAAAACAACATTCAGTGACAGTGAGATTTCGGTCTCATAGATATGCTGAATATTTGAAGGTACTTCAAATTTTAAACATAAGGTGAAACGTTTGTTGCACAAATGAGATTAGGTCGCTGATTTAGTTTAGCTTTTGCTTATAAATAGAATTAAAGCTCTAGAGGCAAATACCAATAAAGGCGCTGGGATGCGCCTTTATTTACCAAGTCTTGACGAGGCTTTTGCCATTAATTGAGACGATTGTTGTCGTCGCCATCCTTACGCTCATATTCCCCTTCGAACGTGTTGCCGTCTTTATTAGGTTGGTGATTAAACGGGTCTTGATCAAAAGGGCCTTGTTGGAAGTTTCCAGAGCCAAAACCGCCTTGGAAACCACCGCCGACAGACTGCACCGTCATCTTACTCATAAGGAATTTGGCCATCGCAGCGCGTGGTGCCGGTAATAGCACCAACATGCCGAGCGCATCGGTCATAAAGCCCGGTGTAAGGAGCAGTACCCCAGAGACCGCTAGCATCACTCCTTCAACAATTTGTTGAGCAGGCAACTCGCCTTGTTGCAATCGGTTTTGCACTGACATCAAGGTCTGCAAACCTTGGCTGCGTACCAAAGAAGCACCGACAAACGCGGTGATCAGTACCAATGCGATCGTCGGCCACAATCCTATATAACCGCCGACCGAAATAAACAGGCCTATTTCAATAATAGGAACAAAAATAAACATCAATAATAAGATAGGAAACACACACCCTCCTTTGTTAGACCCAGTGTAAGCGCAAAGCGGATTCAAGCTCAAATCAAAGCTGTAAAAAAGAGTGATAGAAACCCCAATAAGTCACGACTATTTTATTGTTATTAATACCCTGTTCATATCTTGCAAAAGTTTAACTAAACAAAAGCAAAAAAGGTGATCAAGCTACTATTTTTATCCGCTGGGTACAGTATCATGAGCCCCATAAGTCAGGACGGATTTTACAGCCAAAAATTCTGACGAAAGGATTCTTACACTGCAGAATGGCTAGCATTTTACTTTATCATCAGAATAATTATCTAAGGATCCTGTGATGGCTACCCTAACTGATACTCAAAGCACTGCAGCTGCAGCCACTCGTATCGAACAAGACCTACTTGGCGAACGCCACGTTCCTGCCGACGCTTACTACGGCATCCACACGCTACGCGCTATCGAAAACTTCAACATCTCTAATGTCACCATTTCAGACGTACCTGAATTTGTCCGTGGTATGGTGATGACCAAGAAAGCCGCGGCGTTAGCAAATAAAGAGTTAGGCGTTATTCCTAAAGATGTAGCGAAATACGTGGTTGAAGCGTGTGATTTGATCCTTGAAACAGGTAAGTGCATGGATCAGTTCCCTTCAGACGTCTTCCAAGGCGGTGCAGGCACATCAGTCAACATGAACACCAACGAAGTGATCGCCAACGTCGCACTTGAGCTGATGGGCAAGGAAAAAGGTCAGTACGAATTCGTTAACCCAAATGACCATGTTAATAAGAGCCAGTCCACTAACTGTGCTTACCCAACGGGTTTCCGTATCGCCGTTTACAATAGCGTTCACACTCTGATTGAAGCGATTGAATACCTGAAAGGGGCGTTTGAACTCAAGAGCCAAGAGTTCAAAGACGTGCTTAAAATGGGTCGTACTCAGCTTCAAGATGCGGTGCCAATGACCGTAGGCCAAGAGTTCCACGCATGGGCGGTGACTCTAAATGAAGAAATCCGCGCTCTGGAGTACACTTCAAAGCTACTGCTGGAGATCAACTTAGGTGCCACTGCAATCGGTACTGGTCTGAACGCAGCGGAAGGCTATCAGAAACTGGCGGTGAAACACTTAGCTGACGTAACTGGCCTAGACGTAGTCCCAGCAGAAGATTTGATTGAAGCAACATCAGACTGTGGTGCTTATGTCATGACGCACGGTGCGCTGAAGCGTTTGGCGGTCAAACTGTCTAAGATCTGTAATGACCTGCGCCTGCTCTCGTCTGGCCCACGTTCCGGTCTTAACGAACTAAACCTCCCAGAACTGCAAGCCGGCTCTTCTATTATGCCAGCTAAGGTTAACCCTGTAGTACCTGAAGTGGTCAACCAAGTCTGTTTCAAAGTACTGGGTAATGACAACACTATCTCATTTGCCGCAGAAGGTGGTCAGCTACAGCTCAACGTGATGGAACCTGTTATCGCGCAAAGCATGTTCGAGTCTATTTCTCTGCTGTCTAACGCGTGTGTCAACCTGCGTGATAAATGTATCGATGGTATCACGGTTAACAAAGAGATCTGTGAAGGCTACGTTTACAACTCAATCGGTATCGTGACTTACCTCAACCCATACATTGGCCACCATGAAGGTGACATCGTAGGTAAGATCTGTGCGGAAACGGGTAAGAGCGTCCGTGAAGTCGTACTAGAGCGCGGCTTACTGACTGAAGAAGAGTTGGACGATATCTTGAACGTTGAAAACTTTATGCATCCTAAGTATAAAGCGAAACGCTACGAATAAGATTGCTACCAAGGAGGGCCCAATAGGGCCCTTTTTTAGTCACGAATACGGTTAACCACAATTTTATCAGGGTTAAGCCGTTCAGTGACTCCCTCCTGCGATTATCTAAACGTTTAGACACTGAGTGTTTAGATAATCGAATTTAAGTTAACAATATGAGGTATCTATTATGGTAGCGGTCGAACTGTTAGTCGTTCTGCTCTTTATCTTTTTAGGAGCTAGGATCGGCGGGATTGGCATCGGCTTTGCGGGCGGTGCAGGCGTTATCGCATTGTCATTAATTCTTGGCGTACCGACCAGTCAGGCATACATTCCTGTTGATGTTATTCTGATCATTATGTCGGTCATCACAGCAATTGCTGCAATGCAAGTTGCCGGTGGTATGGATTGGTTAGTACAACTGGCAGAAAACTTCTTGCGCAAGAACCCTGAGCGCATCACCTTTTATGCGCCTATCGTCACTTTCCTTATGACATTAATGGCCGGTACCGGTCATACGGCCTTTTCAACGCTACCCGTCATTGCAGAGGTCGCAAAAGGTCAAGGCGTTCGCCCATCTCGTCCTCTCTCCATTGCTGTGGTCGCATCGCAAATCGCGATTACCGCTTCACCTATCTCAGCGGCAGTAGTGGCATTCGCCGCAATGCTGGCACCCATGGGGGTCGACTACCTAACACTGCTTGCGGTGTGTATCCCAACTACCTTCATCGCTTGTATGATTGGCGCTTTTGTCGCGAACTTTATGGGCAGTGAACTGAAGGATGATCCAATTTATCAGGAGCGCTTGGAGAAAGGCCTAATCAAGCTCGCAACGGAAAAGCAACGTGACATTCTTCCGACGGCGAAAACAGCCACATACATTTTCCTTGCGGCAATTGGCTTCGTGGTTTGCTACGCGGCAGCCATCTCTAAATCAGTCGGGCTGATTGTTGACCCAGCACTTGGGCGTAACGAAGCGATCATGACAGTGATGCTGGCGGCAGCGGCAGCTATCGTTCTATTCACGAAGATTGATGCTTCAAAGATCCCTAACGCCTCGACTTTCCGTTCTGGCATGACCGCTTGTGTATGTGTGCTAGGTGTGGCTTGGTTAGGTTCAACCTTCGTCAATGCACACGTGGATGGCATTAAAGAAGTGGCAGGTGCGCTGCTTTCTGATTACCCATGGATGCTGGCCATGGTTCTGTTTTTTGCCTCTATGTTGCTTTACTCACAAGGCGCCACGACTGTCGCTCTGATGCCTGCTGCTCTGGCAATTGGTGTTGCTCCACTGACGGCAGTCGCGTCTTTCGCCGCAGTGAGCGCTCTGTTCGTTCTACCAACCTACCCTACGTTGCTTGCCGCCGTTGAAATGGATGACACAGGTTCAACTCGCATCGGTAGCTACGTATTTAACCACCCATTCTTCATTCCTGGCGTGGTGACCATTACATCTGCGGTTGGATTAGGCTTCACTTTCGGTGGCCTACTGATCTAATCACTACTGTAATCAGAAAGGGAGCCAGTGCTCCCTTTTTTATTTTGTTTCCAATAAAAAGTTTTACATCACAGTTTTATTTTGATTTTGGTCAAAAGATCTTTCAAAAAATGCTCTTGAATGAAAATCCGAGTTCATGAATAAAATTCCATATCTTATTTATTCACCATCAATCATCTCCGAAATAACTTGCCCTTACATCCAGAGAAGGAATAGAAATTCATTTTAATTAAACAAATACTCCAGCATTAATATTTTTTTAAAAACCAATAAGTCAACACTAGATATTTTTGTGAAGATCAACAAAGTTAGAAAGTCTATCAATAATTAAAATGGATTCTAAGAGCTATTTGTAAACAGCTCAAAATAATTATCATGTTTCCAATAACTTAGTATTTGTGAGTTTTATATTTGTAACTCTAGTCGCTGATTAACTTTTATTTGTTATTCAACAGGTAAGAGTAAGGAGATCACTATGACCACCCAAACTGTACCTACTGAAGAAAAAAAAGGCGGCTTTTTTGCCAATTTTAAGTTCCCTTCAGCCTACACGATTCTGTTTATTTTGATTGCATTGGTTGCACTGCTGACCTGGATTGTCCCTGCTGGTCAGTATGATCGAGCAATGAATGAAGAGTTGGGGCGAGAAGTCCCTGTCACAGGCACTTACCAATCTGTGGAGGGTAACCCTCAAGGCGTTATTGACGTGCTTCTGGCACCGATTGACGGCTTCTATGACCATAATAGCTATGAAGCCGCTGCGATTGACGTATCTCTGTTCATCCTTGTGATTGGTGGCTTCCTCGGGCTGGTGACCAAAACAGGCGCTATAGACGCTGGGATTGAACGTGTAACACAGCGTCTCCAAGGCCGAGAAGAGATGATGATTCCTATCCTGATGGCTCTGTTTGCTGCCGGAGGAACCGTCTACGGCATGGCTGAAGAATCCTTGCCATTCTACACTCTGTTGGTACCAGTGATGATGGCGGCTCGTTTTGACCCATTGGTTGCCGCTGCAACTGTGTTACTTGGTGCTGGCATTGGTGTTTTAGGTTCCACTATCAACCCTTTTGCTACCGTGATTGCCGCTAATGCTTCTGGCATTCCGTTTACTGATGGCATCATGCTACGTGTCTTAATGCTAGTGATCGGCTGGATCATCTGTGTTGCCTACGTCATGCGCTACGCGCGGATGGTGCGAGAAGACCAAAGCAAGTCAATTGTTTACGATAAATACGAAGAAAACAAAGCGCATTTCCTTGGTAATCAAACTGGCGAATCTCTTGAGTTCACTACTACACGTAAAGTGATTTTAACCATCTTCGGCGCTTCATTTGGCGTGATGATCTATGGTGTCTCTGTCGCGGGCTGGTGGATGGCGGAAATTTCAGCCATGTTCTTAGCAGCAACGATTTTAGTTGGGCTCGTCGCACGTATGAGCGAAGAAGAATTTACTAACAGCTTTATCGATGGCGCTCGTGACCTACTCGGCGTAGCGCTGATCATTGGTATCGCGCGCGGGATTGTGGTGGTCATGGACCGCGGTATGATCACTGACACCATCTTGTACTCAGCGGAACAGATGGTGACGGGTCTGTCTTCGGTCGTGTTCATTAACGTCATGTTCTTCCTTGAGATATTGCTATCTTTCCTTGTACCTTCAACCTCTGGTCTGGCGGTACTCACCATGCCAATTATGGCCCCACTCGCAGACTTTGCTGGTGTCGGACGTGATCTAGTCATCACGGCTTATCAATCTGCCTCTGGGTTGGTTAACCTCATTACCCCCACTTCGGCAGTCGTTATGGGCGGCCTTGCCATTGCCCGTGTGCCTTATGTGCGCTGGGTGAAATGGGTGGCACCATTGCTAGCCATTCTGACGCTATTCTGTGTTGTGATGATCAGTATTGGTGCGCTTATCTAACTGACTATTTTCCTTACACTCGCTCACAGGGCGTGGGCTCTCAAAGCCGCTTTAGTGCGGCTTTTCTTGCTTCTAGGCTAAGTAAAAACCGTCTAGAGATTCCCTACTCGTTCCTTCGCCTCTCTATGGAATGACTAACAAAACTCCTCTTCACTACAGCACTGTCATCCTCAAGAGTGAGACACGAACGAGTTGGGGATCTCTGGAAGCAAGCAGCGTTACTTTAGAGATTCCCTACTCT
>NZ_JXXU01000058.1 GCF_000967495.1 Vibrio neptunius | reverse complement strand
ATTATGGAAAGTATAATAGGGTGGAGCCATTGGTGCCTGCCTCTAAATCACACGGTTCTTTCCCCAATCCGGTGTAATTGATTGCCAGCAAAGCTTTAGTATCGACTCGCACAGCTAAATATAATTAGATCTCTAACTAAACGTTTGTCCCAGTGAGTGCTAATAATTAACCATTCCATAATAACACTTACCGCAGTCATGCTTCAAAACTATCCTAAGTTATTGAAAAAATGGAATTAGTTTCAGTTCAATAACTATTGAACCTTCAACTCTAGGTAGGCTGGGAATCTTTAGTAATATCATCACTAATGAGAATTTTCTTTTAACTCTAATTATTAGTGTTCAAATTGTCACATTGGCTTAATTTGTGATTATTATCACAAAAAGTTAGAGTTAAAGACATCAAATCTTGCCATTTAGGCCCTGTTTGGCGTGATAATAAATGTGAATTTGTTTAGAGTACAAAGTAAATGCACATTCCTATGATCATTTCAGCACCTTGGGTAGTTTTTCCTGAGATCGGAAAAGAGGCCGGCAATTTGGTTTCGTTTAGTGAACCTAGTGCGGATGATGGTGATGACATATTTAATCTCATTGCTATATGCCCACCACTTGATACTAACTCTTCTTATTGCAACTTCCTGCAATCAACCCACTTTCGCAAAACGTGCCTGATCGCTCGTCATGACGATGAAGTGTCCGGTTTTGTTTCCGGTTATTTAAAACCGGAACAGCCAAATACTCTCTTCGTATGGCAAGTCGCAGTTTCACCAAAACATCGTGGTAAGGGGATTGCGTACCAGATGCTGAGAGCGCTTCTCTCAAGAGAAGCTTTGCAGGAGGTGAAGGCCATTGAAACGACGATCACTCGTGATAACGGGGCATCCTGGGCGCTGTTCAAAAAGATTGATGCTCAAAATGGCAATCAAGGCAGCGTTTCGACGTTTCTCGATCAAAAGACGCATTTCAAGGGCAAACACGATACTGAGTATTTGTATCGAATCCCACTAAATACAATCAACCAAGAAGATAGATAAACGGTCTAATCATGGATATTTTTAACAAGAAAGAATCACAAGTACGATCTTACTGTAATAGCTTCCCTGTTGTGTTTACCAAAGCAAAAGGTTGCTGGCTCGAAACCGAGTCAGGAAAAAAGTACCTAGACTTTCTTGCTGGGGCTGGCTCACTCAATTATGGCCATAACAACCCAATATTTAAGCAAGCATTGCTCGATTACATTGAGGCTGATGGTATTACCCACGGGCTAGATATGCATTCAAGCGCAAAGGGGGAATTCCTTAAAGCCTTACAAAGTCATATTCTTAGTCCAAGAGGGCTCGACTACAAAGTTCAGTTCACTGGCCCGACTGGAACTAACGCAGTTGAAGCAGCATTAAAGTTAGCCAGAAAGGTGAAAAGACGCAGTTCAGTCGTTGCGTTTACCAATGGTTTTCATGGTTGTACATCTGGAGCACTGGCAGCCACAGGCAATCAGCATCATCGCCAGGGCGCAGGGGTAAACTTAAACAACATCACGCGACTTCCTTTTGAAGGTTATGCTGATATTGATGGCCTCAAACTGTTTGAAACGATGCTCAGCGACCGCTCTTCAGGCCTAGACAAACCTGCTGCTGTGCTTGTCGAAACGGTGCAAGGTGAAGGTGGGCTCAATGTCGCCTCAGATGCGTGGCTGCAACGCCTTAGCAAACTGTGTAAACAAAACGACATCTTGCTTATTGTGGATGACATCCAAGCAGGATGCGGACGAACGGGCACCTTTTTCAGCTTTGAACCTTCAGGGATAAAGCCTGACATGGTGACCTTATCAAAATCGATTGCGGGCTATGGTCTACCGATGGCCGTTGTCCTGATGAAACCAGAGTTAGATATTTGGAGCCCCGGTGAACATAACGGCACCTTCCGTGGTAACAATCACGCCTTTGTCACGGCCACTCAAGCACTCGAAATGTACTGGGCTGACAGCCAACCATTCGAACAGCACATCGCAAGTTGCTCTGCCTTAGTTGCTGAGCAAATCTCTTCAACGCTAGCTCGCCATCCTGCTTTGTTCGTAAAACAAAAGGGGCGTGGAATGATGATCGGCATAGAGTGTTGCGATGGGCATTTAGCAAGTGAAGTAGCAAAAACATGCTTTGATAATGGTTTAGTGATCGAAACGGCCGGACCGAATGATGAAGTTATCAAATTTTTTGCGCCACTGACTATTACAAAATCTGAGTTAAAACAAGGCTTAGAAATCTTCCAAAATGCCGTTGAAATCGTCAGCCAACAGCAATTTAAAAAAGCATCGTAATGAGGGAAATCAATGATTGTTCGTACATTAGAAGAATGCCGTGATAGCCAACGCAGAGTCGTGTCAGAAACTTGGGAAAGTGTCCGCATGTTGCTTAAAGATGACAACATGGGCTTTTCATTTCACATCACAACTATTTTTGAGAATACAGAGACACATATCCATTATCTGAACCATTTGGAGTCGGTCTACTGTATGAGTGGTGAAGGTGAAATCGAAGTGGTAGGGGGTAAGACTTACCCAATTAAACCAGGAACGCTATACATTTTAGATAAGCATGATGAACATTACCTTCGCGCTTACCAAGGTAAAGAAATGGTGATGGCGTGCGTGTTTAATCCTCCAATCACGGGAAAAGAGACTCATGACGAGAATGGCGTTTACCCACTGATTGAGTAGCAACTCGCATAAGCTGGGCCACTAGACGGTCTGGCAACACTCCCTTAATACTACCAGCCAAAAGGAACTATCATGACTTATACCGTAGAGAAAATCGGCGGTACTTCAATGACAGCATTCGATGCTGTTCTAGATAATATTTTGATTAAAGACAACGATGATCAGACGTACAACCGGGTATTTGTGGTATCCGCTTACGGTGGGATCACCGATGCCTTATTAGAGTGTAAAAAAACAGGCAAGCCAGGTGTGTATCAATTGGTGGCTCAACGAGAAGAAGGTTGGAAGCAAGCGCTAGATTATTTAGAGCACAGAATGCTTCTGATCAACGAGAATATCTTTGCCGATCCAATGAATCGTCTTCGTGCAGATAAATTTATCCGCTCACGAATTTCCGAAGCGAAAGTATGTATCTCAAACATACTGGAAACTTGTCAATATGGGCAGTTCTCACTTCGCCACTACCTTCCACAGGTCAGAGAGTTTCTTGCTTCTATTGGTGAAGTACACAGTGCTTATAATACGACATTGAAGCTCAAAAACTGTGGTATCAATGCAAAGCTTGTTGATCTGTCTGGTTGGGATAGACAGATACCAAAACGCTTAGATGATTGTATTGTTGACGCATTTTCCAGCCTAGATATAAGTAAAGAGTTACCTATCGTTACGGGCTATGCCTCTTGTGAAGAAGGGCTTATGTCGACTTATGACCGTGGCTATAGCGAAATGACGTTTAGCCGGATTGCTTCAATCACCAAAGCGGATTTAGCCATCATTCATAAAGAGTACCACTTAAGCTCCGCCGATCCACGTGTTGTTGGTTCTGCCAGAGTTAAACCGTTGGGTGAAACAAACTATGACGTTGCAGATCAGCTGGCCAATCTAGGTATGGAAGCGATTCACCCTAATGCAGCGGCCGGCTTGCGTGAAAGCGGTATAGAACTTCAGATTAAGAACACTTTCGAACCTCAACATCCGGGGACACTGATCTCTGGATCTTTTCGTCCAACCATGGGTAGAGTAGAAATCATTGCAGGCAAAGAGAAAGTGTTTGCTCTACATCTGTTCGACCAAACCATGGTCGGTTGCGTTGACAAACTCAGTTACGAACTGATGCAGATCATCACCGATACGCGAGTAAAACTGGTCGGCAAGGAGATGAATGCGAACTCCATGACCTACTATCTTACTGGCAGCTGTGAAGCATTAAATCAGGTACTGTACAAAACGGAGAAAAAGTTTCCCAACGCTAATATTAAAGGTCGAATGGTCGCACTGCTCTCCGCTATTGGATCGCAGTTTGATACCAACCAAGCGCTTGCAAAAGGTGTATTGGCGCTTATGGAAAAAAACATCACGCCCATCGCTGTGCATTCTTCCGTAAGAAATGTCAATGTTCAGTTTGTTGTGGATGACGATGAGTATCAACCTTCAATTTGCGCGTTACATGAGGTGTTCTTTGAACAGCAAACTCAAGTACGCAGTGTAGCGGTTTGATCGCTAACCAGTCACTCGTTTTACCGTCTACAATATGAATGAAAAGTTTAAGCCAGTCCGAGGCCTTTCTCACTTGAAAGTGCCGCTCTTTGTTCCTGAATGAGCCTTTATTTAGTATTGAGGCTAAACTTGACCTCATACTTACTCAAAAGGCCTGAGTCCATGACCTGTCGTCCTCAAGCTTAGAAAAAACCGAGAGACTATTGTGAAATACAGTTTTAATTTCGAAGACGCGAGCCAGATATTTGTTGGGGCATTTGCGCTCGCGGTCCCAATCTCTTTTTCAGAAGAAGCTTGGCGCATGGGAGAAACATTGCCGTTACAAAACCTATTTATGCTGCTCTTGTTGTCAATGGTTTTTCTTGCTTTATACACCTTTGAAAGTGTATTTCAGCGTAATATCGTCAATCGTAAATTTGTTTTCGTACTGCGTATCGTTGTTGCCTATCTCATCACAACTTTAGTGGTTATGCTGGTTCTGTTTTGCATCAATAAACTTCCTCTTATCTCAGAGCCGCTAGTTGCGCTCAAACGAGTCATTATTATCTCTATGCCAGCATCCATGGGAGCGATTGTTGTTGATAGCTTTGATAAGGAATGAGTGAGTTTTCTTGCAGTTGGAACTATGGGCTAATACGAACGAGTACTCACTAAGCTTGGCTAAAGGGATAGCCCGATTGTATTGGAAGGTACCGCAATATGGATGTGTTTATAGGAAGAGCAGGGGTTAATTGGCGTTTATGAACTGTTGAGCGCTTGCAAACAGCCTATCGCAGTTTTTCTGTTTGGTGTACTCGGGAGTGCGTTCCACCATAGCATCAAGAGTGTCTTAAGCTTTATTTTATTCAGCCACCATAAGAAAAAATTCCTCTTCAAAGTTGCTCTATTTAATTTTCTTAATTGATTTCTTAGCCGCTTTTTTCATTTTCATTTCATAGATCCCATAGTTTTTTCTGCTCACGCTCTAGTAGAATATTCTCGATCTTCTTTCTAATCTCGTGAACGGTTTCTTTAGGCTCACCGTTTTCATTACTTTCGACAATTTTTGCTTTCAAATTACGTTTCGATGTTTTTTTCAAAATATAGCCTCCTAGGCCTACAGAGATATTCGGCAGAGATATTCGGGACACACACCAAAAAGACGTCGTCGGACGTCTTTTGGCGTTTCTAGCCGCATTCACATCTGCCGTTTAGCGACAAGAGGGCAGTCAGCGTAGGATCTTTTGGTGCCTGTCCCTAAATCAATTTGCTAAATCAATTTTATTGATGAAATAGGTAGCCCACCTTTTTCGACTTATTGCTGAGCGAGTGAAATGGACTGTCTAGCATGTTTAAAGACCCAGTATCTCGTTTCCAGCTAACTTAGACGCGATTTTATCGGCTTTTAACTCTGCCATTTGCAAAGATTTTTCATGCCTATTATCAGAAAACTCCTGATACTCAGATGCTATTTCGTAAATCTCAGCCACACCTAAATATTTACTCAAAGTGCGTAAATGCGGTACCAAATGGCTGGATGTTTCATTTATTCCCCCTTTTTCAAAGCCAAACTCACCACTTGACGTAACGATGACTAAAATCTTATCAGACAAGAGAGGCAACAAAGGTTGATCGCCGCGCGCCAAATCAAAGTCAAAGGTTTTGTTGATACGTATGATTTGATCAAACCAAGCCTTTAACTGCGCGGGCATTCCGTAATTGTACATTGGCGAAGAAATGACGAGGATATTCGCTTTTTCGACCTCTGCAATAAATTCATCTGACTGTTTCAAGATCTGTTGCTGTAGATGGTCTCTTTTCGGCTCGGGTGTGAATGCCGCACCTATCCAATCTTGAGTAATAAACTGAGGAGGATTGATTCCAACATCACGGTAGATGTATTCATCTATCGCAGCTTGCTGTTTAAACTGTGTTATAAACCTTTTAGCTATCTTTTTTGAAATGGAGTCGTGCTGTGGGTTTACATTCGTAATTGCTCTAACACTCGAATCTATATGTAGAATAACACTCATCTTAGGTGCCTTTTCTTGTTTAACCTGTCTGCCATTTTTCTACTTCATGAAGGCAAACACAAACGAGTAAAATGCGTTTACAGGTGAGTAAAATTCATCTAAATTTCCTTTTTATTGTTTAATGAGTCGCCATCATGCAAGTTTCTTTGCCCGCACTTAAGGCATTTGAGTCGGCTGCTAGGCTAGGCAGCTTTAAGGCCGCTGCGGCTGAATTATCCATATCCCCAACTGCGGTGTCACATCATATAAATAAACTAGAGCAGCGCCTAAACGTTACCTTATTCATACGCAAAGCAAGAAAAGTGATGCTTACGGAGCTCGGCAAAGAACTCGCCGTTGCTACCAGTCATGGATTTCAATCTATTGAAACGGCAATCGAAAAAATTACCACAAAAGATAAAAAAATTAATGTAACCACTACGTCGTCATTTGCTGCTTTGGTTTTGATCCCCGCTCTTCAAGAGTTCTATGCGTTATACTCCGAGATTGACGTAAATATTACAAGTGGTGAGAACATTGATGCTAATAACTTCACCTTACCTATCCGGTTAGGTGAAACTGCTCAACAATCAAGCATGGATATCATCAAACTCGAAGAGTTTAATCTATTTGGCAATACCAACACTGATGCTAAATTTGACCAAAAAGAGAAAATAACGATTTACACCACTGATTGGAAAAACAGCAGCTTACCCAACGTGCCATTGCAATCATGGTTGGAACTTAACGGCTTGGTGAGTAAGCAAATTCACGTGAGATATTTCGATCAAGAGTTATTTGGTATACAGCAAGCTTTACTAGAAAACGCTTATGTATTCTGTTCAAGAACGCTCATGCAAGGTTATTTAAAGGCAGGTGTGTTAGCTGAAATGAACACCCTAGCTATCCGTTCTCAGCTTTGTTACTACATAGCGAATAAAGAAAAGCGCCTTTCTCGACACAACTTTAAGTTCATAGAATGGTTACAAGCGTTGCTTGAATAGCTACCAGTATCGCAAAAGCTTTTGCTGCCTGTGCTAAATCATACGACGCGAGATGAAACGGGGAGGGGAACTATTTGGGCGCATACTTTTCTGCCAGATCTTTAATGATTCCTTCTTGTTGAAGTTGATCAAACACTTCCTGAAAACTTGCAGCCAGGCGTGGGTC
>NZ_JXXU01000057.1 GCF_000967495.1 Vibrio neptunius | reverse complement strand
AAGGCTTGAAGAACGGGTGGGCGTAGCGCTGCTTGCCCGGTCGACCCGCATGGTATCATTGACGGACGCAGGTCAAATTTACTATCGCCAATGCAAAGAGCTGGTCAATGGGTTGCAACATGCCAACGAGCAACTCTCATCACAACACATCCAGCTCAGCGGGACGTTGCGTGTTAGCGCTGCTGGAGCCTTTGCCGAGGATTATGTGGCACCTGTCTTGATGACGTTCGCCAAAAAATATCCCGAACTCACAATTGAGTTGGATTTCAACACTCGGATGGTCAATTTTATTGAAGATGGCATCGACTTTGCCATTCGCTATGGTCGGCTCAATGATTCAGGGTTAGTCGCAAGAAAGTTAGCAGACAGACCGATGGCGGCCGCTGCAAGTCGTGACTATATTGAACAATTTGGTTTACCGACGCATCCTGAACAGTTAAAAAAACATAGCTGTATTATTGCTAACAGTGATCACTGGTTGTTTGAACAAGATGGTCAACCCTTGAGCGCAGTTCGCGTTCATGGTCGATGGCGCAGCAACAATGCCTCAGCGGTGATAGAAGCTTGTCAGCACGGCCTTGGTATCGCTTACTTACCCAAAAGCAGCTTTAAACATGCGCTTGAAGATGGAAATCTGATGCCAGTGCTGGAGCCATTTTGGGGCAAAGGCACAAGCAGTTGGATTGTGTATCAGAATCGACGATTTTTGCCCTTGAAAGCCAGAATGGCGATAGACTACTTGGTCAGTTATTTTGCCGATTGGCAAGAGTAATGCCTTATATGTTGGCCAA
>NZ_JXXU01000056.1 GCF_000967495.1 Vibrio neptunius | reverse complement strand
TATTGATTACAATTTAACCAATTGAAAAAGGTTAATAAAACTAGTGGTTTAGGCGATCTAACAAGAAGATTGGTGAAATGGAAGGTGATTTGGGGTTGAGAAATAGGCGAAAAGCCGATTTTGACCTGCTTTATGATTTTTTCTCTTATCGCTAGCCAGAAAGGGGAGGGATTATAACGTCTTATTTCCTGTTTATTCAATCAGTTATAACAAAAATGACGACTGCTATTAGCGATTGAGATTTGAATGCTATATTTTTACTGTTGATATGGTGGAGTTATTCTATATTTCTGGATAATAATTAGAGTCCTTGCAAATCGGTGCCTGTTCTTCATTTATGTTGACTCTATAATCTTGCTAAGTCCATGATAATGAATATTATGGCAACAGGGTAATAGACCAGGGGTTAAGATAGTGGTAACGTTAATCAGAACACTTTTGATGATGAGCCTGGCGAAGAGACTTATTACCCTACGTAAAGAGAAGGGACTAACCCAACAGCAGATGGCCGATGTGCTGGGCGTACATGTAAACAGCCTGAAGAAGTATGAAGCAGGTCAGGCCCAGCCTTCGCTGGAAGCGATTAAGAAGATAGCGGTCGGACTGCATGTCAGTACCGACTTCTTGCTATTTGAGGAACATGAGCGTGGCCCTGGTGACGATCTTGCCTTACAGCTAGAAGCGATCAGTCAGATGTCAGATGCCTGAAGGTGAGCAGATGGTGATACGGGAAGTGCTGGAGAGTTTGATCATCAAGTACCAATCCAGACGCTGGGATTCAGGAAGGCAACAAGGAGTAATTAAAGGATGAAAGTTTTCTTGGATGATGAACGTACCCCTCCAAAAGGCTGGATCCTTGTTCGGTGGCCTGAAGAAGCTATTAATTACTTAAAGCAAGGCAATGTTGAATGCATTAGCCTTGATCATGATCTTGGGAATGATTCCGTCGGAACCGGTTATGATGTAGTACTTTGGATAGAAAAACAGGTGGCTGAAAATGGATTCAAGCCACCTAAAATAAAAGTTCATTCAGCTAATGTTTCAGCCAAGATTAAAATGACTGCTGGCATCAAAAATATCTACAAATTATCTCAGAAGGCTAATTCCAATAATCCTTAGCATACTCTGACAGAACTTGCTCAATACCTCTTTCTAATAGATCGGTTTCACACCTTATATAGTCTCCATTCATAGGCTTACCTTCAACTATTATCGTATAGACATTAGACTTTCTTTCGCCATCTGACCTGAAGAAGAATGAAACTCCATCCTGCTGCAACTTTTCTATCAAGGGTATTGCATATCCCCAAAAAGTATTCGACTCTGGAGATTGAGACAGCAAATGTTGCTCGAACAATTCAGAAACTGAAGCCATACTAGTTCCCTCCTAATGCTTTGGCTATATCATCAACATTTCTCAAATTACCTTGCCCAACTTGGTCTATGACACCTCTTAAAGTTTTAGAGTCAACTCCTAGATTGAATGATTCCACCAATGCTTGAGCTGTTCTCTTATTACCATTTTGGAACAAGTGGCCCCCGGCAATATCTCTAATAACTGAAGCAGCCTGATTTATACCACCTTCACGATAGGATGCGTTTGCAAGTACTGTTGATACATCTTTCCCTGGAATAGTAAGCCCATTACTAAACTGCTTATTTAGTGCTGTAATTTGGTCTACATCTAGTTGATCAAAGATATCAACATTTCTTAATCCACTCTTTGTAACACCACTCAGCGCTGCATCTGTCGCTTTAGTCGCATCATGGACTTTCGAGCTCGCAGTAAGTAAATCAACGGCTTCATCGGAATGTCTTGCTACCGTAACCGCTACTTTAGTCGTTTTAACCGCTGCTTTTGCAACGGGGCCCAAAAATATACTCGCTGCGGCTAGATTACGATCAAGAGGCTCTAACTCGATGCCACCAAATATCGTCTCACCAGTACTAAACTCATACGCGGCTTTAAGGTTACTCACAACGGGCACAAAGTCCATTGTCAGCTCTAGTGCTTCGATTAAAGTAAAGTCGGTGTCAAGAATACCCCCCAACGCATTTTGAGTATAATCGATGTAAGAGCCGATAAAACCGTGGGCAAAGTTTGCGGCAAATTCTCCACCGTAAATCTCACTGGTAATCATACCTCCCACGACGCCAGAAACAAAGCTCTGAGCAAGAGCATTGAAGCCTTGCATGTACTCGTTAATATAGCCGTTGGAAGTAGTCTGCAAGAAGGAGACTAGGAAGGCATCTGAAAAATCCCGATCATAAATTAGATGGTCGGCGCCAGCCATACCAACGCTTTTCAGGATGTCGTTGACCGAATTGGCTAGCGGTGAAGCATTGCCAAGCAAATCAGTCATAAATTGGGTTTCCATTATGCCATGAGCTATACCAGCGGCTAGGCCTCCAGTTATGGCCCCATGCAAAATGGACTTCTCAATCCCTTTAAGATCTCCTTTATTACTGATTACATGACTGCTCGCGGCAACGGTTGCCCCTGTCGCGGCCCCCGCCAGCGTTGTGGCCATTATGCCCTGACCAAACTGTGCGATCATAAATTCGCCGTAAAACTTCATCGCCGCGGGCCCAACGACCCAGGCCGCGACCGCCATGGCGAGTACCATTTCGGGGTTTTCTTTGATTATCTGACCAACAATCTTCACCCCATGACGCACATCGGTTTCCCAGCGTCCGACTTCATGACGAGCCCGCCTCTCGAAGCGCTTAGCTTCATGACGGATTTGGCTTTCTATGCGTTTAGCTTCATTGCGAACTCGGCTTTCGGCACGCTTAACTTCGTTGCGAACTCGGCTTTCAGCACGTTTCGCTTCGTTACGAATTCGACTTTCAGCGCGTTTGGCTTCTGCTCTAATTTGATTGGCAACTCGACTCGCTTCTTCCTTAATCTTGTTCCAACCTCGCTTGACTGCTTTACGGATTTTTTTGAACAAATAGCCGCTTGGGTCAATATTATTGACGGGATTGTTTAAGTTAAAGCTATAGCGATTGTAGTTCGCGATTGACTCTTTGCCTTTGATAAAGGCATCGGCTTGAATAAATCTTGCCAAATAAGGGTCGTACACTCTGCCTTTCATATGAATCAGGTCAAACCCTGCGACACCGACATGGCCAAACATAGAGCTATAAGTCGGTGAGATGGCAAAGGCATCATCCATCTCAGGCATGAGTACATTGTGCGTAGAACCGAATGGGTCTGTAAATGTCTGCGAGGTAACTGTGCCTTCAGCATTAGTTACCATAATTTGCTGGCCTAAACGATCAGTATGAGAATAGGCAACAGAACATGAAGATTCACTACAGGTTAATGAAAAGCCATTGCCCCCGTAGGTTTCATATTGTTGGTTGTCAGAGCTTTGGCGGTAGGTATAGGTGCCCGTTGAGAAGGACTTTTCTGTTACCCACTCAAGGCTTGCTACATCAAAACGTTTATCAGTACGGACAATCTGCTGACCATCGGGGCCATAGGTAAACCGAGTTTCATCCCGATCAACGACGGTATTGTCTTGGTTGTCTTTGGCTCGACCGACATAGACTAAACGGTTACTTTCATAGCGGAACTGTCTGAGACCATCCGACAGCATGTTACCGTTGCTGTCATAGGTAAAGTTGCGAGTTTCACCGTTTTCTTCTTCAAGGCGAGTTAGCTTAAACGGGTCGGAGGATTCATAGAAATAATCGCCCACCCCAGTTTTATAAGTGATGTTGCCATACGTATCGTATTTGAACTCAGCACTGGCTGAGATGAAGCCATCAGCCTCGATCTCCTGACAAACACCATTAACACAGAACTGCTTAATAGTATGCGCTTTTAGGCGATTTTGCTCATCGTAGCTGTATTCATCTTCAAATGAGGTTTCACTTCGGTTCCGATAGTAAAAATGGCGCTTACGGCTAGCCAGAAGGTCATCGGAGTTATAGCGATAATCAAAACGGTAGACTAACACGCCGCTACGTGTTGCCGACTGTTCTAATAGTTGTCCTGATACGCGATCAAAACGGTAAAACTCTTCTAGGCCATTACCGAAACGTACATGTGTTACGCGTTGCTGAGCATCTTTAGCTAAGATCTCTTTGTAAAGTTCACCGCTTTGGGCGTTGGTCCACTTATAGGGTGAGCCGTTGTTGTAACCAATTTCAAGTGCAAACTCATTGCCTAGACGAGACGGTGTCGTCTCTTTGATCACCTGACCATTACTATCGTATTCATAGTGAGTGGTCTGTGTATAACCGTCTTCTAGGGTAATGTCTTTACGTTTAAGCCAACCATTAGGCCACTCAAAGGTGTTAACTTCTTCGTAAATGGCATCTTGACCAGCACAGGTTTGTTGCTTGCCTGTTACTTTAACAACACGGCTTGGTTCTGCGAGTGGAAGTTCGGTTGGAAACTCGTAACACACGGTTGACTCAGGCGTCGACATACGTGTCATACGGTTAAAGCTATCGTAGCTAAACTCAGTGCGATCGCCATTGGCATCCAGCTGCCATGCAATTTGGCCACTTAAGTTGTAGTGATACTCCCAGCTTCCTCGAGAAGGATCGATGGTTTTGATCCTTTGGCCACGCGAATCATAAATGTAAACAATTTTTGTCGCTGAGTTATTGTTTAGCTCCGATGACGTTAGCTTGCCCATTGCGTTGTAGGTAAAACGAATGGAATTACCGAGATGGTCGTCTACTTGGTACAAAAGCCCTGAGATATCATGATAGCGGCGGGTGACATTGCCCCACTTATCATAAGACTCTGTGATGTTGTCCAATAGATCCGAGTGGTTTTCGCTCTGGCCATTAACGGCGTATTCAATGCTTTGAGATTGCGTATCACCTTTGACCGAGTACGTGACGGCTTCATCACCTTCAAAGTGTGGTAATAGTAATTGCTTTGAGTAATCGTCGTCTTTGAGCTCTGCTGAGATAATGAATCTTTCGTCCATACCCTTGAGGATCTGGTACAGACCTCGACTTGTTTCACAAGTCATTGCCTCAGGCATCGGGCTGTAAATAACAGACATCGTATCGCTAGGACATACAGCTACCCACTCATTTAAGTGAGCTGGTACGGCGTCGATGGTGTAAAACTCGGTTTTTTTGGTGATGCCACGGGCAGTTTTAGCGACTACACGGTTTTTATCGTCGTAATGTGTTTCTTCGTAACGTATGCCGTTAATCGACGATGTTTCTACTCGCCCGGTTTCAGTTGTACGGTACTGATAATCAATACACTGGCCGTTTTCACAACGTTGCGTTAGGTTGTCACCTGTATATTGGTTGGTTTCACGTAGAATGACTTGCCCATTGACTTTTCTTATGCGCGCCGTCACACGGCTTTTATCATCCTGAGTAACCGCGTCACTAATTTCATACTGCCCCTGACGCGTGATTTGTTCAACCAGCTTATCTCCCTGATAAACATACTCGAACTCTTTGACCAGTTGATCGCTGACACCATTTTCGTAGGCAGGGCTTAGGATGCTGCGACGCTCAACCTTGCCAACCGCGTAGTCATCTTGATATCGATATTCGACCTGATCTTCAATTTGCTCACCGTTATTGTTGTCAACAACATTGATGCGTTTTTCCAAACGGTCTTTAGCATCATAATAATTCTCGGTAGTCGTTGTTTGGCTTATGGAGCCATCCATCGCATACACAGATTCGACAACTTTAGCTTTCTGAGCCTGACCATTAGACGCAATTCGCCATTCAATCGCCGTGTTAGATAACAAATATTCGGTGCCATCTAAGGTTCCATGTCGAGCTATTCTACTCGCGAGACCTGCGTACTCACCATGGGTAATGTAAGTTGTGACCTGACGGGTGTTATTGTTAGCATCAGGGACATTTTCTTCACTCAGAGATACGGGTTGGCTTGCACTGTTTAAGGCATAGGAGTACGTAGATTGTGTTGTACCAACAGCGGAAGCAGTCGACGTATCCGTACTCACAATAGCCATAACTCCACCCAGGTTTTGGTAGTTATGTTTTATTGATTGAGTTGAATCTCGCCACCCTGTCAAATGAGGGAATGAATTTAGACTTGCTTTTCGGCCATAGTCTAACTTAACAACAGGTAAACATGTCGGTTCTGCGGCTGTTTTTAGACGTTCACATTGGCCGATAGCGGTAAGGTAATCCGCTTGATAAGGCTGTGTTATCCAACCCGAACCATTAGGATTTTTTACCCCTGAGTTGTGGTCTACCCAGCGTTGTGTTTTTAAATAGTAAGAAACTACTTTATCAGGGTGATCAATGGTAATAGTGGTGAGATCACTTCCATTAGTGACTGATACATTTGCATCAGACTGAAGTGATGCCATACCTTCAACTGTGTAAGCATTTTCAACAAAGGAGAGACGAGCACTACTTTGTGAGTAGGGTATTTGTAAAGAGAGAGCAGCTTGACCTTCATCAGTGATATACGATTCAATGTCTATCGCTTTATCACTTTGCACAAAGGAGGCATACGGATAAATAAGCTGTCCGCCAATAAGTCCAGAAGATACACCGTGCCATGTTTGCGATACAGATGGTGAAGACTTGTAGTTGTTAATACCAAATTTGTATGTGCCAATGTTGAGAGATATCGAGGAAGCACTGCTGGAGTAACTATACGCACTGTTACTTAGTCTATTACTTTGGCTCCACTTCAAGAAATCATTGTATCTAGGTGTATTGGCGCTAGTGAAACGCTCTCCTTTCCATTGGTTGTTTTCTTTCCAAACATGCAGATAGCTCGTCCTTTGATGTTCCGGAGTTTCTGGCCCGATCGCAATAGGAATGGCTACTTCTGCGTGTATAAACACGATTGGTTTATCTGAAGGCTCTACCACTTTCGCATAGAACTGATAGTTGTCATGACTGACATTTTTCATGTATACATCCATACTTACCGCTTGTGCGGTGGATGCAGCCATGGCCAACAAGACAAATATAAATTTAATTATTCTCATATTGTTTTTTCAATATATCCGTTAATTTGCCACTACATTCATTTTTAAAACATCTCTCTTATTGCCTGATTCACCTCCTTCTGAGACAAGTGATTTCGTAAAAGATGCATGCTTTTAAGAATCAAAAAAGGGCAAATCATATCACGATAAAATACAATAATCACAGTGAATGCCTGGTGCTGTGATGATTACTGATGGCTCTGTGAGGACGAATGTGGCGGTGTAGTTTGTTGCTCCTAAGCTTCAACAGCAAAATACGATTGTGGGCTGAAAATAAAGCATAATCCGCAATGGCTTTCTTAGCTTATTGAACCGGCCAAACAAGTGTCGCCAACGTCGAAGTGCTGCTCGTTCTTGAGTGGCTGCTTGGTAACGAGGAAAAGGTTTCTCAGACAACATCACTGCCACCATAGTCGCATCATGGACCTTTCACTAGCCGTGAGCAGAACACCACCTTCCACGCCGGTTTTCTTGCCTATCTATCACTGGTATTAATGTGTTTGGCTCAACATAAAATTAAAGGAAATAATCAATAACCGCAAAGAAAATAATGACATTGAGTTGAGAGGTTTTGATGATGTTATTTTTCTATAAATGGCTTATTTGAGAAAATAATTTCTCCAAAATTGATTATTGATAGGTTTAAAGGCAAAAAAATTCTCTGGTGAACTCCGTATACTGTGCTACGTCATTGATGCTCTACAAGCCGATGATTTACCACAATGATTTAATGAGTAGTAATCACCATGAATTCGAAGTCTCTTACTTTTGTGCTTTTTGTTTCTGTTTGCTTAATATGGGGAACCACTTGGTTTGCTATGGAAGTGGCGTTGCATTCTATTCCGCCGATATTTGCTACCGCATTGCGTTTTTTACTTGCGGCTCCGCTTTTGGCTTTGCTGGCGAAAGTCTTTGGGCAACCATTACGCTTTCCGAAAGGGAAAGGGCAGTGGGTGATCATTGTCGCGCTGATGTACTTTGCCATTCCCTTCACTTTAATGATTTATGGTGAGCAATACATTTCTTCCGGTCTGGCTTCGATCATCTTTGCCAACATGCCTGTGGCTGTGATGTTAATGTCTGGGTTGTTCCTTGGGTTACGACTTGCCAAACATCAGGTATGTGGCCTTATCACGGCAGTGATAAGCCTATGTCTCATATTAGGTAATGAAATGCAGATGGGCGGTTCCGACTACCTGATCGGCACGGCAGCTCTGGGGTTGGCTGTGGCGATTCACGCGGTGATGTATGTGCTTGTGCAAAAACATTGCAAGGACATACAGGTGCTAACCTATAACGCGTTACCCTGTTTGGTGGCATCTATACTGTTATTTTGGGTTTCGTCTATCGGAGAGCGAGTCGATGTTGCCTCATTTACCTGGGACTCGCTCTCTGCGGTGGTTTACCTCGGTTTCGTCGCCAGTGTTGGCGGTATTGTGGCGTACTTTAAGCTCGGACAGGTATCGACCCCGTTTCAGGCGTCAATCTGCTTTCTGATTTTCCCAGTGGTTGCGCTGTTTATTTCCGCGTTTATCAATGGTGAGATGCTGTCTCACCAGTCATTGGCTCTGATGCTGCCTTTGCTGTGTGGCATTTTGTTGACGAAAGCGCCTAAAACCTGGTTTAAGGTGCGTTTTGCTCGCAAAGAGCGTCATCTGAACCTTTAGTCAACCTAAGGTTTGGCTGCGCAATCAATAAAGATGCACGGCATAGGTCGTGCGTCTTTTCAAATCTGAAGTCCCATCCTAGCTGTCGACACAAGCGTTTAACTAACATCAGGCCGAGCCCAAACCCCGAGTTGTCTGGGCCGTTATCATGATTGCTAGAGTTCTCTTTGTTAATGATCTGAATATTTCCTTGTCGCTGAATAATCGTGATCACACCTTCATGGGTGTGCTGGACGGCATTGCGCAATAGGTTGGCCACTATCATCTTAATGGCCGCGTAGGGCAGGCTTGTTTGATAACTGTCGGTGTGGATTTGCACCTCAATGTTTTTGGCTTGGATGAGATAGCTGAGATTTTCTACTTCGGAGTGCAATAGTGATGAGAATGCAACAGATTGAGTGGTAAGCTGAGAGCGTTCTGCCTTGTTCAGCCATAATAATGTGTCGCAGAGTTCAGCCATGCAGAGGCTGGCGTCTTTGATGCGTTGTTTTGCACTGTAGCTTTTTGCTTGCCATTTGTTTTCGACCTTATCCATCAGCTCTACGCTGCTAAGAATCACGGCAATAGGAGTGCGTAGTTCATGGCTGGCGTAGCGGACAAACTCCTGTTCACGTTGGAGTGAGGCTTGGTTTTTACGCAGGCTATCGAGAATAATCATGGCAAGCGTATTTAATTCCTTATATTGGAAGTTTGGTGGTGTACTGCTCATATTGTTGGCATTAAGTTGTCGCGCCCACTGATAAAGGTCTTGGATCGGCTTAGCGGCTGAGTACATAAATATAAACAACATCAACAGGAACAAGCTTAATGCGAATATCCCGAAAAGAATCGCCTGAATTTCGGGAGTTTCGAACCAGTTTGCGTCGGGGACATTGGGCGGCTCTTTGAAATGATGAGCAACATAGTGCAACTTGCCATCAGGCTTGGTTATGGGCATCAGATACAGGGACTCAGTAGGCCTAGAGAATGGGTTGCTGCGATCGGACTTATGATGAAGTTGGTTTGGAGCCAGTTTCTCACGATTGAAGTGACGGCGAATTTCAATCGGCAAGTGATGCCATGTTGTCGCCTTGACGAAACGTGGATTTGACTCAGTATTTTCCTCTCCGCTTTGATAAGCGATATCAAGTAGAGCTCCTTTTATCATATTGTCGTGACTATTAAAAAAGTGCAGCAACCATAGCGTAGACATCAGGGTCACGAGAATCAAAGCGGCGGTAAGAAGCATGGCGATCATATAGTGTTTTAAGCTCGATATTTTAAATTTCATTGGTGGTCACTATCGCTGTCCTGCAACTTAAATCCATGCTTGCTTACCGATACTACGCAGACGTTGCTCTGATGTTGAATCAATGCTTTACGTAGATAATGGATGTGGACTTTAAGGGCGTTACTGTTCGGCAATCGATCTTCCCAGATGGCGAGATTCAGAGATTGACGCGAAATCGGGTGCGGATAAGCGCGCATCAGTTGTTCCAAGATAATCAGGCTGGTCGGCAGCAGTTTGACAGGCTGGTTGTCGATATAGGTCTGATTTTCTTGGGCATCAAATAGGATGTTCCCTGCTTTGAATCGGGTCAGTTGACCACTTTTTCTGTTTGCTAGGGCTTTTGTTCTTGCAACCAATTCTGCCATGGCAAAGGGTTTGACAAGGTAGTCGTCAGTTCCAACCTTGAAACCTTTCAGTTTGTCTTCGAGTTGGCTTCGGGCGGTTAACATGATGACCGGAACCGCGACCCCTTGCGAGCGAAGTTGTTCACATACGCTAAAGCCATCAAGCCGAGGAAGGTTGATGTCCAGTATAATGACTTGATAGTGGTTTTTTTCGATCAGATTGAGTGCCGTGTCGCCAGTACTGGCGTAATCACATGCGATGTTTTCAAGTTCAAGAAAATCAATGATGTTGCCTGCCAAGCCAGCATCGTCTTCAACCAGTATTGTGTTAATCATGCTTGTCCAAATGTAAGAATAATAAATGGGTGAAAGCCAAGCCCTTTATTGGCTTGGCTGTAATTACCTCGATTGAGATATTGCTTTATTTTTGTGTTGAGACATCGACTTGCAGTGACGTGCCTTGATTGAGCCCATCGCCAGCTGCAAGAATGAAATACCAGCCGGGCATGGGTGAATCTATCCTCAGGTACTCATTGCTGTCGGGGCGTCGAGATGAAAATTCAAACTGGTTTGTACTTGGCCAATAAGGGCTAACGTACAAATCGGTGTTGCCTGAACCGTGCCTAGTTCTGACTTCCAGAGTGCTGTTAGGCTCAGTGATCTTGATAAAATAGGAATTTTCGCCTTGTGCCGTGCAGATAGGAGTACCGCTCTGCAATTCGCCAAATGACACAGGAGCAGAGTGCAAACATTGGTCTGAGATAGCTTTTGGATGCTCACCAGGCTCTTTGTCGGCAGGGCGTTCTCCCACAGCGATAGAAACGCCTTGATACCCTTGTTGTGAGATTGCGCTCACATAGTGACGTCCTTGATTCAGTGTGATGTTCAACACTTGTTCTGTGCCTTCACCGACCGATTCCGCTAGCGCATTTTGTTGAGATGCCCAAGTCGTAGGGTGGTAGTAGAGCTTGAGATCGCCTTGACCGTCTCGGCTGCTCAGATAGACGGTGGTGTTATCACTCTGTACATTAAAGTAAAAATGCTCCACTGAGCCAGAAATACACTCGCCCTGATCTTTGGTCAGCTTTTCACCAGAATGTAGGGTGTCACCTTCCGAGCACTTAGAGGGCAGATAAAGGGGAACCCCTTGATAGTTAATAGCGTGCAGTTGAAGCCCGTCAGGATCGGATTCTTCTGGCTGCGGTAGCCAGGCTTGCAAACACTCCGCGCTTTTCACACAAGGGTCGGTGAGGGCTTTCATAAAGTTAACCAGATCGGCTTTCGATTGATCTGATAGGTTGAGTTTTTGCAACACTGGGGCGCCATCGGCAATTTCGTCATCAATGATCTTGGCGGCTTTATCTGTGTTGTCTCTGGTATCTGGAAACAAGCTGTTGCAGTGGTCGACATCTTTAAACTGAGGTTGTTCGCACCAGCCCATCTCGTCAATGTATTGGTCAAGTATCTGATGGTAATCATCATAATGTTCAATGACTTGTTCGAGAGTGTCGTAGCTTCCTGCGTGTCCGAATGGCCCTGTTACTTCAATGTTTAACAGCGTGCCTGATCGAAAGCTATAGATGTCTGCATCACTTGCATTTCGATGGGCTCGACCTAAGTCATTGGTTTCCATACCCGGCTCTCCGGTTCCGGGGCCAATTTGTGGAAAGGCGAGGCGGTGATAGTTTGAATCCTTGGTTTGACTGAAGGTGTCTGTGTTGTGGCAGCCAATACATTGTGTGGGCAGAAAGTCTGGTTCGTTTCCGCCGTCAGATGGAGGGGGTGGCATGTAGAGATACAGGTATGCGCCACGCTTTTGGGATGCCGTCAGTGCCGCTGAATCGCCTTTTACGTATCGGTTCCAGGCGTTGTCGGTAAAGTTCATCGACTCTTGATAAGCAGAGAGCGCACGGGTGATGTTAGCAAAAGTTACCAGATTCTCCGGTGACTTGTCGTCACCATAAACGGCTGCGAATTTTTCCAACCACTGGTTTTGAAATAACTCGCCTTTAGCGTCGCCATAATTGCCGATCCTAGCAGCTAGATGGGCTCTCACGGCCTCATTGGATGCATCCTGCATAAAGTCAAAACCACGCATCTCAGATGCGGTAACAGGTGGAAAGCGAGCTTGAGCAGACAATAGAGTGTCGCCTGAATTCGGGTCCGCTTCACCAAATGCAACGTCAGGGGTACTGATCCCTTTGCTTGGGTCTAGCCAGTCAACAAATTCAACACGAGCATCACGAAATAAACTGCGTTTGTACAATCCTGAATTGAAAATTGTTGGTGTGTTTCGTGCTACATAGAACTGGCCCGTGGTCGTTTTTCTGCCCGGGCCGAGTACATCTTCATTTTCAGCCAGTGTACCCACTGAGAGTGATAATCCGTCACCTCCACCAAGGTAGGGGTGATGACAACTGGCGCAAGCCACGTCTTTATTGCCGCTCAGTGCTTTGGAGAAAAACAACAGTTTGCCTAGTTTGACTTCTTTTGAATCGACACTGGGTATTTCAAAGCCCTTATTTGGCTCTCCGGTCAGGCTATGTTGTTCTATCAGTTTACGAAGTTCCGTGTCCAGATCATCCGGGATAGGGATGGCCATGGTTGGGGATGTTAACCCCAAGATCAGGGCCAGTAGACAAGCATGTTTTCTCATTGGTCTCTTCCTCGTGTGCAGTATTGGCCGAATGCTAGGAATGCGAGGGTTAAAAAGCGGTTAAAATGGCCAAACTCGACCATATTTTTATTAAGTGAGCGTATTAAATGGGATGCATATCAAGATTAAGGGGTCTAATGTTGCCACAGGCATAGAGTAAATTTGCGCGGTTTAGTGCTCGAAATCTCAATCAGTAAAAGGTATAACGTGGTTGCTATTTCTCGGTGTCTTATCAGCCGTAGTCGCGGCTATTTTCATCCATAAGGAAGTTTTTATGTTGATCGTTTATCGTCTGCTGAAACTGGCGGTTATCTGCGCCGTGTTTTTCACTATTTATGATTTGATTGAATTGGGCGAAGTGACTTGGCCGATGCGCTTTTTTGGTTTTTGAGCGATCCACACCAAGGATGGTCTCTAATCATGAATTTGTTATGGAACAAAACTGACCCCATGGAGCGAAATATTGAGCGATAAAACAACCATCGTCATTATTGAAGACGAACTAGCCATTGCGGAGAATTTAATTCATGTTCTCGAAATGGATGGTTATCAGCCTATGTGGTTTTCAACGGCGGGTGAAGGACTGGCGTATATTGAAAGCAATGAGCCTGCGCTACTGGTGCTTGATGTTGGCTTACCTGATGGAAATGGTTTTGAGCTGTGTAAAACCATTCGCGAGTTTTCTGATGTGCCGATTATCTTCCTGACGGCAAGAAATGATGAAATCGATCGTGTTGTCGGGCTGGAAATTGGCGCCGATGACTATGTCACTAAACCTTTTAGCCCAAGGGAAATGCTGGCGCGAATCAAACTTCGTATCAAATCTCGCCCAGTCATCACTCAACCTGTTCCTCCACAATCGTTGGATGATGATCTCAAGGCAGACAACTTTGATTATCGCGTTGCTGGTGAGCCGCTGGGCTTAACCGCGGTTGAGTTTAAGATCTTGAGCAAACTTATCGCAGTATCCTGCCGTGTATTAAATCGTGAACAGTTAATGGTTGCGGCTGACATGGCTCCCCATGCGTCTTACGAGCGAAATATTGATTCCCACATCAAAGCGATACGCAACAAGCTGAAACCCTTCGCTATGGCTGAGCGTATATGCACCAAGCGTGGTTTTGGTTATTACTACGACAAAACGGGTGAGTAATCATGCCATGGCCTAAGATCCCACTCGGATTAAGACTGTTCTTTTTATATTTCGTTCTTGTCGGTATGACAGCTTACACAGTGAGTTCCACTGTGATTCAGGAGCTGAAACCGACCGTGCGCCAAACCACCGAAGAAACGCTGGTGGATATGGCGAATCTCTTGGCTGTGCTGGCAGAAGAAGACGTAGCAAATGGCGAGATCTCACACAGTCGATTTTCGAGGCTTCTTGCCGCGTATGGTTTAAGAGAACCTGAAGCGCGTATCTGGGAAATAGGTAAAAAAGCGATCAACCATCGTATTTACATCACGGACAAGAGTGGCATTGTGATTGCAGACTCATGGCAACAAGATGTCGGGGAAGATTACTCGCAATGGAACGATGTGTATCTGACATTGCGTGGCCAATACGGTGCGCGAAGCACGGCCGAAGACCCTAATGATCCTCTATCAACGGTGATGCACGTTGCCGCTCCCATTTATCACAAGGGCGAAATCATTGGCAGCGTGACGGTGGCAAAGTCCAATCGTTCCGTTCAGCCGTTTATTGACCTCTCGAAGCGCAATGTGTTGTTCTGGATGGTTTGGATGAGTGGCTTGGTATTGCTGGCAGGGGCTTTATTTGCTTGGCGCATCCACTCAGCATTGAACAAGTTGGAAAACTACGCAGTAAAATTGGGGCAGGGTGAGAAAGTTACTAAGCCGACATTTCGCGTGTTCTATGAATACGGTACCTTGAGTGATGCGTTAGAACACATGCGCAATCAACTCGATGGCAAGCAGTATGTTGAAGAGTATGTGCAAACATTGACTCACGAACTCAAAAGCCCCTTATCGGCGATTAAAGGCGCCAGTGAAATATTGCAAATGCCTTTACCTGCGGAAAAAGTAACACGATTTGCAACGAACATTGAGCGCGAAAGTGACCGCATGCAGTCTTTAGTCGATAAGCTATTGGAGTTGGCTAGATTAGAGAAACGACCACATTTAGATAAGCAAGAACCGATCAATATCAACACTATGTTGGACGAAATCGTCGCGGCTTCTTATGTTCGGCTCAATGCCAAAGGCGTGACATGTGAAGTGATGACAAGCTGTGACGTTGTGCTGGTCGGTGACGGTTTTATGCTTCAGCAAGCCTTGTTTAATCTTATGGACAATGCCCTTGATTTTGTTGATGGCAATGGCTCGATTGTTTGGCACTACGTTCAGTCAGATGAACAGCTTGCTGTGTCGATCTTCAATACTGGGCCTGCGATTCCTGATTACGCGATGCCTCGCCTCACGGAACGTTTCTATTCGCTTGCACGCCAAAATGGTGTGAAAAGTACCGGACTGGGGCTAAATTTTGTTGAGCAAGTTGTCAAACTGCATAAAGGTTCATTATTGATTGAGAATGTTAATCAAGGCGTCAAAGTGACCTTACACTTTCCTTCTCCATAAAAACTCCATATAGACTCCATCTATTCTCCAACTGGCGGTTTTATCGTTAAACCATCAGCTAAGGAGAAGAAAAATGAAGAAAATCTTTAATAACCCACTCGGCATGAAGTTTGGCTTTGTGCTGTTTTTGTTTGTTTTGCTGCAAATTCCGATTTCTATGGTCAGTGGCCTAGTTTCTGAACGATCGTATCGTCAGCAAGAAGTGAGAGAAGAGATTGCACGTAGCAGCAGTGGCGAACAACGTATTACCGGCCCGTTTATCGCGATTGATTACACGGAAACGGTTCGTCATGAAGACAAAACTTATCAGGTTGAGCGTCAGGCTTACATTTTACCAACCACTTTTGATATGTCTGCTCATTTGGAAAGCTTTGAAAAATATCGTGGTATCTACAAAGCTCGCCTATATAAAGCGCAAAGTGCGCTCAAGGGATCATTTGATCTGTCGGCGTTGAATGAATTTAAACAAGTTCAAATCGAAAATATTTCCATGGTGGTTGGTGTCAAAGACAGCCGTGGACTGGTGAAACTGGAGCAGATGAAGCTGGGAGGAGAGGCGCTTGATATTGTGCCGGGGACAGATATCAAGCGACTGTCGCAAGGTTTTCATACTCCTCTGACACTGGATCGTTTAGACCCTTCTCAACCCCTCGACTTCGAGCTTAATTTCTTGCTGCAGGGAATGGGCAAGCTTCAGGTCACGCCTATCGGAACGACCTCGACCGTTGAACTTTCTTCTGAGTGGCCGCATCCAAGCTTCATCGGGGATTTCCTACCGATATCATCTTCAGTATCTGAATCTGGATTCAGCGCGCAGTGGTCAAGCAACAATTTTTCATCCAATGTTTCACAACTGTTTAAAAATTGCATGGACGAAGAGTCGTCATGTTATGAGTTGGAGCAGCGTCAAATGGGGGTTGAACTGATTGATCCGGTTGATCATTACCTCAAATCGCATCGTGCCATTAACTATTCATTGCTTGTCATTACGCTTGTGTTTGCCAGTTTCTTTTTGCTCGAATTGTTTCAGGCTCGCCCTGTCCACCCTGTTCAATACGGCTTTGTTGGTCTTGCTTTGGCGCTGTTCTATCTATTACTTATCTCACTCAGTGAGCATACGGGTTTTAACTGGGCTTATGTCATCTCTGTCTTGGCTTCGACCTGTCTTTTGAGTGTCTACGTCGGCGGTATGTTAGACAACACCAAGCAGGGTACAGTATTTGGAGCGAGTCTATTGTGTCTATACGGGTTACTCTTCGGGTTACTTGAGGCAGAAAGTTACGCGCTCCTGATGGGGACACTATTGTGTTTTGTGATTCTTAGCGTCGTTATGGTGATCACCAGAAATGTCGACTGGTATCAACGTAGTCACAAATCAGTGGAGGCAGCGAGCGATGAACACTCAAGCAGCACAGAGGCATAAAACTCAATCCAACGAAATTAGTCAGGGCTGCAATCATACTGCTTCTAGACGTATTGGTGTCCGTTTTTCGACGTACTATGCTGGGAAGAGTTTGATGATGCTTGTGCTCCTGATTGTTATTGCGGGTTATGTTCGCGATAGTTTTATCAGGCCGACCTTTGGTGATGTATTAGTTGTGGTGTGGCTTTACCACACCATAGCGTCCGTGATTCGAATGGATCCTAAGGTATTGGCATTACTGGTGGTCGCAGTGGCTTTCTTGGTTGAGGTTGGTCAGTACTTTCAGATGGCACAATGGTTGGGTATCGAGCCTTCTTCTCCATTACACGTTGCTCTGGGGGCGACGTTTGATTGGAAGGATCTGTTTGCCTACGCAATCGGCGGTGTTGGTTGTGTGGTGTTAGAGAGCAGAACGTCGCGTAGAGATAGCGATCTAGTGTCTAAAGCGGAACGGGAGAAATTGAATGAGTGATCCTAAGCCTCGCCGGATCGTCAAAAAGCGAGTCCGGCGCTGCTTGCTTGAAAAGGTACTTATCTGGTCTCATCAGCAAGCACATCGTAGCGTCAAGCGACAATGACTACCTTGTCAATCCATCTAAGCTTGATAAATCTCGAGAGGTAGTCCGTCTGGGTCTTGGAAAAAAGTAAAGGTTTTACCTGTGAATTCATCAATGCGCACGGGTTCAACGTCAACTCCTTTGCTTTCCAGATACTGTTTGACTTCTGCCACGCTACCGACTTCAAAAGCGAGATGGCGAAGGCCTTGTGCTTCTGGGAAACTCGGCCTTTCTGGCGCGTCGGGAAAGCTGAACAACTCAAGTTGCGAGCCATCTGGCAGGGCCAGATCGAGTTTGTAAGAATGTCTCGCTTGGCGATAGTTTTCCGCTAGGATGTCGAACCCCATTATTTGGGTATAAAATTGCTTAGAAACTGAGTAGTTAGAGCAAATGATCGCCACGTGATGAATTTTATTAAACATAGAAGTTCTCGTTAATGGCTGGCGAGTTTATCGCCTAACACTTGGCTAATGTAGTCGATAAAAACACGCAGACGAGCGGGCATGTATTTGGTTTGCGGGTACTGCATGGCGACGACACCATGGTAATTACTTTTGATCGTCCAATCATGAAGTACAGGTACGACCTGTTGTTTTTCGATGGCTTCGGCGATCACAAAATCATGAAAGATACCTATACCGAGCGCATTTTTCACACCAGTGAGACGCATCTGTGAATGATTGACTGCATAGCGGCCGGATACCGTCATCGAATGGAATTCGTCGTCTTTGAAAAAGTCCCAGATGTTGTCTCGCTCTGTTTCAGCCAAATACAGGCAGTCATGATGTTGTAAATCGGTAGGGTGGGATGGCATCCCACGTTGGTCGATGTAATCTGGGCTTGCACACAAGACCAAGTTAGTTTTTCCGATCTCTTTAAGCACCAAGTTTTCATCGGGTCTATCGGTGAGCTTGAAGGCGACATCGATCCCGTCTCTGAGTAGATCGATCTCGCCATCAGCCACACGCAACTTGAGCTGAATGTCTGGGTATTGTTTTAAAAAAGGCACCACAAAAGGCTGTAAAACAGAGTTGAGAAAGGCCTCTGGCGCCGCAATGGTAAGAGAGCCTGTGGCTTGTTTGTGATCAGTGGTGGATAGCTCCCAAGCTTGTTGGGCGGCGTTGACCATCACTATCGCTTGGTCATAAACCTGCTGCCCAGTAGGCGTGATGACGAGTTTTCGAGTCGTGCGCTCAAACAGCTTGGCGGACAAGGCTGACTCAAGCCGTGTGATCAATTTGCTCAGGGCCGAAGGCGTTACATCGAGCTTTTTAGCTGCGGCCGTAAAGCTGCCTTCATCAACGATCAAAATGAAGGATGCAAGATCTGGGAGCAAAGCAATAAGTTTTGAATTAACCAAATTGAAACCGTGATGTGTCTTTAAATTGAGAATTAAATCGGTTGTTAATGAATTGTTGAGTCGATAAGGTGGCTAAATAGTAAACAGCAGAGGTACTCAAAATGCAAGAACCAGGCTTTCTTCTTGACTTGGGCTCAATGATGCAAGATATCTTGCTGGCTGCGCTCGCTGTCGTATTGCTCACCATTGTCTCCTTAGTGTTAGAAAAGTAACACGCACACCCTTGTATGTCACCAAAACAGGCGTATAGGTTAAACTAACCGACGCCTATTTTGTATTTCTCTCCTGTCGTCATTTCATTTTTACTACCAACCGCACCCTAGACAAACTTAGCCAATGCGCCGATGAATAGGGAATATGTCGTCACACAACGCATAGTTCGTGATATCCATCATAAAAATTGTTTATTTGTGCCTGGAATTCACTAATGTTTTTCCATCTGGTGGGATAATGAAAATAGCGTGCATGAATTACACTTAGGGCAACTTTTGACGCCTTCGAATTTGAAAACGAAGGTGATGAATAAGCAATGTGCTTAACATAATAACTAGGAAGGAATTTGAAATGTCTTCTGCATTCTACCAACAGATCAAACAACAGATTGAAGAAGTAAAGGCTGAAGGTCTTTACAAGTCAGAGCGCGTTATCACTTCTCAGCAGCAAGCGGCTGTAAAAATCTCTACAGGCGAAGAAGTGCTTAACTTCTGTGCAAACAACTACCTTGGCCTAGCTAACCACCCTGAGCTAATTGAAGCGGGTAAAGCAGGCATGGATAAGCACGGGTTTGGTATGGCGTCTGTTCGTTTCATTTGTGGTACTCAAGACATCCACAAAGAGCTGGAGCAAAAGCTTTCTACTTTCCTTGGTAAAGAAGACACAATCCTGTACACCTCTTGTTTTGACGCTAATGCAGGCCTGTTCGAAACGATTCTGGGTAAAGAAGACGCGATCATCTCTGATGCCCTTAACCACGCTTCAATCATCGATGGTGTTCGTTTGTGTAAAGCAATGCGCTTCCGTTACTCAAACAACAACATGGAAGAGCTTGAGCAGCAGCTTATCGCGGCTAAAGAAGCGGGCGCTCGTAACATCCTTATCGTGACAGACGGCGTATTCTCAATGGACGGCGTAGTCGCTAACCTGCCAGCTATCTGTGACCTTGCTGATAAGTACGGCGCACTGACAATGGTGGATGACTCTCACGCGGTGGGTTTCATGGGTAAAACAGGCGCAGGTACTCACGAGTACCACGATGTGGTTGAGCGTATCGACATCATCACAGGCACGCTAGGTAAAGCCATGGGCGGCGCATCAGGCGGTTATACTTCAGGTAAAGCAGAAGTGATTGACTGGCTACGTCAGCGTTCTCGTCCATATCTGTTCTCAAATTCGGTAGCACCAGCCATCGTTAATGCTTCAATCCGAGTTCTCGATCTCCTAGAGCAAAGTGGTGACCTACGTGACCGTCTATGGGAAAACGCAGCGCATTTCCGCACGCGTATGGAAGCTGCTGGTTTCACTATGGGTGGTGCTGACCACGCGATCATTCCAATCATGCTTGGCGATGCTAAAGTGGCGGCTGAGTTTGCAGAACGCGCACTAGAAAAAGGTATTTACGTGATTGGCTTCTCTTTCCCAGTCGTACCAAAAGGTCAAGCACGTATTCGTACACAAATGTCTGCGGCACACTCGCGCGAGCAACTTGATCGCGCCATCGATGCCTTCATCGAAGTGGGTCGTGACATGGAGATCATTAAGTAATGAAAATTAAAGCGCTATCTAAGCTAAAGCCTGAAGAAGGCATCTGGATGACTGAGGTTGAAAAACCGACAGTTGGTCATAACGACATTCTGATCAAAATTAAGAAAACCGCGATTTGTGGTACAGATGTTCATATCTACAACTGGGACGAGTGGTCTCAGAACACGATTCCTGTTCCTATGGTCGTTGGTCATGAATACGTGGGTGAAGTGGTGGCTATTGGCCAGGAAGTTCGTGGATTCGAAATCGGTGACCGCGTCTCAGGTGAAGGCCACATTACTTGTGGTCACTGTCGTAACTGTCGTGGCGGCCGCACTCACCTATGTCGTAATACTATTGGTGTGGGTGTAAACCGTGAAGGGGCATTCGCTGAATACCTAGTGATTCCAGCATTCAATGCATTTAAAATCCCTGAAGGCATCTCAGACGATCTAGCATCAATCTTTGACCCGTTCGGCAATGCTGTACACACGGCACTATCTTTCGATCTTGTCGGTGAAGATGTGCTGATCACAGGTGCTGGCCCAATCGGTATCATGGCTGCAGCAGTGGCTAAGCACGTCGGTGCTCGTCACGTGGTGATTACAGACGTGAACGAATACCGTCTTGAGCTTGCACGTAAAATGGGTGTGACCCGTGCAGTTAACGTTGCGGAACAGAAGCTTGAAGACGTAATGGAAGAGCTGGGCATGACGGAAGGCTTTGATGTGGGCCTTGAAATGTCGGGTGTTCAGGCGGCATTCAGCACCATGCTGAAGACAATGAACCACGGCGGCCGAATTGCACTGCTAGGTATTCCGCCATCAGATATGGGCATCGACTGGAACCAAGTGATCTTCAAAGGTCTGGTGATCAAAGGTATTTACGGCCGTGAGATGTTCGAAACTTGGTACAAGATGGCATCGCTGATTCAGTCGGGCTTAGACTTGACGCCAATCATCACTCACCACTTTAAGGTTGATGACTTCCAGAAAGGCTTTGATGCGATGCGTAGCGGCCAATCAGGTAAAGTGATTCTCGACTGGGAATAATCGAAGCGAGATGCTGAATAATCAAAGGCGACAGGGAAACTGTCGCCTTTTTTGTTATTTGAGTCATCGATGTGCATTGTAGGTTGGCCATTTTCTTGAAAAGAGAGAGTGTGGCCATAGCTAAATATGATCTTCAAACTGATCATTCTAAGTGGTCATAAAACGTTCGCGGTCTCGCTTTTCTTTATTAGCTTGTTCTAAATTGAAGTCTTTGGTCATGTGTCATTCCTGTTTGGTACATTCTACTTAAATGACACAGATTTCTAACACTGGGAATCTAGTAATTCTCACAGTTTTGAAGTATTGCCTTGGAGCTATAAAGATCTACCTCCACCCCGCCAGCCTTAGACCATGAGTACATATTTCTGGTTTCGTCGAAAAAACCAAACCATTCAATTACGTAATCTCTTTCATTTAATTTGTCAATTCTAAACATAGGCATTGTCTTACTTATATTATCCCAGTTAATATTTACGCCAGCAATGCCTATACTGTCAGTATCTTCGAAAAAAAAATTGCTCCCGCCACGGTCCCCGTCAACCCTTTTGGCTATCACGTATATTTGGTTAGTGTTAACCTCAACTCTAACTAGTGATTCTCCAATATAGGTAACAGAAAAAAAATTAACATTTGCGGCGTTATCTATATCACAAGTCGCACTTAATTTTATTTCCTTAACGGAAGTGTGAGCTGTAAAAGAAAAAAACATCAATAATAGAAAAAACTTATTCATAATAAAAACCTATCGATATCACCAATTTTAATTTTTAAATCACTGATTCCAAGCTGCTCTTCTTTTAAGAATTTATCAAACAATTGCATTACTTCTAGTGAAATTGACAAAAAAGTAACTTTCACTTTTTTGTATCCGGTTCCAAAATTCGCAGGTAATCAAAGTTTTCCTACTACTCATGGATTTGGTCATCGACTTATGATAGTGGCCGATCTTCCGTTGGTGACGATAATAAGGAAATAACATGAAAAACACATTGATTGCCGCAAGTTTGATGATTGCGATGGCGGGAACGGCTCAGGCCGCTGAATGGGGTTACAAAGGGGATAAAGGACCTGAACATTGGGGAGACGTTGCCAAAGAGTGTGCCACTGGCAAAAACCAAAGCCCGATTGATATCAAGGATGTGGTTGATGCGGAGCTGATGCCACTCAACATTGAGTATCAGGGTATGGTGACTGGGCTGACGAATAACGGGCATACACTCCAAGCGGTTGTTGAGGGGAATAACGCCGTAACAGTAGATGGAGTTGAGTTTAATCTGGCGCAGTTCCATTTCCATACTCCTTCAGAAAACCACATTCGTGGTCAACACTTTCCCTTGGAAGCGCATTTTGTTAATGCGGATAAAGATGGCAACCTAGCGGTTGTTGCTGTGATGTATAACGCAGCACCGGGGGAAAATAACCAGATCACACAGTTGACGGCGACCATGCCTGAACCCGGTCAAACCGTGAGGTTACAAACGCCGTTTGCAGTAAAAGATATGTTGCCCGCAACGGGGGAGTACTACCGCTTTAATGGCTCTCTGACGACGCCACCTTGTTCTGAAGGCGTACGCTGGTTTGTGCTTAAATCTGCGCAAACTTTAACCACAGAACAGGCAAAACAAATGCAGATGGTGATGGGTAACAACAACCGCCCAATTCAGAAACAGAATGCTCGTGTCGTTCTCACTAACGATTAAATAATCAGGCCGGGTCAGCCCGGCCTTTTTAGTGGTTGTGGAATAACACTGATTGGCCTCAGTTTGGCTTTTGCTTCCCTTTCACACTCAGTATCCTAGTGGCGATTCTCGCAATGTTGTGAGGTTGGGTTATCGCAGTTCTACCGAGTTCGAATTAGCGACTTTGGTTATTGGCCGCGTATTGACGCAGTAAGTCGGTTAAAGTTGTGACCCACTCTAATGCGTTGGTTGGGGCTTGTTTAAGCAGCACTTCCACATGCTGACAATGGACTTCAAGTGGTATTGCCTGTTCAAGGTGAAACGAAACCGAATAAAAATGCCAAAGCAATAAGCGTTGCATGCGTAGCGTGTTTTGCTGTTGATTGTCTGATTCGCTGAAAAGGGCTGGCAGTTCACTAAGAGCGATCGCACTCATCCTCAACATGGCATCAAACTGTGCCTCTTGCAGTTTGTCTTCGGATTCCGTCTCATCGGCATCGAACGTAAACAACTCAGTCATCGATTCTTCTGGGATCAGGCGGTGGATCATTCGCAGACTGAGTTCTTCGAGCTCTTCTCTTGGGGTAGCTTGCAGGGATGAGAGGGTGTAATCGCGTTGCATGGTGATCTCTGGCATCGGTTAAAGAGGCGCTTATTCTATACTGCTAGTGGTATAAATCTAGTTCAAAATAACAGAGTACTTGTTGTGCGCTGCGACGCCAGACCTTTTTGTCCTGCCGATAAACAAAATAGCCCCACCAAAGGTGGGGCAGTGTATTGTTGTGTTTGCGTTGTTAGCTGCTGACGTTGTTAGAGAATCTGTTTTTGTCACTAGTACGTTAGTTGACACTTTTATAAACCTAGATGGCAAATAATAAGTTGCCAAACTTTTTCAGTCATTGAATGGGGTGATAGGTCCAAAAGTGTGATCTTTGTTCATGGTTTTATAGCAAGTAAGTGCATATTTTGTGTTTTTCTACTCCGATTTCATCTGCTCAATTGGGTTCGTTGCCGATTAAGCTGTTTATTGAGTGAACATTTGAACGTTTGCGTTAAAATATGTGATGAATATCTCACTGCGTGCGTTATACTCTCCGCCCGGTTAAGAGTACTGCTCTGCCAATACAAGCCGTCACATGGAATGGTGAATGACCCCACGGACCGGACCAGCTATTTACCAATGCTTGTAGAGGTTATCTTTAATGAATGTCCTATTCGGATTAATCGGTGTTGCGGCACTGTTATTATGTGCTGTGTTGCTGTCAGAGAGTCGTAAAGCGATCAACTGGAAAACAGTCTCTCGCGCCTTGTTACTTCAAGTCGGTTTTGCCGCTTTGGTCTTGTACTTCCCTTGGGGACAAACCGCACTCACCAGTTTAAGTAATGGTGTTTCTAGCCTGTTAGGTTTTGCTGATGAAGGTATCGGATTCTTGTTTGGTGATTTAGCCAATACTGGGTTTATCTTTGCGGTTCGTGTTCTGCCTATCATCATTTTCTTTAGTGCACTAATTTCGGCACTTTATTACCTTGGCATTATGCAAAAGGTGATTGAGTTTATCGGTGGTGGTATCCAAAAGTTCCTCGGGACGAGTAAAGCCGAGTCTCTGGTTGCTACCGGTAATATCTTCCTATCTCAAGGTGAGTCTCCACTTCTTGTTCGACCTTTCCTTTCGCGCATGACTCGCTCTGAATTGTTTGCTGTGATGGCGGGGGGCATGGCCTCTGTGGCTGGCAGTGTACTGGGGGGTTATGCTGGATTAGGCGTTGAGCTCAAGTACTTAATTGCCGCAAGCTTTATGGCTGCGCCGGGCAGTTTGATGATGGCTAAGATCATTGTTCCTGAGCGTGAAACGCCAATTGATCAATCAGATATTGCAATGGACAAAGCGCAAGACAGTAATGTGATTGATGCTTTAGCAAGTGGTGCAATGAACGGCATGAAGGTTGCCGTTGCTGTCGGTACCATGTTGATTGCATTCGTCAGCGTGATTGCCATGGTCAACACGGGTCTTGAAAGTTTGGGCGACGTGGCGGGCTTTAGCGGATTGACGCTGCAAACGCTGTTCGGCTACCTGTTCTCTCCTTTGGCATGGGTGATTGGTGTGCCGGCCAATGAAATGCTGATGGCGGGCTCTTACATTGGCCAGAAAATTGTTATGAATGAGTTTGTGGCTTTCATCGATTTTGTCGAGCACAAAGCCCTGCTTTCTGAACATACCCAAGTGATCGTCACATTTGCACTGTGTGGCTTTGCAAACATAGGTTCGATTGCTATTCAGCTTGGCTCTATCGGTGTGATTGCGCCAGAGCGCCGCTCAGAAGTGGCTAATCTTGGTATCAAAGCTGTGCTTGCTGGTACGTTGGCGAATCTTATGAGTGCTTGTTTGGCGGGTATTTTCATCCTGCTTTAATGCTGCCTTAAGTCGATAATTAAAAGCCCGAATAGCAAACTATTCGGGCTTTTTCGTCGTAATAAACAAAAATACTTAAGGATGCGTTTATGAGCAATGGAAGATCGTCAATGTCAATCATGTTTAAGCTGGGTTATTTGGGGCTAGTGCCTTTCGCGCTGAGCCTCATCTGTATTGTCACAGGTGCGAGGCTCTTCGGGCTTACAGGCGAAGAAATGTTTATTTCGTACAGTGTGGTGATCTTGAGTTTTTTGTCGGGAGTACTGTGGGGCAATGGCATCGATCACTCGGTAGATAAAATCAGCCGTAATGCACTTTTACTCAGTAACTTGTTTGCTGTGATGACATGGGGTGTCTTGCTACTGTCACGCCAGAACGTCGCTTTAGCGCTTGTCTTGTTGGGCTTTGGTTATTTTCTGGTTTGGTTTTCAGAGCGAGCAGTAAGAATAGCGGAAAAAGAGCGCAAACCCGTAGGATATAAGATCCTCAGAGCAAGGCTGACCACCAGTGTCATCGTTATGCACTGTATTGCTCTCATCGCTTAAAAACTGATTTACAGCAAAACCTCTTTGTTGATAAGGCGTAGGATGAACGCCAGCATGCTAACAATCATAATACAAAGAGATACCGCTATGAATGAACTGGTTCAACGTTTTCTGCGCTACGTGACCTTTAACACGCAGTCCAACCCTTCCAACCCCGCCTGCCCAAGTAGTGAAGGGCAGGTCACTTTGGCCCAATTCCTCCAACAAGAACTGTTGGAACTTGGTTTGAGTGATGTGTTACTTGATGATAACGGCTATTTGATGGCGAAGCTGCCCAGCAATGTTGACTACGATGTGCCAGCCATTGGCTTTGTCGCTCATATGGACACCGCGCCTGATGCGTCAGGAAAAAATGTCAAACCTCAGATTGTTGAAGATTATCAGGGTGGCGATATCGCCTTGGGTAAAGGTGATGAAGTGCTGTCGCCAATTCAATACCCTGAGCTGCGTAGGCTATTGGGGCACAACCTGATTACCTCTGATGGCACCACACTTCTCGGTGCGGACAACAAAGCCGGTATTGCAGAAATTATTTCCGCTGTTGCTGAGTTGAAAGCGAATCCAGACATTCCCCACGGCGATATCTGCATCGGTTTTACACCAGATGAAGAAATTGGTCGTGGTGCGGACCGGTTTGATGTGGAGAAGTTTGGAGCACAATGGGCCTATACCATTGATGGAGGTCCGGTGGGTGAACTGGAGTACGAAAACTTTAATGCAGCCAGTGCTGATGTGATTTGCTACGGAGTCAACGTCCACCCAGGAAGCGCAAAAAATAAAATGGTGAATGCCATGAACATTGCCGCCCAGTTCCAATTGATGATGCCCGCTGATGAAACCCCTGAATCGACCGAAGGATATCAAGGCTTCTATCATTTGAAGTCCGCAGAAATGGCAGTGGCACGCTGTGAGCTAGGTTATATCATTCGTGATTTTGAGCGTGACGGGCTAGAGCAACGCAAAGCCTTGATGCAGAGTAAAGTGAAGGAGCTTAACTCGACATTAAGCAAAGGACGTGTAGAGCTGAAATTATCAGACAGCTATTTCAACATGAAACAAATGGTCGAGCCTCATCCGCATATTATTGAACTCGCCAAGCAAGCGATGATTGCTTGCGATGTCGAGCCTAAAATTAAGCCCATTCGTGGTGGCACCGATGGTGCTAGGTTGTCCTTTATGGGTTTACCTTGTCCGAATATCTTCACAGGAGGCTATAATTTTCATGGTATTCATGAATTTATTAGCATTGAAGGTATGGAGCAGGCTGTACAGGTTATTGTGAGCTTGTGTGAGAAAACAGCACTTCACTACAGATAAAATTTCGATATGTCCCTGTTATCTCATTGATTATCGTGTACATTGACTATGTATGCTTGATAAACAGAGGTTTCGGGGATGAAAAGGATTTTTTTACTGTTTACACACCTTATATGTGGGGCAATCGGTTTTGCTGTCGGTATTTATGCCTTACCCATTCTTATCCAGCCAGATTCTCCCTCAATGAGCTCAGTGGAGGCTGTGACCAACAAGGCGGTTTATACTGCAACCTTCCAGCGCGACCGAAAAGACAGTGATTTTCTTCATTGGGGAGAGGGCTCAGTTTCTATTAGTCATGACCAAATTGCTTTTGTCGGTGAGCTTGCCCCTGGTCCGGACTATAAACTTTACCTATCACCTCAGTTTATTGAAACTGAAGCCAACTTCAACCAGAAAAAGCATACCATGGTGAGAGTGGGAGAGGTGAAGACGTTTGATCGTTTTGCCCTTAGCTTGCCAAAAGACGTTGATGTGGCCCAATACAATACCGTGATTGTTTGGTGTGAAACCTTTGGTGAGTTTATTACGTCTGCACGTTTCAAATAGCTTGTCAACGCTACCCAGTCTGCATTAATAGAAATGTAAACTAGATTATTATCAATAATTATGGGAAGTTAATCTCATTCAAAACGGAATTTTTATAGGGGCTTTGGCCCCTTTCTCTATAATAACAATAGGAGCTGAGAATGGAGAAAGTACAAGCCGTAATCGATTTTCTTCTGACTCAAAAATTTATTTTTACCGCGCTTATTATCCTTCTGATAGCGATAATACGCCGTATTGTTTTATCCAAAATTCGTGGTGACGTTGCGTTTGTGTCTGAAGAACAGCGTAACTGGATGTCGCGCACTAAGAATGGTGCATTCGCCATTACCGTTGTGCTGCTTTTCATGCTGTGGAAATCGGAAGTTAATGAATTTGCGCTGTCGGTTACGGCGATTGCCGTTGCTATCGTTGTGGCATCGAAAGAGATCATTCTTTGTTTTACAGGCTCTATCCAGAGAGCGAGCTCACGGTCATTTCGCATTGGCGACTGGATTGAGGTTGGCAAGATTTGTGGCGAGGTGATTGAGCACAATATGATGGCCACTGTGATTCAAGAAATAGATCTTCATCATGGTCAGTACCACTACACAGGGAAAACGGCGACATTACCAAACAGTATGTTTTTCACCTACCCAGTGAAAAACCTCAATTTTATGAAGCGCTACGTCTATCATAACTTTTCTATTATCGTTGGCGAGTTTGTCAACTTATTCCCTTTGGTTCCATTAATGATCGAAAAGATTGAGGGGCATTGCCACTATTTTAGTGATGTTGCCACTCGATACAACACAATGATCGAAAAGCATGCGGGGGTCGATTTGCCCGGTGCGGAACCTCATATCCATATTTCCAGTAGCTCGACAGGCGAGCAGGTCGTGCATTTTATGATTTTCTGCCCAACTGATAAAGCGACGCACTTGGAACAGGAAATCAGGAAAGATTTTATGGAGCTGTACGAACAACACTTCCAGTGTGATAAAGAAGCAAAAGAGAGCTGAGGCTCTCTTTTTTGTTGCCATAATAAGCAAATCTGTATTCCATTCGACAGCGGGATCTTCAAGCACTAGCTTTAAAGTAACAAGGTGAAGATGAAAACAGAAACCATGGATGAACAGGTGCCAATTCCTTGTGTAAGAAATTGCTGTCTCGATGATGATGATATCTGTGTTGGGTGTTTTCGTACGCTCGATGAGATATTGCAGTGGCGTTCCTGCACGGATGAGGAAAAGCAGGCCATATTGATACGCTGTGAGCAACGTAAAAAGGAAAGGGGATAATAGTACCCGCCATGTCTGGCGGGCGAGAAGTAGCTAGGCGTGTCGTGCGCTTAGTTTGTATTTCTGTTTCATTCGTAGAGCGATATTAACTAAAAGAATCAGCACAGGCACTTCAATTAATGGGCCAATCACACCAGCAAAAGCTTGGTCTGAATTAAGACCAAATACCGCGATCGATACCGCAATCGCCAACTCAAAGTTGTTGCCTGTCGCGGTGAAGGCAATCGAGGCATTTTTATCATATTCGATGCCCATTTTCTTACCAATAATGAAGCTAACAAAGAACATCACAACAAAATAGATGGCCAGTGGAATAGCGACACGCACCACATCCATTGGTAGCTCTAGAATCATCTCCCCTTTTAAGCTGAACATCAGCACAATCGTCGCGAGCAGGGCTATCAAGGTGATAGGCGAGATACGAGGAATAAACTCTTGGTTGTACCATTGTTCGCCTTTAGCCGCGACTAACCACTTACGGCTTAAAAAACCGGCTAGAAATGGAATGCCAAGGTAAATCATTACGCTTTGTGCAATATCCAGCATGGAAATATCCACTTCGAAACCCTGATAGCCAAATACCGGCGGAAGCACAGAGATAAACAGCCAAGCCATGAAGCTATAGGTCACGATCTGGAAAGCGCTGTTCAGTGCAACCAGAGCGGCACCATATTCTTTGTTACCACCACCAATATCATTCCAGACTAAAACCATGGCAATACAACGCGCTAAACCAATCAAAATGATGCCAACCATATAGCCTGGGTGATCAGCCAGAAATGTCAGTGCCAGAATGAACATCAGTACAGGGCCAACAACCCAGTTCATCACCAATGACAGCGCAATGGCCTTTTTATCCTGACGTACTTTGCCCAAGAGACTGTAATTTACTTTTGCTAAGGGTGGATACATCATCAGTATCAAGCCGATGGCTAGGGGAACATTAGTACTGCCAACAGACATGGCTTGATTCCATTCTGCAACCTGAGGCAATAGAGCTCCTATGGTGACTCCAACGGCCATGGCAACAAAGATCCACACGGTAAGGTAGCGGTCGAGGAAGCTCATGTTGTTTGCGGCATTATTTACTGCAGTTTCAGTTTTCATTGTGTGTCTCTCTTTCGTTTATCGTCGAAAGGCGATTGATGAAGGTGTAAAAATCTGGGTAGTAGCGTGACATACTCAGATGTCAGTTCAGTTAAAGATGGTATTAAATGCGTGGCTAAATTCGGAAATGGCTTCCCGGTTAACCTTGTAACAAACCTTAGGTGGGTTGGGTTCCGCGATGATGAACTCAGCCTGCTTTAGAATACGCAAGTGCTCAGACACTGTTGATTGAGCGAGACCTAACTGGGACACCAAATCACTGTTGAGACAACCGCCAAGGTTATCCAATGTCACCAAAATCTTAAGGATCCTGACTCGGGCTGGGTGTGAAAGTGCTTTTGCCTTCAACGCAAAGGCCGTTTCTACTGCGATTTCAGCGTCTGTCGTCGAGAATGCTTGCTGGTTTGCAAGGTTGCATTGGTTTACCATGAGGTGTCTATTAATAGTTAATCGTCGAATTGCGATTAACTATACGCTTGCCATGTTCAACCCGCAACCCAAAAGTGTTGTGAAGAGAAAAATAAAGCGAGTTAATCGGAATAACCGTTGTGAGGGGGGAGCCTTATCGGCTGGCGCAAGCAAAACAAGCGTTACGTAGCTTGCTTAAAGCGAACAGCGGCAAGAGCTGGCATAATAATCGAAGCCTGAGCTATCAGGCTTCTTGTGCTTGGTCTTCTTCTAGGTGAACTCGGATTGGATGGTCGTCAATGATTGACTGGAGCTCTCTTAGCCTCTTTACTAAACGGTTGTCGAGAAGCGTTCCGGCTTTTAACAAGCAGCCGCCATTGTTGGCGAAAATATCACCGACCAGAGTCATACCCGCTTGTAGATCATATAAACTCTGTACCGTGGTAAATTTGCCGACTTCTGACACAGGCCCGTCAGGTGTGTCTGATTGGTTGTTACTGTTGAGTTCAGTGTCGATATCACTGTATAAATGTTGCTGGTATAATTCGGTGTGGCCAGTGATGGCTTGTTCTATCTGCTCTCGCGCATCTTTTACAGTGATAGGCTTGGGGAGAAACGCGTCAATCTCAAAGCGCATACAGGTGGAGATAGTCTCTGTATCTGACAGGGCTGTCACCGCAATAATACTGGTTTCCTGTGTCGCTTTGGTTTGCCCCATGCGCACGGACTTAATCAGCTCTAAACCGTTAATGTGCGGCATATTGATGTCTGTAATGATCAGGTCAATATGGTTATGTTCGATTTTTTCTATGGCACTGCGACCGTCCGGTGCACTCAGAATGTTTTCGTAACCACTTTTGAACAACATGCCGATCAATGCCTTGCGGGATAAGTTGTTGTCCTCTACAACCAGAATCGTAAATTTGCTGAGTTCAAATGTTGACATAAATTGCTCCTTCACAACGAGGTTAAGTTGACAATCGTGCTGCTTAACACAAGGGTAGCAAATATCGAACCAACTATTGGATTTGGCGGGTTTCTCAATAATTGTTGTTAATAATCAATATCATACATTGTTTTTTTGCCTAGTTACCTTGGTTGCGGCGTTGTCATCTTGTTCTCAAGATTAGGAATATTTGTCCGTTCTCATTTTGATTCTCAATTTTAGAAAACCATATCATACCGCTATTTGCGTCTTGTCTTCTCGTACAACAATGCTATTTGTATCAATGATCTTACTCAGCTCACATAAGCGCAAAATGAGTTTTTTGTTGAGTTTGGTGCCTGCGCGGAGTAGGCAGCCTCCAGAGACCGCGTTGATATCGTAGACCAGTGTCATGCCTTCTTTGATCTCCGAAAGTTGCGTTAGTTCACGCACGCAACTATTGATCGAACGAATACGTTTTGTCATCTGCTGCGTATTGTCCTGAGGTGACAAATTGATACGGGTATCAACATCCTGATAGAAGTGCTGTTGGTACAAACGTTTTGGCTCAGTGATCGCGCTCTGGATTTTTTCTTTTGCCGATTTGATGCTAATGGGCTTCACAAGAAAAGCATCCACTTCCAATGTCATACAAGCCGAAATCGTCGCTGTATCTGAAAGTGTCGTCACGGCGATGATCCGTGTGTCACAGGCGACTTGGGCTTGATTGGTTCTAATCGCTTTGAGCAGCTCGAGTCCATTGAGATTAGGCATGTTGATGTCAGTGATGATCAAATCAATCTTATTTTCAGCACACTTGGTCATGGCTTCCTTGCCATCTTTGGCACATAGCAAATTTTCGTAGCCTCCTCTCACTAGCATTCCGACCAGTGCTTGGCGAGAAAACTTGTGATCTTCAACGACGAGCACCGTAAAGTCGGTCGGGTCATAGTTACTCATAAATCACTTCCGTATCTTCGATAATTGAATGTTCAATCAGGTAACTCTCTATGCCGCTCAGCTCGGTTTTAGCCATTTGTAACGTACTAGATAGCTCCCGCCAGTTTTGTAGATGTGCTGTATTCTGTAGAATCTCAAATTTATCTGCGAGTTTATTGGCCCCGGCAGAGCGAGCGGCTCCTTTTGCAGCATGGGCAATTTGTTGAAGTTCTGCATGACTCTGTTTGACTAATGCGTGCTCAATGTTGCCAATGTCTTCGTTGACAGATTCCCAATATCCAGCAAGTAAAGGAGCTACAATCGACCATTCTCTTGTGCCCAAAATCTGTTCTAGAGTCGACATGCAGATCGGTTCTTGTCGAGAGTTGACGCTCGGTACTTCAACGTCGTTGGGCTCTAACATTGCTTCTGTTGCTGCCTTCTCTTTTATGGGAATAGGAGAGAGCTGCATCCACTTTTCAATCGATTGATCAAGAGTTTTGAGTTCGACTGGCTTGGTTAAATAATCATCCATCCCTGAAGCGAAACACTGTTCAGAGGCTTCAACCATTGCATTGGCGGTAATGGCTACGATCGGCGTATGTCCCATATTTGGCGACTGCCGCTCTATGCTTCGGATTTGACTTGCCAGTTCATACCCATCCATTACTGGCATGTGACAATCGGTTAAAATCAAATCAAATCGACCATGTTTCCATTTATGAAGCGCTTCTTGTCCATGGACCGCCAATTCACATTGATAACCCAAGTGATGTAACTGCCGCTGAATGACGTCACGGTTGGTGGGTTGATCATCGACCACGAGGATGAGTCCATTTTTGTTTTGACGAATGTGTTGTTCAGATTCGTTTACGATAGACTTGATGTTTTTTTCATCACTAATCAGTTCTCTCATGACGCCTATGGCTGTGGTTAGTTCACTTGGCTTGAAAGGGTTACAAGGCATTACGTAGTAGTTGTGTTTCGCGAGGCCAGGCTTAACACTCGGGTCGCGAGAGAGAAAGATAAATTTTTGCTCTTCAAGCAGTGCTGACTCAAGCAGCGAGAGCGGTTTTTCCTCATAATAGTGATACAAGTCAGGCCCAACAATAATCAAGTCAATGGTTGCACCGGCTTTGTTGGCGTAATCCAGTACTGCAATCGCCCTTTGCATATTGGCGACACAGTTGGTTTTGCAGCGGAAGTTAGCAAGGTTGATGTCGCAGAAAGTGGCAATGTTTTGGTCATTGGTGACAAACAGAATCCTAGAGCCGTTCACGTAGTTTGGTGTCAGGTCTTGCGGGGCTTCTTCCACTTCAATAAAAGGAAGTTCAATCGAGAAGCGGCTGCCCACACCAAATCGACTGTCAACTTGAATATCTCCTCCCATCATTTCGAGAAGTGAGCGAGTAATCGAGAGACCTAAACCTGTCCCGCCATAGAGTCTTGTGGTACTGGTATCAGCTTGGCTGAAGGCTTTGAACAGCTTATCAATTTGTTCTTCCGTCATACCAATGCCATTGTCTTCAATCATGATCTCGACATAAGGTGCGATGTCGTGTTGGTTCAGTGTGGCAGAGACCCATATTTTACCTTTCATCTCATCGGTGCTGTCCGTAAATTTGACGGCGTTGCCAACGAGGTTAAGGAGCACTTGGCTTAGCCTGACACTGTCACTCATTATCACTTTAGGTAGACTGGCATCGTAAGTTAAATAGAGTTCAATACCTTTATTGTTGGCTTGCAGGCAGAGCACATCCAAGGTTCTTTCTATTAGCTTTTGTAGTTCGACTGGGACACTTTCCAGCGACATTTGACCGGCTTCAATTTTTGAAAAGTCTAAGATGTCGTTGATAATGTGCAGAAGGGTTAACGCCGAGTCTTTGATAGTGGTGACCATGCTTCTCTGCTCACCATTGAGCTCTGATTCACTAAGCAGGCTTAACATGCCGACGACGCCATTCATTGGTGTGCGTATCTCATGACTCATGTTGGCCAAGAACATGGATTTGGCTTCACTGGCCGCTAAGGCGATCTCACTTTCATGCCTCAAGTTTGCCTGCGCCGTCTTTTCTTTGGTTACGTCAATGTTGACACCGCCCATGCCAATAGGCGTTGTGCCGTCTTGGTCAAAGAGAACGTCTGCTGCCGCTTTTATCCAACGTATGCCCTGATCAGGCAGTTGTATCCTGAATTCAGCGTTGAACTGAGTGAGGTTTTCTCGCGCTTTGTTAAGGGATTCCTCAGCAGTAAATATATCCTCGTCCAACACTCTTTCTTGCCACATGGCGTAGTTATTGTCGCAGTTATTTGGGTCGACCCCATAAATCTGATACATACGTTCATCCCAAGAGAGCTCGTTGGTTTTGAAATCCCAACTCCAGATACCGATCCCACCGGCTTGAGTCGCTAGGTTCAGGCTTCTTACCACCTCTTCCAGTTCGCTTTGGCTTCTTCTTAACTCATTCTGAGCGATTCGCTCTTGGCTGATGTCGCGCAAGGTCAAGACAATGTAATTTTTTGCCTTCATTGTGATGTATTTAACATAGCCAAGCATGCTTAACACATCGTTGGTCCGGCTGACTTTAATCACTTCGTCCAGTGCGACTTCTTGATACATTTCGACGCTTGAGAGTTTTTCCTCAATCTTGCTCTCGGTAAACTCGTATAGGAGTGATGTCAGCTTCAACCCAAGTAAGTCAGCTTTGCTGTGCTCAAAAAGTGTCCGTGCCGAGTCATTCACGTCGAGTACTTTCAGCTCATCATCGAGAAGCAGCATATTGTCGACCGCTTGCTCAAACATTACCCCCATTTGCAATTCTTGCTCATTGAGCCGCTGGTTCTGGTTAGAGACTAACTGTTGGAGCTTTTGGTTGGATGCCTTTAGTTCCTGGCGAACCTGCCTCATTTGGTTGATGTCGGCCTGAGTGAGGATCAGGTAATGGTTGCCTCCTCCTTGTTTCTTCATCGGTTCTAAATTGACGCGTAGCCAGCCTTTTTGTGCCTCTTGATGTATACAAAGTTCACTGGTGTGAGAAGTGGCCTCATGAACGGCACTATGGAGTTCAGCAATATGATCATCATTAAGATAGTGTGAGAAGAATTCAATGATGTTACGGCCGATCACTTGATTTGAAAGAAGACCGTAGTACTTGAGAAAGGCCGGATTAGCATAAAAAATCGCATTTGATCCAGATTGACCATCGAAGATCACCATACCGTCAGACAATAAGTCTAAGACGCTGGTTTTGATGCTGTCGTCTTGATGAGGTTCGGTTTTCTTTGACTGTTTGTCAGAAAGTAGTGATGCAAATGGGTTTTTCATAGGCGCCAACCTTGATGTTTTTCGTGCTACGGCCTCTCCATTATTGTCTGGAGATGTTTATTATGAAATCACATACATAATAATAGAACTAACTGGCGCTTTTGGTAGGGTTATAGATAAAAACACCCTGTTGGGAAGGCGTTTTCATTGGCAAACAGTAGTTTGCTTAACTGGCTATGTTCAGGTTAAGCCTTAGGTCGAGTGGAAGTTTAGCCAGTTTGCTCTTCAAAATACGTCGAGTCTGTTCGAGATCAGCCACCGCCACCTGTTTTTCCATGGAGTGGACATCTAGGTTAACTCTAAGCTCTCGGCCTACCTTAGTGACAGCGGCTAACCTAATTTTCTGTTTCACTTGTTTATCTAACGCTATGACCTCTTTATCAACGACATCGCAGATCTCATCGCTCGGTGGCATCATTAGTAACTCTCTAATGGCTTCTTTAAGCATATCGAAAGGGACTTTTATAAAGTAAAACGACATTAGAATCATCATCATAGGATCGGCGTAGACAGAGTATTCGACCAGAGGTGATAAGGCGATACCCCATGCCACAATAAAGCCGAGTGTGACTGCAACGCTCAGTAGTGTGTCCATCTGCCATTGTTTGGCTTCCGCTTCAATCAAGCCAGAAGAGTGACGTTTTGATTTGCGAGCGATGTGCCACCACGCGTAGCCGCAGCCTAGTACATTGACCACACCAAATAAAGTGGCGATTGAAGCATCCACTTCACGACCACCGTTGAAGACAGCAATAAGGGCAGAGTAGAGTGAGTAACTGACTACCGCGAGAATAACACTGCCCTTGACGGCAATAACAACCGGCTCAAGCACGGCTTTGCCGAATGGAAAGTGGCTTCTTGAAGGGCTTTGAATGTATTTGGAAGCTGCGAGCGACAATAAAGTTAGCAGCAGACTGACAGATGAATAAACGCCATCAAAGACAATAACCAGTGAACCAACAAGCACCCCGAGTACCAATCCCCCCACTGCAAAGCCTGAAGCTAATAGGGCTGAGAAGATCAGAATCCGTTTTTCATTTGAGCTTGTCCTGTCACACATAGAGTATTCTCTTCGCAATTGATATCTTTATTCTTTGCGTACTCAGCCTATTTGACAAACTTGATCTGTACTTAAAATAACCAGAGATAGTGGTATTACACACTTTGTCTTTAGAATTCAGGGTGTTAACGTTGATTTTTAGTGTCACAAAAACTGACACTGACTGTCGTATTGTTAAGATAAGCGCAGCGCAATGCCGCTATTGTCACAGGTAATGAAAGCCAAACTATCAAAAATCAAACAAATATTCGTTTAATTTATCCGCCAACCATGACATGCCGGGGTGCTCTGCCATGCCTGCTGCGGTAAACATACAGTAGTCTTCTTGCGTTAAACCATAGGTATGCTTAATGACAGCCAGTTCTTGTTTACGCAAATGGTGACGGATAAGAGGTTCTGGTAATACCCCCCAAGCATCTTCGGTGAGAATGGTACTGAGCATATAGTCAAAACTAGAGAAACCAATATGGCGCAATGAGAAAGGCTGCAATTCGGGATTGTCTTTTTCGTTGAGGTAAACCATGACCGCTTGCATTGCATTACGCAGTTCGTTGTCCGAAACACGTCGAAGCTGACTGAGGCGATGATCGGCTTTACATACCGACATCAGTCGGATCTTGCCCAACGGGTGGTAACTTATATGGGGGTCATCGATACGTTCGTAATCGACACCAAAAGCAAAATCGACTTGTTGAGTGACCACTAGGTTTGCCAGATCACCACTAGATGCAAGGACAATATTAAACGAGGTTGCAGGAAATTTATTGTTGAGCTGGTGGGAAAGGCTCTGCCACATATCATCTGGCAACGAATCATCGCGTGCGATCCAGACTTCAGCGTTGAACTCACCGGACACTTGAGCACAGGTCTGACGAATTCGCGAAACGGTAACCAACATATTCTGGCAGTCTTTATAGATGGCTTTGCCTGCTTCTGACAGAGAAACATGGTTGCCCGTGCGGACAAAAAGCTCAATGTTTAGGTCCTTTTCCAGTGCTTTTATCGACATGCTTAATTTTGTTCGGTTGCATTCGAGTTGTCTAGCAGCTTCGGACACTGACCCAGTGTCAGCAATAGTACAGAAGGCTTCAATCTGCGATAGGTTCATCTGGGCAATTCGCGTATTTGGTGCTTATATAGGCTAATGTTATAAGAATACATTACGCTTGTCTGTTTTATGACGCCAAAAGCTATGAATTTCATGCAGTTTTGATACTCTTGTTTAACGCCAAATGAATGAGGTAATAGGGAGATCATGATGGCTACTATTTGGGATGATTATGCAGCAGAGTGGGAAAACGAGCCTTTAGCAGTATTGTATGCACAGAAAGCGTTTGACTCTCTTCAGGAAATTATCGATGTCCAAGGGAAACGAATTCTTGATTTTGGTTGTGGTACCGGACTACTGAGCCAAAAACTGTCTCCTCTCGCCAAAGATATCGTAGCGTTAGATAGTTCAGAGGCGATGATTGAGCAGCTAGATAAGAAAGAACTTGATAATGTAGAGCCAGTCGTTGACCTCCTAACAAGAGGGTTGGTGGCCATGCACCCGGCGTTCCGAAGTCAATTCGACTTAGTGGTTGCGTCTTCAGTTTGTAGCTTTTTGCCAAACTATTCTGACGTCGTTGATATCGTCTATAGCCTGCTCAATAAAGGCAACTATTTTGTTCATTGGGACTGGTTATCGGAGAAAGATGAAGAAGGTGGAATGACCCCCACTCATGTATTGCAAGTGCTAAGTAGTGTCGGTTTTGATGAGGTCGAAGTAACAACACCATTCAGTTTCGATACCCCGAACGGAAAATTGACAGTATTGATGGCCATCGCCAAGAAGTAACCTTGATTTCTCAGATCGTAAAAGCCCGAACTTAATGGTTCGGGCTTTTTGCTTTAGGAAACGGCTTGAGTGGCATACTGAGCGATTTCGTCAAGAACCTGAGGGTTGGCTATAGCGCCTTTGTTCTGCACTGTTTTGCCATGCAATACTTGTTTCACCGCTAACTCAACGAGCTTACCAGATTTTGTTTTTGGTACCTCGCTGATGGGGTAAATTTCTGCGGGAACATGACGCGGAGAGCACTGAGTTTTCAGCTGTTGCTTGATGGTTGCCATTAATTCTTCACTGAGTGTTACATCGTGCGCGAGTTGGACAAACAGTACCACTTTTTCATCGCCATTGAGCAGCCGACCAACGGCAATAGAATCTTCAACCTCAGAGAGTTGATTCACTTGTTGATAAATCTCTGCAGTTCCGATTCTTACACCTCCAGGGTTGAGTGTTGCATCACTCCTTCCGTAAAAAATGACACCGCTAGTGCTCGTCATCTCGACATCATCTCCATGATGCCAAGTGTTCTCATATTTTCCCCAATAGGCATTGTGATAGCGTTCACCATTGTCATGCCAAAAGCCTACAGGTTGATTGGGGAAGCTGTTGAGGCACACAAGCTCACCACGCTGATTCACCACCGGTTGGCCTTTTTCGTTGAATACACGAACATCTAGCCCTAATCCTGGTGCCTGACACTCTCCACGATAGACAGGAGAGATAGGGTTCCCTATCACAAAGCACCCACAGATGTCGGTTCCACCAGAAATAGAAGCAAGATGAATATCAGCTTTGATTCGGCTGTAGACGTAGTCAAATTGTTGAGGGTACAACACGGAACCCGTTGAACAGAGCGTCTTTAAGCTATCAAGGCGATAGTAATGACTTGGGTTGAACTCTGCTTTTTGCAGTGCTTCCAAGTATTTGGCCGACGTACCAAACAAGCTGACGTCTGCCTCTTCAGCCAACTCCCATAACACGCTTGGCATCGGATACATTGGGCTACCATCAAAAATGACTAAGGTTGCTCCGCTAGCGAGTGCTGAGACATGCCAGTTCCACATCATCCAGCCACAGGTAGTATAATAAAATACCCGATCACGAGGTTGGACATCACAGTGAAGCTGATGCTCTTTTAAGTGATTAAGTATGGTACCACCCACCGAATGCACAATGCATTTTGGCTTGCCTGTTGTTCCTGAAGAGTAGAGAACGAACAGAGGATCATTGAATCCGACCCGCTGATATCTCAGCCCGCGAGGGATGTAACTGGCGAGAATGGATTCCCAGTCTGAACATTGTTCATTGCCGAACGAACTCTCTTGTCCAATTTGTAAATAATCAATGTGACAGACGTTTTGGATGCTAGATATAGCGCTAACAATCTGGTTGTTTTTTTCATCCATTTTGAACGTTTTGCCATTGAAACTGTAGCCATTGCAGCAAAACAAAATCTTAGGCTGTACTTGACCAAAACGTTCTTTGACGCTTTCTACGCCAAAGTCTGGTGAGGTGGATGTCCATATCGCACCTAGGCTGGTTGTAGCCAGCATTGCGACGACGGTTTCAGGCATGTGAGGAAGATAACCTGCAACGACATCACCTTTTTCAACTCCGTTTTGTTTTAACCACTGTTGTAGGATGGAGACTTGGTCACACAGTTGTTGCCAAGTCAATTTTCGGCTTTGCCCTCTCTCGTTTTTAAACCAGATAGCCACACCTTCTGGATCCTGAAAGGCATAAGAGAGCAGATTTTCAGCGTAGTTTAACTGCGATTGAGGAAACCATATGGTGTCACGGCTCGGTGAGAATTTGCCCCAACGTGCAATGCCCTCACCATGAATGCAGTCACCTTTGTAACCAATCACATCGCAAAATTGCCATATCGAAAGCCAAAAATGCTTTTTGTTATCAACAGACCACTGGTGCAGGTCGTGGTAGTTTTCGATGGCTTCGCCCTGCATGTTGATATGCTGGATAAACTTATTCAAATTGGATGCGGAGGTTCTTTCTCCGCTAGGTTCCCATAGGGGGACCAGCTCAACTGACTCTTGAGTGGACATCACTTCCTCGTCTTACACATTTTCCCTAACTATGGCTAAGTTTTGTTGCAAAAACAGTCAATGTCAAACAATCAGCCAAGAAACATATTGCTGAAAAATAAGCAAAAAAAAGTAAAATGTAAAATTTATGTTACATCCGTTTGAGCGGGGAAGTACCCTGGTGAATTGTCACCGATTTCATGAGGCGATAGGCTTAAATGTAAAGGAGTTGTTAAAAGGAAAGGTGATGACTCAGTACGTATCTAAACCTATTAATAAACAAGGATTTGTCGACTGGAGTCGCGAGGAAGATCAGATTTGGCACGATTTGGTTTCCCGTCAGTTGGACTTAGTGAATCAACGTGCTTGTAAGGAATATTTGCGCGGCTTGGAACTGCTTGATTTACCGATCGATCGGGTTCCGCAGTTGCCTGAAATTAATCAGGTTTTAAAAAAGGAAACAGGATGGCAAGTTGAACCTGTTCCCGCATTGATAAATTTCGACCGTTTCTTTGCTCTGTTGGCGGATAAAAAATTTCCAGTCGCGACTTTTCTACGCTCTCGTGAAGAGTTTGATTATTTGCAGGAACCAGACTTCTTCCATGAGATTTTTGGTCATTGTGCAATGCTGACTAATCCTGAGTTTGCTGAATTTACTCATATATATGGCCAACTTGGTAAAGAGGCTACGAGTAAGGAAAGGGTCTACCTCGCTAGACTGTACTGGTTTACCGTCGAGTTTGGCTTGGTGAAGGAAGAGCAAGAGTGCAAAATTTATGGAGGCGGAATTTTATCTTCTCCAGGAGAGACACTCTATGCTCTGGATGATGAACGTCCGTTGCGAGAAGGCTTTGATATCCATACGGTGCTGAGAACACCATATCGCATCGATATTATGCAGCCAGCGTACTTTCTTCTCGAAGATATCAAACAGTTGTACGACCTGAGTAAAAAGGACTTGATGTCATATGTACATCAGGCGATGAAAGCGGGTCTGCTACCGCCGTTATTTGAACCTAAGGAAATCACACATGCTTAATGAATTACGATGTGAAGCGTGCAGCAGCGACGCGATTGCATTGACTAAAGAAGAACAAAGATTATTGCTTACTGAGCTCAATGAGTGGCAGTTGATAGAACGTGACGGAATTCCCCAACTTGAAAAAGCGTATAAGTTTAAGAACTTTAAGTTGGCATGGGCTTTTGCAGACCAAATTGCACAACTGGCGGAGGATGAGTTTCACCATCCTTCAATCCTTTTGGAGTGGGGTAAAGTGACGGTCACTTGGTGGAGCCACTCTATCAAAGGTCTTCATCGAAATGATTTCATCTGCGCCGCCAAGTGCGACCAACTGAGCGATTGATTCCAAGAGGCCTGAAGCAATCCCTTCGTCTTTCTTGCTTCAGGCCATTTTTTTCAAGCATTGTCCCTATCCCCCGTTGTTAACGCTAACCTATTCCATTGTTGCCAATTGCAAGTGCGTAGTAATGATAAACTCGCTGCTTTTTTGTGCTAGTTCACTGACCCCAGCTTGTTCAAGGTATGGTGCAAGAAGCGATGATAGCGTTACCTCCAGCAGCTTGTTATGGGCAAAGTCTAGTTATGGTTTGAGGGCTTCTATAGCCTGAATTTCTTGCTGATAGATGCCAATCATAATATTGAGTTTACTTACAAGGCGCTCGGTCTCTTGTTTTAAAGCGAGATTCGTATTGATGTAATACTGGCTGGAAGAGCTATTTATATTGAGAGCCACTTGGGTACAGTGCGTGGATAGGTTTTTCCAGTTATTGTTTGCTCTATCTATGATCGAAGACTGTTGGCGAATTTCATCGATCTCTTTGTGAAGGTTTGCTAAGACAGTAGTTGCAGCCTGCAATTGGTCAAGGATCTTTCTCTGGTGTAGCTCGCTTTGTGAGTTCCACAACGCTGACATCTCTGCTGTACTAAATTCTTGATACAGGAATTCTTGTTGTTTATGGAAAGCTAGAAAATCATTGAATTTACTGGCCTTTTCGTTGTACCAAGACTCCGCTTGCTTTTGAAATTTGAGGGCTTGATTCCACGAATCTTCTCGACAATGCTCACTGACAGCTTTAATTGGTAAAGTGAGCAGCATAAATGCCGTTACAGTGATATATAGCCCGCGCCATTTCATATTAGCTATATTGTTGATGAAAGATGGTTTAAGTATAGATAAGACATTAACTCAATATGAAAAAGATACTTATGGTTGTTCTGCTGCTGCTTGGCATTGCGTGTGCAGGTGGTGGTTACTACATCTTCTACCTTAAGCCACAGCAAGACGCTGCTGCCGCTGCTGCGCTGCTGGAAGAAAATAAACAACCACCGCCTGCGCCGATAAAAGAAGAGGCGCCACCACCACCGAAGCCCGAAGTAACAGACTTTTACGTTAGTCCACCTAAACTCGGAGTTAGAGAATTTCCGAGTTATGAAGCATTTGTTGAAAGCGTGGTTTACCGAGGAGACAAGCTGCATATTCTTGAAAAAAAAGATGGGTGGGGGCGAATTTCTCCTTACTATGTTTACGAAGAGGGTGGGGAAGAGGTGGCTGAATGGGTGCCAATGGAAGCGCTACTAGAGGTTGCACCAACCATCACCAAAGAGGAACGAGTTGAGACAGTCAGCAGTTACATAGAAAAGTCTGACGATTTCAAACAACATTTTGAGATGTTTGTTAAAAAGACCGATCAACTGCTCAAAGAAAAAACGTGTGAGCCGGAAGACTTTGAGGAAACTAGTGGTTGGGTGCGCTCTTTGACGTTTGAAAAGAGAGACGTTTACTTCGTATACTGCGGGGGACTCAAGCAGGCAAACAAGATCTATCTGGATGTGCAAACCGGAGAAATATTTTACCGCTAGCAGTGCTAACTCAGGTGTTTTACTGATTTTGCACTGCGATTAAATATGCAATATTAGGTTTTAGAACATTTTAGTTGTTTATAAATAGACTTGGACTTACCATCCAAATGTCTTCTAGTATTGGTGTCGTGAATGGCTCAACGTTTGATAAATTTTTTCTGGCTTACTTTGCTTACGATGGTATTACCAACGCAAGCAATGGCGTATTTTACGCAAGCTGAAAATGAAGCTAGCGCGCGTTTGGCTCCTCCTACCACGGATGCGGCACCTCAATCCCAAGCGGATTACCAGACTCTGTTCGAAGAGTCTCAACAAGAAGAAACATCGCAAAATCCGGTGTCACAATCTGAAATTGACACCGATGTGTTGGCCATTGTTCATTTTAATCGCTGGAGCTTATCTGATCGTCATTCAGAGGAGGGAGAAGCACCAGGAACCAGTGATGGTCATTATTCCAGTCAGGCATCTCTGCCACTCAATAGCCTTTATACCTACTCACTGTTTGACAATGGAAGCTGGGTCGAAAACTCGTTTACGTCAAATCATCGCATCTCAGGGTGGAAAGAATCCAACGCGCTGTATGTGGCCCTGAACGCTCAATTCATCTAACACCTTCTATCCAATCTGTAATACAGGTGTAGTTAGTTTTATTAGCTAGCTTGAAGCCCCTTGGCACCTTAATTATCACCTCTGCTGTGTTGTCAACCTACGCATTAGTTCAGAGTCGTTACCTTTTTACAGATCTAATCCATTGTATATACGACTGACCAAATCCAAGAGTCAGATAACTTTGTACCTATTTCAGTTAAGACTTTGAATGGGTACTGCATGTAAAGATAAAAATATGAAGAAAAATACGCCAAAAACAAAACATGCGAGAGTGATGAACCGCTACTCGGCTTGGAAATACGCGGTACTGATCGTGACGGTGATTGTACTGGCGCTCAGTGCGATCCCTACGTGGTATGGCGAGCAGCCTTCGATACAGGTTACAACGTCACAAAAGAGTGGTGTCATCGACAATCCAGTCGAACTGAACCGCTACTTGGAACAACGAAACATTCATGCTAAAGAGATTACTCAGCAAGAGAACTCAACCACATTGGTTTTCGATAACGAAACCGATCAAACCCATGCTCGTGAAGCATTGAATGGCTTACTGGGTAAACAAGACGCGATAACTTTCTCATACGTATCTGTAGCCCCTAAATGGTTAACTGATATGGGTTTCAGTCCAATTAAGTTGGGTTTGGATCTACGTGGTGGAGTACAGTTCTTACTGAATGTTGATGTAGATAAAGCATTCGAAGAGCAGCGCAATGCCATCGTTGATGAAATGCGTGACATGCTCCGTCAAGAGCACATTCGAGGCGTTAAGTTTGCTCAAGTCGGCGTGGATGGGTTCGACCTAAAAAGTAATTCAGGTGACGCGTTAACTAAGTCGGCGAACTATATTCGTCAGAACTATCCGGGTTGGGACATTAAACGCCATTCAGGCTACCTAGCGGTCAAGCCAACGGTACAAAACAAGTCTGACTTCCAAACCGTTACTATCAAGCAAAACCTGAAAATCATGCGTGATCGTATTGAAGAGCTTGGGATCACCGAAGCTTTGGTACAGCGTCAGGGTGAGCACAGTATCCGTATAGAATTACCAGGTGTGCAAGACCCTTCTCAGGCGAAGAACGTCATTGGCGCCACAGCGACATTAGCTTTCCATGAAGCGAAATCGCCATCGCAAGGCATTTCCTATGGCGATATTGTGCTTAAGGACAATGATGGCCGTGATGTTGTGCTGTCAAAACGCCCTGTGTTAACGGGTGAACACATCGTTAATGCTCGAGCAGGCGTAGACAACATGGGCTTCTCGGAAGTGAATATTTCACTGGATCACTCGGGTGGTAAAACCATGAGTGACTTCTCCGGTAAGCATATTGGTAAGCCAATGGCGACCGTATACCGTGAGTACACCACCAATGCAAATGGTGACACAGAACGTAGCGAGAAGGTCATCAGTGTCGCAACCATCCAATCTCAGTTGGGTAGTCAGTTCCGAATTACAGGGGCAGGCTCTCTGGATGAAGCACAGAACTTAGCATTGCTTCTTCGTGCAGGTTCATTAACGGCGCCGGTTACGATAGTTGAAGAGCGCACCATTGGTGCATCACTTGGTGCAGAAAACATTGAAAATGGTTTTGCAGCGTTAGCTTTGGGTATGGCGATGACGCTGACCTTTATGGCGCTATGGTACCGACGTTTGGGCTGGGTGGCGAATGTGGCACTTGTCGTCAATATGGTCAGCCTATTGGGTTTGATTGCTTTACTGCCGGGCGCGGTTTTAACCCTACCGGGTATCGCTGGTTTGGTATTAACCGTGGGTATGGCGGTGGATACTAACGTTCTTATTTTCGAGCGGATTAAAGATAAATTAGCGGAGGGGCGAACCTTTGCTCAATCTATCGATTTAGGCTTTGGGAGTGCACTGAGTACTATTCTTGATGCCAATATCACTACCATGATCACTGCGGTCGTTCTTTACTCCATCGGTAATGGTCCAATTCAAGGTTTTGCTTTAACCCTAGGGCTAGGATTGTTAACCAGTATGTTCAGTGGAGTGTTTGCATCTCGTGCAATTATCAATTTGGTTTGGGGACGCGATAGCCGTCGTGATGTAAGGGTTTAATTATGGTTGAATATCTAAAACAAAATATCCGTCGTATCCGTTACATTACTAGCTTTGTTTCGGTTGCATTAATGGTCATCTCTCTAGGCATCTTTGCTTTCAAAGGCTTAAATATGGGGTTGGACTTTACAGGCGGGATGGTGACCGAAGTACAGGTCGATAAAAATCTGAACAACAACGATTTACTTGAAGTACTTCAGCCGACACTTGGTGAGTTCACTGCGGTAACCCATTCGGATCAGGATGGTCGCTGGATCATACGCTATCCAGTTCCAGAAGATGATGCGTCGATGCCAGACATTACATCTGTACTGTCTGCCATCTCTCATCAGGTTGATGTCGTCAGCAACAGTATGGTGGGTTCGCAAGTCGGACAAGACTTGGTAGACCAAGGCGGTCTGGCTCTGCTGATATCGATGATGTGTATTCTGGGTTATTTGTGTTTCCGCTTTGAATGGAGACTGGCAAGCGGTTCATTGCTTGCGCTGATTCATGATGTAGTGCTGGTACTAGGCTTTTTTGCTGCGACACAAATGGAATTCAATTTGACCGTGTTTGCCGCGATTCTGGCGATACTGGGTTATTCTCTCAATGATTCTATTATTATTGCAGACCGAATTCGTGAGTTACTGGTGGCGAAACAGTCTACGCCAACGGACGACATTAACGATCAAGCTGTTATCGCAACGTTTTCTCGAACCATGGTGACTTCAGGCACAACCTTGCTTACCGTGTCTGCTTTGTGGATTATGGGCGGCAATGCACTTGAAGGGTTTGCGATTGCAATGTTTATTGGCATATTGTCGGGAACTTGGTCCTCGATCTCCATCGGTACCGTGCTGCCGGAATGGCTTAAACTAGAGCCAAAACATTACCTGCCGGTTGAGATTGACTCAGCCCCATAACCGCAAACTTATATGCCCTATAACCAAGTTATGGGGCATTTTGGTTTGCTCACTAATCAAACTTAGGTAGGGTATGAACACGGGTTAACAGCGAGCTAGGCGTCTTAAGGTATGGATAGAGACAATGAATTGTCACAAATGGGCAGCGCAAAAGTACGTTTGATAGAAAGGCAAGGGCAGAGGTGTATTCACAAGCAGGGTGCAAATGAGGTAGAGCGAGCTTTCTATCTCACTGCTGCTAAAACCTTGAGTGAACGGGGAGTGCTGTCACCTCGTCTTATCCAAGCTGACGCTGATTCCATCGTTATAGAGTATATCCCTCATTCGGTGACACTCGAGGAGCTAACTCATTCAAGCCAAGTATTTAGTCAGATCGCGGCTATACACCAAACTCCAATTAGTTCGGACTGGACGCTTAAACAGCATCGCTGGAGTGATCATGCTCTGCGTACAGCGTTTCAACTCCTATCTCTCAGCTCTCAAGAACAGAACGTGCTTAAAAAGTTGCAGTCCCAAAGTCATATCATTTTTGATTACCCAACGCTCTTGTCTGGTGACACCAACGATGGTAACTGGGGGCGCAGAGAAAATGGGGAACTGGTATTGTTTGACTGGGAACGCTTCAGCAAGGGTAGCCCTGCGATAGATCTCGTTCCTTTAATCAAAGGGCTCGGGGATGAAGAAGCCATGCTGCGCATTGTAGATAGCTACATGAACGTACATAAAGCGATGCCAAGAGAGGAATTGTTCCGACATGTGATCATTGCTAAAGCGTGGATAGTGGTCGAAGTCACTAATCTGCTGTATGAACGGCAAAAGCCTCAACTTCAAAAGTATCTAGATTGGTTCAATGCGAATCTACCCAGATGGATTCGAGGTGTTGAGGCTATGGTCTAATCGAGACTAGTTGGTGGAAGAGGCAAGAAACTCCGTAAAGCGCTGCCAAGATTTTTCATCTGCTTCTTTTCGATAACGTTCACTGCCAAATACAGTAAAGGCATGAGGAGCACCGCTGTAGGTGATCATCTCATGAGCTGCGTTCTGGGCTTCTAACTCACTTGCCAATGCTGCGAACTGTTCCATTGGGATCGCACTGTCAGCAGTACCATGCAAAACCAGTATCGGAGCTTTTGTCTCTTGGTAAGATTGACCTTGAGGTGTCTTTAGCCCGCCATGAAAAGTGACAAAACCTTTGGCATTCATCCCAGCTCTTGCAGATTCCAATACGGCAGCGCCACCAAAGCAATAACCCATAACAACAGTATTATTGGCATTGCCACCAAGACTGGTGGCGTAATCTAAACTACCTTGCATCAAGGCTCTTAGTTTGTCTCTATCTTTATACAGTTCACCTGTGTGCTGCTTTTTATCCTTTACTTCAGTTGGCCTAATGCCTTTACCAAATAAGTCTGCAGCGAAAACGTTGTAGCCTAAATCATTGAGCATTTTAGCTCGCTTCATCTCATAGTCGGTTAAACCGTCCCAGTCGTGAACGAGTAAGACTAATGGTGCATCGTCACTGACTTTCGCCCAGTAACCTTCATAATCACTACCATTTACATTGTAAATTTTATTTTCGCCCGCTGTAGCAAATACGCTCACGAGTGCGAGAATAACCGTTAACTGTATCTTCATAACCACCTCCGTTAGTTTAGGAAGTGTAGACATAAAATGATGCATTGGTATTTTAAAATAAATTTTTTGTGATCATTTGTCAGCCGGGCTAGTAGAGAAGCTAAAATTTTACTGATTTCACTCAATTGACTTAAAGACTGAATTTCTTGATATTTGACCAGATAAAATATTCCTATAATTATTCTTTTTATATATTAATTTTATATGCATGGTTGACTTTTAATCTGATGTAATGGATTTTTACGAATATTAAAGATATATAAACCTTAATTAGATGATTAACTATCGGATTTTTCTTATTATTTTAGTAGCCTAAGTGCTTGCTGTAGGCATTATCTGTATTGCTATTTTATCGGCATTAATAAATGTTTAAATTACGGAGGAGAGGATAAAAATGATATTTTTACTCCTATCTTGTGTGTAGAACGAGGCATAAATATAAAGTGTTGACTATGAAAGTGGTAAGTAAACGTAGAATTTAAATTGGCAAGGATAATGATTAAAATCAATGGTTCTTTCGAGGTCGATCTTGAAAAAGGAATGGTAAAAAATACAGAAACAAATTACATCGTTGGTTTAGGAGTTAATGAAATTGAATTACTAAACTACTTTGTAGATAACTCTAATATGTTGTTGTCTAAAAGAGACTTGTTGGATCATGTATGGACGCGTAAAGGCGCCTTTGTCGAAGAAAGTAGTTTAATGAATACGCTTTCTTGCTGTAGGAAAGCGTTCGATGATAAGTATGGTAAGGTCATTAAAACTGAACGTGGTAAGGGCTATCGATTTGTCGGAAAAATTGAACAGGCGCAGCCTGAGCAAGTTATCGAGCCGCAATACTTGAAACCTAAAGAGAAACAAATAGCCAGTATTCTCAGTAAATTGAATCTCCGATGGATAATATTTTATATTGCGCTCGCAGGAGTATGCTTCGCCGCTGGTGTTTACGCCAGTTCTGTCTTTAAAGGGTTTACGAGGCCAGGTAGCGCAAAAAATTATTCTTACCAGATATATGACTCATGTGCCTATATTTATGCATCTAGCGGCAATAGAAAAGACTTTGGCCGTTCTGCGGTAATAACAAATGATGGAACCTCAATCATCATCAATGAACAGCTGGAGGCACTGAGTTTTCCATCGAATATTGCTGAGGTGCTCTGTGAATAAGGCGGCGCTGCATTGTTCGTAGCGAAAGTTCGCACTCAGTGAGTACAGTGATGATTAGTCTTATTGTTATAAGTAGAGGGAATGTGACTGCTATATCAATAGAACGAGCCAATGGTGGTTGTATATTATTCACTGAAAGCGCAGCGTCCCCACACAACAGAATGAATTAAAGTCTCAGGCTCCCAGCAACATACTTAGTGTTGGCACGGCTGCTTGAGAACCTTACTTTGCAATGTAATTAAATTAACGCCTGACTGACAAATGAAACTGAGCGTTTTTTAGACTTGTCTCCTTTAAAAATTGAAACGAAATAGGATACGCAATGTTTGCCCGCTATTTACTGATGTTATTGGTTTCAGTTGGTGCGACGTCTGCACAGGCTGTAGACAGTGAAGATAAATGGGAGCTTGGAGATATTAAAAATAGCATTGAAAAGTCACAAGATACAATGCATTACGTACGAACCGTTAATGGTTCTGCGTATGTACCTGAGCCAAAGCACAACCGAGACAAGCCTTCCCATAGCTACTTCAGCTTAGAATCTTACGACATCTATAACAGTCAGGGTGGAAAGCGTATGGTACAAGCGATGGTGACCAATAACTCTGGTGGTGGTATCACTCTAAAACCCAATCAAATCAAGGCTTATTTCGGCAATGACCACTATGTTTCTCCTTCAAAAATTGACCAAGATGGCAGTTTTGCACAAGGCGAGACCAAGTCGGTGACCTTGTATTTTGGTGAAACTGACGCCTCAATACTGGGTCTTATAACCCGCGCATATTAAACTTTTCGCTGAATAAAAAAGCCTCCCGAGGGAGGCTTGAGTTAGGAAAAGAAAATGGTATTACATGGCGGCTTCGAAGATTGAAGAGATTTCTTCGTGGGTCGCCTGTTTCGGGTTAGTAAAGCCACACGCGTCTTTTAGCGCGTTATCTGCAAGTGTTGGGATGTCTTCAGACTTCGCACCCAGTTCCTTGATACCTGCTGGAATGCCCACATCTTTCGCAAGCGCTACGATCGCATCGATTGCCGCTTCAGCGCCTTGTTCTGCCGTCATGCCCTCAACGTCAACACCCATTGCTTTAGCAACATCACGTAAGCGTTCAGGACACACTTGTGCGTTGTAGCGCTGTACATGTGGCAGAAGAATCGCATTACATACACCGTGTGGCAGATCGTAAAAGCCCCCTAGCTGGTGAGCCATCGCGTGCACGTAGCCTAGTGACGCGTTATTAAACGCCATACCTGCCATAAATTGCGCGTAAGCCATTTGTTCGCGAGCTTCGATATCTTCACCATTTTCAACAGCGGTGCGCAGATGAGCCTGAATAAGCTCAATGGCTTTGATGGCGACGGCGTCAGTGATTGGTGTTGCAGCGATAGAAACATACGCTTCAATAGCGTGGGTTAGGGCATCCATACCTGTTGCTGCGGTCAATGAGGCGGGTTTTGCCAGCATCAGCTCTGGATCATTGACTGAAATCAGTGGTGTTGTGTGCTTGTCCACAATAGCCATCTTAATGTGACGCTCTTCGTCAGTAATGATACAGAAGCGAGTCATTTCAGACGCAGTACCGGCAGTTGTGTTGATGGCAATGAGTGGCAGCATTGGTTTTGCAGATTGATCAACACCTTCATAGTCACCGATCTTGCCACCGTTTGAAGCCACTAGTGCAATACCTTTAGCGCAATCGTGCGGTGAACCACCACCTAGAGAGATAACGAAATCACAGTCATTATCTGCCAGCAAAGCCAGACCGTCGTTTACGTTGCTGGTGGTTGGGTTGGGTTGGGTACCGTCAAACACTACCGTTTGGACGTCACGGTCTGTCAGCAGATCTTGAACCTGCTTTACTACACCGATTTGGTTAAGAATCTTATCTGTAACGATCAGACCTTTTTTGAAGCCCTGAGACTGCACGCTGTCTGCTGCATCCTTTAAACAGCCAGCACCCATTAAGTTTACAGTAGGGATAAAAAATGCACTTGTCATCGACTTGCTCCGAATATATTTAGAATAAAAACTGTAGATAGATTGGCATATCCAAGGTCGTAGCAATTTTGATCTCAAACAATTTGCCTACCCAAAAGTGGTCGGTATGCTTTGGATTTGTGAGCTTGGTCAGATGAGTAGCCTGATAATGATAAAAATGTTAAATATTAGTGGGTTACTGCAATCGTTTATTCAACAGGAAGCGTGATTGTTTTAATTTTGTTCAGCGATGGCTTGGTGTGAAAATGAAAAAAGCCCTCTGATTGAGCAAAGGGCTGTCGTGTTGAATGGAGAAATTAAGCAATGTCTACCAATTTTCTTACTAGTTTTTCGATGCCACTGGCTGCCTGAGAGATATTGCCCGCTAACATATATGCAGGTGTTGACAGCACTTTGTGTTCTTCATCGAAGACGATGTCGTCCACCTCGCAGGCGATATGCTCGCCTCCCAATGCATTGAATGCAGATGCTGTGGCTTCATCATTGCCGATGGTACCTTTGACGCCATTGGCGTAAATCATCGGAATGATAGCTGGTGCGATGCACAAATAGCCAGCTGGCTTTCTGGCCTGGGCGAAAGCCCGACAAGCAGATGCGATGTGAGTATTGATGCTGCACTCCGCTCCATTGACTGCAAAATCAGTCAGGTTTTTTGCCGCACCAAACCCACCAGGTAGAAGGAGTGCGTCAAATTCTGCAGCATTGAGTTTCGCCACATCTTCAATGTTGCCCCGTGCGATACGAGCGGCTTCAGTCAAGACATTGCGTGCCTCCGCCATTTCTTCACCAGTAACATGGTTTATCACATGAAGCTGCTCAATGTTTGGCGCGAAGCAATGCCAGCTTGCTCCTTGTTTTTCGATGGCATGTAGCGCAAGCACGGATTCATGAATTTCAGCGCCATCAAATACGCCTGAGCCGCTGAGGATAACTGCAATTTTTTTCATTATTTGTTTCCTTATCGAACTGACGCCAATAGGTTAGATGAAAATAGGCTACTTGGACCGGAAGTGGGTCTCATTCTTTCTCTTCCGATTGGCTGCTTTCGTCAAAGTCATCACTGGGTTCAATATCTGTATCGTCTTGTTCTGGCTGAGAATAATGTTTTACCACGAATGGGGTGAGCATCACACTGGAAGGAAAAAATCGTTTCATAAAGACCTCGGATACAACGGAACAATGAGTCGTTCAATTGTGTGCCTGTATGGTGTTCTCACCTTTGTTTTAGGTCATGAAATCGAGTTAGAGCGAGTAATTCACAGCGATATGAGGACAGAGTCACACCTTGAGTGACTCATTGTTCAAGGTTTATGTGCCGGTGAAGTCAAATCCCAATAGGGGACATCTGACCCAAATTTCTCGGCGATAAAATCCACAAACACGCGGACTTTTAGTGGTAGGTGCTTTCTTTCTGGGAAAACAGCATACACAGAGTGAGAAGGGAGTTTATAAGCCGTCATAATGGGTCTGAGCGTACCAGCAGCAACGTCTTTTGCCACGATGAATGTGGGCAATTGACCAATCCCCAAGCCTTCCAGCAGAGCTCTGCGAATTGCTTCACTGTTGTTTACGACCAGTTTACCTTTCGGAACCACACTAACTGGTCCGGTAGGGCTTTCGAAAGTCCATTCGCTGCCGCCACGAAAATAGGCGTAACGTAGACAATTGTGAAGGCTCAGATCGCTGGGTTTTTCTGGCTCTCCATGCTCGTCTAAGTAAGATTGAGAGGCGCACAGAACACTACGACAAGTCGCTAGCCTTTTCGCAACCAGGTTAGAAAGCGGTAGATGACCTATGCGAATGCCTAAATCAAACCCGTCTTGAACCAAATCGACCATTTGATCTTCCAATTGCAGGTCGATTTCTAAGTCTGGGTACAAAGTTAGAAATTCTGCAACTAAAGGGGCGACATGTAAGACTCCGAAAGACATTGGTGCCGTAATCTTTAGTTTTCCTGTTGGCTTTCCTTGAAGTTCAGTAACCGCATCGATGCCTTGTTGGGCAAGGTTAAATGATTGAGCGACGTAATCGTAATAGCGTTGACCCGCTTCAGTTAGGCTTAATTTGCGAGTAGTGCGATTTAGCAGACGAATACCCAGCTCGTCTTCCAGTTGGTTGATACGCTTACTGACAGCGGATTTGGTAATGTGAAGTTTCTCTGCAGCAATAGAGAAGCTGCCGCTCTCTACGACGGAAACAAAAATAGGAATAGAGGTATAGGCTTGCATTGGTTGAGTATTAGTAAACAATCAGTTTCTTGATTAGTAGATTATCATCTTTAGGAAAACAATCTACACTAGCGGGGAAAATTGAGGAGAGAAAAATGAAATACGATTGGATCTTATTTGATGCTGACGAAACCTTGTTCCATTTTGATGCTTTTAAAGGGATGCAGTTGATGTTCTCTCGCAAAGGAATTGAATTTACTCAACAAGATTACAGCCATTACCAAACGGTGAACAAACCACTTTGGGTGGATTACCAGAATGGCACCATCACTGCACATGAATTAAAGCACACCCGATTTAAAGGCTGGGCTGACAAGCTTGAGACAACGACCTCAGAATTGAACACTGCCTTTCTTGAGGCAATGGCAGACATTTGTACTTTGCTACCCGGAGCGAAAGAGCTCATGGGTGCTTTGCAAGGCAAAGCCAAACTAGGGATCATTACCAATGGCTTTACTGAACTTCAGGCGATTCGATTAGAACGAACAGGAATGACAGATTACTTTGAGCATGTGATTATTTCTGAAGAAGTTGGTATTGCTAAGCCAGATGTGGGGATCTTTTCTCACGCACTAGAAAAGATGGGTAACCCTTGTAAGAGTAAAGTGTTGATGGTTGGAGATAACCCTCATTCTGACATCTTAGGTGGAATTAACTTTGGGATTGAGACCTGCTGGTTAAATACAACTCAAGAAGATGAAGTGGAAGGGATTGAACCAAGCTACACGGTTGAATCACTATTTGAACTGAAGAGTATTCTACGCGCTTAATTACTGTGTGGTCCATTATTCCCTGCAGTGAGTATCTATTGTCAATATAGGCGGCAGATATGCGGCACCAATATGCAGGGAATAATCGTAAAGTATGATGACAAACGTGGCTACGGTTTAATCTCTTTCAAGAGAAGCTCACATCAGACAGTCTTCCACGTCAGAGATATGAGTAGAGATAACGGGCCCCGGTACATAATGGAATACGTTGAATTTGACGTGGTTAATGACTTTAACGGGTGTATGATGGCGGTCAACATTTCCCTGCTCATCTTAAGAGTTGTCTACTAGTCCTTTGGTGAGTAAAGCGTAATAAAGTGCTCTAGAGACTTAGTTTTATTGGTCTCAAACTGCTGGTCTAGGATGCTTAGTTTTTCAATTCGATCCAGTCTGAAGTGACGGTAGTCATCCCTCAACTCGCACCATGCGACTAGCGTCCAGACTTTTCCCCAGAACATTTGTCCGAGAGGTTGCAGAGTACGCTGCGTTCTAGACCCATTTTCTGCGACGTAATCAATGTCTATCTTCAACTTTGCATCAATGGCATGTCTGAGCATTTGTCCGTGGCGAGCCGATGCGGTCTGCGTATAAAAGTCAGGCACCAGTATCGGAAAGCTCTCAACCTGCTGTTTGAGTTTGTCTGGCAATACGGAGAGGATTTTGTTTGAAGCGCTGATGGAAGCATCTGCAAGATCACTGTCTGACCAAGCCCGAACCATTCTCATTCCGAGTTCCAGCGCCATCATTTCTCGTTCTGAGAACATCAATGGCGGTAAGTGCGCGCCCGCCTGTAAGATATAGCCGACACCTGCTTCGCCCTGGATGGGAACCCCGGAATTCACAAGTGATTGAATATCTCGATAGATAGTCCGTTCACTGACTTCCATGGTTTGGGCGAGGTTAGCAGCAGTGACAGCATAACGCTTTGAGCGTAGCAAAGTCAGCAGCTCAAACAGTCGTTCAGATTTACTCATCTCGTTACTTTCTCATTGCAGAAGGGCGCATTATGCACCCTCCTTAAGTCAGCGTTAAGTCAAGCCTATTGGTACTTAGCGGCAAGGTCGCACATACGTAGAACTTGATGTTGCATGTTGACCGATTCTGAATCAATCAATGCCATTAATGGCTGACACTCTGTGCAGTGAACAAATTGCTCGCCCGCCGATTTGGCATCTTCCATTGAATCCCAGTAGACGACATCGGTCCAAGTATCATTTTCTGCATTGTGGCTTAGAGAACGATATTGGAAACCTTTTAATGTCGCAACGAATTTTTGGCTTTGATTGGCTGCTACGATAAAGTCTTCAGATGTTGTTCCTGCCAGTAGCTTAAAGCTAACGATTTCAATAACGTTTTCCATTGTATTACTCCTTTTCTATTGGTGTTGAGTTCGGAACTGAGTTTATGGCAGGGGAGTGTCAGAACCTGTCAGTATTGATTTTTGATGTAAATATTAGGTGTGCTAAACATTTCTGATTCTTTTTGTGCTACCTGTTGACTATGCGGCTAAACTGGAACTTAGAAGTAAAACGAGAATATGTTGTGTTTGGCTAAGGCGTCTTAGGCAGGGAGCTTGAGAGAGTGAGGGACCATAATGGCGATTCAAGGAACCATTAGTGAGTGGCACGATACTAAGGGCTACGGGTACATTTCGGTTGATGACCAAGATGCACAAATCAAATTTCATCTCTGTGACTTAGAAGCGTACGGCCACCCTCCAAGAATCAGCGAACGAGTGCAGTTTCGATTGGCAAAAGATGATCAGGGCGGCATTCGTGCTGTGAATATTGAAAGACAACTGGTGTTTAATTTTTCTTTGGCGATTGCCATTTGGTTTCTCACCACGCTAGTGGCCAGTGTGCTAATTCTCGATTATCCACCACTCTCATTGGTGCTTTATATCGCACTAAGTACGATTGCTTATATAGTTTACGCACTAGATAAACAGGCACTTCATACTGGAGGATGGCGTGTTCCTTCGCTGACTTTTCATGTATTGAATCTTGTCGGAGGCTGGCCGGGTGCTCTGCTTGCACAATCTGTGTTGCACCATAAGTACAATGACATCGGCTTTAAGAGTTTGTTCTGGGTAACGTTATGTGCCAATTTTGGCCTATTTTGCTGGACACTTACTACGCAAGGCTCGTTAGTAATGATCGAATTGTTTGCGGGAATATAAAGCCTTATATCTTTCTAAAATCACAAACCAGTAGGATTGAACTACTGGCTTGTGCGCTAAACACGAGCGATGAGTTTAAGGGCGTTCACCCGCTTCCAGTCGGCGCTCAATATCTCTAACCACTTCTGGTAGCTGAGAAATGGTGTCAATCAGGTAGTGTGGCGTGCTCTTCATTAACTTCACTTTCGCTTTTTCGCGAGCAGTATTTAGTGTCGCTTCATCCGCTGCCTGATATTGTTCATAGGTGAGTCCCGCTTCATTGCCAGACAGCAACAAACCCACCGTCCACATACCTGCATTGTGTCCTTCGTCGATGCCCGGTGCTGCGTCATCCACTTTAATGCATGCCTTTACGTCCGTTACGTTTAGCTCGATGACGTTTTTTAGTGCCATATAAGGTGCAGGGCGGCCTCCTTGAGGAAGGTCGTCAGTCGCCACAACGTAATCAGGCTTATAGCCATAGTCAGCAGCGACAGGGATTAACACATCCATGACTTCACGAGGATAACCAGAGCAAGAACCAATCTTGATCCCTTGATCTTTTAAACCATCGACAACTTCAATCGCGTTCAGGATGGGTTCTGCGTGGTCAGCGACTTTTGCTTTTTGCAGTGGCATAAAAGTCGCGTAAATGCGGTTAATGTCATCACTATTCATGGAGCGACCAAACTGCTCATTCCAACGTTTGTCTACAGCCGGAAGGCGACCTACCGCCTGAATGTGGTCCCATTTGCCAAGCCCCATTGGCTCGCGTGCTTCTGCTAAGTTGATATCAAAGTCGAAACCTTGTTTGAATGCTTCAACGAAGATGCTGGTTGGTGCGAATGAACCAAAATCTACAATGGTGCCAGCCCAGTCAAAGATGACAGCCTGAATCGGTGAGTGAGAGTAAGTCATAATTGATATCCTGTTATCAGTCGTTGTGTTCATTACATACATTGGCAATCGCTTCTTCGAAGATAGCCAGCGCTTCGGTAAGTTGTTGACGTGAAATAATTAATGGTGGGCTGAGTTGAATAACATTGCCTTGAGAAACTTTAAAGCTGAGGCCATTATTTAGACATTGATAAAGCACGGTTTCCGCTTGATCAAACGCTCTTTGTTTGGTTTGCCTATCTGTCACGAGTTCTACGCCCCAAAGTAAACCGATGCCGCGAACGTCTCCGATTACTGGGTATTTCTGTTTCATTTCCAGCAATTTTTCACGTACAAACTCGCTATCGTCTTTTACTTTTTCCAGTAAACCTTGTTGTTCAATGACTTGTATAGTCGCGAGTGCGGCGGCGCAGCCTATTGGACTCTTCTCATGGGTGTAATGACCCATAGAAATCTGCTCTGCAGTGTTGTATTTGTCTTTGGTGACCATCGCTGCAATGGGAACCAATCCACCGCCCAAACCTTTGCCAATACACAATATGTCAGGTTCGATGTCATAGGCTTGATACGTGAACCATTCTCCGCTGCGCCCCATGCCGTTAGGAATATCGTCAATAATGAGCAGGACGTTGTGCTTGTCGCATATCTCACGAATACGTTTCCAGTAGGCTTTGCTTGGCACCTGAACATCGGTATTGCGAACAGCTTCGGCAATAAAAGCGCCAATGCCTCCTTCTTTTTCAATCACATATTCCAGATAATCGGCATAGTGAACATCGCTACCATCAGAAGAGACACTTTGAAAAGCTCCGCGGTAGGATACCGCGGGCGGAATACGTTCAACTCCTGCCATTAAAGGGCCCATACCTTCACGGAAGCAGGCTTCACCGCCAACAGATATTGCGTCCAGAGAGGCACCGTGAAAAGAGTCCCATAAAGAGACGACTTTAAAATTGCCGGTAACATGACGAGCTAACTTGAGTGCCATGCCTATAGCCGATGTGCCCCCAGGGGCGAACAAGACTCTGTTGAGTTCTCCACCACAGATCTGCGTGAGCTTTTCAGCACACTTAATCGCGGTTTCATTGGTGAAACGGCGAGGCGAAAATGGCAGATTTGCAATCTGTTCAGTGATTCGCTTAATCACATGTGGATGACCGTAGCCAAGCTGGTGAACGTTGTTGCCATGAAAATCCATGTACTTTTTGCCTGTGGCATCTTGAATATAGATTCCTTCGGCTGCTTCAAGTGCGTCCAGACAGGGTGTAGACATGGCCTGATGCAGAAAGACGTCGCTATCGCGCTGTAGCAGTTCTTGCGTACGTTCGTCGTTTAGGGATGCGTTCCTAGCCTGTCGAGCAGGAGTGGTATTCACATCTCCTTCACTGCGAAAGTGGGTTGGTTTTATCGACTGAGTCATGATTAGGCTACCGTTTGCACTTCTTTCCAGTACATGGCGTTCTTGATTGCACCGATCAAACGTTCAATATCCTGCGGGTAGACTTCGCCAATATTGCCAATTCGGAAACAATCTGCGTTAGATACCTTGCCCGGGTAAATGACAAACCCTTGCTCTTTGAGGCGGTCATAAAACGCCTTAAATTGGTAGTCCGGATGAGTCGGGGAGTAAAAAGAAGTAATAATTGGTGAGTGAAGCTCATCGCGTAACAACGGTTCGAAGCCTAACGAACGCATGCCTGAGACCAAGCTTGCTTGGTTAGTCTGATAACGCGTATGACGTGCCTGAATCCCGCCTTCTTGTTCAAGTTCTAACAGAGCTTGGTAGAAAGCGCGTACAGTGTGCGTTGGAGAAGTGAAACGCCATTTACCATGGTTCATTTCCATACACTTCCACTGATCGTACAAATCTAGGCTCAATGAACGGGCTTGCCCTTGGCATCTTTCCAGTTCGCTTTGCTTTGCTATGACAAAACCAAACCCTGGTACACCTTGAATACATTTGTTGGCAGAACTGATCATAAAGTCAACGCCCATTTCGCCAATGTCCATTGGAATACCGCCAAAGCTAGACATCGCATCTAGGATGACCACTTTACCGTGTTGCCTTGCTAATTGAGTCATCGCCTCAATTGGGTTGAGCATGCCAGTTGTAGTTTCGCAATGGACAATGGCAACGTGAGTAATACTTGGATCCCTTGCTAGTGCTGTTTCCACCTCGCTCATGTGCGGCTGTGATGTTTCGCCTGGGGAAACGATATGGCAAGGAATATTCAGATACTGTGCAATTTTTGCAATTCGCGCGCCGTAGGCTCCGTTGTCAACAACGAGCAGTTTGCCTTCTTTTGCGATCGCACTGCCAATGGTGGCTTCTACTGACGCTGTGCCACTGCCTTGCATAAGCACACTGGTATAGCCTTGGTGTTGAGTTGCCAGCTTTGTTAATTTAGTGCGAATCACTTCTACGATGTCTTTGTTGTATTCATCATCCCAAGTGCACCAGTCTTTTAACATAGCTTCACGGACCGTTTCTGACGTTGAAAGTGGTCCAGGAGTTAGCAGTAAGTATTCGTTTTTCATTTTCATCCTATTTTGGTATACACCAGAATTTAAGTGCACTCTATCAGGGCAGAAAACGATGAGTAAATAGACAAAAACTCAAATTCATAAAACTTTAATATCATATAGATTGGGCGTTTAACTTAACCAAACTTTTGACGAGGTTTCTAAAAAGTGCCATCGATTGTTCATAGGATCGTCACAATGCCATTTTAGGGTGTATATCACCAATTGGTACAGACCAATTGACTTTTGCGATGAGAGTGCATGTCAATCGGTTTCCAACAAATCGTCTTAATTGGAGAAAATGATGAACAACCGTTTGATGAAAGGATCGCTGGCTGCGCTTGTCTCTATGCTAGCAACGAATGCAATGGCGTCTCAGGAAGTAACGGTTTACACCGCTTTTGAAACGGACATTCTTGCAAAGTACAAGTCTGCGTTTGAGAAACAAAACCCAGACATCAAGATCAAGTGGGTCCGCGACTCTACGGGTATCATGACGGCTAAGTTGCTGGCAGAAAAAAATAATCCACGCGCAGAAGTAGTATGGGGTTTAGCGGGCTCTTCAATGGCATTATTGAAAGAGCAAGGCTTGCTTAAACCATACACGCCTAAAGGTATAGAGTTTCTGCATGCGAACCTTAACGACCCGCAATCGAATCAGGCTTGGTTTGGGAATGATGCGTTTTTCAATGCCGTTTGTTTCAATGAAGTGGTGGCGAAACAGTTTAACCTACCTAAACCTACATCATGGCAAGACCTGACAGATCCGGTTTACAAAGGTCATATTGCGATGCCAAACCCTGCGTCGTCCGGTACAGGTTACATGCAGGTTTCTGCATGGCTACAAAACATGGGTGAAGACAAAGGTTGGAACTACATGAAAGCACTGGATAAAAACATCGCACATTATACCCACTCAGGTTCTAAACCATGTGTACAAGCAGGTATGGGTGAAGTGGCGATTGGTATTTCTATGGCTAGCCGTGGTGCTAAGTTGAAGAGTCAGGGCGCACCTTTGGCTGTGATCACACCTAAAGGCATTGGCTGGGAGTCAGAAGCGGTAGGCTTAGTCAAAGAGTCCGATGCGGCCAAGCGCGTGGTTGATTGGTCTATTTCTAAAGCGGCTAACGAGTTGTACGTAGAAATGTATCCGGTTGTTGCTCATAAAGATGTCAAAGCGACCGTCTCTCACTTCCCTAATGTACAAGAGAACATGGCAGAGATGGACTTTGCTCAAATGGGTAGCAAGCGCGCAGATATCCTTGCAACCTGGTCGGCAAAATTTGACGCTAAATCAGAGCCAAAATCATAAGGCCTAGATAAACTTATTGGTTGTGGCTGAGTATTTTAGGGAGAGCATAGGCTCTCCCTTTTGCATTTTGGCTTGATCACAGGCAAATTTGTTCAAAGGTTATGCGAGGTAGAAGACATCATGGACGTTAGAAAGATCTCAGCAGAAGACACGCTTGCTTTACGGCATCGGGTACTCTGGCCAGATAAGAGTGTCGATTTTTGTCGTTTAGAAGAAGATGACGCGAGCTTACATTTTGGTGCATTTGTCGCGGGGAAGCTTGTTTGTGTCGCTTCTGTATTTGTTACCGATGATGTGGCTCGATTGAGAAAGTTTGCCACTTCTCCTGAGTATCAAGGGCAGGGGATAGGCTCAAACCTACTCAAAGTTATTATTAGTCAATTGCAGAATACGGGCGTTATCGTTTTTTGGTGTGATGCTCGTGAGAGTGCGTTATCTGTGTACAAAAGAATTGGTATGACAGAGCAAGGCGGGCGCTTTTACAAAGGTGATATCCCATATTACAAAATGTCTGTCACTTGGGATTAATCGGAGTCGGTTCTTGTGGTGAAACCATCCTGCCTTTCATGTGTTTGTCATCTTTGGTCTATAAATTTGTCATGCGTCTGAAATAAACCAGAATTAGAGTTGGTATATACCATTTGGAGAGTGTGTTATGCCAACTAACCAACCTTATCTACAGATTGAAAACGTTGTAAAGCAATTCGGACAATTCACCGCGCTTAACAATATCTCACTTGCCATTGAAAAAGGCGAATTTGTTTGTTTCCTAGGCCCGTCTGGCTGTGGTAAAACGACGCTACTGAGAGCCATTGCTGGGCTCGATCTTCCCACTTCAGGTTCAATTTCTCAACACGGTGAAGAGACGACTTTCCTGCCGCCTGAAAAGCGCGATTTTGGCATTGTATTCCAATCATATGCTCTGTTTCCTAATCTGACTGTAGAGGAAAATATTGCTATTGGCCTGAAGAACCAAGGCATGTCGACCCGCGAAGCACTAGAGAAAGTCGATGAGTGGCTGGAGATGATTGGACTTGCTACATCCGGACAGAAGTATCCAAACCAGTTATCTGGCGGTCAGCAGCAGCGTGTCGCACTTGCCCGTGCTTTAGCTCTTTCTCCGGGCTTGCTACTGCTTGATGAACCTTTATCTGCGCTGGACGCCAAAGTACGTGTTCACTTGCGTGATGAGATTTGTAAACTACAACGTAAGCTGGGTATCACCACCATTATGGTGACTCATGATCAGGATGAAGCGCTGTCAATGGCAGATCGCATTGTGGTCATGAATCACGGCGTTATTGAGCAAGTTGGCACGCCACAGGAAATCTATCAACAGCCTGCTACCCGATTTGTTGCTGAGTTTGTTGGCAGCATGAATTTTATTGGTGCTTCAGTCGCAACTGACAGTCAGCTACGTATTGCCGAGTCACTCATTCAAGCTCCTGTGCTGGAGAACCGAAATTTGGTCCGAGGTGACCGTTTTGACTTAGCAATCCGTCCAGAAAATGTTCGCTTTTCCGAACAAGTAAAGGATGCGTTGCCAATCCGTATTCGTACCTATGAGTTTTTAGGGTCGTTCTGCCGATATGAGTGTGAGTTGCAACACGACAAGCTCGCAGCTCCCATCTTTGTTGACGTTTCCGGTGAACAAGCGCAAAACATGAAGCTACGCGTTGGTGATATTCGTTATATTCAGTTTGCCGAGCGAGGAGCAAGAGCATACCCAGTGTTAAGCCCAAATGGCGACAAAGCGATTGCGGCTTAGGATGAATGCAATGGACAGTAATACAATGAATAATTCGACGCTGACTGCTCTTAAGAATCACTCTACTAGCCAGCTAAAGCGTATCAGTTGCGACAACATCGTCTTGTTTGGTTTACTTACACTTCTGTTTTCGTTGCTGGTGATTTTTATCGTCATGCCCTTATGGGCGATGTTGGCGAAAAGCGTGCAGGGCACGGAAGGTGAATTTGTTGGCTTAGCCAATTTTGCCAGCTATTTTTCACAGGCGAGCTTGTGGCAGTCTCTCGGCAATACATTGACGGTTGGCTTGCTGGTAACCGCTGTGGTTGGTGTATTGGCATTTGGTTATGCTTATGCACTGACTCGCTCTTGTATGCCGATGAAAGGCTTGTTCCATGTCTTGGGTACTGCGCCTATTCTTGCTCCTTCGCTGTTACCTGCGATCAGCTTGATTTTTTTATTTGGTAACCAGGGTGTGGCGAAAGAGATCTTGGGTGGAAATTCCGTATATGGCCTAATTGGTATTGCGCTAGGATTAATCTTTTGGACCTTTCCCCACGCGTTGATGATATTGACTACCTCGCTTCGTACATCTGATGCGCGTTTGTATGAAGCGGCTCGCGCGTTGAAAACATCGCCACTTAAAACATTCTTTATCGTAACTTTGCCTGCGGCGAAGTACGGTTTGATCAGTACCTTGATTGTTGTCTTCACTCTGGTTGTGTGTGACTTTGGTGTGCCAAAAGTTATCGGTGGAAGCTACAACGTTCTTGCCACGGATATCTTTAAGCAGGTTGTAGGGCAGCAAAACTTCTCTATGGGTGCAGTGACCAGTATTCTGTTGTTGATTCCCGCTTTGTTAGCATTCGTCGCAGACCGCTGGGTGCAGAAAAAGCAAAAGAGTCTGTTTGATACGCGTTCCGTACCCTATCAACCTGAACCGAACAAACTGCGAGATGGTGCGTGTTTCCTGTATTGCTCATTGATCTCATTAGCCGTTATTACGGTGCTGGGCATGGCGGTTTATGGTTCTCTGGTGACGTTCTGGCCTTGGAATAAAGCATTAACGCTGAACAACTATAACTTTGCCGAAATGAGCACTTATGGTTGGCAACCTTACTTCAACTCATTGTCACTGGCGACATGGACTGCCATTATTGGTACAACATTGATATTGGTCGGAGCATACTGCATCGAGAAAGGGCGCGCCTTTGCTCCTGTAAGGCAGGCTATGCAAATGTTAAGTGTGGTACCCATGGCAGTGCCGGGCATGGTGCTTGGGTTGGGCTATATATTCTACTTTAACGATGCGAACAACCCTCTGAGCTTTCTCTATGGTACGATGGCATTCTTGGTAATCAATACCGTGGTTCACTATTACACCGTCGGCCATATGACTGCCGTGACAGCGCTGAAGCAGATCCCAGCAGAAATCGAGGCGACAGCAGCTTCCGTCAAGCTACCTCAATATAAGTTGTTCTTTAAAGTCACATTACCCGTCTGCGTCCCTGCGACATTGGATATCGCTACGTATTTGTTTATTAATGCATTAACCACCACTTCTGCGGTAGTATTCATCTATTCAACTGAAACCATTCCGGCTTCTGTCTCTGTATTAAATATGGACGATGCAGGCCAAACGGGCGCGGCAGCCGCAATGGCGGTGATGATCATGATTTCAGCCTCTGTTGCCAAGCTAGTACATATGACGCTGGGGAAATGGTTAGAAAACAGAACACAGGCATGGCGCAAAAGGTAAGGACAACGAGTGCAATACGTAAAAATAAAAGATTCTATTGTTGAGCAGATTGAATCAGGGTTACTTTCACCGCGGCAAAAACTACCCGCGGAGCGTAAATTGGCAGAATCGTTTGATACCACTCGTGTGACACTACGTGAGGCGCTGTCGTTACTGGAATCAGAAGGCCGTATCTATCGCGAAGACCGACGTGGCTGGTTTATTTCCCCGCAGCCACTTAAGTATGATCCCACTCAAACGCTCAATTTTAGTAACATGGCGTTGGCACAACACCGTGTACCAAAGACCGAACTGGTTGCCGCGAAAGGTATTCTGGCAAATAAGCAGGCGGCTAGCTTGCTTGGGCTGCAACCATTCTCGGATGTGTATCAAGTCGATAGGGTCAGGTACCTAGAAGATCGCCCAGTCGTCTTTGTGACTAACTATATTCGCCCTGAGTTGTTTCCTAACCTTTTGGACTTCGATTTATCTAAATCGTTGACTGATATCTATCGTGACCATTTCGGCATGGTGTATCAGAAAATTCGCTATCGCATCAGTACCAGCAGTTTGTTGGGAGATACTGCTCAGGCGTTGAGAGCTACGTCGGGCACACCCGCTATGGTGGTCGAACGTATCAACTACAATCAGCATGGTGAACTTATTGATTGTGATATTGAATATTGGCGCCATGATGCGATCAGTATTGAATCTATCGCGGTACTCAACCACTAATCTCAATTTACTGGGCTTCTGTTTGGAAGCCCTTTTTACAAAGGTTCGCTATGTCTGTTTGGGCTATTTTTCTAGTCGTTATTTCTGCTTTTCTCCATGCAGGATGGAATTTGCTCAGTAAAAATAATAAGGCTTCTGGGCCCGCTTTCTTTCTCGCCAGCAGTTCAGCGGTAGCATTGCTGCTTACGCCCTATGTGATTTGGTACATTCATCAAGTCGGTTTAACGTCGTTTCCCAACGTCTTTTGGCAGATTTTGTTGTTCAGTGGTATTGCGCAGATGATTTACCTGTTGGGTCTGGGCTTTGCTTATAAGCATGCCGATATTGGGGTCATTTATCCGATAGCGCGGGCGCTACCTGTGCTTATGGTTGGTGCGGGTACGGTTGCTCTGGGTTATGAATTGTCAACGCTCAGTTGGATTGGCTTTTCGCTTATCACGCTTGGTTGTTTATTTGTGCCTTTAGAATCATTTAGGCAGTTTCATGTCAATGGCTACTTCAACGCGGGCGTGTGTTACGCACTGCTTGCTGCGCTAGGGACCACAGGCTATTCCATTCTAGATAAAGAGGCATTGTTGGTTTTGGAGAGTACATTTAGCCATGCGTTAAGTGACAGGAGCTCGGCGATTTTTTATCTTGGCATCCAATTTTGGTCTATTGCTGTGTGTCTCGTCGTTTACTTGTTAGTGACCAGACGATTAGAAGACTTTCAGCAAGCATGGATGATTAAAAAGCCATCCGCGTTGGCGGGTACTATGATGGCGACGACTTATGGTCTCGTTCTGTATGCGATGACAATGACAGACAACGTCAGTTATGTCGTTGCGTTAAGGCAGCTCAGTATAGTGTTTGGCATGGTGTTTGGGATTATTTGGTTATCGGAAAAGTTCTTGGTTACGCGTTTTACCGGAACCACATTGATCTTGACTGGGTTGGTTTTGACAGTTCTTTAGTTTTATTCACTGCCTAGTGGATAACACCACCTCGGACAACAATTTCCTCTTTGTACTATGATAATTATTGTTTGTTTTATTCCCAATCAGTATATAGGCCAAAAGAGTTTTTTGGTCTCTGAATAAGAATCGGAACCATAAGCCATTGAAGCAAAGTTATATTTGCCATATGCATATTACAAGCCACTAAGGCCCTGATTTTTTGGCGACAAAAAGACGTTTTCTTTTTCAAATTTATTGAACAACAAGTGCAATATTTTCTAAGCCCTTTTGGTCTTCTGCTACGTACCATTTAGGTATTCGAGTCAAGTGAAGAGCTCGAGTTTAAGGTAACTAAGGAGTCAGTTATGAAAAAATTAGTAAGTATTGCCACCATCCTAATGATCACCTCTACTGCCGCGGTCGCTGGTGGATACCGCATGTACTCTGATACAAAAACAGTAAACGGTGAGTCTGCAACCTCGAAAGAGGCAGCCTACGCTCAAGGTCAAGATATCATCAATGACATTGACTCGATGTCTTCTAGAGAGCTGACCCGTCACTTGAGCTTAAAGTTGTGGCACCCAGAAGTGACACGTTCGCTAGAAATTAAAGATTCGACAGTAACTCTGACTGAGAAGATGGGGCCTGACGGTCAGATTACCTACCAACCTGTTGTACATGTAGACTACAACTACCGAGCGTTCGATAGAGATTAATTGCCTAAAATTATTTCGCTAGCAACTAACCCAAAGCCCCGGATTTTAACCGGGGCTTTCTGTTTCTTGTATCGGTTAGTTTTCTGCTTCAACCAACTCAGGTTGCTCATCTGCACGAGCCGCGTCTAGCATCTTGCGAATGATAACCGATGCAACTAGAGCAATGGCTACCATTGCAACGGCGAGTACGGTCAGCAATTGGAAGTAATCGCCGTAAACATTCTGTACGATCTCTTGCGTGATTTGTTGGCCTTTTTCAAGCGCGATTGAGGTTGAGAATACCGCGCCCACGATACCACTCAGTGCTATCGCCACTGAGAAGAGTGACACAGAGAAACCTTCAATGTGTTTTGGCGCTACTGAAAGGATAAAGGCTACGACTAAGCTACCAACAATAACTTCGGCAAATGCTTGGAAGAAGTGAATCGCTAAGAAGACTTCAGGACGAATCACAACGTCTTCACCCACATTCATTACTGCTATTGTCAGAATACCAAAAGCGATAGCGGTGAAAATAAACGCAAAGCCTATCTTTGTCGCCGTGGAAAAGTTGATGCCTTTTCTCTCTAGAGAAGAAAACGTCATGGCAATCACGGGTCCAGCAACAATACACCAAAGTGGGTTCATTGCCATCGAAGCTTCTGGAGCTATAGGGATTATGTTGAACAGGTCACCACGCATGGTGTTGATGGTCACTATGGTCATTGAAGTCATCATTTGACCGTAGTACACGAAGAAGCAAGTCGTGAGTACAGTCATGATAAGGATTGTGCCCATTTTCAATGCATCTGACTTGCCTGACTTGATCATCAATGTGAAGAAATACAAGATAGCCGCAGCACCGATGGCATAGACAATGTTCTGGCCAATATCCATATTGGAGAACATGAAGAACACTAAGCCAACCATCGCTGCTGAAAGGGCAAAGAAGGATAACCAGTTTTTCAGGCTCACTGAGTTCTTGTCGATATCTTCACCAACGTTAACCAAGGGTTTGCTGAAGATCACCAGAGTGACAAAAGCGAGACCAGCCATTACCGCAGATACCATAAAACTGCCATGGAAGCCGATGGCAAGAACCAACATTGGGAATAGGTATTGACCGAGAAGTGCACCGACGTTATTCACTGAGTAGTTAACGGGATAGCCGTTTTCAAAGTCCTCTTCAGTGGAGAAAGTACGTTTGTAAAGGCTTGGGTAAGAGGGAGACATCAAACCACGAGCGTAACTCGCCAGTGCGATACCGACAAGGCTCATTGGTATATTTGTTGTTGATGCGCCGAGTACAAGTAGCGCGTAGCCAGTACTAAAAGTGCCGTAAGCAATGGTGAGTGAGCGGTAGGCACCAAGGAATTTATCTGCTATGAATCCACCCGCGATAGCGAACAGTGGGCCTATAGAAGAAAAAGCTCCGACAACCATCATAGTGTCTGCCTCACTATATCCCAGATCTTCTAAAAAGAAACGGGTCAGGATCACCATGACACCATAGAATGATAAACCAAACATTGCTTGGCAGAACATCATTGATTTATTGAGATTATTCCACATAATAGCCTCATATTTAGAGTTTGATATAGAATTAAAATCTGATAATAGTATTAATTGCCGAGTGTTATAAACTGATGCCATTATCTCAGATCAGATTACGGATGTACGAGTTTTTGCAAAAAACGCAGAACTATTTACATATAAATTGATCCAAATCGTTTGCGTTGTAACACATCGTCTAGTGAGGCTTTTAAGCAGGTGTATGGATTGTCATTTTTGTGCCCAAGCCAGTGTGTTAGTCTCTAGGTAAAGTCGTTGTTATTGATAAGGAAAGTAGTTCAATGAAGATCTTCAGCAATTTCGAAAGTGGTAATATTGAAGTCGTTAATGCCGATAATAAAGAGGCAATTCAACTAAAGATCCCGAATGACAATCAGTCTGAGTTTTATCAGTGGTTCCACTTTCGACTGGAGACAGAAGCGGAGCAATCACACTCAATCCAGATCGTTGACCTCAAAAATTCTGCATATCCAGAGGGTTGGAAGGATTATGACGTGGTAGCGTCTTATGACCGAGAAGAGTGGTTTCGAGTCCCTGCCGAATTTGACGGAGATACACTGAGTTTTACTGTGATCCCAGAACATGGCTCAATCTATTTTGCGTATTTTGCGCCATACAGCTATGACCGACACCAAGATCTATTGCATGCAGCGCAAAGCGTTCATCACTGTACACTAGAAACTCTTGGGCATACCCTTGATGGCAATGACATGAGCTTGCTGACTTTTGGTGAACCTGAAGAAGGTAAGAAGAAAATCTGGGTCATCGCGAGACAGCACCCCGGTGAAACCATGGCTGAATGGTTTATGGAAGGGCTGATTCAGCGTTTGATGGATGATGAAGACACTGGTGCACGTGCTTTGCTCGACAAAGCGGTACTTTATGTTGTGCCGAACATGAACCCAGATGGCAGTATCCGCGGGCACCTGCGTTGCAACTCGGTGGGGGTGAACCTCAATCGTGAATGGCAATCTCCAAGCATGGAGAAAAGTCCAGAAGTCTCCTTGGTAAGAGAGAAGATGCTTGAAACTGGTGTGGACATGTTTCTTGATATTCACGGTGATGAAGCCATTCCTTACAACTTTGTTGCCGGTTCAGAAGGCATTCCTTCTTATGATCAGCGCTTGGCTTCACTTGAAACTGCATTCAAACAGGCACTGCATACCGTGACGCCAGAATTCCAAGATGAGTTTGGCTATGACAAAGATGAACCGGGCAAAGCTAACCTGACAGTCGGTTCAAATTGGGTCGCGGAGCAATTCAAGTGCTTGTCTTACACCATCGAAATGCCGTTTAAAGATAATAACGATTATCCTGACCCACTTTATGGTTGGTCGCCAGAAAGAAGTCTTAAATTTGGTGCAGACACCTTATCCGCTGCACTGGCAGTCGCAGATAAGATCTAGCCTTACTTGAACTGAGAAAAAGCGCAGAAACAGTTGCGCTTTTTTTTTGTGTTGGTTTTGCTATTGGTAGCCGCTTGTACTATTCGCAGGGCGGTGCCATGTGAATGACCGCTAAACCACCAAGGGATGTTTCGCGGTATTTTTTGTTCATATCTTTGCCTGTTTGATACATGGTCGCGATTACTTTATCCAAAGAAATTAGACACTTGCTGGTTCTTTTCAGCGCCATGCGCGAAGCATTGATCGCTTTCATCGCCCCCATGGCATTGCGCTCGATACATGGGACTTGGACTAGGCCACCAATTGGGTCACACGTCATACCCAACGAATGTTCCATAGCAATCTCTGCGGCAATACAGATCTGTTCATTACTGCCACCTCTCAGTGCGGTCAAACCTGCTGCAGCCATGGATGATGAAACGCCAACTTCTCCCTGACAGCCGACTTCAGCGCCTGAAATTGAGGCATTCGTCTTGTATAAGATGCCAATAGCGCCAGCCACCGCTAAGAAATCTTTGATTTGTTTGAGGTCTAACTCTTTAATAAATCGATGATAGTACATCAGTACAGCGGGTATAACGCCTGCTGCGCCATTGGTGGGAGAGGTAACAACTTGACCTCCTGCTGCATTTTCTTCACTGACCGCAAATGCAAATAAGTTAATCCAGTCCATGATCTCCATTGGATCGTTTTCAATCGCTTCGTTTGCTTCCAGCTTTTTCAGCAAATTGGGAGCACGTCGCGTGACATTTAAGCCTCCTTCCAACACGCCTTCTTTTTCGAAGCCACGTTGCATACAAAGGGACATCACTTTCCAGATCTGTTCGGCCTTACTGTCAATCTCATCACTGTCAAAGAAACACACTTCGTTTTGCAGAATCATGCCACCAAGACTAAACCCGTGCTCTTCTGCCATACTGAGCATTTCGTCTGCAGAGGTGAACGGATATGGGACTTTGACTGGTTGATCACTGCTTCCATTTTCTAGCTCAGCCGCCGTGGCGATGAAACCACCGCCGATAGAGTAGTAGGTTTCAAATGCGAGCTGTGCGCCAAAGGAGTCGTACGCAGTGATGGTCATGCCATTTTCATGCAAAGGCAGGTTGTCGCTATGGAATATAATGTCGTTTTCATAGTGAAACGTTAGGGTATGGGCACCTGCTAGTAACAGAGACCCATGGTCTAACGTATGCTGTAAAGCTTGCTTGGCACTGGTAATTTTAATCGTATCAGGCCGATTGCCCATCAGCCCGAGAATGACAGCGCGATCCGTATGATGTCCTATACCTGTTAAGGATAAAGAGCCATACAGATCAACCTGTATCCGATGTACCTTGGATATCGACTCGTTTAGTAGACGTGTAAAATGGTGGCCAGCCAGCATTGGCCCGTTGGTGTGGGAACTGGATGGTCCAACCCCAACTTTAAAAATATCAAAAATCGACAGCATAGACTTACTTCCTGTTGATGTGGCCTGTTAGTCAGACTCTATTTAAATATAGTTAACAAAACATTAACCTGGCTAAAGCTATCTGCAAAGGTGATATTTGTACAGAACTTAAGCAAATCAGTATGAGTAATTGAGAGGTGAGTAAATAGTGGGCGTTCGTAATGTGATTATTGTTCTTGGTAAACGACTGGTTGGCAATGCTCTGACCGCTGAAGGGAAATCGCGTGTTGAAGCTTTGCCAAAGTTACTCAGTTCTTATGATCTGAATGAAACGGTGTTGTTGTTTTGTGGTGGCGTGACACCAGGTCAAACCAAGTCTGAAGCAATGGCAATGAGAGACTACTTTAAACAATTACCGTCAGCGAAGAAGTTGCATGACTCAAATATTATCCTAGAAAGCGAATCACAGAATACGGTACAAAACATCCACAATGCCGCTTTGAAGTTAAAGCAACTCGGCTTAGCAGATCAACGTGTTGATGTGACACTCGTGTCCAATGATTACCATCTCAAGCGTATTTTTGAAATCCAGTCACTGATGAATGAACAGGGCTTGTTGCGTACCCTTACACAGCATTGTGCAAATTCTGGATTAAATCTGCATATTGACCAAGACATAGATCAGCATTGCAGTGTTATGTATCCGCATCAAGGTTTGTATGCTCAAGCGTTCTTATTGGTAGATGAGTTGACAACGTATCGAGTTTATTTAGAAGGGGTGGTGAACAGAGCATTTGACAGGCCGTTAGATGATGTCAGGTGTTTACTCGAAAAGTTGGCTCTGCATGCTTTGTCATTACTGGAAGTGTTAAATCTTCCTGTAGAAATACAGGATAAGTTACAGTCCATGAAAGAGGTTGTTCTCACAACAACCTCAGAATTCGACTGTCACGCAATAGAATCGCGGTTGAGGTACTTCCACCAAACGTTGACGTGGCTAAATAGGCAGCTTGATCCAGAAAATCAGCCAAACTGTAGCGTTAACCAACTCTCATGCTAATGCGAGTTTTCACAGCGGCGAGCGCAATGAGGCAGTAACAAAGTAGCTCCATACTTTCCTCGGACACGTTCTTAACTTCTCGAATATAGTGCTCGCCCATGACTGAGTGCCAGAAATGTCCCATGCCGTACAGACGAGAAAAGACGATCAGTAAAACGACGCTGCCAATCAAGAAATTCATGTCACGAGCGTTTAAAATCGTTGCCATTTCGTTGACAGTATTCTTACCTCCTCGATAAGCATAAATACACGCAACAGCAGTGACAGCTGATGCTGGAAGTACCCAAGCACCGTGGAAAATCATGTCAAACCAGCTATCCATTTCGCGTATCGCTAATACAGTGAAAAAGCCACTAATTAAGGCAGCAGCATGAGTTATGTCTTTTCGCTCTCGCATCAGGCTGTAAAAGGCCCAGACTGAAATCACCAGCATCAGCAGTTGTAATGACTCCGTAATGGAGGCTTCACCAAGTCCGGCGTTTAGGTAGCTGAAATCAGCGCGAATCGATAAGTTAACCAAAATGCTGATTGCTATGATAATGAGCGCATTCAGTGCTGATTTATAGATGATTTTTTTGGATTGAAGCGAAATAGATTCGGAGGTAGTTGCTCGTTCCTCGTGCAGTGAGGGAGTTTTGTGCTTCATAATGACATCCAGTGTAGAACGGTATAAATGTGATGTGCGACACATTCTATTGCTCACTTTTACGGTTTTGTCAGGGAAATGTCATAAATAAAACACTGTTCATTAGTTGCATATTGTTACAGATTGAATCGATTGGTAAAGGAATTATGGGCTGAATTGTCCCGAGACCACTCGAGTAGATGCTTCAAGTGGCTGGGGTGATTAATCACGGTATGTCTGAGTATTAGCTATCTGAAGATTTTTGGTGTTGGCGATAGTATTCCCACTCCTCGATTCGGTTGTCCGAAGAAAGGACACAGTAGGTAACACGTTTTTCATTTTCGCTCACGGTTTCTAGTTTCCCACCTTGCTTGGCGCAGAAGACTGATGCTGGATTGGCAATCGATGTATAGCCTTTTACCTCATATTCATCAGGTTCATTGGCGCAGCCTGCAAGCAGTAGGGCAGATGCTGATATCAAAGCCCAGATTGTTGTCTTCATTCTTGTCCTCTCTTTAGTTAAATCAATTGCATATGAAGTATAGAAGAGTAGGTAAAAAGCATTGCCTTAAGTTTGTTAAAAGATCGAAGCTGTCTAAAATTAAACATAGACCAATGGCACTTATCGATAAAAAGGAGTGAAACATAAGTGCGGTTGATTGTGATGAAGTGCATTGTGCTGTTAAAGATAAGGATTTTAAGATGTCGGAACAGAAACATCGTTTAGTGACACGAAGTGATTTTGACGGCTTGGTATGTGCCGTGCTTCTTAAGCAACTTGATCTCATTGATGACATCAAGTTTGTCCATCCCAAAGATATGCAAGATGGTATTATAGAAATTACGGCGCGCGATATTGTTACCAATCTTCCGTATGTTAAACAGGCTCATCTTGTGTTTGACCACCACCTATCAGAAATGATTCGAAATTCTGGGGAGAGGCCAAATCATATTATCGATCCCAATGCGCCTTCTGCCGCGAGAGTGGTATGGGAGTATTATGGCGGCGAAAAAACGTTCCCTGTTGATTGGCTCGGCATGATGGAAGCGGTTGATAAAGGCGATTCAGCGCAGTTTTCCAGAGACGAGGTGTTAGATTCCACGGGGTGGAATTTACTTAACTTCCTGATGGACGCCCGAACAGGGCTTGGACGTTTTAGAGATTTCAGAATTTCCAACTACAACTTAATGATGGACCTGATTGAATATTGCACTTCTCATTCAATCGACCAAATACTAGAACATCCCGACGTCAAAGAACGGATTGACCTGTACAAAGAGCATGAAAATTTGTTCAAAGAACAGATCCAACGCTGCGCTACTGTGCACGACAATTTGGTATTTCTGGACCTCACCGAAGAGGAAACCATCTTCGCTGGTAATCGTTTTATGATTTATGCTTTGTACCCTCAGTGCAATATTTCGATTCATAAAATGTGGGGGTTCCAGAAGCAAAATACGGTATTCGCCACCGGCAAATCGATATTTGATCGCAGTTCAAAAACCAATGTAGGAGAGTTAATGCTCAAATACGGAGGCGGTGGCCACAAGGCCGCAGGAACATGTCAAATTGACAATGACAAAGTGCAGCATGTAGAAAAAGAGCTGATTGAGGCGATAACCTCAGACGGCTAAATGGTATGAGACTAAAAGAGCCCCTCATTATGGGGCTCTATTTATTGGCGGTAAACGTATAGCAATGCGCTTACAACGGCATAACGCGGTTTCGACCCAATTGTTTCGCTTCGTAAAGGAGCTTATCGGCGCGCTCAATGATTGAGTTAGGCGTCTCACCCGCTTGCAGTTCTGCTACACCAAATGAGGCGGTAATATTCCCTACTGGCTTGCCCGAACGTCTGTCTTTAATCGACAGTTTTTCTACTGAACGGCGTAAACTCTCAGCAAATTGACGTGCAATTCTCAATGACTTGTTTGGCATAATCAATGCGAATTCTTCACCACCAAAGCGGTAGGCATGAGTACCGTCTCGGCTATTAGTCTGAAGACGTTTTGCGATACCTTTAATTACGGCATCGCCAAACAGATGGCCATAGGTGTCGTTGTAATTCTTGAAATGGTCAATATCGGCGAGGATCAGACAAATTTTCTGCTCGGATCGACACAAGGTGTCTAGGTCATTGTCGAATGAGCGACGATTATAGAGGCTTGTGAGCCCGTCAAACAAAGCATCTTGCTGGACTTCTGCCAGTTGTGTTTTGAGTCGTTGAATCTCTTCTGTTGCTGTCTCAAGCTGATTATTCAGAAAGTTGGTTGAGTGTCGTATCTCTTTAGATTCGTTGACCAATTGACGAATCACTTTCATCACCTCGTCGATAGACATGGATTGATCGTCTACTTTTTCAAGGTTTTGAAAACTTTTGTCAATGACTTGGGAAAAGTGTGACGTATCGGCGAGGGTGTCTGTCATTGATGAGGCGACTTGCCCCACTAACACTTCGATGTTTGCTCGCAGATCTCTAATGTCGGTCTCCGCTCTAGCCGCGACATAATTGTTATAGAGCTGTTCGCCCGCTGCTGGTGGACATATACCGTAATTCTCCAGAATAGTCTCAAGCTCACGGTTCATTTGAGGAATGGCATTTTCCACATAGGTATACCATAACGCATAATTGGCTGGCGTTGCGGCTACGTGGTTTTGCATCATAAGTGGGACAGCTTTCTTTAAGTTAGCGGTCGATTTTTTAAAATCGTCTTCTGTCATCTGATTATAAGAATTCTACGTTAACTATCGATTACGTTAAGATTAGCGGATTTACTCCTGAGATGCTTGAGTTAATGGCAATAAAATTGATTTATTTAATAAATTTGATGAACTTAGCTTAGCTAAGTTCATCAAATCATAGGTTCTAGTTACAGTTAAACCGCTACCTCAACACGCTCTGGTTTGGTTCCTGCTTCGAGCATAGCTGCGCCACGAAGCATCGCCTGTACTAAGTCACCCGCATTAAACTTCTCTAAGGCCTCATGGGCACCAACCTGACGAGCCCGGTCAACGCATATCTCACTTGATAGTGACGTGTGAAGAATAATGTAGGCGTTACTGAGCTGTTGGTCACTCTGGGTTTCAAACGCTAATTCATAGCCGTCCAACCCAGGCATTTCAATATCGCTGACGAGTAACTGAATCGGTTGGCCCCGTTCCGCTTCTTCTCTCATCAGTTCCAGGGCTTCAATGCCATTGTTTCGGATCTGATAGGCAATATTAATGCTATCGAGCGCATCGGCGAGCTGTTTTCTTGCTATCGAGGAATCATCGACAAGTAAAATGTTCAGTGCCTTGAGCCTTTCTCTTTCAATATCGGTCAGCATTGGAATCTTAGTCGACTCATATTGGGGGTAGATTTTTGATAGCAGGAGTTCGACATCTAGCATCTGAATAATCTGCTCATCGTATCTGGTGATGCCTGTAACGAAAACGTTTTTACCTGCTGACTGAGGAGAAGGCTCAATAGAGCGCCAGTCACATTCGATTATCTTTTCAATCGAACGTACCATGAAGGCGACAACGGTTCTTAAACAATCGGTGACGATTAGATAGCAAGAATCGTATTCTTCTGGCTGGATTGGCCTAAAGCCAATAGCGGCAGGCATATTAATCACTGGGATAGTTTTATCGCGAATAGTGACAGTGCCAATGACATGATGATGCGAATAGGGGATTTGAGTTGTCGGCTGATAAGGGACAATCTCACGAACCTTTAATGTACCAATCGCAAAGAGCTGTTCACTATGGGTCAGTGTGAACATCAACATGCCTTGAGACTGATTTGCTTTACTGATTGTTTTTGCCATGACGAGAGTTTCTCAAATTTGATACTTTTATAAACCGAGATGGTAACTGATCTGTAGATCTATTCAATTAAGATAGGTCAATTAAGCAAGATTATTTGGCAATTAGTATAGATATTTAGCAAATGGGATGGTGATCGTGTCGTAAATCGTTAAAATACGCGCCACTAGCTATGTCCTACACTTTGAGATTTTCATATGGCAAATACCGCAGCGGCTTTACACATTTTGGTCAAGCACAAAGAACAAGCTGAAGACATTATTAAACAGCTGAAGAAAGGGGCTAAGTTCCAAACATTGGCGAAAAAGTATTCGACTTGCCCTTCGGGAAAGAAAGGCGGTGATTTGGGAGAGTTTCGTCGAGGACAAATGGTTCCTGCATTCGACAAGGTTTGCTTTAGTGGCGAAACATTGGTCCCTCACTTGGTCAAGACAAAATTTGGCTGGCATGTTGTTAAGGTACTGTACCGCACTTAACCAAACACCCCGCAATAGCGGGGTGTTTGCTGTCTGGGTTAGAGTTTAGTCCAGGCGTCACCCCAAGCTGACCCAGTTCCCGGTGCATAGGCCCAAGCCACGCCCGAGCACCAACCAGAATATGGGAAAGGTTTACACTCGTAGTTACTTCCTGCATTAGTGACGCGGTCACCTGCTTGATATGGAGTACCTTCAACATATTGAGGGTATTGATCTGGATTACCCCCATCGTCCTTGGCTTTGACAAGAATTGATAGACGAGCTGTGTCTGAAGCTGTGCCATCAGAAACAGTCACCGAGACTGAAACATTGGTATCTTGCGCAAACTCAGGAGCAACAAAGCTTGCGCTTTGACCATTGTCAGTCAGTGCCACGTCTGAGGAAGACCAGCTATAGGTGAGAGTGTCACCGTCTGGATCAGAACTGCCAGAAGCATCTAACACAACTTGGTCACCAGCTTCCGCTTGAATCGGGCCATTAAGGTCAGCGGTAGGAGGGGTGTTATCGGGAACACTACCGAATAGCGCCTTTACGTTAACCATGTCGGTGGATGTGGCATTTTGATTGTCAGTGACCGTTAGTTTAAAGCTGTATGTTTCATTCGTGCCTGTGTCGGGAATGGCAACGCTAGCAACCGCTTTGTCTGCATCGCTGATGTTGAGGCGATTGCCAGCAATCTGTTCCCATTGATAGGAAATAAGGTTGCCGTCGTTGTCGTAAGATCCAGAACCATCAAGTTGTACGGTATGAGCGGAGTCGACGGTGATATCATCACCCGCATTAGCAACGGGGGCTTGATTGCCCGGCTCTCCACCTGCAAGTAGTCCACTTTGCATAGCATTGAGGATGTCGCCGTTATCTCCATCGATCTCCCATGAGAACAAGCCCGCAAATCCTTGAGTGCGCACATAGGCCGCTTTTTCCTCAACAGAGCGAGCATCGTCATAGGTGATGACTTCACCCGTGGACTCTTTGTATAGGTAAGGGGCCTTTGCAGTGGCATCGTAGAATGCTTCGACACCGGATTGACCAAGGTAATCGCTGACAATATCTTTATAGTCAATGACTCCTGGTTCCCAACTACCTGCAATCGGTCCGTTGCCTGTACCTGTGATTGGATTGGTAGGATCGGTCATGCTATCACGAGTGACTCCGCTCCAGCCTCGCCCATACATAGCGGCGCCGAGAACGATCTTGCTTGGCGACACACCTTGTTTAAGCAGTTCCTTGACACCGTTATCCGTGGTGTATTCTGGGCCGTCGTCAGGCGTCAAAGTTCCCTCACACTGAGCAGCAGAAATGTGTGACCCACAGTAAACCGCTGCCTGATGACCGAGATTGTTATCCCATGCGCCGTAGAAATCGTAAGTCATGACAAAGAGATAATCCATGTACTGCGTTGCGTCTGGGTAGTGGACGTCTTCAACTTTGTCCCAGCCTGCGCCAATGGCCGAAGTCAACTCGTATGTTCGGCCCGTTTCTGCGGATAGTTCATCCAGCATTTGGCGAAGCTCTCTCATTAAAGCAACGTAAGCTTTACCATCGTTATCTGGGTCGCCTAGATCTGGGTTAGCGCCAGTGCCGCCGGGGTACTCCCAGTCGATATCAACGCCGTCGTAGAATTTCCAAGTAAGCAGAAACTCTTTGACTGAGGCAACAAACGTGTCGCGATTCTTTTTGTCGGTGAAACCGAAGAAAGGATCGGAAAGTGTCCAACCACCGATAGAAGGAAGGATCTTCAAATCCGGATAACGCTGTTTGAGCGCCATCATCTGACCATATGTGCCTTTTATCGAGGAATCCCCAGTTCCAGGTAGGGAAGAGCCCAACGCCCCCCACTGGTCATGAACGACCACTTCATAGTCTTGTGAATCACCGCAGGCGAGTTGAAGTGCCCGTTGCGAGTTTGGATCGGTTAAAGACTGGTTGGGACCACAGATCGGTACGAAACCATAGATGATGTGTGTCAGATTATCGGCTGGGATGTTGTCAACGGTGAACTTGCGGTCATATTGGCTCCATTCGACAAAATAGCTACCGACAACTGTACCATTGGGCTGAGGAGGAAATGACTGATTATTGCTATCGATATTCATAACTAGTGGCGCCATGCCTGCACCATCGGTATCGATGACTGAAATTTTGTGTACTGGTGAAGTTGAACAGTCTCCGCTTGCATCACATATATTGACGGTCATGTCATATTGGCCAGCTTTATCTATTTGGACTTGAGTCTCGCCTGAGAACGCAGAATCTGTAGGGCCATTGATCGCTTCAGAAAAAATGACATCATTATTTAAACGCACTTGCCATTCCGTCGCGGGTGTTCCGCTGTTGTACCAAACATCCCACTCAACTGGGAAAGTAACCTGATCATGCCTAACCACGGTTTTTTTGTAAGACTGTTGGCCTGCCTCGCCGTTAATCTCAACAAAAGACTGGCTCTTAACACTGGTCATATTCCAGTCCAAAGCAGGCGCGGACGGGGCCGCTAATACGCTCGCGCTGATTGTACCTAGGCTGAGTGCTATTACTACAGACAAAGGTTTCACTATACCTATCTTGTTACACTGACGATGTTTATTTTTATCCATTATTTTTTCCTTTTATTAAACCCTATGTTTAAGCCTGAAATAATTCCAATAGAAATTTATTTAGCAGACTAATTTAATCTAGAAGGGGTTTTTAAATTGGGAAAAAGGAAGTTTTTCAATATGGAACGAAAGGTGGCGATTAATATTAATTCATAAATAATTGTTGGACAAAAAGATATTTACATGGCAATCAGGATTAGAATTAAAGCTCTATTAATAACGGCAATATTGTTAAAACTGGAGTATTTTTATTTTGACGTTTTTGTCGGAGTAGATATTCTAATGTGATCAACATAAATCCGTTTGTCTCATCATAATTTGCATGATGTGAATTGCTTTGAGCACTAGCATGGCGAGCTTAAACTGCGGACAGTATGATTTGATTAACGTTTGCTGACGATGAGCGACATAGTAAATGTTCATCGTCAGCAGGTAACATCACTCTAAAGTGACGTGATAAGGCTTACTATTTTGTCAAACTGACCTGAGATTCAGCAAGAAGGCTGCGCAATTCTCGCTGATTGGATAGGTAAGTAGTGGCAACACTCTCAGAGCCTCAATAAGCTTTATTGAAGCCGCCATCCAGAATGATGTTTTGACCAGTCATATGGTTAGAGATTGGACCAAGCAACGCCACGATACCATCAACCACATCTTTGATTGAAGCATACTTTTTGAGTGGAATGTTGGACACTTCATTCTCCATCAATGCTTCAAACGATAAATTTTGATCAAGCGCTTTTTGCTCCATCTTTTGCGTATAACTTTGAGTCATGACGCCCCCGAGAGAGAGTGTGTTCACCGATATGCCTTGTTCTGCTAATGACAACGCCATTGTTTTGGCTTGTCCTATCCAAGCGCTGCGCAAGCAATTATTGATCGAATAATGTGGCAGAGCCGCTTTGGAGCTGATGCCAGAAACGAAAACAATCGAAGCTCCTTGCTTCAACTTATCTTGCTCTACAATCTGACGGAGTAAACGTAGAGGCAAAATAAAATACTTATTGAAGTAGTCTTGCCATTTCTCATCGTCAGGAAACACTTCTCTGGAAGGTGGGATCCTTGGGATAAAAAACACCACACCATCAAACTTGTCTGCGCCTTTGATTGTTGAGGCGCATTCGTCGATGGAGTCGGCGCTGAAGAAATCAAGTGAGCTTGTCTGAACCGAATGTCGAAAATGAGTACTAGCGACGATGTCACTGAGTTTGCTTACGTTTCTAGCGGCCAAAAAAAGTTGATGTTCTTGGGCAAGTTCTGTGACCAAGTTAGAGGCGATGCCACCTGTCGCACAAGTGATAAGATAATTTTTCATACTAGGCGTTCTCTGTCGTAATTATATTGTTTACACAAGACTTCGATATGGGCAAACGATGCGTCTGACTTTTAATTGAAAATTCAATGTAATGCTCTCCGCCATCAATTTTAATAGATGCATTATTTTTAATTATACTTTCTCGCAATATTATAGAGCGGCTTAGACGAATAAAATCATCACTGAATGAATTTTCTAATTCAGTCAACGTACATCGTATTTTGTGTTTTATTCCATTGGTCATCAACACTTCACTATAGGGATGAGTATACTTAGCAAAGGCTATTTCATCACTGTATGCAAATAGCTTTCTATTACGTGAGATGATCTTATTAATATTGGTTATTCTATTCTTGAGAACTGAATTTTCTCGCTTGTATTCGTCAATATCGTCTTCATGTGATTGTATACCATCTTGTTCCTTGACGTAATGGTTTGCCCGATAGATATATAGGATGAGCAATATCGGCAGAGTAGACGATGCGATGAATAAAATAACATTCAGGCCGAGTTGCTGATATTCATTTTTGGAAAAGAAATACCAGTTAATGTGCCCAAGGTTTTTTTTGCCTATCATAAGTTCAGATACGCCAGCGTCGAGCTTATATTGTTGTTGGGTTAGCGACAGCAAAGTGTTGCCTCCAGAACAAACCGTTTTTTGCACTTCATCCTTGGTTGAGAAACTTTGTAAGTCCAGCTCAAGACAGACTCTAAACCAGTCAATCGATTCATAGGAATCGATAAGCAGTGACATTCTGTTTGTCAGAGCTTGATAATTGAATGTATATACATCGTCAATCACTGTTGGGGACTGGACCCAAGACTCTAACACCGAGACAAAACCAAATAATACTGAGTCAACCGCTTCATTGTGTGAAGGTTTAGACCAATAGAAAACTGAATTACATAAGATGACGACTAGACAGCATAGTGCTGCTTTTAACTTAATGCTCATTGTTATTTAATCTGTCAACTTTGATAAATATCGAACTCGATTATCCTGAACGGAGAAAAGATACAGTGGCTTTTTGCTGTAACCTGCGGCGTCAAAAGTCAAAGGCTCTCCATCCATTACTGTCTCAAACTTCAATTGTTTGAGTGATTCAATGAGATCTTGAGGGCTAGGCTGCGGTTTTGAATCGTACCCAGCGATTAAAAAATTAAATAGATCGTAGGTATATGTAGTCAAAAAAGTGGCTTGGTTTTGTGAGCAAAAAGTATTGGAAATACTGTTTAGAGCGCTTCGATTATCTGATTTAGGGATACCATCCCAGTTTTTAACGAAATACAAGTTAATGTTAGGGCTTGTGGTTCCAATGGTTTGGAAAAACTCTTTTCTTGCCCCTACTGAGTCAGTGCCCAATATCGTGAATGATTTACCACTGTCTTTCATTGCATTGTATAGAACGGCAATATTAGGGTTGTATAACGGTGCAAAGACGACGGCGTTGTTAGGTAATGCACCCACAATGTCATCCGCATTACTCATGCTGTAATCGTACTTCTTAAATTTGATTGGTTCACTATGGGCAGTGAGTTGTTTGATGAACGCGAGAGCGCTTTGTTTAGAATACTGTCTTGAGTTATCAATCAACACATGAGCAGTCTTAGTGGGATAATGGCTAAGGTAATAGTCACTAAGCAGCTTAATCTGATGTTTATTACTTGGCATTATTGATAAACCCATAGAAGGGTCCTTGATAACACTCTTCGCTGTTGCTGATGTCACGAATGCAATGTCATGTTGATTGAGTATACGGGCTGCGATTTCCGCTTCATGCGACACTAATGGCAGCAAGGCGACATCGATACCTTGGTCGACTAAGCTATGTGCAGCTAAAGCACTGCCGTGAGCAGTCCTATCGTTCGAGACAAACGTAAATTCAACATTTCTTCTAGAGGCAGACACTTCGTCTGTAAGGGCATTCAGTACACACAGTTTCTCTTTATTTGAGGTACTGGTGGTGTTCGTCAACTTGCCGACCATGATACCTACCTTAAGCGTTTCAGATGCTTGAACTCTGTCTGAGCTCAACATGCCAATAGTGAACAACAAGAGGGCAAGTGCAAAAGCCTGTGAAATGAGGTTGTGGTTAACCAAAAGTAACTCCTAGGTGCCTTGTTTTCATTAACAAATATTCAAAGGTATGAATAATATAACGTTATGAAAACAATGGTTTTTTATATTTTTTATTGTAAATTTACGCACTTTTCATTAACAAAAGCGACGGACTAATATTGTTTTATGCATTGGAAAAAGACAAGGTATATATAGACATATATGAGTTGTGGTTGTGATGTTGGTTCCACATTCTATCTATGGCTTTCGATGATGGATAAATTAGATACAAATTATCAATCTGTTACCGCCTTATGTTTAGCTAGATAGATATTAACTATAAATGTTTTCTGGGGTTTACCTTTGGTTGAAAGGTGAACTTGTTCTCGGTGGAGTACGCAATACACTCTCTAACAACGGCTACTTGTGCAGGACTAACTTTTGATGAATTAATCAGAGTAAAAAACCTTGTAGAATCAGGTTAATTGCTAGGTAAAAAAACATGATGTTTACCCGAAACGCATCATAAAATGCGCCCAAACTAAACGAAAATAACGACAATATAGGGTGTTGGTATGCCTAACCAACTTAAAGCAGAATAGGCTCATGCAATGGACAAATAAGGAGGGAGCCTTATCTCAGAAAACAACTGAACTGATGGTATTATGCGGCAAGCACATCGAGAGTATGAGTACTCTTCGATGCTGAGAAAAGCCAGTCGCTATAGTGACTGGCTTCTAAACTGGGAGAGACAAAAAATTACAGATACATTCTGAGTTTTTCGACCAGCAACTTGATGTCAGATTCAGAGATATCTTTGTGAGTGACGAAGCGTATTGGATTGCCCGGAGAAATGATAATGCCGTCTTCGCTTAACTTAGTGGCAATGGCATGGATATCTACATTGTCGTCTAGCTTAGCAAAGACAATATTAGTCTCAACGAAATCTGGGTTGATCTGGAAACCTTCAAGTTGACTCAATTTGACCGCTAATAGCTTAGCGTTAGCATGGTCTACTTTTAATTGTTCGACTTGTTCGGTTAACGCAAGCTTACCTGCGGCGGCAAGAATGCCAGCCTGACGCATACCACCGCCGAGCATTTTGCGTAAGCGGCGTGCTTTAGCGATATACGCTTTACTGCCAAGTAGCAAAGAACCGATGGGAGCAGAAAGGCCTTTTGACAAACAGATTGTCATTGAGTCAAAGTGCTTGGCTATTTTTCGAATATCCACATCAAGCGCGACCGCTGCATTATATGCGCGGGCTCCGTCTAGGTGGAGTGCGAGGCCGTGTTGATCAACAAATTCGCGGGCTTGCGCGAGGTAAGACAAGGGCAGCACTTTGCCATTAATGGTGTTTTCCAAACTCAGTAACTTAGTGCGAGCAAAATGGCTATCATCCGGTTTGATGGCCGCCTTTAGTTTGTTGAAATCAAGGGTACCATCAGGATTGTTTTCAATAGGTTGTGGTTGAATGGAGCCCAACACCGCAGCGCCACCAGCCTCGTATTTGTAGTTGTGAGCTTGCTGTCCACACAAGTACTCGTCGCCTCGCTCACAATGTGCCATCAAACCAAGTAGGTTTGCCTGAGTTCCTGATGTGGTAAAAAGAGCTGCTTCAAACCCATGGCGTTCTGCTGCCCATGCTTCTAGCTCATTGACGGTCGGGTCATCACCATAGACGTCATCGCCAACTGGCGCATCAGCCATGGCTTGTCTCATTGCAGGGGTCGGTTTGGTGACGGTATCCGAGCGGAAATCCATGTGCTTTTCTCCTATATGTATCCGCATAACTTTGCTTTACTTAAACATGCGATCGTTTTGGCATCAGTGATCTCACCTTCGACAATCTTTTGTTCGATATCGTGTAATGATAGCGATACAACTTCAATCACTTCATCATCGTCACATGCAAACTTAGACACGTTTGTCAGCCCTTTTGCAACGAACAAGTATTGAATTTCATCGCAGAATCCAGCCAAAGGTGTGACTTGCCCAAGAGATATCATGGTTTCAGCACTGTATCCAGTTTCTTCTGCGAGTTCCCTTACTGCGCAAAGCTCAATCGGCTCGTTGCTTTCTAATGTACCTGCAGGCAGTTCAAGTAACCATTTTTTCAGAGAAGGGCGGTATTGGTTGATAAGAACGATATCTCCATTATTTGCGATTGGCAGAATAACGGCAGCGCCTGGATGAGAGATCGTCGTGTGAGTGATGGTTTTACCATTCGGCAATGTGGTTTGCTCTTCCTGAAGGTAGATGCCTTTCCATGTATGTAGAATATTCAAAGGAGTGTCCATAATAGTCTTTTTTTAATGACTCATTTCTTAGATGCAGGCTTACATTACAGTCTACATATAGTGAATAAAAGGTTAATAAATTATTTGACTCAAATATGAGACACTATCCCAGTGACTCAGGTCTCAAATTTGCAAACATTGATTTCAATCAGTTACGTCAAAATGGCTTCTGGTATAAAGATGGCCCCAAACTAAAGAAAACGCACTTGTAACAAAGTGATAACAAATGTATAAAAATATATATATTACATTTCTGGTTGAAGTCAGAGGAGCTCAGAATGATCAGCCCTACCAGAGTCTCCCATTCGCAACAAGCGTTGCTCTCTGAACGAATAAATAAATTAGCTCGCGCCTTGTCTGACGGTGTTTACGAGCGTGAAGATACCATCAAAATGTGCTTACTCGCTGCTTTAGCGGGTGAAAGTGTTTTTCTATTAGGTCCACCAGGTATCGCAAAAAGCCTTATCGCAAAGCGACTTATACAAGCTTTCGACAACTCCTCCTATTTTGAATACTTGATGACTCGTTTTTCAACACCTGAAGAAGTGTTCGGACCTCTGAGCATTCAAGAACTTAAGGACAATGGTCGCTACTTACGCTTGACAGAAGGGTATTTGCCGACGGCGCAAGTTGTGTTTTTAGATGAGATTTGGAAAGCGGGTCCTGCAATCCTTAATACCTTATTGACGGTTGTTAATGAAAAGACCTTCAAGAATGGCAGTGATGTAGAACGTGTTCCCATGCGTCTACTGGTCTCTGCTTCAAATGAGCTGCCGGATGAAGACAGTGGTCTGGAGGCGCTCTATGATCGAATGCTAGTGCGTATTTTTGTCAATCGAATTCAGAACAAGCAAAACTTTAAGTCGATGCTGACCGTAGGCACACCGCAGGAAGCACAGATCCCAGAAGGATTAGCCATAACCGATGAGGAGTATCACTTATGGCAATCGGAGCTTGAAAAACTCGAACTCAGTGATCAGGTATTCGAAAAGCTTTATCAACTTAAACAAATGTTAGAAGAATCGGCAGCCCAAGGGGCAGGCGTCCATGCTCCTGATACCGATATGTATGTTTCCGACCGTCGTTGGAAAAAGGCAGTTAAACTGCTCAAAGCCAGTGCCTATTTTAACGGCCGTGATAGTGTCAACCCACTTGATCTACTGCTTTTGCAAGATTGTTTATGGAACAGTCCGGAATCTCGAGAAGTCGTCCACCAAGTGATTAAGGAGTTTGCACTCAAGCACGCCTTTGATCAGCAAGACGTTGAACAGCAAATCCGTTTATGTCGAGAAGAACTGGACGAAGTTCAGGAAGAGCTAGAGTCTGAGTTTGGTATCATGCTATCAATGGAATCGACAACGGGGCTACTCAAAAAACAAATTCATAGCTATGACGTCTCAGATGCAAAGCGTTACGAAGTCGGTAGTGCCTTTGATCTAGTTAAGCTGGTACTGCTGCAAAGTAACATGTCAGTATCAGAATCCGAGAAAGGCGACAGTCGCTGGGTTTATGTACCGAAGAACGAATTAGAGCGGATTATAAAAGAAGGCCATGGAGATGTTTACGGATACGTCAATCAGAACACCAATCTGTGCCGACTGCGCTTTGATATCGATGCCGCGAACAATTTAGTCATTAAGGATATTGCCAATCGTGCTGTGTTAGTTTCGGTTGTAACCGAGAAAGGTTTGGATGAGGGCCTCTATCAAAACTGGCTGACCAAATCTGAGCAAGCGATGGCGCAGCTCGAACACGCTGAACATCATATGCTCAAAGTGCGTTCAAACTTTCATGGTGCCTTACCCCACAGCTTTATTGATCAGGACCTACCTCGTGCAATGGAGGCAAGCCTGCAGCACATTCAGCAGGTTCTTGAATCAACCAAAACAGAGTGTGAGCGCACAGTGTTCCGTTTCAAAAACCTCAATCAATTCTTCTCGTAAAGGGGGACTGGATGTTAGGCGCTGATGGACTCAACCTCGCATTAATGATTGCTGATTCCGGCATTATTGACACAGCAGTCAACGATCTGATGGCACGCTCTCAGGTAATGGCCATCACTGAAAACAGAGGAATGAAAACGAAAGTTAAAAACCATCTGTTGAAGTGGCGTGGTGGCGTCAAGAAACGCATTACCAAGGTATGCGAAACGGAGCGTTTCCAACAGGAGTTAGCGCTGTATCAGGAAGTCATCCATTGGGATGAAGCCACGTTCTTTGAAAAGATCCCCGATGTGATCAAGAAGCTTGAATGGCATTCCGCATTTTATCTTCAAGCTCGTCGGCTTATGGATAAAAACAAAGGGTTAAACAACCCAATGTTTCCTCATTACTTTTGTGATCAGTGGTATCAAAGTCTTTCTGATGCCATTCGTCAGGCACAGGTCAGTGAGCTCGAAGCGAGTAAAGAAAAAGTCCTAAAAGACCTTTACCAGCGCATGGAAACCATGAAGAACATGGCCAAAGTAACGGAAGAGGGAGATGAGAGCAGCGTTGGCCGTTTGTGGGATATGGCTTCAGCAAAACTCAGTCGAACCGACTTGTCCGTGATGAAACGCCATGCTGAGTTTTTGAAAAAGAATCAGGGCCTTCAGGAAATCGCTGAAAAATTAGGCCGAATGGCGAGTCAGGTAGATGATCCCGAGTTAAATCGAGCGCCTACTGAAGAGCTGCAAATGGTCGAGGAAAAATCGGATGAAGCAACCGATGATATCGTTGGTATTCATGAAAGTGATGATCTGAACAAGCTGCTACCCAACGAAACCTTGTTTCTGGCTTACCCTGAACTGGAAGTTGTGTTTTACAAACACCTCGTCGACAAGCGGTTAATGAATTATCGGATGCAGGGTAAATCACGAACGCTGCGTAAAGTGAAAGCACATAAGCCAGATAACAAGCAGGTCGATGTCGAAAAAGGCCCGTTTATTGTGTGTGTTGATGCTTCTGGTTCCATGAGTGGTTTTCCTGAGCAATGTGCCAAAGCGATGGCTTACGCATTAATGCAAATCGCCTTGGCAGAAGATCGTGATTGCTTTGTGATTTTATTCTCCACCGAGCAAATCACCTACGAGCTGACGCGACAAGACGGTTTACGAGAAGCCAGTGATTTCCTTACTTACAGCTTCCATGGTGGTACGGATTTGGAGCCAGTATTGATAAAGTCAATCGATTTGATGCGTGGTGACAGATACAAAAATGCGGACATGGTTGTGATCTCTGATTTCATTGCGCCTAAACAATCCGATGAGATGCAAGAGAAAGTCGCTGAGCTGAAAAAGAACAAGAATCGCTTTCACGCAATTAGCCTTTCTAAATACGGCAATCCTCAACTGATGTCTATGTTCGATCATAGCTGGGCTTATCACCCCAATCTGGTCGGTCGGATCATGAAAAAATGGTAAGGTTAGGCTTGACCAAGTCAGAGCAAATAAAAAGGAGCGGTGAAGCTCCTTTTTTACACTGGTTAGACGGCTAAAGGCATTTCATTGGAAGGATCGTGCTTGTGATAGACACGAATCAGTCCGAGCAAAGCGAGCAAAGACATGAGCAACATGAGCCCACCCACAGGCATCTGATCATGCGAAGGGATGATCGAAGCTGCCAGTGTGGCTAAACCTGCACCTAAATTTTGCATGCCACCCAGAACGGCTCCTCCGGTTCCAGCATGGTATGGGAAAGGTGACAAAGCCCCTGTGGTTGCGGCGGGGAATAAAACGCCGGCCCCCAAAAAGTAGATCGTTGCCCCGCCAACTAAGGTTAACGCAGAGGTTTGTCCCATTAGCCCGGGCACAAGCACAATCAGTGAACCCAGAACGGCAGCCAGCAAACCAAACATCATCGCGACTTTCTCACTTCTCTTAGAGGCAATCACGCTAGATAGGCCAGCGCCGACCAGATACCCAGGAATAGGTAAGACAAACAACATACTGACAGTTGTTGCGGGTAGCTTTAATACGCCCCCAAGTAAAACGCCTGCAGCGGCTTCAAAAATGGCCACACCGGAAAATGTGGCTACCAGACACACTAAGTAACCTTGAAATCTTTTGTTAGAGAGTACAAAACCATAGCGACTTAAAGCCGATTCATGGCGTCGACTCGCTTTAGGCAAGGTTTCTTCGAATCGGGTCATCATAGTGATCGCCACAGCGATGCTAAACAACGCCAAGAACATATAGCTAGAGCGCCAGCCCATGGTTTCGGTGAAGTAGCCCCCCAAGACTGGAGCGAGTAAAGGTGAAAAAATCACACACATACTAATTAGGCTGTTCACTTTGTGCAGTTCGCTGCCACTAAACACATCACGGGTTAAGGTTCTGCACATCGCGCCGCCGCTACCAATGCCCAACCCTTGAATGAAGCTACCAGCGAGGAACCATTCAAACTGATGAGCAAATAGGGCAACGATGGTACCGATAATATAGATAAGCAAACCGGCAATGATAATAGGTTTTCGTCCAAATCGATCTGAAAGCGGTCCATAGGCAAACTGAGAGATACCATAAGGTATCAGGTAGCACGCCATTACCGCTTGAAGTGCCGCAGGAGACACCAAAAATTCATCAGCCATATGGCCGATAGAGGGGACATACATCGTTTGCGTCATTTGCCCTACTGCGGTCAGAATCGCAATTAAGAATATCAGTTTAATAACTTGAGATGATGCAGACATTTCCTGAAATACCTAAATTCAAAGTGCAAAAAGCCACAGGTATTGCTTAAAGCAATCCTAATAAAATAAAGAGAACGACTAGTTTAGGCGGAGAATCTTAGTGCTTGGCAGGAAAGGGTGCAATAAAAAAGTGTGATCTGGAACAAGATTAATTTCTATGATTTGGATTAGTAAAACTAATCCAAATCTAGTATTCATTGGAGTGATGGTTTATGCGATTGGCAAGTGGTTGAGACACTTTCGGCACAGACAAGCATCACTGGAAACAGCGCAAGACATATCCCGTTTTTCTAGGGAAAAACACCAACAAGTGTCTTTGCCGGCGCTGATGTCGCACTGGGCTGGCTCACCACAAGAAGGGCAGCGATGGCTTGCGACGCTTCCTTGAAGGGCCTCCATAATGGTGTCTCTTTCATCATCTGAAAGATGGCGCCAGTTGACGATTTCATCAATGGTTCGATGGCAACCGCTACATATTCCACCATTATTTTTGCATGCAGCGATACAGGGCGTTTTCAAAATGGTCATCCACGCAAATAAATTTCGCTGCAGACTATACCGGACTCTGGGTACAACAACAAAAAATCAGTTGTATTTGATAATGATTCCTATTATTGTTTATTAAAAATCATAATTAATATTAAAAAGTAGTCTTGCTGATGATTTCTTCACTTGCAGCTTCACTCTTCATCGTCGGGTTAGGCATTAAAATTCGAGTTTCTCGCTTACAAATTGGAGTCTGGTTGCTGTTTACACTCATACTGGAACAATTTGTGAGTAATATGGCACTGCATGTACTAGTTTCCATGTTCATCGCTTCTCCTTTTCTGATCAAAATGGAGAACAAAGCCCTTGCACGACAGATCTACGTTCTGTGTGTTCTTGTTCCCAGCTTAACGCTTATCCCTAGGCTCATTTAAATTTAGGTGGCTGATAAAGCAAAGAGGTATCTTTTCTCATAAAGATATTGCTGGCCACCAAACTTCCAATACAAACCAACCCGAGAGCAAACCATCCAAGTTGTGTCGGCTGCTCGTTAAATACTGGTATCGCCAGCAAAGTCGCAATGGCAGGCGTGGCTGCGCCGAACGCTGCCGTGCGCTCTGCGCCGAGTACTGATATCGCATGTAAGTAGGTGAATGCGGCGACAAGACCAGCGCCTACACCTTGTAGGGTAATGTGACCCATGAGCTCTTTCCATGGCCATTCAGCGGCACGGGTAGTGAGTAAGTGACTGTCGAGTGTGCCAGTTATAATCAGCACCAACAGTGCCAGTGTTGAAAGTAATGAGATTATTCCCGCAGCAACAAGTGGGTTAAGGTTAGAAACACGCGCACAAATGGTGAACGTCGCCCACATCAGACTGCCCAATAAAAACAGCATGTAACCACTGAGTAAGTCACTATCAGACTGGCCAAACCCTTGGTAGAGAAAGACCGCTATCCCACTGATGACGAGCGCTAATCCCAATAGGCGATGTGAACTCAAAGGTTGCTTGAAAAGCAGTATTGCAATACCAGAGACGAACAAGGGCAGCGTCCCTGGGATCAGCGCACTTCCGTCTGAGACAGGGGCAAGCCGCATACCTGTGCCTGCGACCAGCAAGTAGGGCAAACCACATCCGACAAACATACCAATGAGGTAACGCTTAGGGACTTTTTTAATGAGCTCCTTTGACTTAAACACCAGAGGGAGTAGCACGATACAAGGGATGAGAAATCGTGCTAAGGCGATATCTGCGGTAGTCAGTTCCGAATGTGCACCACCACGGAGTGAAAGAAAAAAGCCAGACCAAAGAAGCAGTGTGGCAGCCATTGCCAAGTAACCTGAGATCATAACGTTATTCGTCTATTCATTGAGTGTCAGTAATTATGAGTCGTTTCTGGAGACCAAATATGGCAAAGTTAACCAATGAAAATGGAAATGTTGGCTGAATAAGCTAATTATTTTATAAAAATTGCTATATAGAGGCTCAATCCATGGATAGAATCGATCAACACATCTTGATGTTGCTACAAAAAGATGCCCGTCAGTCGACCGCCGATATCGCCGACAAAGTCGGTTTGTCACCTTCCCCTTGCGCTAGAAGAATTAAACGACTTGAAGAAGAGGGCGTGATCGCCAGTTATCGCGCAAGTTTAAGTAAAGATAAGGTTGGGGTCGGGATGACGGTGTTTGTTGAGGTCAGTCTAAGTAACCATCAAGCCTCCTCTATTGATGATTTTGAGCAAGCCGTTCAGGAAATGGAAGAAGTGGTGAGTTGCCACGTTGTGTCTGGGGCTTATGATTATCTTCTAGAAGTTGTCAGCCATGATCTGGCTGGGTATGAAGCGTTCACACGTAGCATTCAGCGCTTAGAGAATGTTAAGGACATCCATACGCATTTAGCAATTCGACAGGTCAAAGAATCCAGACAACTCCCTATCTTCAACTAATTCAGCGTATGGCGCGCTGATAGCGACTCTGACTCTGATTGTCGACAAGGTCTGGCTGGGAATACAGTGAAACCCGATCGCGCCCGAGACTTTTTGATTGGTACAGCGCAATGTCGGCGCGTTTGACCCAGTCTTCGATCGTTTCCAACGGTTTGGACTCAGCCACACCAACACTGAGGGTCACTTTGGCATGTTGCGGATAAGCGTGTTCTTTGACGGCGCGGTTGATTGCTTGCATTGAAGACTCAACAGCATATTGATCGGCTTGAGGGAACAACAAAAGGAATTCATCGCCTCCCAAACGAAACAATAGGGTAGAGTGCTCGGTCTGGCTGTCAATAATGCCGACTACCTCAGTGATGACTTGGTCACCCACATCGTGCCCATAGAGATCATTAGTCGCTTTAAATTTGTCGATATCAATCAGGGCGATTGACGAGGTGTTATAGAGCTGGTGAATGTTCTCAAGTGAGCTCTGCAGTTGGTGTCGGTTGTAAGCGCCCGTCATAGGATCTCTTACCGACAAGTAGCGAAGCTCTTTTTGTAGCTGTCTGACCGCTTTGACAACCACATGGACAATGACTGCTGTCGCGAGAAGCGAGAACGCATAGCGAGAGGTTTCGGACAATTCCTGATGAGGCAATACGGCGATAGTGGAACCTAGGCACACCACAATATTCGCAATCATGGCAATGCGAGCAGGCAAGAGAAACACAATGCTAATGATGATGGGGAACACCCAATAGGTGGCCAAGGTGCCAAAAATGTTGACCGCCATAATGGTTGAAGTTACCAGAAGAGCCAGAGGGATAAGATGGCCGAACAGACCGGCCTTGTTGTAAATGATGGCAGCGATCTCGAGAAGCAAGGTGATCTCAAACGCCAAAAGCACAGCACCGAGTAGAACCTCGCCAATAAGAAGGTTCTTAATGCCGAGTGGGACGAAGAAAACTAAAGTGATCAAGGCGATAAATTTCAGAACCTGCTGCTGCTGTCTGAAATCGAGGATCGTGTCCCCATGTCGGCTTTGAAGCGTCCTTTTTTTCACCATGCAACACCTTTGACCTTTTCTGCAATATAAAAAATAGGCTCAAAGTGTTGCTAAATCAATCCAGCTTAGGGTGGTTATTCTGGTTTAGTAATGCTTCCAAGCTCAAGTACAGGTGCAACATCAATGTCTTCCGCATTCATCATCGAGGAAATACGTTGTACCGAAGAGAGAAGCAGTGACTGTTCCCATTCTTCCAGGCGTTGAAACTTATTGATGAAGTTCTGCTGCAAAGGCATTGGGGCCTGTTCGAGTACAGCGATGCCCTTATCGGTGAGGTGTGCATGCACTTTACGCTTATCTTGAACACTGCGAACACGCTTGACTAACTCCTGGCGCTCCAAACGATCAAGGATAGTGGTTGCGGTTGCCTGACTCATGTTGGTGTGGTTAGAAAGCTCACGAATCGTCACTTCACCGAGCTCACGTATCGAGCGCATGAGAATCAGTTGTGGGCCTGTTAAGCCAGACTCTTTACTTAGCCTTTTCGAGTGCAGATCGATGGCGCGGATAATCTGTCGAATAGAGATAAGAACTTCTTCGTGCTTTTCCAATGTTAATCCTTAGTGAGCGAAGCGTTTGGAGGCGAGAAAATACATGAAAATTCCCGCAAAATGAAGCCTGAAAACCCATAAATATCATACTTATTTCTCATAATAGTGAGGGAAAGAATAGTTATGAGATTTTGAAAGAAATTTTTTGGTGTAAATGTGATGTTGTCAAATGTTTAGAAGTCAAAATGAATAGGAGGGAAGGATTGTTGATTATTGTGTGAATAATAGGCTTTTGAACAGGTCTATGCCTAAAAAATGGACAAATAATAGTGATTTACTGGAATGATCTGTATCTGGGCGTACAATGGTGTTGAGTCGATCAAGTCTTGATATAGATTAAATTGTTTCTATCACTAATGATTTTTCTATCTGAAGGCTTGATCAGGGAAGAATAATCATTAAGAGAGGAAAGATGACGAAAGGTATAGACAAGTACAGTATCGACAGTACCGATTACACCATCGGCCAAGATAATGTACAAAAGTGGGGGTTTGATGTTCATAACCCCGTGTTTGGCGTGAGTGCCGGATTCATCGGATTGTTCCTGTTTGCTGTGTTGGTGATGGATGCACAGTCAGCAAAATCCTTGCTCGATGGGTTGAAGTTTCAAATTATCGGCAGCTTTGACTGGCTATTTATTTGGTCAGGCAACATTTTTGTCGTGTTCTGCCTTGCGTTAATCGTAAGCCCATTGGGTAAAATCCGCCTTGGTGGTCAAGATGCGACAGCGGATTATTCATTTATCTCGTGGCTATCGATGCTTTTCGCTGCGGGTATGGGTATCGGCCTGATGTTCTGGAGTGTGGCCGAGCCAGTTGCTTACTATACGGGTTGGTTCGAAACACCGTTAGGGGTTGAAGCCAATACCCCTGAAGCGGCAAAACTGGCAATGGGCGCAACCATGTACCATTGGGGTCTTCACCCTTGGGCTATTTACGGTGTTGTTGCTCTGTCTTTGGCGTTCTTTGCTTATAACAAAGGCTTACCGCTTTCCATTCGCTCTATTTTTTACCCTATTCTTGGTGATCGTGCATGGGGCTGGGCTGGCCACATCGTTGATATTTTAGCGGTATTGGCGACGCTGTTTGGTCTTGCTACATCCCTTGGTTTAGGTGCGCAACAAGCGGCGAGCGGTATCCACCATGTATTCGGTTTAGATGCAGGGATGGGGTTACAGATCGTCGTGATTACGGTTGTGACTTTACTCGCAGTGGTCTCCGTTGTGCGTGGTATTGATGGCGGCGTAAAGGTGATCAGTAACATCAACATGATCGTCGCCTTCTTGTTACTGATTCTGGTTGCTCTGATTGGTTATGCGGTGGCGTTTGGCAACATTGGCACCACGCTGATGGCCTATGTTGAGAATATCATTCCGCTAAGTAACCCTCATGGCCGTCAAGACGAAGCCTGGTTCCAAGGCTGGACAGTATTCTACTGGGCATGGTGGATTTCATGGTCGCCATTCGTTGGTATGTTCATTGCGCGTGTGTCTAAAGGCCGCACGGTACGTGAATTTATGACAGCGGTTCTATTGGTGCCTACCGCGGTAACACTTCTTTGGATGTCTGTATTCGGTGGTCTAGCGATTGACCAAGTGGTGAACAACATCGGTGAGCTCGGTGCAAATGGTCTAACGGATGTTTCTCTGGCCATGTTCCAGATGTTTGATGTACTGCCGTTCGGGACGGTATTGTCGATTATTGCAGTGATTCTGGTGTTGGTGTTCTTTATCACCTCGTCTGACTCAGGCTCATTGGTGATTGATAGCATTACCGCTGGTGGTAAAGTCGATGCACCCGTTCTTCAGCGTGTGTTCTGGGCATTTATGGAAGGGGCGATTGCGGTAGCACTACTTTGGGTAGGTGGTACAGAAGCCGTTCAGGCACTGCAAGCCGGCGCAATTTCTACTGCCTTGCCGTTCACCTTTGTATTGCTGATGATGTGTGTCAGCTTGCTCATGGGCATGCGTACTGAAAAATACGATCGCTAGTCGACGTAGTTGAATAGAAAAAGGGACGAATTTTCGTCCCTTTTTTATTTCTGACTGCGCGACTCGCTGGGTATCAGAGCCAAATCTGACCCAGTGTCGTTGAGCGCTGATAATGATAGGCTATTTGCGCCTGTAGCAACTCAGCGGTTGCCACCGCATCCGTTAAGGCATGATGTGGCGTGTAAGGAGGAAGGCCATATCGCGTTCGGCTAGCCCCTAGTCTGACGGAGTCTGGTTTCTTGCCCAACACTTTATTCAGTATGCCACCGTGCAGACGTTGTTGGTGCAGGGTCTCAAGATGCATGGTATCCACGACCGGAAACTCAATCCCTTCATTAATCCGGTCCTTGAGTGCTTGATCAAAAAACTCACGCTCAATTCTTTGATAATGCACCACCATGATCTTGCCCGCCATCTGTTGTAAAACCTGCTCATAAACTTCAGACAAGTCCGGCGCATCGAGTATATCACTATGGGTAATGCCATGAATGATGACCGATTCTTCGGCCAGTTGCTGACGCGGGCGCACTGTCCAATGATGCGCTTGATTGATAAAGATTCTGTTGAGGTTAAACGGCACGGTTCCAATGGTGATGATGTCGTCCTGGCTGGAATCTAGGCCCGTGGTTTCAAAATCCATCGCCAGAAACGTCACGTCTTCCAAGTGAGTATCCGCAGTAGGGAGGCCACTATGATAGTAACGCTGGAGTGAATCATTTCGGCTCGTTTTCTGTTTTGCCTCAAACTTTTTTTCCCAGTCTATCGTCGGCTTACGCATCATATTTTTAATCATGGTTCACCTACTTAAAATTATTGCTGGCTTGGTAGCGGAACTTGAGAAAATTCTGTGCATTACTGAGGATCTGGAACGCATCTTTTAGATTGCGGCGTTCAAAATCAGATAGATTTTCTGGTTCAATATTGTTGTCTGGTTCGATTTCATTCTCTACATCCAGCGCTTGGTGACGAATTCGTACCATAGAAATAAACTCTAATGCATCGCGAAGATCGCGCGCCTTTCCTTTGGGTAAAATGCCAGCTTCATGAATATCATCTAGGCGTTCAAAGGAGTTGGTCGAGCGGGACCCAACCGCTAGCGCGTGGACACGAATTAAGTCAGCCAATGGAGCAGTACCACGGCGCTTGAGGTTGATGGAGTTTTTATGCTGGCCGTCTTTCTCCATCACAAAATCTTTGAAGAAACCGAGCGGCGGCGTTCGGTTCATCGCATTGCGCGCTAGGCAGGCTAGGAAGCGGTTGTTTTTTCGAGAGCGCCTAACAATAAAACCGTTGAGCTGTTCGGCCCATTTCAGGCGACCATAAACACCGACTAAGTCAAAGAAAATAGAGGCATTCAATAGTGCTTTCGGGTTCGGGTCGTCAATCCAGTCGGCAAAGCACTCTTCCCACTCGGTACGGGTCATGCGCCACTCCGGATTAGTCGCCATAATGTCACCGGTACAATAGGTGTAACCGCACTCATTTAATCCATCACAGATTTTCTTGGCCAGAGCAGAGAAATACGCATCGTGTTGTTCCTTGACATACGAATTATCAAGGATGATGGCGTTGTCTTGATCGGTGACGAGAATCTGCTCGTCTCGGCCCATAGATCCTAAAGCCAGAAAGCAATAGGGAATCGGCGGTTCGCCTAACTCTTCTTCCGCCAGCTCAATAATTCGCTGTTTGAAGCTTTTACCAATCACCGACATGGCACTGCCGACCATATGAGAGTTCGCATCTTCGTTGACCAATCTCACAAAGCTATCTTTTACCTGTTCAGATAAAGCCGCGAGCTCTTCTATCGACTGTTGTTGGAAGATGCTGCTGACCAAGAGTAGAGAGTTTTGCGATTCGTAGCGGACAATGTCTGTCGCTTCAATAATACCAATCGGCTTTTTATCTTTTAAAACAGGAAGATGATGCACGTTGTAGCGCAACATGGTCAGCATTGCTTCATACACGTACGCATTGTGATCAAGGGAAATGACTTCGGTTGTCATCACGCTAGCCACTTCATCGTTCGCATCGAGACCTTCAGCCAATACACGGGTACATAGATCCCGGTCGGTGATGATGCCCACCAGTGGGGAATTATCTTCCTCGTTGTCTTCGAGGATGTCGGGGTCGATGATCAACAGTGAAGAGACATTCTCTTCAGCCATTTTGATCGCAGCATTCTGGATGGTTTCTGTTTTTTCCAAAAAGGGCGCATCTCCGGTGAGAAGCGTGCGCACTTTAGACGTTGTTAGGTCGTTTTGTTCATTGGTACTTGAAACCGCTTGACGAAGTCGGGCGGTATCTTCGACTTCAACAAAATCGGCAAAGGTTTCGTGATTGTCGTAGAGCTCTTGGAAAATGGCTTCGGGAATGCAGTACACCAACGTATCTTTGGTCGCTTTGGCTGGAAAGCGCACTTTATTATTGGTGAGTAGGCCCATTTGACCAAACAGAGCACCTTCATCGAGGCGGTTATAAAGTTCACCTTTACGTCGATAAACTTCAACAACCCCACTGCGAACCATGTACAAATCATGGATCTCATCGCCAAAGTGGATGACGGGTGTATCCTCACGAAAATAAGAAATTTCAACATGCTTGGTGACTAAGTTGAGCACGTCGTCTTCGAGCTCATCAAAGGGAGGGTGTTGAGAGAGAAAATTCTTAATTTCCAGTAATTCTGCTTCCATGAAGACATCCGATGTATCTGAGTTGTCTTTCAATGTTACATGATCTGTGGACGTACTTCATGGTGAGCAGTTGAAAAGAGTAATAAAATTAAGAGAATGGGCAACGCTTCACTTGGTGAGATCTTCAATAATAGGGCAATCACTGCCTTCATCGCCGGGACACGCGTTTACCCAACTCTTGAGTTGCTTTTCGATTTCTTTCAGTTGACGAATCTTAACCTCAACTTCTTTGAGCTTTTCTTGAGCCTTCGCTTTAACTTCACGACTTTTACGCTCGGGGTTATGAGCCAGTTCGACAAACTCCTTGCATTCTGCCAGAGAAAAGCCCGCATTTTTCGCTCGTGAAACGAGATTGAGCTCCTGAATATGTTGTTCACTATACTCTCGATAACCTGCTTCACTGCGATTAGGGGAAGAGATCACGCCTTTATCTTCGTACAAACGTATCGATTTACTCGATAAACCGGTGAGTTTTGCTACTGAGCCTATATTCATGGATACCCTCTGCCTATGAGTGGTTGCACGCATTAATGGTGAGTTTTACCGTTTTACTACTTTCTGGCGTTGAGGCCAATGCTTTTATGGGGTCAAACTTGAGAAACCAAGTGAACCGCAGGGGACGACGATCTGCATCGCTGGTATCTTTTGGGATTGTTAGGTTTGCTCAGCCAGTTCAATAATTTGGGGTGGGTTGTGGTTGTGAGTCCAACGGATCGCGTCGTCAATCTTTAACGCAGGGCTGTAGAGAAACCCCTGAATATAGTCGCAACCATAGTTTTTTAGCATTTCGAGTACATTGTTGTCTTCAACACCCTCGGCGACCACGGTGTAGCCCAGCCCATGAGCCAGTGCAACCGCATTAGAGACAATCGAACCATTGCGTTGGTTCGTCTCTAATTGATAGAGAAAGGAGCGATCAATTTTTATTTGGTCAACCGGCAGATCTCTTAGCAATGACAGCGAAGAATAGCCAGTACCGAAGTCATCTAGACTGATCTTAAAGCCGAGTTCTTTAAGGCTTTCCAATAAAACTTCGGGGCTTCTCAAGCGATTAATGGCGGTACTTTCAGTGATTTCAAGGATAAGGTTTTCAGTGATATCCGGGTAGATCTGAATCAGCTTTTCAAGCTGTCTCTTAAGGTAATTACCCATCAGATCTTTGGCTGATAAGTTGACATGAACCGGGCAGCGGATGTTTTCAGATTTGAATTTTTCGATGTCTTTTGAGACTTGCTCAAGCACCCAATTGGTAATCGAGGTCACCTTATTGCTTTGTTCAGCGATGGGGATGAACTCAACGGGGCTAACGATAGAGCCGTCTTCTTTTTGCCAGCGGATCAGCGCTTCGTAGCCACTGACAATGGCACTTTTGCTGCTAACAATAGGTTGATAGTAGACACAGAACTCATCATTAAGCAGCGCGGCATCGATTTCGCGAGCGATACGCAGCTTTTTCTTCGCCCCTTGGCTCATTTGATCGTCATAACAGGCGATCAACCGACCGGACTTTTTGGCCCAGTACATGGCCACATCTGCGGTGTTGATCACTTGCTCCGCGGTATCGCCGTGCCTTGGAAACTCACTCAAACCGATCACCGCACAAGTACTTAACTCAAAGCCATCAATAGCGAAGGGCTTACGCAACTCGTTATCAATCCGTTTAGCCAAGGCTTTTGACGCCACTTCATTACCGTTTGGACAAAGGATAACAAATTCATCACCACCAATACGGGCGATAAAGTCTTCGTGTTCCAACAGAGATGACATTCGTTGTCCAATCTGAATCAGTAATTGGTCGCCGCAAAAATGGCCCATTCCGTCGTTGATTTGTTTGAAATTCACAATATCAACCAGCAGGAGATCAAAGGGCCTATCGGACTCAATCAGCAGCTCGATGGCTTCAATACAATGTTTTCGATTAGGAAGGTTAGTGAGAGAGTCGTGAAGCGCGTTATGCTTTTCTTCATCAGCAAGCGAATGGAGTTGCTGAATACTTTGCAAACTGTAGGTGGTGACCATATAAACAAAAATGCTGCCGCAGAAGAGAATAACGCATAGCCCCAGCAAAACTGGCGTAACAACTGGCTCAGATATAATGGCAATTAAAACAAATAGATAGCCTAAAACAAAGCCGATAATTAAATAGCTCAACACCTGCCAGCCTAGATGCTTTGTCTTGCGACAAACCTGGTTAGCAGGCACGTATCCCGCGACCATGATAATGATGCCTGAGATGACTAAAAAAATAGATAAGGTTGCCACTACTTAGACCATTTGGACCGACTTTGGGTTAATTATCGAAAGTATCACACTGAATAGAGTTTAGGCCCGTATCTCGTATTTATAAAACTGACATTAAATTTTTGGATCAAAATAATCTTCAGATTGCGTTAGATCAACAAACATTCGCTTCAAATGCGCTCTCAATTAAAATAAAGTTGAATAATTAAAAAAATATTGAATAATGTAAGCCACACTAAGAAGCGCTTTGCTTCCAAAATTCGGTCTGAAACAGGATACCTATTCCATGTCTAACTCGTTTGTGCTGGTTATTAACTCTGGTAGTTCATCTCTCAAATTCGCGGTGATCGACTCCGTAACAGGAGACGCTGTCGTCACTGGGTTAGGAGAGTGCTTTGGGCTCCCTGAAGCGGTAATCGGTTGGAAATACAAGGGTGAGAAAACTGAAGAAGCCATCACTGCTGCAGACAATCATCATCAACATGCCATCAACCGAATCGTTAGCCTGATGGAATCATTGGGTTTTACCAACGATCTAGTTGCCGTGGGTCACCGTATCGTGCATGGCGGAGAAAAATTCACATCAACAGTTCGCATTAATGACGACGTCCTAGCAGAAATTGAAAGCTTGTCTGATCTGGCACCGCTCCACAACCCAGCAGGCGCGAAAGGGATTCAAGCTGCGATGCAAGCTTTCCCAAGCCTTCCTCAATTTGCTGTCTTCGACACCGCGTTTCACCAAACCATGCCGCAAAAGGCATTCACTGGTGCGATCTCCAATGAACTGTATAAAGAATATGGTATCCGCCGATACGGTTTCCACGGCACTAGTCATTACTTCGTTAGCCGTGAAGCGGCGAAAATGCTGGGTAAACCTGTCGAAGCGTCGAGCTTTATTTCTGTCCACTTGGGCAACGGCGCATCGGTTTGTGCGATCAGCAACGGTCAATCTGTCGATACATCGATGGGCTTTACCCCTCTAGCGGGCCTGATGATGGGGACACGTTCCGGAGACCTAGACCCTGGTATTATCGAGTTCCTAATGAAAAAAGGCTGGAGCCAAGAGAAAGTCTTCGAGACCTTGAACAAGAAGTCAGGCTTCCTTGGTGTTTCTGGTTTGACTTCTGATGCACGAGGTATTTTGGAAGCGATGGAAAACGGCCATGAGGGGGCGAAGCTCGCATTTGAGGTGTTCACTTACCGTGTGGCTAAGTACATCGGCTCTTACCTGATCCCCCTTAGTGGATTAGATGCGATTATTTTTACTGGTGGTATCGGTGAAAACTCACTGCCAATTCGTCGAGAGATTTTAAACAACCTCAAACTATTAGGTTTTATTGAAGACGAAAAAGGCAACGAAGACGCCCGCTTTGGCAGTGCGGGTATTATTGCTAAGTCTGAGGTGTTGGGCGCTGTCGCGATGGTGATTCCAACCAACGAAGAGTTTGTGATTGCTCAGCAGTCAGTAGAACTACTGTAAAGATTCATAACTTTAAAATTGGAAAGCGAGCCCAAGTGGCTCGCTTTTGTGTTTTTATATGTTGGAGAGGCTTATAGCCAAATACCTAAACCCAAAGCAAACATCGTTAGATGCTTTGTTGTCTGGCATTCACTTTCAGACTCCTTAAGACACTAGCCAATCGAGACATGGTTTTGCCCCAAAATGAGTTGAGTATTCATTTCAGCCACACTCAGTTCACAGTTTTTACCATACAAGAACTAATGTGATAAGTGAGAGCTAAACTACCCTTCTTACTCTTAAGCAATTAAAGCGAGTAGTCTAATGTCTTAGCTGATGACTAGCCACGATTGTACGTACTAATCACTAATGTTTAATCTTGGGTTATCATATGTAACTTGTTGAAATAAAAACTATTAGATGATTAATGTTTGGGATAAACTTTGAACGATAATATTTATACCAATAGAGGTTTGCATGGCTGACTTGCGATTGATGTCTGGCGATTCTTTAGCTAGAAAACATGTTGTGTTTATTCATGGATTAGGTGGCAATGCTGAAACCACATGGCAATCGAATAATTCAGAAAAAGTATTTTGGCCTAAGTGGTTACATGAAGATATAGAAGACACATTTATCTGGTCTATTGGTTACGAGGCACCTAAGTTCACTGTGCGAGATTCGGGAATGGGTCTCCTAGATAGAGCGCAAAACGTACTAGAGACACTCTTAACCGAACAGCAACTAAGTAAGGGCGAGCTAATACTAGTAGGTCATAGCCTAGGCGGACTAATTATTAAACAATTACTTAGATTGGCAAGCGATCAGAGCGGGCGTAAGGGTGCGGTTGAACTTGTAAATAGAGTCACTGGTGTAGCGTTTTTAGGCTCACCTCACACTGGTGCAGATCTAGCGCAAACAGGCAACTCTCTTTTGGGGCGAATATTTCTCAAGCTGTTCTTGCATCAACCTTCAGCTGCAACTGCTTCATTAGAGCGTAATGATGCCACTCTTCGGGAGTTGAATACTTGGTATCGGGGTTGGTGTCACGATAAAGGAATTCGGCATTTAGTTTTGGTTGAAACCAAGCCATATCTGATATTTGGAAGGATTGTTAAGGCAGATAGCTCAGACCCAGGTTTAAAAGAGCGGGCAATTCCAATAGATGCTCATCATATTAATATAAGTAAGCCACTTTCAAAACAAGACGATATATATAAACATATTAAGAAGTTTGTGGCAGAAGATACTTTATCCAAACAGGCCAGTTGGTTACGGTCTAATTTTGGGAGGGATTATAGTGGCTGGGAGGAATATGGCAATTGGGCTAAGTGCCCAAAGGGAATTGAGGAAGAATACATATTAGATCAAGCTGTGCGCCTTCACCGTTCTTACTCTAATGACTCAGAAGGTTTAGCTACAATTGATGCATTGAATTTGCTTCGAAAACGCTTACTCAAAGCTGGCGCGTCGATTCGTTTAGTCGGGCTGTCAGGTGTAGGTAAAACACGCTTCGTACAAGCACTATTTGATGAGAGAATCGGGGAAAATGCTCTTGATAAGGAGAGCGTGTTCTATTCAGACATTAGCCTATCTCCTTCACCCACTCCACGAGTTTTAGTCGAGCGACTTCTTAGAGACAATATTGAGTCCATTATTGTAGTGGATAACTGTGCCCCCGATTTACATCGCGAACTTACTAATTTATGTAAAAGTAACAGCACAGCTAGAATCCTAACTGTTGAATACGACGTTAGGGAAGATCAGCCAGAGCAAACTGAAGTTTATACCTTAGAACCAAGTTCTAGTGAGCTTATCGAAGCAATGATTTCATCAAGGTTCCCACACTTAAGCAAACAAACTGCTGGGAAAATCGCTGATTTCTCAGGAGGTAATGCAAGAGTAGCCAATGCGCTTGCCTCTACTATTGGAAAAGATGAAAACATATCCAGATTAAAAGATGAAGGGTTGTTTAAAAGGCTGTTTCATCAGCGCCATGATTCTGATATTGGCTTAGAAAAAGCTGCCGAGGGGCTATCGTTAGCTTATTCATTTCAGTTGGAATCTGAAGATGACTTCAGTGAAGAGTTAAAGTTGCTCGGTGGAATAGTAATGCTTCCTCCTCATGAAATGTACAAGTTTGCTAAAGAGCTGAAACGACGAAACTTAGCGCAACAACGTAGCATTTGGATGGCAATATTACCTCACCCCATTGCGAATAGACTAGCCCGTTTAGCTTTGCAGAACGTCCCAAATTCAAATGTTGAGAAGTTCATAAACAGCAATACACAACCAAGACTGCTCAAGTCATTTTCACGTCGTATTGGGTATCTTAATGATAGCGAAGAAGCTGTTAAGCTAGCATCATTGTGGCTAAAAGCTGATGGAGTAATAGATTTACTTTTTAAAAAAGGTAATGACGACTTATCGATCTCATTGGTGGCCAATATTGCCCCAATTATTCCAAATGAAGTGCTCACCTATCTGGAGCAAAGAGCAAAATTTGATTCAACTTTCTTAAGTAGGGACAACCCTCATTACATATCAATTACAAGGCTTCTTCGATCTCTAGCATATGAAGATGACTTGTTCAGTCAATGTTTTGAGCTGCTCTGTCATTTCGCATTATCTGAAAAAAAAGGGGAAAATAACAACTCTGTTAGAAGCTTACTTCGTAGTTTGTTTCAGCTTTATCTATCAGGTACACACGCCACATTGGAACGTCGAATTAAATGCATTGGCAAACTCATAGATAGCACGAATGAAAGCGAGAGAGAGCTGGGGTATGAGTTGCTCGATAGCTCGCTTAATACTTCCCACTTTTCATCAAGTTATGGTTTTGATTTTGGTGCTAAATCAAGAGACTTTGGTTACGAGCCTCAAAGTCGAAATGATGTGCTTTCTTGGTATCGTGAATACTTATTGCTCATTCGTAATCTTGCTTCGTCAGCTAATGTTATTGATGAGCGTGTCAAAGAAGTTTTTGCTAGTAATATTAGAGGGTTATGGAAAATAGCTGAACTACATGATGATCTCGAATCCATATCCAAAAGCTTCTGTAGCAATGGGGGATGGCCACGAGGTTGGCTGGCTTTAGGGGCAACATTGCGGTTTGATGCAACATCAATGACGAAAGAGCACAAAAACCGACTTGAAATGTTAAGGGCAAATATTGCGGCTCAAGATCTAGACGGTCAAATGGAGCTATATGTATTTGCTGATAACCATAATTACTTCGGTCTTGATGAGCTAGATGAAGAAGGTGAAACGGTAAAATGGGGGTATGAAAAAGCTCAAGAACTCGCAGAAGAATTAGGCACACATGTTGCTCAAGAGCACTATGACTATCTTATAAACAAGTTAGCTAAGATTCTTACAACTATGAATACTAACAACCACCTATTTAGGTTTGGTCATGGAGTTGCGAGCGGAGTAAATGATATAGAAAAGGTATGGGGTGATATAGCCGCCTGCCTAGAAAAACTAGATATCAAAAAAGTAAACTCGAGCTTTGTCGGAGGTTTTGTCAGATACGTTTACGACAATGACTCAGATAAAGCACAACTGATTTTAGATTGCTTATTAAACAGCGATAAACTAAATCAGATATACCCATTGGTGCAGTTTAATTGCCCCCTAGATGAAGTTGCTGTAAGTAGGCTTATAGCATCATTAAAAAATAATACCTCTCCGAGCTGGATGTACCGAAATATGGCATCAGGTAGACGGCATGAATCAATATCTGACTCTGATTTAATTAGTATCTTGGATTTGCTCTGGTTGCAACCAAATGGGCACAGCGCAGTTATTGAAATACTAACCATGCGGTTTCATGGATTGGAGAAACAAGCCAATTATGTTCCTAGTGTTGATTTGATTAAAAAATGCAGAGAGTTCTTACTGAAGCATGATTATAGCCGAGATCAACGAGACTATGGTGGCCGAGATTATTCTTTGACACAGATAGCTAAAGTATGCTTTTTGGAAGATAAGGCTGGGGAAGATGCTAACACTCTGTTCAAAAAATTGTATGAAGGCATAGCTACTTATAAAGTTTATGCTTTCGACTATGGGAAGTTTCTATCAACTTTAATCGAACTACAGCCGACCCAAGCCTTAGATGTATTACTCAAGGATAACAATGTATCAGATGAAATCGCAAGAAGTCATTTATCTAGAGAAACAAGCCCATTCTCTAAGCTCCCTATTGATAAAGCTATAGCTTGGTGCAAGGAATCACCAATACACAGATTTAAAACTCTAGCATCGTCGATCACTCCATATGAGAAGAATGGGGAACATCTTAAACTAACCAACTTGGCAAAAGCTCTAATTAACAAAAGTCCTGAGCCGTGGCTAGTGATTGAAGCTTTCGAAAGAGCTGCAATCCCAATGTCTGGGAGTGGTTCACGTGCATCCATAATTGAACAGAGAGCTGAAATGTTTGAGGAGCTTCTTTCCCATGAAAACCCTGATGTTGTAGAAAGTACCAAAACGATACTTGGCAAGCTAGAAAAGACGGTAGGACGGGAAAGGGCCGACGAAGAGTTAAGGTCAAGACGATCAGAAGAACGGTTTGAATGGTGAGTTTAGAGGAATACTGGCTGACTTTTGCCTAGAAAGTTAGCCATATATTTCATAATCCAAACCTAAAAAATAGATCAAATATTCTAGCTTGCTTTTGTCCAAAAACGCCCTAAATCGTTCGTCATATCTTGGTAAGCTTTGCTTTCTTGGTGGGGTATCTCTTCACAGCCTTAAACTATAGCAGCCGTTTTCTGTGACGGCCTTTTCTAAACCTCATCCTTTACTCGACACATTGTTAACACACCTCTTTACAAGGTACTGATTTTTGACCACTTAATCGGCCTACACGCTGAAACCGTTGACTCTTCTGAACCCCAGCGATATCCTGCAAAAGCACTGGCAAAATCCAGTGTCGGGATTCGTACCCCGCACCTTACACATGGCGCATAGATGCCGGCTGAACCTTAGCCTTCATCATGTGCGGCCTAGGCACATCTGTAGAAATCTAAATCGCATCAATAAATGCGCATTTCGATTCGGTATTACGGTGGGCTGGGCGAGGCAGCTTAGGCTGGCCGTTTCCATGTGTGCGGTAGTACGAACCTTGTTCAGTTCACCACCCTTTGTTATGGGGTCTCTGTGTGGTGATGGAAATGTTTTCCTGTTGGAGGTTACCATGCCAAAGCTCACGGCCGACCATGTTCTGAAAGTCCTCAATTCTATTTGTTACCGTAT
>NZ_JXXU01000055.1 GCF_000967495.1 Vibrio neptunius | reverse complement strand
AAGGCTCAATGAGTATCAAAGCGTTCAAGACGGATTCGCAACGCGTGGCATTTTCGGTTTGCTTCAGGTTAAGTGTTTACGGCACAATACTTTAAGTGCAGTGGTTTGCGTCGCTCACCACTTAACGCGGCGTTAAGTTTATTACTCGGACTATGTGCGATATGAAAAAAACAGAAGAAGTTGTTGAGTTAATTAAAGCTATCAAAAGAGATAAGGTAGTTCCTTTGAAGGTCCACTTAGCTTTTCGTCCGACTTTTAATATCGACTGTTATCGTGAGGCAGTTCTTCACCGATTTATAGACCTGTGTGAAGGTGCTCTATTACTTTCAAAAAGCGGCAATCATGTTGCTGCTGTTGTGTCCGCTAGAGCAGCACAAGAGTCATTCGCGGTTATTGCATATTTGAGCTTTAAGTTAGAAGCGTTTGAAAAAGATCACAATTTAGCTGAGTTGCTCAATACAATGCGCCGATTGAGTATTGGTTGGAAAGGAGATGATGAGTTTCCTGAAATGATCAATGTATTGACGTGCATTGATAAGGTTTCAAAAACACTCGATCCTGAATTTAGAAATCTCTATGACAGACTCTCTGAGTCTGCCCATCCAAATTATCAAGGCGTTCTCGGGGCATACTCAACTCCAAATCATTACACAAAAGAGGTGGTTATCGGCACATCACCTAAATCAGATGAAAGAATGAGCAACTTAGTCGTTACGACAATACAAGTATGCGCTCTATTATTTGTGAATGTTCAGGAAGAATTTGAGACAAGAATGAACATTGCACTAGATATCTGCATTGATTTACATGAACAAGGTAAACTTAGTGAAGTATTCTATGCAAAATAAACTTAACAAACGACTATGGCGTCAATAGCTAATTCTTAGCCGTATTTGCATCCCACATGACGCCATCTCTCAACATTGAATTTAATATGACAACCATCTTGCGAACACAGGCAATGATAGCGACTTTTTTAGGTTTTTCAGCTTTAACTAAATGACGGTAGGTGGCTTTAAATACAGGATTGCATTGCATGGCAGACGTCATTGCCATATATAAGACCGTACGTACTTGAGCTTTCCCTCCTTGAATAACTCGCTTGCCTTTGTATCGACCACTTTCTGAGCGACACCGATTAGAGATGCAGCTTGCTTATTGCTGATATAACCCAGCTCAGGGACATTACTAATGATGGATGCGGCAGCGATATTTCCGATACCCGGAACACTCTGAAGTATGGTGTTTTTTGCTTGATACTCAGGTGAATCTTTGATGAGTTTAACGAGCTTTTCTTCTATTTTGGCTATCTGGTTTTTCATAGCAGTTAGCATGGGTTTTATGGTTGAATGTAAGTATTAAAGTGTCTGTCCCAATTAGATTCTAGAGTCTTCTCCATTTTTGGTTTCGTCGCCTTCCTGCTTAGTCGAGAGGCTAAGTTGGAGGAGAAGGCTCAATGAGTATCAAACTGTTTAAGAGTGATTCGCAACGCTTGGCATTTTCAGTTTGATTCTGCTTTAGTGTTTACGGCACAATGCTCAGAATCGGTGGTGGCGTTGTTCACCCCCCCCCATTAACACGGTGTTATATACTAGGAGGTAAAATTGAGTTTTATCAATATGTTAATTGAGGAAATTGAATCGCAAGATCGTACGAAATTGTGCTCTATATGTATGGGCCGTGGATCGACTTTAAGTTTTTCTTGGGCTCGGTTCAGAGAAAAATATGGTGACTGGGCAACTGATGTTGATAGTAAATACTCTGATGTTAAGAGAGCTTGGGAGGAAGCCGATAAACCACCTTTTGAACAGTTTGAACAGACGTGTTTAGATATTGGGTTAGGTAACCAAGAAGCTAGAGACACATATGAGCTTTTTCTCACAAAGGAAAGTAAAGAAAAGTGTCATAACTGCAAGAATGGTCGTGAGCTTACAGAGCACGGTCTAGAAGTTGCTAAGTTGAAGAAATTACTAACTAATCTTTAGCACGTACATAACACATATGAGCCTTCTGCCTGTCAATAGGCAATAACACCTTGTTGGCTGCGCGAGCAGCCAATGCTCTTCGAACAACAAAGTTATCTACTTCGCTTGTCATTTCGGTCATTACGCATTGCTTACGACAAACACATATTGAGGATCTCTTATTGGGATTGTTCAGGAGTGTTAAGGTGTCTGTCCCAATTAGATTTTGAACAACAAAGTTATCTACTTCACTTTGTCATTTCGGCTATCAAGTATTGCTTACGACAAACACATATTGAGGATCTCTTATTGGGATTGTTCAGGAGTGTTAAGGTGTCTGTCCCAATTAGATTTTGAAGAACCGCTTTGGTTGCAAGTATCAGAGATCTAAGTCGTTTTTTGTGAATTTCAGGGCATTGATTCTCAATAGTTTGCTGTAGAATTTGAATGTCGCGCATCGTTAGGGCTCTCTATTAAATCCATTTAATCCGATGTGTTTTTGGCAAAATTCATTAGATCAGAATGAGCGATGCGTGTAGTGGTCAACAAATTC
>NZ_JXXU01000054.1 GCF_000967495.1 Vibrio neptunius | reverse complement strand
TTGCTAAGCGCTTGTTGTTTTATATGTCTATTTATTGATTGCGAGGTAAGTACCAGCAGCAATCATTACACCGCCAGCTCCTTGATTCAGCTTGCGTTGAGCACTTGGTGTTTTCAACACTTTAACCAGTCGCCCTGCGCCGATCGCGGTCATCATTAACCCTGTCATTAGAGCAACAACGCTTAATACCGCAGCTAGAGCAATATCCTGACTATTAAGAACGGTTAAGTCCATAAACGTTGGCAGGAATGAAATATAAAATAAGATCACTTTAGGGTTCGAAGCCGAGATCAGAAAGCCCTGCACAAATCCGGCGATATGAGACGGAGCTTTTGGTGTCTGATCTTGTTGAATCGCTTCACTGGCCTGAGGCAGTGCTTTGATCATCTTATAGCCGAGATAGATGAGGTAAGCCGCACCGACGTAACGAATTACTACAAACAGCGTTGCCCAGTTTTCTGCTATTGCAGCCAAACCCAAGCAGGCTAAAAGGAGATAGATAACATCGCTGACAACCATTCCAGCAGAGAGAGAAATACAGTGCTTTGCACCTGAAACCATAGCACGAGCAACAATAGCAAATACACCCGGTCCGGGTGTGATGCTAAAAATCAACATCGCGATAAAAAAGGTGATCGCACTTTCAACGGTCATGGCTGTGCCTCATACATAGTGGGTTACTGAAAAGTAACATGATTGTATAAAAATACAATCGCATTGCAGTATTCAAACCCAGTAGAATTTCAGCCAACTGGCATACTCGGGAACCGTATCTTTCAGATCCGTGTAAATCCAAACCATGCGATCGACAAACCATGCTTTGAATACCATTACCACATACTGGTAAATTTGCTTTGCATCGCTCTGCTGATGGGAATACTGTCGTCACCCATTACCGCCACCATTTTGCCGGTAAAGTCCTTCTTCACTTTATCTATCATCGAGACATTAACCACACTCGAGCGATGTACTTGCCAAAACAACTCCGGATCAAGCTGAGCCAGCAGTTCCTTAAGTGACGTTCGCAGAACATACTCGACTTTGTTGCCCTGCTCTCGCTTGTACAGAGAGACGTATTTGTCTTCCGCTTTGAAGTAGAGTACTTCAGACAAAGCAATGAGGTGGATCTCTTCACCTTTGCTCGCTCTAATCCAACTTAAATATTTCGGCTGAGCGGGCGCGTTGAGCTGCTGAATCTGATTCAGCAAAGTGCCAAGCTCTGTCGCGGGTTCAGCGCTATATAACCTCGCTTTCAGTTTTTCAACGCATTGAGTAAGACGAGAATCAGAGACGGGTTTAAGCAGATAATCCACCGCATTAGTTTCAAAAGCTTGGACAGCGTATTCGTCATACGCCGTCACAAACACAATATGAGGTTGGCAATCACGCTTAGATAGCTTCTTCGCCAGTGACATACCATCCAGCCCAGGCATTTTTATATCCAGAAATACCACTTGAGGCTGATGTTGCTCGATCATTTCAAGGGTTTGCTCACCATTCGCAGCCTGCCCGACAATATCGAGTTCTGGCCAATACTCAGCAAGCGCCTGATTAAGATGACGACGCAGCAACGGCTCATCGTCGGCAATGACTGCGGTAAGAAGATCAGTTTGCATCCATGTTTTCCTCAAGTTTCTCCAATGAGCGACGTTGTACAGACAACTGAGCAATCACACCACCCGATGCATTCTCTTTCAGGTTCAGTGACGCATGTTGACCAAACAAAGTGGTGAGCCGATGACGAATATTGTCCAGCCCAATCCCCTGACCAGCATGACTAGGCGTATCGCTAAAACCAATCCCATTGTCAATAACAGAAATGGTCACACTATCCTGATTTTCAGCAACCTCTACTGTTATTTTTCCACCGACAGAGCTGGGTTCAATGCCATGTTGTACTGCGTTCTCCACTAGCGGTTGAACCAACAGAGGCGGTATATTGAGGTCACCCAAACAATGGTCGGAGATTTCATAATTCAAGCGTTCTCCGAGCCGTATTTTTTGAATGGCAAGGTAAGCATCCACCAGCTCCAATTCGCCTTTTAAGGTCGTATTGTACTGACGACTGCGTTGTAACGTCCCGCGTAATAGCTCGGTCAGTTTCTCCAGCATCCGCTTGGCACTTGTCGCGTCGCTATCTATCAATACGCTAATGTTAGCCAGTGTATTAAACAAGAAGTGAGGTTCAATCTGACTTTGCAGCTGTTTCAATTGGCTTAGTAGCAGTGCTTTCTCCTGCTCCGTTTGAATACGGCGAGCCCGTTCCAGCTCCTTTTGAGTCTGCAGCTTTTGCTCATGCGTATAGAAATACAGAAAACAAGCCGCTGAGAAAATAAACCCAAGAATGATGACCGGCTTCATCTGGCTGAAGTCGGCAAACTTGTCGTATTTGCTTAACCAATAGTAGGCATTGGTCGTACCAAACACCATTGAAGCGCCAATAGACAACATGCTCAGCTGACGCCGAGTCCAATGCTCACTCGTCCACTGCAATAAATGAGAACTCAATACTGCGCTGTATCCGTAGCCGAAACTGATAAGAATATGCTCCCAAAACGGGCTCGGCCAGATGGCATGTGTTGCGAATGCGATGATGAGGCAAAAAACTGAGGTGAACACCAAACTCTTCAATACGTCTGTTAAACGAGTAGCAAAGTCAGTCATCAAAATTTCCCTTTTAGATTTATAAAAATCATACGCTTATCTGATAGATTTGCATATACGGAGTCATGGCTTCCCGTCATAAAACGGGCTGCAAGTTCAACGTCGACCGAAGTCTGTCCTGAGTCATAAGCACTGTAGTGAATCCACTGTGTTGCAATGACACCGCCGTCTTGTGGCGATAATAAGAGATCAAAAGTTGGCTCTACATTCTCCAGCCATAAGGCATTTTTACTCCATTGCCACTGACTCCAGCTAGTAGGATTCAAACTCCAATGAAACATGACATTATGCTGCACCAGATTGATATGGTTGAGCCCCTGAGCGTACGAATGTGACAGACCAGCGATGCTGGCACTTTCTGATAAAGCAGCCGCTCTTTCCAGTCCCTGACGCCAATCTTCTATGCTCCATGCCCGATTGTCATACCAATATTCGACAATGATTTGATTGCCGGCTTGGCTCGCCCAATTAAGCCCAACCAAACCTTGAAAGCCACTACTTTTGTTAGCAAGAGTTACGGGTGAGTAGAGGCCTTGCTGCTCAAACCCTAGGTAGTCTCTCTGGTACACAAAAGAAGCGTGGTATGCCCATGACGCATCATAAACAGACACCATGGAGCCGCCAATTAAGCCTTGTCTTACATCGTCATAGTAAGCAATGCCCTGCCATTCCGTCTCATCTGTCAGCCAGTAACGACGCAGACCAATGCCCTGTTGCTCATTTCTTTGTTCAAGCTCGCTAGACTCTTGCTTTGTCCAGCTGGAATCGCTGTAAAGCAAACTCCACTCTCCCGAAAGATCAAAGTATGACGCCATTGCGACACCTGCCCCCTCCTCTACCTGAATTCCCACTGGGTTACGCCGATAAGGTTTGAACAAGTCTAAGGGGCGATATCCATACCCTACTCCCCAATCGAGGCGGATTTTTCCCAGCGTCATATCAAGCGGTAGTACGCCTGTCTCCCAGACTCCTTGCCAAAAAAGCTCCTGAACAATCAGATCATTATCAGCTGAGTCGGATGAGTCGCTCGACGCTAGTTGACTACTCTTTGCTGCTAACAGGCCGCTCCAATTTTGCCACTCTGCCTGCACACGAAGCAACGCGTCTAGCTGCTCAGTGTGCGACGCCGTATGTGGTTCAAACCAGACGGAGTCTCTGTGCTGATTCTGGCTACCACTGACCGTCCAGTCCCAGTTGAAACGTGGCTGAGCAAGGCTAATGCCTGAAACCATTGCCGCCAACGCAAAAATCAAACGGTAACTCACGTTACAGCTCCGACAGTGCGTTACGCGTCAAAAATGCCGGAATATAGTATTTATCTTCAAGTTGATGAGCCGTCACTTGCCGATATTCAATCACCGTTTTCTTCGCTGGCTGAATCTTGTCAATCAAGGTCATGCTCACGACTCTTGACTGGCCATCGCGCTCACCCTGTTCAAACAATGCCTGCTTAGCCAGCTTGCCAGATTTTAAGTACAAATCGGCTTTGATCGGGAAGTCGCTCTCCGATTCCAGCCATAATTCGATGCGATCATAACTCGCCCCTTGGGTTACAGACTGCAGAGAAAGCTGGTTTGCCAACACCGCACGCTCATTGATGGTCAAGGTTTCCTGTGCCGTCAGCGTCGCTCGGTAGTCCTGACTCCAAGTGAGAGTAGATACATCGCCAACGGAGGCTTCACCGAGTAGCTTTTGCATTGGTGTTATACGGATCGGGCGACGACTTTTAGGCATCACTAGCCAATAGTTGTCTCCCAACATCAGCATCTTTTGCCCCGCTTCAACCGGTGACTTAAACACAACCAAAGACTCGCGTTCAGGGCGTGTATAAACATTGTATTGGCGTGTTTTATCCAGCTCTCCGTTTTTATACAAGGTAACGAGAGACACAACTTTGGCGGACGCTGTATCAAGGCGGTAGGCATCTGCATTTTTGACCATGGTTTCCGTGTCATTAGCAAGCACGCCAACACTCAACAGACTCAATCCGATGGCAATAGAAAGTGATTTAAACATAGGTCAACGCCTCCGTTATCGGCTTATTGACACCCTTTCGGGCGGAAAGAAACGCAGCGAGAACGCAAATCGCCATGACACCCAATGCGCTGTAACTCAGTAGCTCGGGTGAAAAATAGATATTGAGTGGATAGCCGTCGGTTCGACCCGGTGGTGGTGGCATTTGCACATCCACCACCATCAGGGCAATACTGGTGAAGGCTGTTAGAAGCCCACCTAAGAGTGTGCCGATGCCAGCTAACAGTGCTGCTTCGCGCACAAAACCCGCCACGATTTCCGCAGGATATGTGCCTAATGCGGACAAGGTTCCGATTTCACGCGTTCTTTCCGTCACCGACATTGTCATGGTGTTAAACAGAGCAACGAACACCACCAGCGACATCACCGCCCCCATAATGCCGAAGATTCGATCGTATAAGTCTTTCACTTTGGTGTAGAAAAAGGCTCTTTGCTGCCACGGCGTGACTTCCAGTGCTTGGCGGTGTGGCAAAGAAGCGAGTTGTTCTTCCACCCAACTCTGAAGCTTCAACGTGTTTTGTGTTCCGTAAAGGAAAACCGACAAAGTACTCACTTTGTCACTCACCAATAGTTCCTGTACCGATTCAATATGCAGGTATAGCTGGCGCTTATCGAAGTCCGGTACACCCGTTGAATAGATACCATGAACTTTAAAATCGAGTGCATTTAGCGCGCCGTCGCTCGTCGTTGCAAGCACGGTGATCCAGTCACCAATTGATACGTTGAGATTACGTGCCAAATCGACGCCAAGCATCACCTCAGGCTCCGAGGGTTGAAATCGCGAAGAGCGAATATCAGACAAGGTTTTACCCTGACGCACGTCGAGAAACGGCCCCTTCATATCGAACTCACGTTCATTCACGCCAGTACCGACAAAAATGGTCGATTTATTACCATTTGAGACCAGCCCTGTGAACTCAATCCTAGGCTGAATGCCTCGTATATCCGGATTCGATATCAGTTGTTTGTAGATCGCAGCGCTGTCTTCCAGACCATTCGCCAATGGCATGTCTTCATCTTTCTCGAAAAATCCGGGAAGGCTGATTGTCAGATGGCCCGTATCCCGCGCCGTTGATTCTTGGAGTGATTCATAGGTGTAAAGCCCAAACCCACCCGCTGACGTCAAAGCAAAAACGGCAATCGTGATAATAAGAGCGGACAACACATTGCGACGACGATTTCGCAGCAAATTCAGATACGCTATGCGCACTGATTGAGGGACTAACTGGCCCATTTCATCGCCTCCTCGCTTATTCTGCCATCCACCAACGAGAGTGTGCGGTCACATTGATTCGCCATTCTTTGGTCATGAGTGGCGACAATGAAGGTTGTCCCGAGCTCATGACCAAGGGTTTTCATCAGTTCAATCACACGCTGCGCGGTGTGACTATCCAGACTGGCGGTTGGCTCATCGGCAATAACTAGCTTGGGTTGATGAACCAGCGCCCGTGCAATGGCGACGCGCTGTTGTTGACCACCCGAGAGATGATCAGGTCGATGGTGAGCAAACTCTCCCAACCCCACTTTGCCAAGCATTTCCATGGCGAGCCGTTGCTGCTGTTTGGCAGAGTATCCGTTCAACATTAATGGGTACGCCACGTTTTCCCATGCATTCATTACGGGAACCAAGTTAAAGCGCTGGAATACAAAGCCCATGCTGGTCCGCCTCAATTGCGCTGATTGTTGTGGCTCTTTCGGGTATGCCGAACCATCGAACGTAACCTGACCTTCATACTCACTATCAAGCAAACCAAGAATATTCAGTAGTGTGCTTTTGCCAGAGCCTGATGGGCCACAAAGAGCGACCATTTCACCATTACTGATTTCGCCAGTGACTTTGCTGAGTGCCTCCACTCGCTGCTGACCGAGTTGGTACTGCTTGGCTAGATTTTGAAACTGCAACATGCTCTCTCCTTAGGCGTTATTGGCCATCGCTATCGCTTGTAACGTCATCGGATGTTGGGCATTGAGCGTTGACATTTCCTGTGCCCATTTTTGTGCCTGTAAGCTGTCTTCTGCGCGAATGGCGGCCTGAATGGCGTAGATGTAAACCCAGGCAATCGCATCAAAGGATTGAGACGTAAAAGCCTGTTCAGAGAGAAGCCCCGAATACAGTTCATAACCGCGTTCGAAATGATTAAACATGTCGGGTAGTGACGTATAAGTCGTCGCCGCAACCGCTCTTGCCAATTGAGACTCTGGCAGCCCCTGACGAATCTCTTGCAACGGAACAGGGGTTGTACCATCCGATAGCATATCCAACCCTTTAGCAATCGTACCGAGCCCTTGCTCGACGTATTTCATCTTGTTCCAAGGAAGAAAAGCATCGCGTCCCTTCAAGGTTTGTGTGCTACCTAGATAGACCAATGTCAGAGCATCACCGCCTTGTCTTTCGATCTGACCTTGCAACTGCTGATAAACGGATTCAACCTTATCTTCATCGCCTTGAGCGGCTTGATTATATTGCTCTATTAACTTGTCACTTGGCGCCGCGACCGCTTGAGCGCTAACCAGTAAACACAGACCTAATTGATGCGTCAATTTCATTTTGTCGTTCCTTCTTCTTAGCTGATGTTCAAAGGTTAATCAGCGATGGGCAAGGCTGCTTGGGTATGCGACGAATGGTGGTTAGAAGACGTGAATGGTAAAAATGGAGCGTGAATGGTGAGATTTTGTTCAGCCTTTGCAGCTTATCTGGAAATCAACGGCTATGATCGTTAAAGTAGCACCATGATTATTTATCGCATTGAAATTCAATGTGACGAGAGAGAAGAAATTATGTTTAGCGATGATCGCGTCATTGATAATCTGGAAGAGCTTGAAGCTTTTCTCCTCGCTGTAGAAAGCGGCAGTTTTGGTTTAGAAGGCGTTGCGGGTATCGCACTTGCGACAAACAATGCTGATGGTCGCCACTTTGTGGCAGTACTGGATGATAATCATCAACTGCTGCTAGCTCGCTGGGTGACCGACGAAATCTTCAAAACAGGTCAGGATTTAGTCCGCAACGGACCGAAGAAAAGCCATTAAAAAAGCCCGCAATTGCGGGCTTTTTTCATTCAGGTGCTGAGGCAAGGTTAACTCAGGCCACCAAAGCACAGGTATTTCATATCCATATACTCATCGATCCCCTGTTTGGCTCCTTCGCGGCCAATACCGGATTGTTTAACGCCACCAAAAGGCGCGACTTCTGATGAGATAATCCCATCATTAATCCCAACCATTCCGTATTCAAGTTCTTCAGCCACCTTCCAGATACGACGAATGTTATCACTAAAGAAGTAAGCGGCCAGACCATAGATGGTGTCATTGGCCATCTCAATCAACTCTTCATCGCTCTCGAACGCCAAGACTGGTGCCACAGGGCCAAAAATCTCTTTGGAGACAATATCCATTTCTTGAGTCACGTTCTTTAGGATAACCGGAGCAATAAACTGTCCAGCTTGAGGCACTATGGGTGAAACAGGCTGCGCCCCTTGCTCAATCGCCCCTTGAATTAAACACTCAATACCCTCTTTGGCGACTTGGCTAATCACAGGCCCAATATTGACGCCTTCTTCCAAGCCGTTCCCAAGTTTGAGCTGTTTTACCGCTTCATCAAATTTAGCCACAAATTCGTCGTATACATTGTGATGAACATAGAAGCGATTAGCACACACGCACGTCTGCCCTGCATTACGGAATTTAGAAGCGACGGCTCCGGTAACAGCAGCCTCTATGTCCGCGTCGTCAAATACGATGAACGGGGCGTTACCGCCCAACTCCATTGAAGTGCGTTTAATATCGTGGGCACTCTGCTGCATCAAGAGACTGCCGACGCGAGTTGACCCCGTAAAAGAAAGCTTGCGAATCAGTGGGTGAGAGGTAAACAGCGCCCCAACTTCTGGCGCACTCTCACCTAGAACCACTTGCAATACATCGCGAGGAATACCCGCCTGATAGGCAAGTTCCACAACCGCAAACGCAGACAGCGGCGTCAGTTCAGCCGGTTTCACCACAAAGCTACAACCTGCAGCAAGCGCGGGAGCGGCTTTGCGAGTAATCATCGCTATCGGAAAGTTCCACGGCGTAATCGCACTCGCGACACCGACTGGCTGCTTAATAGTCACCATACGCTTATCAGGCGTTGGAGCCGGAATGGTTTCACCATAAGTGCGTTTTGCTTCTTCAGCGAACCACTCAACAAAGCTCGCACCATAGAGCACCTCACCTTTCGCTTCCGCTAGTGGCTTACCTTGTTCTAGGGTCATCAAACGACTGAGGTCATCTTGGTTTTCAACCAGTAGTCGAAACCAACCTTGGAGGATGACAGCTCGCTGTTTACCAGTCAGCTTGGCCCACTCTTTCTGAGCATTATGAGCCCGAACAATTCCCTGTTCGATTTCCTCCTGAGTGGAAATCGGAGCGTAACCCAGCAGCTCTTGTGTCGCGGGGTTATAAACCGCAACACTTCTGTCCTGATCCGACACCATAAAAGACACTAAACTCTGATTATCTATTTGCTGCATTGTGATTACCTTGTTCTTCGTCGATTGTGGTTGTTAACTCACACGGCATTCCTAAAAAGTCTGATTTGAGAAGCGTGAGTATTGTAGGGTATCCGCAACCTCTTGCGCTTTAGATTGGGAACTCATTAAATGTAGAAGCTTTAACGCAGCCTGATAACTAACCAGGCTGCCATTGGATGTAAGTACGTTGCCATCGACAACATAGTTTTTGTCTGTCAGTACCTCAACTTTCGGGTAGTCACGTTGAAAATCACGCTCACCTCCTGCCCATGTCGTCGCTTGTTTACCATTTAACACACCTGCTTCAGCTAATAGATAAGCACCAGAACAATTGCTTGCCATCCACTCTGCAGTTTTGGCTGTTGAGGAAATATAGCGGATCAAAGCTTTGTTATTGACCAATGGATCCATATCGTAACTGGACGTAAGTATTAAAGCATCAAGCTTAGGGGAATCACCAATCCAAGTGTCCACTCCCAACTGTAATCCTTCTTCTGTCGTCACCGTCATTGTATCCGTAACTGAAATTGTCACCACATCATAATCACTGAACCATGTTAATCGGTTCGCAACGCCAAATACTTCTAGAGGTGCGGTGACATCTGATGTCAATACACCATCATAGACTAATACACCGATAGTCTTATCCGCTGCCGATACGGTTGGCCCAAATACCATTGAGAGCAAAAGAAGCGTAGATAGCATCGTCATACGGATGTTTAATTTATCAATTATCATTATTTATCCCCATTATGTGAATCAAAATAGTCATCACTATCTTAGCGAGCATCTTTAATGATTGAAGTGGCATGTTAACCTATCTATAGTGAATTATATTCACGACTAAATGATGGAGTTGAAGTGGATAAACTACGCGCATTGCGCTTTTTCATCACGACTTTAGACACAGGCAGTTTCGCGGCAACGGCGAAAAAATATGGCACAGACCCATCGACCGTGAGTAAAGCCGTGAACAGGTTAGAGTCTGACCTTGGAATACAGTTGTTTCTTCGCTCTACACGCCAACTCAACTTAACCCTCGCGGGACAGCAGTACGAACAAACCGCAAGGCACGTGCTCGATGAACTCATCACATGCGAAAAAGATCTAAAACAGGCTAACAGCTCACCATCAGGTACATTGAAACTCAATTTACCCGTCTCTTATGGCCGCCGTTATATTCAGCCGTTGTTAAAAGAGTTTCGTTACCAATATCCAAATATTGACTTGGACATCTGCTACGATGATTCCTATATCAACATGGTTGATCAGGCTGTCGATGTGTCAATTAGGTCGGGAGTTGTGCAAGACCGGCAGTTGATCGCTCGCCAACTGAGTCCTATCGATTACTTGATTTGTGCAAGCAAAGAATACCTCAAACAACACGGGGCGCCAAAAGGACCTCAGGACTTTCACCACCATACCTGGATACGCTTTCGCTTTAGACAAACAGGAAGATTACTCGGGCTAAAACTCGCTTCCACTGAACATATTCATTCAATCGAAACAGCCCAAAACATTGTCGTCAATGATGGTGAATCAATGGCAGAACTATGTGCTCAGGGACTAGGGCTAACACAGATTCCTCACTTCATCGCTCGGGACTGGCTTAAAAGCGAACAATTAATCCCTATTTTCCCCAGCTTTCGTCCACCAAACGAAGGCGTTTATATTCTTTACCATCAACGTGAATACATGCCGTTGCGAGTGAAGCTCTTCGTCGACTTTGTGGTGAAATCAATACAATCCCAAGGTGAGACTCCGCGGCATACTTGGGCCAAACACCTAGATATTAAACTGCCCTGATAATATAAGCGCCTTGTCATTTTGGCTTATGTGCCGCTGTAAACAATTCTGAATAATAATCCCTAATTTTATGCCGTCCATAAACTGGAGCAATTGAATCCTTGCCCATAACCGTCAAGAAAAATTCAGCCGCTCCCCCCCATTTTTCGGGTAGGTTTTGCATTACAAGTAAGGTTAAACGCCTCAGGTAGTCCGGCAATCGGACAATATTCACATCTTTATACTGTGCTTCAAAAGCAAACTGTGCGATCTGAATAGTGGTTAATACTTCAGGGCCTCCTACGTCCAGTTCTTTCACATTAGACTGGATGGCTTCAATACAAAATGTCGCGAGATCTTCACCATGAATTGGGTTTAATTTCTTTGCTGAAGAACCAAACAGGTACACACTACCTTTAGTTGCCATGTGGTAGATTTCGGCCAAATCTGAAAAGAAGCCATTTGGTCGAATAACGCATGGCTTTAACCTCTCTGAGCTGAGTAAACGAGAAGCAAACCTTTCCTTAGCACTGAGCAGACGAACACTAGAATACTTTGCTGCATTAAACGCTGAAATATAGATAAATTTCTCTACACCTGCGTTTTCCGCCTCAAGCAAGACGTTGAGATTGGCTTGATAGTCGATATCCTTATACTTCAAACCATCTTTTTGACGAGTAATACCCAAGCAAGAAATCACAACGTCAACGCGGTCACAAATACCCTTAAGCTGATGCTGGTCGGTCACTTCTGCCTCAATAATCTGAGATTCACTAACGCCGATCTCTAGCAGCTTTTGTGTATTGCGAGCCAACGCAACAAAGTCTTGACCACGTTCTTGCAGTTGCTTGACGACATACAGGCCTAAGTATCCCGTCGAACCCACTACTAAAACCTTACTCGATGTCGTCATGATAGTTTCCTTACCTTTAAAGCTTCATACTCAGCTAGTATTCCGTAATGCGGCTATTCTCTCACGCCATGAGAGAGACCTCGCTCATCTTAAAAGTGGGCACTCAAGACCAACTGAAGAAAAACAAGCAGAACAAGAGTATTAACGCTCTTTTAGCCACAATCATGTTGTTTATTCACACCTAGCGGAAACGTCATTTCAACCAACCCATTGACTTCAGATGATCGAATAAAGCCTTTGGACTGATACAAATTGATCGCAGGATTCTCACTAAACACACGTAAAACGAGCTTAGTCGATTGAACGTTAAGTGCGTGTACAGCCGCTAGGTCAAGGCACTTGGCTCCAATTCCTTTTCCTTGATACTCAGGTAAAAGTTGCAGATCTCGCAGGAAAGTGATGCCATCAGCATAGCTAAAACGCAGCACTCCGACACGGGTATTACCTAAGTGAACCTCATAATTGTCTAACTCTTGCCAACTGTTGAGAAATTGATTGTGATCCCAGATGATCCCACGAGTTTGATAATAAGGTGCCATATTTGTCTTAGCTAAGTATTCTGCGAATAAGGCATCATTACCGACTTTAAGCTGCACATTCATACCTTCTCCTTACTTTAAACATGTGTTTTCTTACAAAGAATGGATAAAATAAAAGACCTAATAAATAGGTCTTTTATATATTATCTTCCACTCATCGTCACTCAGTGAGTGGCGACTTATTTGTTTGCATTACACGTTTTCGAGTTCAGGTCCACGGATCGACGCTCTTAATCCTTTAACCAAACGCTCAACGGCTACCGTCAGCTCCTCTGGCGAGGCATTGGTGTAGTTAAGTCTTAGCGCAGGCTTTGCCTCATCTGCATTTGGATAGAATACAGGGCTTGGCACAACTGCCACGCCATTTGCTAGCAAAGCTTTTGCCAGTGCAAACGTGTCGCATGATGGTAACGTCACCCAGATAAACATGCCACCCTCAACAGGCTTCACTTCACAACCGACCGGTAGTTGCTTTTGTAGCTCTGCAAACAACTTCTCATAGCGGGATTGGTACAGGTCTCTGACCATACCAATATGCGCTTCAAAGCCTTGATGTTGTAATAAGCCCAGCAGCAATGCCTGCATAGGGACACTTGAATGTAAGTCCGCTCCTTGCTTGATTTTGATAAGCGGTTCAAGATATTCACTATTGCCACTGACAATGCCAACGCGAAGACCTGGAGAAGCAATCTTTGAGAAAGAACGCAATACAATAGAATGTTGTGGGCAGAAATCTGAGACCAGTGGAATCGCCTGACCTGAGAATCTCAACTCACGGTAAGGTGCATCTTCAATCAGCACAACATTATATTGCTCACACAATGCACCAACCTGCTGACGCGTTTCCAACGTCCAACAAACACCGGTTGGGTTGTGGAAGTCTGGCACAGCGTAGAACATCTTAGGTGACTGTTCAGCGAAACTCTTCTCAAGCGCATGCAAATCAGGGCCCGTTTCAGTCTGAGGTACGGTGACAATATCCGCCTGTACCAAACCAAATACCTGCATCGCGCCAAGATAGCTCGGCGCTTCCATAACCACTTTATCACCCGGGTTGACGTAGGCACGAGCAATCAGATCTAGCCCTTGCTGAGATCCTGTACACGCCATTGCGGTGTGTGTCTTTGGCAGGTCAAAGTATTCTGCCAAGAACTCTAGAAGTGGCGCGTAGCCCGCGGTTGCTCCGTACTGGAAAACTTCCGGCATCGATGAAAGACTTTCTAGTGTCGGCTTCATTAATTCAATTGGAAATGTGCTTTCGTCTGGTAAGCCACCCGCGAGCGAGATAACATTTTTATCCGATGCGGCAGCGAGAATTTCACGAATATAAGACGACGAGATTTGTTGCAGGGAGCGAGCGATTTCCATAACAGTTCCTGAGTGTAATTTTAGAATTTTTATCGTCGAAAAGACGTTAATGAAGTGTATAACCCATTGATGAAAATAGGATGTCCGTTTATGCTGTTCAACATGTCCGTTTATGCTATTTTTCTTTATGAGTCGACAACACATATTCCGAATCAATGACGTGCTTTATCATATTCATAAAGATATCAGTAAACCACTGCCAGCCAAGGAATTAGCGGATATTGCCGCCTACTCTGAGCAACACTTTCATCGCGTTTTTAAACAGGTGGTCGGAGAATCTATCCACCAATATATCCGCCGAACACGAATGGAGTATGCCGCCAACCAATTGATGTTTGAACCGCATTCTTCGGTATTGGACATCGCCAACAAATGCGGCTTTCACTCTGTTTCTTCTTTCAGCCGAGCATTTAAATCCACTTTCAGCGTCTCTCCCGGAGAGTGGCGAAAGCACGAGCAACAAAATATCGATAAACCCTATCTCAAAGATCCTGAAATCGCCGCAGGCTATCACCGCGTCGCCAAAAAATCCCTTCCCGAACCTAAAATCATCGAAACCCCCGATCGTCTAGCCGCCTATATTCGCCATGTAGGTTATAGCCGAACGGTAAAAAATGCTTGGCGAGTCTTAACTTCGTGGGCAGGCAGCGAGGGGCGTGATACATCACGTCAATACGGTTTGCATCACTCAAACCCCGCGTTGGTTGAACTAGATAACTGTCGCTACGTAGCCTGTATCGAGATAGATACACAGATCAAGGTTCGCGGTATTGTTAATCAGTTAGTGATACCGGGGGGACTACATGCGGTATTTCGCCTCACAGGAGTTTATGGAGAGTTGCTTCCTCAAATCAGCAAGGTCCATGAACAATGGTTGCCTGAATCCGGCTTTAAGCTGGGACCAACGCCAGCCTATGTTCACTATCACAGGAATCACTTCCTGCATGAAGATGAACACTTTGAACTCGATTTTTACCTGCCTATCAGTTTTTATTAGGCAATCCTAATCATCAAGGCTTAGATTGAATTGTTTAAACCACTTCTGTTACCGTGTCATTCCTCATTAACAACGGAGCTGTTTAATGGACTCAAGCAGGCTAAACCAATATCTGGCTAAGATCGGGCTCTCATACATACCCCAAACCACCATCGAAGACCTTACTGTCCTCCACCGAGCGCAACATCGCAGAATTCCTTTTGAAAACTTTGATGTAGCGCTTCGTCGTACTATCAATTTGTCTGACGACGCTTTGTTCGAGAAATTGGTTCTACGTGAACGGGGTGGCTATTGTTTTGAAGTCAATGCCTTGCTACTAAGTGCTCTGAAAAGTTTAGGCTTTGACGCAACACCCTTGCTTGGTCGAGTCCACCTTGGACCAGAACCTTCAGGCCGAAGCCATCTGGTATCACTGGTCGTGCTTGACGGACAGGAGTGGATTGTGGACGTTGGATTTGGGTCGCATACTCCACGAACACCGATACCTGTTGTTTTTGATAGGGAAATCCCCACAGACTTACAAACCTTGCGCTTCGAACAACACTCCCTATACGGCGCTATGCTTCAGGCAAAAATAGACGATGAATGGATTGATCTTTATAGCCTTGATTTTACTCATGTCTGCGCTAGCGATATTGCTTATGGTAATTTCTATATGTCAACTTGCCCTGACTCAAGCTTTTTGCAGAAACGGCTAGCAACAATCACCACAGACGACGGCATTATCACGCTGCTTAATAGCACGCTAAAGATTAAGGCGAACGGACATATTGAGGAAAAAGAGATCGCTGAAGATGAGAGTTATCTTATGGTTTTAAAACAAATATTTGGCATTGAGCTGGACGCAAACTTTGACGATTTCATACCACTCAACAAGGATATGTAACAGAGTCGGCAGAGCAGATATAAACAAAGCATCTGCTCTGGACAGCGGACCTAAGAGTTAGGCTGAATTGGGCTACCCCCTTTGAGCCTAACTTGTTGTGTGACGTATTTGGTTACTGTCTCGGGTTTCGACCAGAGCAAATTTCATCTTCAAAGTCACTACGATAAGGGTTGATATCAAGGCCGCCACGTCGCGTATATCGAGCAAAAACTGTCAGCTTTTCAGGAGCACAGCATCGTTTAATATCAGAATAGATGCGTTCGACACATTGCTCATGAAACTCATTATGTTCGCGAAATGAGATGAGATACTTAAGAAGACTTTCGTGATTGATTTTGGCTCCAGTATAACGAATGTATACGCTTCCCCAGTCTGGCTGATTCGTCACCAAACAGTTCGATTTCAAGAGATGAGAACATAAAGATTCAGAGACATATTCATCCACTGTGCTTCCGCATAGCGCATCCGCATCATACTCAAACGAGTCTACGGTGATATCCAAACCATCAATACAATCAAATTGCTTATTTATAGACGTTTGTTGTGGTTCATCTACCTCCATAAACGATACAGTCACTTCAGCTCCGGCAGCATTAGTTAAGTCGGACTGCATTGTCTCAATAACTATATCTTGCGATTCAAAACAGGTTTGATTGAAGCTATTTAAATACAATTTGAATGACTTCGATTCAATCAAGTTGTTGGACGTATGAGGAATAATAAACTCTGCAATTGCGACAATGGGCTTTCCTTTGTTGTTTAACCATGACACTTCAAAGGCCGTCCATAAGTCAAACCCAGCATGAGTGGCAACCTTAAGATCTTTAATCTCATTTCTGCCTCTTTGTCTTGGGATAGGATCGAGTAATTCTGGTTGATACTGAGAGATATACTCGCTTTTTTTACCTAGGTTCTTATCATAAGTGGTCATTATTATTTAATTCCTTGACGTTGATGAAGCAGGAAAACAGTTTCCTTGCGAAATAAATGGGGCTGACACTACATATTGCCTAGCAGATCTTGAGACAGTCTAACTGAGAAAACAGCGGAAAGCCGATTACTTGGTGTTGTATAAAAGAATGCAACAATGGAACGCATCATACTGATTTTCCAACCTGATTTCGTCTTCTATCGGGAAAAACACTATGTTGCCTCTAAAGTGTGCCCAGTTACTCATTATTGCTCTTCACCTTTGTGCGGGCCATAAAACCAAACCAACACCAAAAATACAATGCCACCTGTAGAATATCAATGCACTCAAATATACACACGCACCCTATCTGATGCATCTGCTTTTATGTTTGAACTGTGATTATCAGTAACGAAGGCATCGCGTCTTGACTTCAAGAAACCACCTATTGGCAGCGGTTAGTTCACGCAGCGTGTTGCCAATGAAAAAGCGTTTAACTCGCTCATGACTCAAACACCAACTGGCAATATGCTTACCTGCAGTTGCAACACAAAAGCAAAAGGCTCTCAACATAGGAGAGCCTTTTTCGTTTCAGTCGACCTATTGTAACAAACGACTATTTGATTAAAAGAAGTCGCCCTGTCAGAGCTGGAACAGAAACGGCACCAGATGTTGCCTGAACATTAATCAGCTCACCACTCATCAAGTCTGCAAATTCGCCTGTCGATTTGACTCTTGCTAAGTCAACATTGAGTGTTTGTTCCGTTGTTGATGTGTTGAGTACGTAAATGATCTGCTCGTCGCCATTCACTTTCAGGTCAGCATACAAGTTGTCATCCAACCATAAGTTGCGTCGTTCACCCGCATAAAGTGCCGGATGTTCACTACGAACCTGCATAATTTGAGTCAGATAGTTTTTCACATCTTGTTGCTCAGCAGTCAGCGTCACCCCAGTCACGCCTTGCACTTTCGCGTTTGAGCGAGCGACATGATCATCACACAGCCCCTGAGAAGCACAATCTGATGTGACCTTGTCCGAGAAGTTAGCGACTTCGTCACCAATCTCTTCACCGTAGTAAAGTGTGATTGGTCCAGAGTAAGCCGCTAGAAAGCTAAACGCGGCTTTATGTCGCTTGACTGCTTCACCAAGATTGCCACGCTGAATCAGGTCACCGAAGCGCACCAAGTCATGGTTACCCAACATTAAGTTTGGCATCGCATGGTAAGGCGATTTGGCACGGCTGTTCCACTCTGCATCCAAAACACGGGCATTGTTGCTCGCCCCCGATTCTTCAACCGCCAGAGCTTGAACTAAACCGTAACGTAACGGGAAGTTGAACGCCGACGAAAGACCCGGTTGTGAGTCACTGCCATAGGTTGTTGCTGTAATCTCATCGGCACCTTTCCAGACTTCACCGACCATGTAGCCCAATGTTCCCCATTGCTTACCCGCATTCTTATTATGCAATGAGGCTTGCTCTACTGCAGCTCGAATGTTGCGCCATGCCTCAAGTGGAAGCTGATAAGATTGGTCGAGACGCCAGCCGTCAATACCAAACTCTTTCACCCAATAAGTTGCAACCTCTGTGAAGAAGGCTTCACTCGCTACATCTGGGTAATTCACATTCATACCCGGGTAACCCTCTTCCCCTCTCAGACTTGGTAGCTTACCCGTTGGGGAAGGTTTCACACCAGTAAGGTTAGTATGACCGAACACCCCATCTAAAAGCACGTATAGACCTTTAGCGTGAGCAGTATCAACCAGTTCTTTCAACTTTTCGTTGGTGCCAAATTTAGGATCGACATTGAAGTAGTCACAAGCAAAATAGCCGGTGGCGTCAAGGCGATCATCACCAGCCTGACCCGCGCAAGAATCAAACACAGGTGTGAGCCACAATGCGTTCACGTTTAAGCTCGCAATGTAGTCAAGACTGTCAATGACACCCTGAAGGTCTCCATTGTGATGCGAATTGCCGTAACCCACACCGTAGTTATGGTCTGAGTCTCCATCCACAAATGACTCCACCATCACCTGATAGATCCTCAGATCACAAGCTTTGCTGTCATCCTGATAGCAGGCATAGTCAAGCTTTGTATCAACGACAGATACTACCAACGCGGATTGGTCTGAAGCATCTAACGTAAATTTGTACACGCCTTGCTCGGTCACTGTCACCTTTATATTGCCATTACCTGCATTTTCAAGCGTGACAGAACCGTTGCCAGTTGAGAAGCCACCAAAACCAAGGTTGATCGTACTCCAGTTAGAAGAAGCCAGTTTGAACTCATACTCTCCCGGAGTCAGGTAGCCTTCAAAGGCGTACACACCGTCACCCTGATAGGCTATTTCATCACTGGTACTCCAGCCATTCATTGAGCCACGAACGTATAATTTGGTAGAACCGTAAGGCGCAACATCAACTGGCTTACTATCAATATTCAGCCCTTCTCCTTGCGCACCATTTTGTGTCTGGACAAAGACAGCCGCAGTGAGTGGTGGAATAGTGAAAGCGCCGTCTTGAAACTTCGCCTGCTTAACGACTGAATCAGACGAGGCTTTCAACACCGGATGCAACTCGAAGCTTTGTGCTCCAGCAATCTGAATGGTTTGTGCTGAAGTATTGGCATTAATCGCAACAACAATTGAGTCGAAATTGCTATCAAGGTCTGCGCCTGCACTCACCCCATCATTCACCGACATCACAATCATGCCCGGTAATGTCGACGGCCCAGTATTATGGAAACGTACGCGCTTCAAGACTTGCTCTTCACTCACTAAACGAAGCAAGGGTGTGCCGGAACGAATCTTCAGCAGTTCCTTGAAGACCTTGTCTGTCCAAGCAATATGCTCCGGAGTTGCCACGGTATTCGGGTTGCTAATGATTGATTGGATAGCACTCCAGTTAGCCTGATCTTTATCAGCACGTGGCAGACCAATGTTCCAGTTATTCGTCTGCTTACTGAAATCGACTTTGTTGTACCAATCACCACTGTCGTAGCTATCGCGTTCCATGGATTTAGAGCGTAGCAATTCAGACCCCATGTGCAAGAATGGTACACCTTGTCCGAGCATTACAGTTGATAGACCTACGATCTGCATACGAGCACGCTCTGCTGGCGTAGCGCTAGCATCGGCTTTGTACTGGTTGAAATCCCACAACGTTTGGTTGTCATGCTTTGAAACGTAGTTAATGGATTCTTGAGGATCGAGTGTATAGGCCGCACCCTGCCCTCCGTACTGGAAATCACGTCCGTACACAGTAGCGCCACTATACGTTTCCAACGGGTAGTTTTGCAGATTACCTGTCATACCGTAACGGATAAGATCCATCTTCGACTTCAGATCATCATTGAATCGACTGCCCGCATTAGCAAAACCCGGATTTTCAAGCAAGGCATCACCACTATCGAATGGACCACCACCGCGTACGCCATCACGTAGACGATCGTTGTAAGTCCCTATGCCTGTGCCCGCCATCGGCCATTGGGTTGCGTTTTCACCACGTTGACCATCAGCAACTTCACCAAAGTTCCAACCTTCACCATAGAACCAAGTATCTTCATCTACTAGCTTGGTTTTCTCATACACGTGCAGCATGCTCGACTTCATCAGGTGTCCCATCAAATCGAAGCGGAAGCCATCAATCTTATAGTCCTGAGCCCACATCACTACACTGTCCGCCACCAGTTTCTCAAACATGCGGTTCTCAGATGCAGTGTTATCACAACAGGTTGAGTTCTCGACAGCACCTGTGATCGGGTTCAGGCGATGGTAGTAGCCCGGTACTGCTTTATCGAGCACAGATTTGTCATACAAACCCGAGGAGTAGGTGTGGTTGTAGACAACATCCTGTACCACTCTGAAGCCCATATCATGAAGCTTCTGCACCATCTGACGGTACTCACGAATACGCGAAATGCCATCGGTTGAAACAGCGTAGCTGCCTTCTGGTGCGTTGTAGTGGAATGGGTCATAACCCCAGTTGAATCCATCCAGTGGACGAACATCTGCGAGCAATGCCTGCGCTTCGCCGCTGTTAGGGTCCGTTTTTTCTAGCAAAGACAGAATGGTTGCACCGCGTGAAGTACCATCGCTACACAACTTGGCATCAGGATTAATGCCGCAAAGTTTTTCTACGGTATCGGTCAGATTCACCGTCTTCGCTGGATCTTCAGGGATGGAAGCCAAATCGTAAGTCGGTAGAAGATGGATCGTTGTCAGGCCAGCTTCTTTTAACGATTTCAACTGCTTAACACTGTCGCGTTCATCTTCTAAGAAGGCCAGATACTTACCGTTGTTTGCTGGTGTACCCTGCGTATCGCTGACACTAAAGTCACGTACATGCAGCTCGTAAATGATGTGATCTTCTGGATTCTCCAGCTCTGGAATTGATTGACTGTCCCAACCTGCCGGTTTGGTTTCATCATCCGTGAGATCAACCAGTTGAGAGTGCAAACTGGACGTGCTCAGAGAGAGAGAATAAGGGTCAGTGGTCATCATCCATTCAACGTGGTCGGTTTTTGGATGGTAAGCTTTCACACGGTAACGATAGAACACATTCTTCAGTGAAGCATCGCCTTGGTAACGCCAGATGCCAGTCGCTGAGTCGAGAGTCAAACTGAATGGCGACTGTGCGATTAGTGCTTTATCCTGATCGTACAAATACAGTTCAACATCTTGAGCTGTTGGCGCCCAAAGTGCAAAGTTCGCACTATCGCCTTCAATCCAGCTACCCAATTTAGCTTCATCCGCATCATTTGGTCCTGCGGTGTAAAGCGTGTCGACAACGCCCGGAATCTGGACACGAGTTGCGACCAACGGTTTGCCTGCATCATCGAGTGCCACTGCAATTAGCTGTGTCTTCAACAGCGCTTTAGCCGTCTCAGTATCAACATCCCAATAGAAACCAACACGATCTTTCAGGTGTGGGAAGTCAGGATTATCAACGTTGCCAGCAAATGAAATGTCGTACTTGATAAACTGTTCTGGCTGATTGATATCACCGTTACCCGCAGCACGACTCCAGATTTGGTAACTGGCTGCTTCACCATGATCAAACCAAGCAATGGAATTAACATCGAGCCAGTGAGCCGCTGCACCATCAAGTTTCACCACAATTTGCTCATCTGGTGAGTATTTAACGACTGAGCTGCCGTGTGTCGTATAAAGTGTATTACCTTTAGCAAATTCAGCCTTCAGATCATCACCGCCCAGCGCTTTTGCGTCACCTTTGTGTACGATGAAGTTCATACATGCACCGTGATCGGATTTCAGTGGTACAACATACTTAGCACCATATTGCGGGTCGATTTCTCCCCAAGCGTATGGATTGCCCCAATCTAGGCCGTTTAAGGCGTCAGCCGACACTGCGTCACAAGATGCGTTATTCCACAGGTGAAGTCCCCAGTCCGCGTAATTACCATCATCTCGTTTGTAGTAAATGACCGATTCAGAATAAATCGGGGCAGGCTCAGATGAACTGTTATCTGGGCTGGTTGGGTTTGGATCGATGCTGTCTGGGATCCCATCTCCATCATCGTCGCTAGAGGCAAAGTCTCCTAGCCCGTCGCCATTGGTGTCTTTACTTTCAAATCTATCTTCAGGGAATGCGTCCACGCCATTATCGGCACCATCACCGTCGATATCACTGTCTTCGCTGTCAGTAATGCCATCACCGTCACGATCGGCAGGTTGACTGGATGCCGAGTAAGGGTCGGTTCCTAAACGAGTTTCTTCTTCATTACTCCAACCGTCACCGTCGATATCCGAATCATGCGCATCTGGAATTTTGTCGCCATCAAGATCGGCGGGGAAGCTCGCCGATGAGTAAGGATCGCTAGCGAGTTCTAACTCGACAACATCGCTGAAACCATCATTATCATCGTCCGTATCCGCATGATCGCCAATTCCGTCACTATCAGCATCTGCTGACTCTTTAATATCGGATGGGAAAAGATCAATCGCATCGGCTACGCCGTCACTATCACTATCTTGCGCGATGACTGGCAAACCTCGACCATCCAGCATTAACGTCTTATTAAGCAGTTGATTGCGACCACGTTTAAGCTCTTTTCCCAATGCTTTGCTGCCCAGCTCCAACGTATCCGCCAGCGCTTCCATATCTTGGTCTTCAATGGTTTCTGGCAGTAATTGCGTTAACGCCTTTGCGCTTCTTGCGACGACTACCTCTTGCTGAGCAATATAATCGCTTTCAATATCTAGGTGTGGCTGTTTGAGTTGTCGACGCAGTTTACGCAGTGCTTTGCGTTCGCTGACACCTTGCTGCATTTGCGCAGCAATGTAAGTCGAGAATGGCGTCACCAGAGTGTAATGACTCGGTGCCATCAAGGTATAGTCTCTTGTCACAGTGACACCCGGAATATCAGCGTCAATCGATACGCCTCGCTGGGTTTTAGCAACAAGATAAACGTCTTGGTCTTCGATATTCAGACCTTCAAGGTCAATGGCAGCATATCCGTCTCTATCAGTGACATCTGACGGCTCATAACGATCTTGTCGACCATTTCCGTTTACGTCCAGCCAGACAGATGCTTTTTCGATGTAGCCATCCATCACGTTGACTTCTAGCGGGTCATTACAACCTGCCAGCAGCCCAAGCGACGCCATAGCTAGGCTCAGTTTTGTTAGCTTGATGTTCATTTTTTTATCCATTTATATTCACGTTCCACGAGCGATAAACTTTTTGGTTTAATTACATCGCCTCAAGCTAACGTTATATTTTTAAAACAGTTAATTACCTCATCCTATAAAACTGATTGAGTAGGCGTAGATCGGGGGGAGGAGAAAAAATTTTAGAAGCAGGCTCACAATTACAGCCTTTAAAACGATCGAAAAATTACTCAGATGATATGCAATCAGTGAGAAATCTGACACTTTGTAGTAACGAATGAATCAACGGCTGTAGGATTACAACAAGCCGTTTCAATGTTAAGAAATTGGATCTTTGACTCAATCTGCTACCGCTTTACAAGAAGGTAGTTTTGATTGATACAAAAAACGAAAACTGGTGGCTAAGTAACGGCTAGCCTGCCACCACAGTCTTATCAATCATTGATTGGCGAGTAAGATTTTTCTCATCATATCTGCAAGTTGGGCTTTTTCTTGTTCATTAAATATGCTCAGCATTCCGTTCATATTTGATAAGTGTGATGCTAAAGCCTCATCGACTAATTGAGCACCCAACTGGGTAAGCGTTACTTTACAACTGCGTCTATCATCGCCACTTGCTAATCGCTTCACCAAGCCTCGTTGGACCAACTTTTCAATCCGAGTACTCATAGCGCCTGAGGAGATCATCAAGGTTTTGTACATTTCAGTCGGGGTCAGTGGTTGCTTATTTCGCATTAATGTCGCGAGAATATCAAACTCCAACATACTCAGTTGATGCTGCTTAAACACATGTTCCAATTGGCTGTGCCACAGTCCCTGAACACGCATCAGTCTACCGACAATTCCCATGTCAGAACAATCCAACCCAGGCTTCACATCGCCCCACTGCTTCAAGATTTGGTCGACAGGATCTTGCATATCTTATCCCTATACTAATTTATCTTTTTAAAAAGATACTTGATTAAAAGATAAATCACCATTACTTTATAAAAAGTATCTTTTTGGAAAGATACTTTTTATAAAGACAGGTTGTGACAAAAGGAGGTACCAATGACACGCACACAACGAATAGCGACATTAGCCATTACGGCATTAGCGCCAATGGTCTGGGGAAGTACTTACATCGTCACCACTGAACTTCTGCCTGCCAACAGTCCCTTATTAGCATCGATGCTGCGCGCTTTGCCTGCAGGGATAGTATTGGTGTTGTTTTCTCGCACGATCCCAAGTGGAAGTTGGTGGGCGAAACTGGCCGTACTTGGCCTACTCAACATCGGATTTTTTTTCTACTGCCTATTTTATGCTGCCACTTACTTACCCGGCGGTATGGCGGCTCTGATTATGTCCATTCAGCCCATTCTGATTATGGGGCTGAGCGTGGTTTTGTTGAGAAGCACATTAACGTTCACGCAAATAGCTGCTAGTGGTTTGGGAATAGGTGGAATCGCTATGCTTGTGGTCAATAACCCAGGTCAACTCAATACCTCGGGAGTTGTCATGGGGTTACTCGGTACCGTAAGCATGGCTCTAGGCGTAGTGTTAACAAAAAGGTGGGGACGACCTAAAAATATGTCCCTGTTGAGCTTCACTGGCTGGCAGTTGTTGTTTGGTGGGCTGATGCTAATCCCTATCGCCATCAGTGCAGAGGGGTTACCTCAACAAATCACGTTAAAGAATGTTGTCGGTTACAGCTATCTGGCAATTGTTGGCGCCATGCTCGCTTACTCACTTTGGTTCCGTGGAATAGAAAAGCTCAGCACGGTGTCGGTCTCATTCCTTGGCTTTCTTAGCAGTGTATCTGCTGTGCTTCTTGGTTACCTAATTCTTGGTCAGACTCTGACCTGGATTCAGCTTATCGGTGCTCTAAGCGTATTAATTTCAATTTTGCTGGCGGCATCAACCCCGACAGATTCAACAATTAAAACAAACACATCATCTATTAGTAGTAAAAAGGAACTCGCATGAAACTTACCATTATCTCAGGCAGCCAGCGTGCTGACTCCCAAAGCCTAAAAGCAGCTCATTATTTATCGACACTGGCAGAGGCTGATTTTACGGATATCGATATTCTCGATCTCCATCAGTTGAATTTACCACTATGGAATGAAGGCATGTGGTCGGGTAGTGATGAATGGACCCCTTGGCGAAAGATTGCTACTCAGCTACAAACCAGTGATGCATTTGTTTTCATCACCCCTGAGTGGCACGGTATGGCAACACCAGCTCTAAAAAATTTTTTAATGCTATCGACTTTGAAGGAAATGGCGCACAAACCTGCTTTAGCTGTCAGTGTTTCGGCAAGTGTTAATGGCGTTTACCCTATTAGTGAACTTCGTTTAACCGGCAGTAAGAATAACCACGTGTGCTTGATTCCGGATCACTTAATCTTCCGCAACGCGGAAACTCTGTTCAATTCAGACGGGAGCGTAAATGATGTGAACTTTCATCACCGTAGTGAGTACACGATGAAGCTGTTATCCGCTTATGCACATGCACTAAAACCCGTTCATCGGGATATGGTTGAGGCAGGAAAGCCATTTCAGTATGGGATGTAAAAAGAAATGAAACAGTCTTGAGCACATTCAACCGTGCTCAAGAACTTAAGCTATTGATCAGCCTTTAACATTCGGCTGATAATGATACCTTTCGATGTTTTCACCAGTAATTACCTGGATTTCAAAAGGTTCACTGGTATCTAAACCATTGGTCGCAAGTTTGGAATCGTTACGCCACAGGCGTGATGGGTAATCCATATTTGGAACATCCCCTACAGCATCAAATACGCCGCGCTGTACAACTTTTCCATCTTGCACTAATTCAACTTTGTACAAATCTCGGCTAACCGAGTTAATCGTTTCTCCGTACACTCGCACAATAAATGCACCATTCGAATAAAGAGAATCTAACAGCTGAGTTTGATACTTCACTTTCTCTTGCGACCACAGACCACTCATCGCCTTTTTAGCGTATATCCCTTTTGACTGTTCACGAGAAACATATTCAACAGACGTCACCATAGATTGAGACTGATCGAAGTCCACGTTGTACGTCGTATTATTAACATCGATCTCAAACTGCGTATTTAGGTTGTTCACATCTTTTTGTTCAGACGTGTTTGTGCTCTGACAACCCGTTAGTGCGACTAGTACCATCGCACTAACTATAGAGCTTCTAAACATTGTTACTCCAACAACTGACAATTTAGTTATAAAACGAGATGATTATACATATTAATAACTTACATAAAAGTCATTTATGGGAGCTGAGTTATAATTATTAATTAATTAGTTGACAAGGTGAATATAATTTAAACCCTATCTTGATAGAAGAATTAATAAGGCCCTAGCGTTCGTTCATTCTGTTTCCGATTTCAATGCTGCCCAAGAAGAGGGATCGCCTTCTAGCGTCAGCGGATGCAAAGTCATGTTAGGCTTTGCATAGCTCAACCGATACAACCTTTGGGTTACATGATAGCTATCCAGTCCTGAGATTGTCACCGCTTCCATGGATTCAATATCCACATATCCGTCAGGTTGGATAAATTGGTCTGATATCAAGATCTCTTCGACTTCTCCAATAACCAAACAGGTGTTGTTAGCAGTGATATCAATACATTCACGGAGCTTTAAGCCAATTTTTAAGTTACTTTCCAACACGTAAGGAGCAAAAAACTGCTCAGAAAAATAGGGGGTCAAGCCCGTCTCATCGAACTCTGACTGCACTCTCGAGTAGCGAGCAGATGTTTGATGTGCTGCTCTTGCGATGTCTGATTCGACGGAGTTGATAGAGAAAAAGCCAGTCTGTTTGACATTTTCAAGTGTGTGCCTGTCGACGCTATTGGGTCTACTTACGAAGCTCGACAGAGGGGGAGAGGAACCAATATGGACAACCGAGCTGACAATGGCGAGGTTGTTGTTACCAGTTCCGTCTTGCGTGCCAATCAAGTTGGCGCTTTTAAATCCCGACAAACTGTTTATTAACCTAGCTCTCTTGCGCTCGTCCATGGCCTCGAGTTGAGTTTTGGTAAAATTCTTATCTTTCATCGGACGTTATTCACACCATTTTTGGCATCAGTATTAACAGGCGCATAGTTAAGCCGCCAAGTAGGAGAAGAGTAAAAACAGCATTGCAGTTACTATTAAGGTTGGCCTGAACATGACGTGCTCCCCAAACTACACAAAATTAAAACTTTATTACGTCTTATCTATATTATTCGATCAATCGCTTCTCACATGGATGGAGAGTATTCTTTTGGCTTCCAAAGCCACTTCTTGTCTCTTTTTCCAGGACCAAAGCCTGTCTCTCGCTTCTCTACTAGCTGTATCGAGGTTAATAATGGGGTTTAAGTATATGCTGTCTGGTTCGATACTATACATCAGTGCTTCCATTGCGCTCATCTTCCAAGGTTCAAAAACCAATGGGGTCGGAACGCTGTTAAGTTCTGGTACCCATTTTTTAATGAAAAACCCGTAGTGGTCATGATCCATCGCTTGTTTGGTCGGGTTATAGATTCTTATTGTATTGATGCCTGTCACGCCTGCTTGCATTTGAAATTGTGCGTAATGAATACCTGGGTCGAAGTCCAAAAATAAACAGGCAAGATGAGCGACACCGTTTCGCCAATCTTGGGCCAAATGATGGGTTAAGAAACTGACTAGCATCGCTCTCATCCGAAAGTTTAGATAACCTGTATGTGCAAGACATCTCATGCAAGCATCGACAAGGGGGTAGCCCGTTTGCCCCTCTTTCCAAGCATGCAGATGAATGCTGTTTTGCTTTGATGAATGTCTAATCAGTGACTCATAACCACGATTGATACACCTGAATTCCATCTGATGCTCTGACTCGAATTTTTGGATAAAGTGGCAATGCCAATGCAGCCTAGAAGACAATGCAATTAAACTTCTTCTCATTCCTCTGTCGTTCCAGTGGGTCAGTAGACATTGGTATACCTCACGCAATGATAAATTGCCCCAAGCCAAATAAGGAGACAAACGTGAACAAGCCTCACGAGAAGCAGTGGGGCTAGAAATAGAACAGTAATAGTGCTTACCTCTCCGAGAAAAAAAGTCATCTAATGTTGCCCAGCCCACCTTTGCTCCCCCTGTCTGAATACCTGGCACCTTATTTAGCCATGCTCTGGGCGGTGTAAAAGAAATGCCAAAGTTTTCGTTGAGGTTGGGCACAAGAACGTCGGAAGTCAACACAACCGTTTGCAGCGGAGCTCGCATCACACTATGCCAATGCTTATCCCAATTTATTCTTTTTTTACAGCCTCTGATTACAGCACCACTGGCAAACTCATGCCAGCGAATTTGACGCTCTTTACACCACTGCATTACCCGTCTGTCACGTCGAAAGGTTACGTCTAGTCCAATTTCTTGATGCGAGTAGAGAGCGTTTATATGAAACTGCTCAGAAAGGGTGTCAAGAAAGCTTATTACATCACATTTTCCTACCAACACCTTGGCGTTGAAAGGCTCTAGGTGGGAGTCAAGATCCCCAAGTGACTGCCAAACAAAACGCCAGTGTCTTTCTGAATAATGGACATTGGCGAGTAAATCGGGTTCAAACACATAAAAAATAAGCGTCGGAGTGCCAGAGCAAAGCGCCGCATTAAGCGGTGCATGATCGGTAAGCCTAAGATCGCGTTTGAGCCAGACTAGGTTAATCTTTTTCATAGTATCCCTCGTATCATTCTTTGATACGAACAATCTGTAAAACAATATCAATGACATTTAGTAGTGACGGGTAAGTACTATGAAAATGAGTCTGAGTAAGCTAGAAAAATTCTTCTTTATCGATAGGTTGATTATTCAATCACTCGACCTATCACTTTACCAAGCATCTGTCGTGATAGAAGGCCAAGAGTTTCATGTGTTGGATGAGCAAGGGCAAATGCTAAGAGCCTTGTCAGTAGTTGAAATGCAGAAGAAATGTGCAAAGCTAAATGTCAAGCAACAATACTTGCGACACACCAGTGCCTATGACGAAATGGTGGGTTGCCCGACAAAAGAATCCAGTAATACTCTGGAAGTGCCATTAGTTGACAATCAATATTACTGATTAGGGTCGACAATTACTGGGGGCAACCATCCCGTGAGTTCGGTGTAACAATATCACTTCAGTGTTACCATCAACGCTGTTGTCGCGTATTTCTACCGCAGATCGAGCATACTTTCCATCATCAGCGACTTCATTCGCACGCAAGCAGCAAAACTTAATACCAAGCCTGAACATCGCAAACCACTCATCATGGGCTTTGTCGGTTTATCCATAAGGAACTCTATGGCTAAACCGACGATGAAAAAACCATTGATGAATCGTGGGCCCCCTTCCAACACATTTTTTTCACCTCATCGTATTAAATTGTCTGTTTATCCGGTACTTTGCTAAAAGTACTCAATCGGATTCAAGGACGAATATGTTGGAGCAGGTTATAGGGATTCTATTCCCGGTCTTCGCCTTGGTTTTAGTCGGTTTTTCTGTTGGACGCTGGCTCAAACCTGACTTTCGCCCAATCAATCGCATCAATATGGATGCGTTTACACCAGCATTAGTGTTTTCGTCATTAGTTTCAATGCCGTTGGACACCGCACAAGTCCCGCTGCTGAGCGCCTCATTGATCGCGGTACTCTTGCCGGGGGTTTTAATGATCCCCACCTGTAAACTTGCAGGCCTGCGTTATAAAGCATGGGCTCCCCCTCACATGTTTCGTAACAGTGGTAATCTGGCGATTCCACTATTTACTTATACCTTTGGTGATACAGCCTTGGCATCCGCAGTGCTATTGTTCGTTGTTTCAGCCTGTATCCACGTGAGTCTCGGACTCGCGCTGCTAAGTGAAGGAAACCCTTTTAAGCAAGTCATTCGTATGCCAGTCTTCCTCGCTGCATTTACCGCCATGGTGCTTAACCTAAGTGGGCTCGGTGTGTGGGAACCACTTTATGAAGCGACGGCGTTGCTCGGCCAAGCGGCAGTACCAGTAATGCTACTCTCACTGGGTGCACAGATGTGTAATATGCGATTGAGCGGGCTTAGAGTGGGGATTTTCTGCACTATTCAGTCTCTGGCAACGGGTGCGGCCGCTTTCTGGATAATTTATACCTTTATCCCTCTGCCACCCATGCAGTTACAAATGATGGTGCTGTTTACTATGCTCCCGCCCGCCGTCATGAATTATATGTTTGCAGAACGATTTAACATCGAGCCGAATCGTGTGGCATCCATGGTACTGTTTGGCAACTTCTTCAGTATTCTAACCTTACCACTACTATTAACTTTCGCTCTGTCCCTCAATTGACCATTCTTCGGGATTAGTGAGCATTGTTTTCCCTTTGAATGTTTCAGCACGAACGTCCTGTGGGTTGTAAATGGCACAAGATTCCATCGATAAACAGCCACAACCGATGCAGCCTCCGAGGTCATCCTGCAATGCTTTGAGCTGTTGAATTCGATGATCCAGCAAGTCATGCCACCCTGAGGCCATCCGCTCCCATTGTTGACGATTAGGTGCTTGATGTTTAGGTAAGTGAGACAGAGAGCGGGCAATCTCTTCCAATGTTAGTCCGACTTCCTGCGCGGCTTTGATTACAGCGATTCGGCGTAACACACTACGGTGATAGCGACGTTGATTGCCTTGATTTCGCCAACTGAAGATAAGCCCCTTGTTCTCGTAAAAGTGCAGCGCAGAGACTTTTACCCCAGCACGCTTTGCAACCTCCCCGACCGTCATTTCCATATACCTTTCCTTCCTCTCTGGCTATCTCAGTTAAATAAACACAAAAAAACGCTTTACCTTAAGTTAACTTGAGGTTTTAGATTAACACCAAGTTGGCTTGAAGTGGAAAATAACAATGCAATTAATGATGAAAAATAGAACTATGCCCTACTTGAGTGGCCGTTTCTTTGATGGAATTTCTTCCGGTTTATTTATGATGGCTTTACCTTGGGTCATGCTGGAAACGTCAGGTATAGGCCCTTTTGTGGCTATGGTTGCCTTAGCTTGTACAGCGATTTCCTTTTTTCTTACACCTTTGTTTTCCACTCTTATCGACAGGTATTCAAGAAAGTCGATTCTGGTAATAGTGCAAATATTGCAATCCTCTACAGCTGCTATCGTCATGTCGGCCTATGGCCTGGGATTGGACTCAAACTGGCTACTCGCTGCTGCGCAATTACTCTTCTGGGTTTCAAGCAACCTTGCTTGGACTGCAAACAACGCTTTTACGCAGGAAAACTATGATCCGCATGAGTACGCGGCAATTTCGGGCAAGCAGGAAATCATTCTACAGGGTACGACTTTGGGTGCTGGCGCGTTAGGTATTGTTTTACTGCAAATATGGGGAATGCTTGAATTTGCAGCGTTTGCTGCAGTCGCGTCTGGCTTGTCAACGTTAAGCTATCTAGTGACTCCATATCGTCACAAGTTACGTCAGAGCAAAACCACCTCCTTTATTGGCCAAATGAGAGAGAGCAAGGATATATTCGCCGCTCAGCCTCGCTTTTACGCATTCTTATTACTCTCAGCCTTGAGTTATCCCATCCTGACCTTCTTAAGCAAGCTGGTGCCGATCTGGTTTTCTGAAGTCGGGATCTCGGGAGACTGGTATGCAGGCTACAATATCGCCTTTGGCTTAGGGTCTTTAGTGACAGGTTTATTTGTCACCAAATTGCTCAATCTGGCATCTCACCAGTCCACCATGCTGTACTCAATGACCATAGCGTCCACAATGCTGATTGGCATGAGCTTCTCTACTCACCCAGCATACTTATTGATATTCACGCTGTTTTTCGGTTCATTTAACGCTCTCAATCGCATTGCTCGAACCAATTGGATGCACCTTACCATTAGGGTTGACCAGAGAGGTCGAGCTGATGGTGGATTGCAGATGTTTGCAACCATGGCGCAGAGCGTCAGCTATACAATAATCGCTTTATTGAGCCATTATGAGCTTACTCAATATGGCTTCATACTGGCGGCAGTCATTATGATAGGCGCAGCGTTAACGATGCATAAGCTCAACAAACACAATGATATTGAGCCAGAGGTCGTTATTCAGAACTAAAACACCATCATGTAGTTCGATAAATTAGGGCTGGATCGACAGAAAACCAGAAAATACGCACCGACTGGGTAGGGATATCTGAATCTTTGACCTAAATTTATTAGGTAGTACTTTAGATATTCCGCCAAGGAGTTGGGGTATGTTTGACACTCTTGCCGAAAAATTCAGTCAGTTCAATCCCATCCAGTGGATCGTCGTGTTATCCATTTTGGTTTTGCCAGCAACCCTCTATTTGATGCTCGCACAAGCGTGGTTCGGAATATTCGCTCTGGTACTGTACCATTGCCTAATGTTGGCTATGTTTTATGCCTTAAGTCAGACGCTAAACCAAGTACGAAAGGCGGCCAAACAGCTCTCAGAGGGGGATCTCACCGTTCGTATCCCGCTCCAAGATCCAGAAGCGCGATCATTGTCCCGTACAGTCAATCGCATCGGTGAAGATATCTCGCGCACCGTGCATACCCTTGGTAAGTCCACAGCAAGGCTACTGGACGTCGCAGATACCATGCAAAAAGATTCCGAAGTATCGCAAGCGGGTGCCATTGGCCAAAAACAAGATGTCGACAGCGCTAAGGCTATCATTAATCAGTTGTCAGATATCACTCAGCAAGTCTCTGAACATTGCGAATCCACCTCTAGATTAGCAAACGAAGCCAAACACAAAGCGGATCAGGGCTCGCGCGATATGGTAGCACTAGAAGAAGCTCTCAATAGTGCCAACCAACATATCGATAATTCCAATGAACATTTCCAATCTCTGATGGCAGAAACCTCTCAAATTAGCCAAGTAATGGAAACCATCAGCAGCATCGCCGACCAAACCAATTTGCTGGCACTGAATGCAGCCATTGAAAGTGCCCGTGCTGGTGAACAAGGGCGAGGCTTCGCGGTCGTTGCTGATGAAGTTCGCACTCTGGCAATGCGAACTCAGGAAGCGACGGAAGAGATCCGAGATAAGATCAACAACCTACAAACCAAAACCGATGACGTTTTGGAAACGATGAAAGAAAATAAAATCAGTATGGATAAATCTTTGGCCTTAGCGTCAACCGCTGAACAGTCATTTAAGGCACTAAATCTACAAATTGAAGAAGTCCGCTCTTATGGACAGCAGATCGCTCGTTCCTCAGAAGCGCAATTGAGTCAAACTCACGATCTTGACAATTGCTTACAGCAAATCACACAGGAATCTGACAACAACGTCCAGTCGACACGTGAAACACTACGCGCCAGTATCACAGTACGAAACTTGTCGGGAGAAATTGATTCGTTGCTTCACCGATTCGCAACCAACCCAACTCAGATTCAGCAGGAAGAGTCAAAGCGCGAAAAGCTGATGGAGTGGAATGAGCAGCTCGATATCGGGCTGGATGAAATTAACCGCCAACATCAGACCTTGCTGCATTTGATTAATGAGCTGTATTACTTACTCAAACACAACTATGGTCTTTCTTCAGTCAAACGCGTCGTACAAGGTTTGATCGATTACACGGCTAACCACTTTAAATATGAAGAAACTCTGTTTGCTCAGATTGGCTATGAGCAGACACAGGAACACATTGATAAACACGCTCAACTGGTCGATGAAGTGTTGGCGTTTCAAAAACGGGTTGAGCGCGGAGAAGACATAGGTGAAGAGCTAATGAGCTTCCTTAAAAACTGGTTAAGCCAGCATATTATGCGCGAAGATAAAGCTTACACAGACGCTTTCAAACAGAACGGTTTAAACTGAGTCGTTTTCGCCATCGCCAAGCGGGCCAGAGGCACATCTTCTTCCTCGATCTCAGCCAATAGAGGGACTTGCAGTCTCACGAGAAACAAACATATCGCCCCCAAATTGTCAGTGTCTCTGTTGGCTCTAGGGTAGATACAAAAAAAGCCTTGCTACAAGCAAGGCTCTTCATTGGATGCGCTCAAATCACGAAAGCTTGAATCGACTCACGATACTCGATAAATGGCCGTTAATGTCAGCAATACTGTGCGCGTCTTCGAGTGCCTGCTGGCCGTTACTGTCTAGTTCACCGACAATATCGTTAATCGCACTCATATTGCGACTTAACTCTTGGGTCACACTGCTCTGCTCTTCCGCAGCTGTAGCAATCTGCGTACTCAAGTCATTAATTTCAGTGACAAAATCCGTCATCACATCGAGACTTTGAGCCACTTCACCCGCTCCTTCTGCCGTTTGTCCACATTTGTCTTTAGTCGAGTCCATTGAATCTACCACTGACTGGCTGCCTCGCAGCAGACTCGCCAACGCCGACTCAATTTCTTCAGTACTGTCTTTGGTACGACTGGCCAGCTTACGAACCTCATCGGCAACCACGGCAAAACCACGACCCTGTTCGCCTGCGCGAGCTGCCTCAATAGCAGCGTTCAAAGCCAGTAAGTTGGTTTGCTCAGCAATATCACCGATAACACCCAAAATAGTGTTAATACCATCCGTCTCTGCAGCCATCTTGTTAACATTTTCAGAGGCCACACTCACATCATCCACTAAATCCTGAACATTACTTTGCGCCTGAGTTACCGTCACTTTCGAAGCAGAACCCGCTTCGTTGGCTTTGTGCGTCAGCTGCGCGGTATTGGCCGCATCGGTTGCCATCGCTTCAGCAGTAGAGTTCATTTCTTCTATCGCTGTCACCACCTGTTCCGTTTCCTGAACATGGCTCTGAAGAATAGACGAATTACGTTGACTCTGATCTCGCATACGATCAACGTTCCCGTTCAGCTGATTGGTGGCTTCACTGATCTCCAACATCATGGATTGTAAGCTGGCAATGAACTTATTCACACCCTCAGAAATCTGACCTAAATCATCGTTGGTGGTAACCGTAATGCGTTGCGTCAGATCTCCATTCCCTTCACTCAAACCTGCAATTGTCTCTTTGAGCACTAAGATTGGACGATACAGTACCTGCATCACAAACAAAGCAATAACAATACTGATGAGAGTCGCTATCACCGCGGTCAGGATGGCAGCTTGCTTAGCAGAAGCTAGGTCGGCAAATGCAATGTCTTTGTCCAGACCGACTACAAAATACCACTTTTTACCTGCGATATTGATTTCATGGGAAAAGAACAGTTTATCAATGTCGTCTTGGTGGCCATCATAAACCACATCCGTCTGACCAATAGCTTTGTTGGCTACCGTGTTGAGCCAAGGATATTTGTCGGTCTTGTTGCCTGCCTCAACATTATCCATTGAAGAAGCCAAAATTGTCGTATCGCTATTCAAAATAACAGCAACCGCTCCTGGGATACTATTGGCGCTCTTAGCAATCTCATTGAGAAAACCCAGCTGCATATCGACGGAAATCATACCACTCAGGGTCTTACGTACAATTGATACCCAGTACTCCCCGCCGCCGCTACCTTGATAAGGTTCAGTCATCGAAGCGGTCGAGCTCTGTCGACCTGCCTGATACCATCCTCGGGTGGTGACATCTCCTTCAAACTTGTGGTTGGGCCAAGTAGCGGCATCTTGGTTCCAATAGGCATCGCCATTAGTAAATGCAACCACGGAGCTATTTAGATTGGTTGCATTAGCGATGATATGAGTGAGCTCAATAAAATCATCAGGTGTGCCTGTGATTTCTTTATTTTCAAATTGCTTGCCCAATTTCTCTAAGCCACCCACTTTCTCTCCGAGCTGTTCAGCAATCTTTTGTGCTTGCCCCTTCACATAGCTCTGGTTAGAAGCAGTAATTAACTCGACCAGTGTCTCTTCCTGCTTCACATAAGCTACGTAACTAGAAACAGACACCGATAAGACCACCAGCGCAATAATGGACATGAGCAATAACTTTTTAAAACCCAGATTTCTCATCTCTTCTCGTCCCTATTTTCATTATCCATAAACTTTCCATACACCATTCCATCAGGACATATGCACGATCTAATAAATAAGTTTATTAATAGATTGTGGTAGGAATATGACCAAACACCAAATTTGACACCTAATTGAAACAGTTTGAAGGCATTCACGATAGCAATACATCCAAATATGTGAACCAGTCCATCAAACAAAACAAATATCAAGCCTCTCATTTTGAACCGGCGCACCCTATAAATATGTAACAATGTGAATACAAAATATTTATGACAGAAATCAATTTCCAACATCTAAACATTGAATAGCCTTTCTACTCACCTTCAAAATCAAAACACAAACTATAAGAATGGCTTAACGATGAAACTCAGCGATCTCAACGTCAAATATAAACTGGCGACCATAGTTACCTTGGCAATAATTTTTATTGCTATGGCCTGTATCTATAATTTGATCCAACAACGGAATAGCTCCATGAGTGAACGAGAGGACAAGCTCAGTGCACAAGTGGAAGCTACCGTGACTCTGGTCCGGCACTATTACGATCAGAGAAAGACTTTAGGGGAAGAAGTAGCGAAGCAACAAGCGTTAAGCGCCATCGAAGCGCTTCGCTATAACGAGGCTAATTATTTTTGGATTCTCAATCAGGAGATGCAGGTTGTCATGCATCCGGTTAAACCCGCGCTCAATGGAAAAAATGCCGAAAGCTTTCAAGATGGTGCGGGTAAATTTCACTGGCGCGAAATGGTCGCTATTTCTCAGACCAGCGCACAAAAAGGCTTCCTTGACTATCAGTGGAAGAGCCCACAAGGGGAACTGAAAGATAAGATTTCCTACGTTCAACTCTTCCCCGAATGGGGTTGGATTATTGGCTCCGGTCTTCTCGTCGCCGACATTCAAGAGGCATTTTATGCTCTTGCCTTGCAAGAGGCGTTTGTTGCTTCTATTCTGTCAGCCATCCTGCTCGCCATGGGTTACACAATTTCAAACAACATCCTCATACCATTGCACCGATTGATCGATAACACTCATAAGATTGCTGATGGGGATCTTAGAGTACGCATGAATATGTCGAGAAAAGATGAGTTAGGAGAAATGAGCCAACAGATCGACAAGATGCTGAGCAAACTTCAGAACACTCTGCGCACCGCGCATCAGTCTGCGGAACAATCCAGCGCAATGGCATGCAATATCGCCCAAGCCAGCGAAGAGGCCGCAACCAGCGTCAATTCGCAGCATACCCAATTAGAGCTTCTTTCTACCGCAATGACAGAAATGAGTGCCACCATCAATGATGTTGCAACTAACGCTGAAAATACTTCTGTGAGTACAAACAAAGTCGTCGATCATGCTCATCGCAATGATCAAACAATGAAAACGACGTCAAACACGATTGCAGAGGTTTCTCGTAATATTTCAACGGCTCACGATTTGGTAACGGAACTCCAAACTGGCGTAAATGACATCAGTAACGTGGTGAGCGTGATTCGAGATGTTTCTGAGCAAACCAATTTACTCGCCTTAAATGCAGCTATTGAAGCAGCCCGGGCGGGAGAACAAGGGCGCGGTTTTGCGGTGGTCGCCGATGAAGTACGAAATCTAGCAAGTCGCACACAGAACTCCACCAATGAAGTTCAGCTGACAATTGAAAAACTGATTGAACAAGCAGACAAAACCTTCTCTGCCATGCAAAGCAGCAATGAAAGAGTCGACGAAAGTGTCTCTGCATCTAAGAAAACCCGTGAGCAGTTGGATGCGATCGTCAATGAAATGCAAAACGCGAATGATATGGTCGCTCAAATCGCAGCCGCTTCAGAACAACAAAGTACAGTGGCAACAGAAATGAACGAAAATGTTTCAGGTATCCACATGGCAGCCAATGAGGTTTTGCAAGCATCCCAATCACTCGCTGAAGACAGCCAGTTGATGGCCAATACCGCCGAGCAATTAACGGGGCAACTCAGATATTTTAAGGTTTAACCCTATCAGCAAAAAAGCCGCTGCTAAATGAATGTGGCAGCGGCTTTTTATTGTTAGCTATTTCTTACTTTTTAGCGTTCACTGCTTTTACGAAGATTTCCTGTGCACCTTCAACATTCAGTGCCTTCGCTTCTTCCAATAGACTGATTGCCTTGTTTAAATCATTCGACTCAACTGCAGCGGAGATCGCCCGATGGTAGTATTTTTGAGTTTCAGGCTGTACAACTTCAACACTCTTGGCCATCACTGGTTTGGTGTTAGTTTCTGCTGAGCTTGAAGACCCCAATTGCTTGAAGAAACCTAATCGATCAATTGAGACTTCAACTTTGCCATACTCAGAATTTGGAATCGCAATGTCTTTAACTTCCGGTAGATAGTTGCCACGCCCCTCCGCATCTAATCTTGCAGGATGTGCAACCATGGTCGTTTTGCCCAAGTCACTTTTATCGGTGTAAACAATCAGATAAACAGACTCAGTATGAGTTGGGGGGAAGAAATCAACCTCTGCAACTAAACGGTTACCAAGATTTAAGCGCGGCTTGGTGTACTCAAATTTGTCGCTTCCATAACTCTCTAGCTCACGACCGTTCTTATCAACAATTATCGCTCTAGGCACAAATGCCGTGTCTTCAATCATACTGGTGATGGTAATTGAGTACTCACCACGATCTGCGGGTAGCTCAAACATAGCAACATGACTATTGATGTTCTGATATTTCAGCGCTTGAGACTGCGAGGTGATTTCAACAATAGTGCTACTAGGTAGCTTCATTGTCACGGCTTGCAACGCAGAGATAGACTCTACTTGCTCAGCTTGAGCCGTTTGCACTTGCTGGATGATTTCCGGGGATTGGCAGCCTGCTAGCGCAACGCAACCACTAAGAACGAGGGCACGAAAATACATAGGGTTTTCCTTATTTTATTTTTTTAAATACTTAGGGGAAAAGTGCTTAAAAAAATAGCCGACAATTGTCGGCTATCATAATCGGACTTAGACAATTAGGACAGTCATTTGTCTGTTACCACCAAGCTTCTACCTGAACACCAACAACGTATTCAGAGTCTTCGCCAGTACCAAATGCGTTATCGTTTTCAGTATCAGTGATGTAAGAACCGTATACACGCAGTTCTGGACGTGCCCAGAAGCTGTCACCCATCGCCCAGCCTTGAGCCACAGTCAGTTTAGTATTACCGAAATCTTCAGTCGCAGTGCCTACAGAGTTGATCTTCTCACCTGAGTTTACACCCGCCTCAAAGATAGTACGCATTGTGTCGTTCCACTTATACATAGGGCGAACAACTACCGAGTATTGGTCAATGTCAAACTTAGAAGAGTTGGTATCGTTACCGATGTCACTACCTGCTAAGTAAGCGAGCTGGTGGCCCATTTCCCAGTTTTCACCGAGGTTCATTACACCCCAGTTGATCAAACGGTAGCCAGATGCGTCATTCTGTGAATCATTACCACGATTGTAATATGCGCCAGAGCCAAAGTTAGCCACTTGGGTACCATAGCCATTAGTACCATATTGAAGTACTGTTTGGTTAAAGCCGTTAGACATACCTTGGTGAATAATCGCAGACGCTAGTAGACCGTCATCTGCCGCTTCAGTGCCGTCAGCTGTTTCTGTAGAAAAGTTGTAAGCCAGTGCTAGTTCAAGAGATGCCTCTTCCCAAAGGCCAATATTTGCAAGACGGGCATCTAGAATATAGCCTTCAGATTGTGCCACTGTTTTATTTCCAACTGTTGTTGTCGCTTCTCCATCTTGAAGAATCGCAACAGAAAGCTTTTGGTTACCTACTGAAAGGTTCTCAATACCGCCACCAGTACCAGACGTGTTTAGGAAGTAGAAGTCAGTGATGTGGATATCTTTACGTTGGTAATACGTTTTACCCGCCCACATGGTTGCTTCTTTATCTGATGCAATCAGTCCTTTTGCTTTCACTGCGAACTGGGCGACGTTTATATCTCCAGCTTCCCAGCCTGATATACCATCATCACCTTTCGCCAACATTGATTCAACGCGCCAAGTTTGTTCACCAGTTTTCAGCTCTTCTGCAAAACCAAACTCGTAGTAGTTGTCGTTTTCGTTACCGAGACGACCAATACCGTTTTTGCTTACAGAGACATCACCGCCCGTATTGTCACTGATGCCAGTACCAGCACGGAAATAACCATTGAAATCGACCGCAAAAGCAGAACCAGCTGCTAATGTTGTCGCCACTGCGGCAGCAATTAAACTTACTTTTTTCATTTTTAACTCCATTTAGGGATTATTATTCTTTTAACTCGCTCGTTGATTCGCTCTGAAAAGGCAGCAACAGAACCCATCAAAAAAGAGAGGTAAGATGGGCTAAGCTCGATTACCTAACCCTCTTTTGTTTCAACTGCTGACAAGATTACCGATAAGACTCAAGGATGACTTCCTCCGCCTAACACTTATTTTGGGGGGATGAGAAGGGAGTAGAAAAATAACCGAACAACGTACATTAGGCTTATGTCACAAATATAAGGGGGAGGAGGTATTAGATTCTTTTATCATCACCTCACAAAACACAACACAGTTCACCTTTTAAACAAAAAAACGCCACCGAACTGAAAAAAAATTACATTTTTAATTTATACATAAGGTTCTTGACGTCTCTGCAACAAAGCTATTTACTTACTTGTAGTTACTAAATTACAAACTAATATCAAATATTGACGATGCCTTGTTCTCGCCCCTATCCACTGGGTGCCACGTTGAATCACGAAGGCTGCAACTTCGCGATTCACGCGCCTAAGAATAAAACACTGTTACTTGCGCTTTTTGATGAAAGCAATAATTACCAAACCTATCCGTTAACACACGAATATGCGGGTATAAAACACACTTTTGTTTCTGGTATCAAAGCAGGTCAGAAATATGGATTTATTGTTGATGACAAAGAAAATCAACGATTGATTTCCGATCCATATGCCAAGTCGTTAGATAGGCCCCTTTTTTATTCTATTCCCTTTAATTCGGCAAAAAGTTTTGAGTTAGCTAAAAGCATCGTCACAGATGACAAGTTCGATTGGCAAGACGTGGCCAAACCACACCGCCCTCGCGAAGAGATGGTACTGTTTGAAACCCATGTCAAAGGTGTCACCAAGCTCAATCCAGACGTACATCCAGAGCATCAAGGGCGATACCTAGGGTTAGTCAGTGAAGCCATGCTCAAGTTCTATAAACAGCAGAACATCAATACTTTACAGTTGCTACCAATTGCAGCCTGTATGCATGAACCGCACCTCCTGGAGATGGATAAAGTAAACTATTGGGGTTACAACCCTTATGTTTTTATGGCTCCTGATCCTCGCTATGCAGACAAGGATGCGGTGTTCGAGTTAAAAACAGCAATTAGAGAACTACACCGTCACGGTATCGAAGTCATTCTTGATGTGGTTTACAACCATACGGCAGAAGGCGATGAAAGAGGCCCAGTGTTTAACTTAAAAGCCTTGGATGATCGTTACTACTTTAAGCACGGCGAACATTTTGCAAATTTTACGGGTTGCGGGAACACCCTTGACTTATCATACCAACCGACGCTCAATCTAGTAATGGATACTTTGAGGTATTGGGTCGAAGAATACCAGATTGATGGGTTCCGTTTTGATCTTGCTGCTACCTTGGGTCGTGAGGGTGAAAACTTCAATACAAACTCAGGGTTCTTCAAAGCGGTTGCACAAGATCCCGTTCTCAAAGAGGTCAAGCTTATTGCCGAACCATGGGATATAGGGCCCAACGGCTATCAGGTCGGTAACTTTCCTTTTGGTTGGAACGAGTGCAACGACAGATTAAGAGATATAACCCGCAGTTTCTGGCGCGGCGACCAAGGCTATCTAAAAGAGTTTGCTACCCGTCTGATGGGGTCTCGTGACTTATACAGTGCAGCTAACTGGCCTTATAAACTGACCGTTAACTACATTACCTATCATGATGGTTTCTCAATGCAGGATCTGGTCTCCTACCGTCAGAAACACAATGGAGCAAACGGCGAACAAAACCGAGATGGTCACGGGGACAATCGCTCCGATAACTATGGTGTGGAAGGTGATACTGAAAACCCAACCATCATAGACAAACGCGAAAAACAAAAGCGTAACTTTATGGCTAGCCTTCTATTCGCTTTTGGTATTCCGCATATACTGACCGCTGACGTGCTCTCTCATAGCCAAAAAGGCAACAACAATGCCTATTGTCAAGACAATGAGTTAAGTTGGCTAAATTGGCAGCCTTCTCTAAAAAAAGATGAGTTCAAATCTTGGTTGGCAAACATGGTTCTGGCACGACAAACCTACATGGCCCCTTTTATTCGGGCTTTCAGTGGTGAAAATAGAAACGACAATCGCATCCATTGGCGACGCATTGACGGTACCTTCATGGAACACGATGATTGGAATCAGCTTTGTTCAGTTGCCCTTCAGTTAGGTATTGGCCAAAAAGGGGATGAATTGTTCTATTGCATCAACCAAACCAATGCACCAGCGCGCTTCAGTTTACCGTATGAGAATGATCAGCAGTGGATCATGGTATGTAACACTGACAACCACAAGTTGCATCAAACTATTGATCAAAAGCAAGTCCTCATCGCACCATGTTCAATGGCTATCTTCCATTCGCGGGCCTAATCTTATGCTGTTGTGATAAGTCGCTATCATAACAGCAACTATCTGCTTGATTAGATAAGTTTTATCTCAAACAATATCTCTAAACTGGTGGCATTGCTAAAGAGGACATATGGCTGAAAAAATCTCCACGACTGCGATAGCAAAGTTACGTCAAACTGACGCTAGGCAGTTGTTTCAGGAGCTTAAGCTGGCAGGTTATATCAATCGTTCAGAGGATTCGTGGGTTTTAACTGAGCTCGGAGAAAAATTTGGCGGAGAGTATGTTCAGCATCAAAAGTTTGGCCAGTTTATCGTCTGGCCAGAAAACCTTCTGATAGACACTGCCGCAACAAGCGGTAAGCCTTTGAGTGCGACTCAAATCGGCGAGCGTTTCTTCCTCAATGCGAAAAAAATCAACCAACTCCTTCAGGAGCTGGGTTGGTTGCAAAAGATCGACGATGGTTGGGAAGTCACGCTCAATGGCCTCAAAGTCGGTGGCTATCAGCGACAAGATAAAGACACTGGCAATCATTTTGTTGTTTGGCATGACTCAATTGTGCGCAATAAGCGTCTTAAGCAATCGGTCATAGAATTTTCAGGTCAGGATGCCGAAGCGCACTCAACAGATAAATCGATATCTAGTTTCAGACAAAAGTTCGAAGCTAAACACCGAACTCTCGATGGACACTATGTACGCACCAAAGGCGAGTTAAAGATCGACAACTGGCTTTATATGAATGGTATTGTTCATGCTTATGACCGTCAGTTACCGATTGATGAAGATGTGCTGAGTGATTTTTACTTACCTACTGGCAAAGTCTATCTACAATTTTGGGGGCGCGATAATGGTGCTTTTCCAGAGAAAGAAAAAGCCAGCATCAAAAAAATATATGAAGACCACCAATTTGACTTAATTGAAGTAACATCTGAAGACATCGATAATCTTGATGATGTGCTACCAGTGAAACTAAGAGAGTTTGGTATTTCTGCCTATTAAAAAACGCCTCACAAATTAGTGAGGCGTTTTAATCAAGCTATCAGTTCAATTCGAACTGAATCGCGTCAACTAACCAACCCGCAGTCCAAGCATTGACCGCTTTGATTTGCTTACCCTTAGGGATATCGAAAGTTTCGACTTTTATTGGCGAAGCATAGCCTTTAGAGCCCATCATGACAGAGGAGCCATTCTTGAACTTAAATTTCAACGCTACGATATGGTTACCACCCCAATGGTAGTGACCCGAGCTAACTTCAATACTCTCTACTTGGCTCAAATCAACTGGGTTACGTAACGCGCCTCCGTTACCACCAATCAGTGCATTAAGATCTGTACCAACCGCATCAATTGCTAGACCAGAACGCACGTGCAGCACATTGCTCACTTTCACTTGCGCTTTTTGAACATCACCATTTGGGTAGCCAAAGATAGGAGAAAATTCCGTTTTTCCCGCGCGTAGCGTGCTCGATCGGTAAGTGTTGTGGCTTAGCCAGCTTGGCTGATACGTTTCTGGAATTTGTCCAGCCTGAGTAATATTCGTCAGGTTGAACGAGTGCTGGTTCCAGATACGCGTCGCGTTGGTCCATGGTTTGTCAGCCTGAGCAGACTGGTACACATACACGCCCTTGTTAATACTGTACTTGCTGTCGTAGTTGTTTGCGACCACAATCATTTCAGCATTGTTGTCGCCCTCGAGATCAACAACGATTGGGTACTCCCAAAGTGTTCCGGTCGAGTTTTCGATAACAGTTAGCTCTTTACCCGTCTGTCCATCAAGGATACGTACTTTGAAATGATCCTGTACAAGCACTTCGTCGATGCCATCAGCATCAAAGTCGTACGCAGAAACACCAATCTTGCCGCTGCCAATATCGTCGTTTTGAACCGACCAAACTAACTCACCTTTAGCATTGTACATGTCGACCGCTTTGTAACCTGCGTAAACAATACCGATGTTGTCGGTGCCTGCTGTCGTTGCCGTCTCAAACTGAACCCCTTCGACCAGCCAGCCTTGCGACCAAACGTTAACGCCAGTCACTTTCTCACCTTCAGGGAGAACAAAGCGCTTAGTTTGCATATGGTAGCCATAGTTTTTCGAGCCCACCATTACAGATGAACCATTCTTCAAAGAGAATTCCATTGCCAGGAGATGGCGGCCACCCCAGAAATACTTGCCGTATGTGACGTCAATTGCCGTAACATTTGAAAGATCGATAGGATCACGAAGTGCTCCGCCATTTCCACCAATCGTGTTATGGGCATCCGTACCAATCGCATCGATTGCAGCACCGGAGCGCACGTACAACAAATTGTCACCACCAACCTGCGCCGATTCTGCGTTGCCTTTTTCGTAACCAAACACTTCTGTCTGCTGGGAAACTGACTCACTGTAAGCGGCTAGGAAACTGGAAACAGCTTGAACTCCACCACCTGGGTTATTTTCGTTGGTGATTTCCCACTTAGTTGTTCCATCGTGCTCCAATACCGCCAGCGAACTGTTTTGTGCAGATGAGTAACTCGCAGGTACGGAAACAACCAACTCAGGGTTCTTATCTGAATCTAGGTTAACCAATGAAGAGAACCAGACTTTATCCGCTGCGCTGTACTGCCAATCAACAGCTCCAGAGCTTTGGAATAAAGTACCATCAGCAAAAACTTCCTGACGGTTGTCACCGTCAAAGTCACCACTGATTGATGCTGGAGACCAAGAATGACTGAACACAAGCTGCCCAGATTGATAATCGTAGACGCCATCCGCAGACAGAATTTCAATATCACCATCGCCATCCAAATCGGCCAAGGCAATGTCTCCTACCGTCCGCCATCCAGATTCAACTGTAGCGATCTGCTTTTTCACGTTACCGTTATTATCGAGTACTTTGATAAAATCGCTGCCTGTACTGGTGGTGACAATCTCAACAATACCGTCGTGGTCTAAATCAGCAACAGCTGGGCTGTAGCGAGCATCAGCAGTAACACCACCATTGCCATAACTCCATAGCTCTGAACCATCGACACCACTCAAAGCACGAACAAGACCACCGCTTGAATAATTGCTGCCTTCAAATGTTACAACAATGACATCTGCAACATCTAGGTTATCGATACGATGGTCACCGTTGTCGTCGTTAAGCTGAGCCGTAACTGGCGTGACCATCACCTGATCGGATCCAGGTTTAAAGCGACTACCTTGCCAAGACCATTTCAGCTCAGTTTCAATTTTTTTATCTGGCTCAGTGTAAGCAACCACACGCATAGAGCGAGGGTTCGAAAAATCGAGTGTCTCGCCGTTGTATGCCTTCACAGATTCAAGCTGACTATTAGTTTTATAACCTCCAAACACCGCTAAGCGGTTGTATGAAAGGTTATCCCAGTCACTGAGCATGACTCCGAGTCCTTGTGGAGCTCGTACTTCTACTTCATGACCTTTAATGTAGTCGGGTAACGAATAACCAGAACGTTGACCTTCCTTCAAACAGTATCGTTCGCCACTCTCCAAGCTAACGATACACGCTTCTGGGTATTGCTCTGACGCAAGCACACGCATAGAGCGAGGTTTAGAAAAGTCTAAGTAACGGCCGTTATATGCCTTGACGTTTTTAAGTTGTTCGTTTGACGTGTAAGAATCAAAAACGGCCAGTCTGTTGTATGACAGATTATCCCAGTCACTCAACATCACAGAAATACCACTCGGTGCGAGAACGTCGACCGGATGAGCATAGATCCAATTAGGAAGTGAGTAGCCTGAGCGTTCTCCCGCTTTAAGGCAATACTTTTCCCCTGACTGCTGACTGACAATACATCCCATAGGTTCGGATGCATGGGCAGGCAAGCTGATGTTGGCTAATGCAATAGAGCCAAATACCACTGCTAATAATTTACGTTCCATTAAGAACACCCTTCGCTGATTTGTTGCCAAATTAATGTATTGCTCAAGACTGGCGTAATTCTTCCGTTACGTTGTTAAATCCAGACATAAGCGGTTAGGATTGTTTCGCGCCGATTATCTGTATGGAATTTGTTCTGTTCAACAATTAGACGAGAATTTTCCGCCTCAATAATGAGACATCTTAGAAACGAGACATTTAAACTGGGATATTGCTTCATTTTACAGACAAAAGATAAAAACTTTTATCTCAATAGACGACGGCGTATAGAATGGAATCCATAATTCGACAACACGCACCGGTGCCCAAACTAGGTCAGTTTAATATGAAAATACTGTTGCTATTCACTCTTGCTCTATTCTCTTTACCCTCGTTGTCCCAGGACAGGGTGTTTCGTTTAGATCAATTTGGTGCCATCAGCAACGATTCTGAGGATGATAGCCAAGCGATTCAGACGGCGCTATCCTTTCTCAATCCAGGAGACATTCTGGTTTTCCCTGCAGGGGTATACGACGTATGTCAAACACTATACTTAACAAACGCCGAGCAAATTTCCTTAATTGGTAGTCAGGGTTCAGTATTACGTAAGTGCTCTGATTTCGTTGGCGAATATCTGCTTTACATCAAAGAAGCTCAAGGTATGTTCATTAGCGGTATTCATTTTCTCGGTCTCAATAATGGTGATGTGAATCAGGTCTGGGGAGAACAAGGAGTTTACCTTGCCAGTACATCTGAATCTCACTTATCGAATAATACCTTTGAGAACTTCGGCGATGCTGCCTTGCGAGTAACGACAGGACCCAATCCTACAGACTCGCCCTCACAAAATGCGATCTTATTCGCTAATACGTTTCGCAACTGTGGTCAGGTCACAACGACCCAAGCAACGCAAGGCTCCAATGTCCCCGGCACACAAAACATTGCGTTCGAATACAATCTATTTCAGGGATGTACTCTTAAATTATCGAGCCGAAAGCAAGTTGAAGACGCATTGGTTTTCCATAATACTTTCAGAAACATAAGCAGTACTGCATTAGAAATCAGCTATTACACTAATGTCACAGTGAAAGACAACAAATTCGACAATATCTCCGGCTTTATTATGAATGTCTTCCCAAACACACGAGCAGAACAACCTGTGGATTGGGGAAATATTGATTTCCAGCACAACGACATTTTTGATAGTACCATGGGCATCCGGTTACAAAGCTTTTCAGCTAATGAATCACCGACTAGATCCGTTGAGAATATTTCTATATCACACAATCGTTTTTCTAATATCACTTGCGAAGGAACTAGTGAAAAGAAATATAAAAAGATAATTCGAACTTATAGTCAGAATAGCGGCTATTCTTTTAAAAACATTAATATTATTGGTAACCAATATGATGAAAGTTCGGAGTGTGATTTTTTATCGATTGATACTGTATCTGGAAATATTAAAGTAGAAGAAAATAAAAAAACAATAAAAGTTGATGGAAATTAAAGCCCTGATAAATCAGGGCTTTAAATATATAGCTATTTTACAACAGCGTTACCTTTATATACTTTAAGAGCGCCTTCAACACGCTGACCGCTATCTACATCATACAGTTGCGGTACTATAGTGTACTCGCCGTCTGGATAACTCGCGTCTAAAGTAAATCCGCGAATAATACTGAGATCTTCCAAAGCGGGAACCGTTTCCAACACTCGAGCATGAACAGGAATCGCTAAACCATCAGGGCCAATTGCGGTAACCCAGAACTCAATGTTAGCCGCTTCCGTTCTGGTATTATGAGCTTGGAGATCGAGAATCAAATAGCCACCTTCACTTGGGTAAGTGGTATCGTTGACAACATAGGACTCAAGTATCAAGCCGTCGATTGTAGCTGGTTGATCAATACTCACACCTTTAGCAAAGCTCTCTGATTTTGAAAAAGTTTTGCCAGTCTTTACGTTGACGCCTTCTACTGCGACTTTATATAGGCCGTCATCCATATATTCACGCACCCAAATACCACGCTCAATATGCAACGCCGAACCTTCTTCAATATTTTCACTGTCAAATTCAGAACTATTAACGCCGACAACAGCTTTGGCAGGAAAAACTATACCTTTAGGCCCTGTGACAGATACCCAATACTTAAGATCAGCCTCTTCATCGCCAATATTTGTTAAGTTAATATTTGCAGATAAATAACCACCTTCTGTCGGTATCTCATTTTTTGAAAGCTGAATTTGTGCATCAAGGAGAAATTCTTCGTTCGCCACTTTACTCTCTACAGCTAAGACAGATAAAGGAGTGCTGAACGCTAAACTACCCGAAAGTAGAGCAATACATAGTTTTTTCATTTCCACACCAAATTGTTAATAAATAGAGTTGATTAATAGGGCAGAACGAAGAGTAACAACTGAATATTTTATATTCAAATAACACCTTGGGTAATAATTACAGTTATTAATCAAAGAAAATATTTTCAGTTGTTACATTTGTTTAGTGATAAAAATCACATTAAGGGATTTGTAGGCAGATTAGGTTATTTACCAAAACGCTCTTTCAGCAACAAAAAAGCAAACTTTGAATTTGTCACCAAATAACGCTTCCACATTCTTCTTGGCTCTTGAATCACTCGGTAAAACCACTCCAAACCAGCGTTTTGCATCCAGACTGGGGCTCGATTGACTTTGCCAGCAACCACATCAAATGTCCCACCTACGCCCATCACGAAGTCGACACCTAGTTCATCGCGCCATTTATTAATGAAGTTTTCTTTCTTTGGCGATGTGATGGCCACAAACAGCAATTTTGCCCCGGACTGTTTGATCTTTTTGACTAAGGCTTCTTCGTTATCCCAAAAATAGCCGTGGTGGTATCCCGCGATATTAAGCTCTGGGTGCTTGGCCTGCATAACTTGAGCCGTCTTCTCTACCACGTCTTGTTTTGCTCCCAGGAAAAACACAGGGAACGCTTCCGTTTCCGCCATGGCATTGAGGTTATGAAACAGATCCACACCCGCAACGCGCTCAGGAATCTTATGACCAATAAATCGTGCACCCCATACAACACCCATACCATCAATATTGATGATGTCACACTCGGTCACAGATTGTGCCAGCTCCTGATCTTTTTTCATGTTTACTAACTTGGCAACATTGACAACCACATGTTGAGTAAACGTTCCGGTTTCAATACGATGTTTAATCGATTCAACGGTTTGTGCCATGGTCATTGTGTCCATTGGACTGCCCAAGAATGTCACTCGACTCATGACTTTTCTCCTTTGTGGTTCTTTAAATAAATACTCATCGACAAGTACATCCAAGCTTGAGTCCACCGTACATAGTTAATCGTGTTGGTTGTACGCGCGGTCTTTTGATAAACAAATTGTTTTTTGTCTGAGAGGTAAAGCTCTTGGACAGACCAGTTGAGTACTTGACCTGCCATGTCCAAATCTTTTTGCGTTCCCCCTACCTTAATCAAGGTGATCGCGGCTTGAGCGACTGAGTGGGGGTCAAGTGGATACCGGTTATTATGGTAGTATTTTGCAGTCCCATCTGCTTCAAAAAGGTGCGCTTTGTAATAAGCCAGTCCATGGTCAATCGACTCGTCAAACTCGTCGGTTTGCAGTGAATGTTTTAGTTCGTACAACGCTTCGAGGTTATAACCAGTATGAAAACCATCAATAAACTGATGGTGACTGCGAGCACCGTACACCCAACTACCATCAGCAGACTGCTCGTTAACACTTTGCCAAGCAACCGTCCGCGCAAGCTCTTGATATTTAGCATTGGCGGTTTCAGAACCAACAAACCCAACCCATGCAGCGGCCCACAGACTCGCGTTATGAACAAACGCTTTTTCTCCCGGAATATAGGCAAAAAATTGGCGTTGCTGATCTTCTGTGTATAAATGCTCAACAATGAAATCAGCACTAGAACATGCTGCATCAACATAGCGTTGGTTGTTGATCAGTTTTCCAAGGTCGAACAACGCTCTGCTTACGTAAATGGTTGATATGACGTTGGGTTTACCCTTGGGTACAAAAAAGGCCCGTGCTTTCCAGTCAAAGTGGTATCCCCAGCAGGAAGCACCCCATGTTTCTGCACTGCACTGATTCTCCATCAACCAGTCGGCCAGTTTCTGAGCTTCTTCAAGTAAGAGAGTCTCCTGATTAGCCTGATATTGCTCTAGCATCCCTGAGATAAATAAAGCAACCCCTTTCGGATTGCGCTTTTTCGGAACTCCCAGAAAATGGCGCATATTAACATTCGAGCGTTTGAACATCTGAATCCATGCAAGGCCGAATAGTGAATTGCGTAAACACGGGAAAGTATCGAAAAGACGAGCATTTAATCCGTCAAATGGATCAAAACCTGCAAAGTCATTGTTAATCGCATCGTCTAAAAGTGAACAACGAATGTCATTAATCATGCGCGGCTCCTTTGGCGAAGCACTGCATCATAAATACGCTGCACCTGAGGAATGATTGCTTGTACAGAAAAGTGCTGATCGAATTTCTGTTTCGCATTTTGGGTATAATGTTGATTCATTTCTTGATTAGTCAGTAGTTCAATAAGCGCATCAGCCAAGGCCTCTGAGTCCCCAGCTTCTACGAGAGTGCCCTCCTTGCCATGAGATATCGCATCAGGAATACCACCAGCGTAAGTGGACACTACGGCAATACCAGCCGACATCGCCTCCAATACGCCCATTGGAAATCCTTCGTTGTAGCTAGGCAGGCAATAAATTTGAGTCTGTCTCAGTAAGTCGAGCTTGTGGTGACCAGAAACCCATCCCAAAAACTCTACATGGGATTCAAGCCCTAAATCCCGTGCCATCGCACGGTACTTTTCAACTTCGCCATCTCCTCCGATCACAAGCTTAGCGTCAGGGCATTGCTGTTTGACTCTAACCATGGCTGTGAGCAGGTCATGAACGCCCTTGCGCTCGCCCACTCTTCCTAGAAAGCTGATGGTTGATGAAGAATTAACGGAAGCATTAAGCTCAAGTGATGGCACGGCGTTATACACTAACTGGAAATGCTCCGAACGACGAAAAGTCTCTCTCGCCCAGTCAATCCACTGAGAAGATAGAACAATCACCACATCCGACATTTCAAAAGTATCACGAATGTGTTTCTTTCTATTTTCATCGCACTCATTCGCATAGAAATCACGAAACTCAGCGCCGTGTAAGTGCAAGATCACTTTGCCACCAAGTACTTTAATCAATCGCACAAGTACTGATTTACGTAAGTAGCTTCCTCTTGAGGCAACATGAATGTGGGCTAAACCAACGCGATAAAACACAAAGTAGAACAAAACTTTAAGCAATGCGCTGATATAAAGCAGCAAAGCTCCAACACCACCCAGTCGATTGTTGGTAGAATGAGTAGCGATCAGTCTTACCGCATTGTCAGCAAAAAAACCGGATTGATGATAAACACTCAAGACCGTTGCAATTCCACCCTGGCCTTTAATGTCAGTCGCAATGGTCAGATTGATGTTTTTTTTCAAAATTTATTCTCCACACTGCATACTGCCTGACGTACTTTGCCATTTTTCGTTCTCGGTAATGCATCCACTCGTATGACATCAACTTGCATGCTCTGTCCAACGCGCTCATTAGTGTTGGTGATGAGTTGCTGTTCCTGCTGCGTCGTAAACTTGGCTTCATCAACGACAGCTAATACTTTGATTGATTCTGCTTTTTCTTGCACAAACTGACAGCTTATTAGCCCCTCTATACCTTTTGGTATATGGTTGAGGATGTGGATTTTCTGCCCATCTTCACCCAACAGGAAGTCGCCCACACGCCCTTCGATTTTCTCGATCACAGGATAAGTTCGTCCACATGGACAACATTGCTCTGATGAAAGCACAACGTGATCCCCAGTGCGATAGCGGATTAGCGGATAAAGTGCATTGTTGTAGTTCGAACCAACAATCTCATGTTTACCATCACCACAGTCCAGAAATTCAACATGCGAATAATCGGAAATCAGGTGATAATTGCCATGCTCACAACTACCTATTGCCGCGACACGCTCAAACAACCCATACCAATCAAACACCTTGCACTGAAAACGTTTCTCAATTATTTCCCTATCTTCTTGTGAGAGGGATTCCGAAGAGGTCACGATAGATTTTAATTTGCCTCGGTAATACCAGTCCTTACTTTCTAGGAACTTGGCGAGCGTAGCGATTGAAGATGGATACGCTTGGATAATATCAACGCCATACTCTTCCATTGCTGTCAGATAATCTGGAATCGCATCCGCTGTCAGATGAAACGACGACATTAGAATCATGTTTTCAAAGATAGAATAGCGCCAATAAGGGCCAACTTTCTGAGATAGTGGCACGACTACATCACCACGAATCCACGCTCGCTTGTCGCCTTTTTGGTAGCCCGCCCACTCTAAATGACGAGAGACAAACGCCTGCTCCCTAAGCACCGAATTGAGATCTTGTGGGATCGATAGGGGCGTACCTGTTGTGCCACTGGTACTGCCCTTCACTGTCACTTTAGGTTTGATCTGCGTGTTGAGAAAAGCATCCGGCGAGGCTTTGACATCTTGTTTATCAATAAACGCAAACTGCTCTAGCTGTTGATGTGCTCCATAAGCAGCAGTACCTTTCGCGCGTAGCAATGTCGCTTCAAGTTGCTTATCACAAAAGGCCTTGAGTGCATCATGAGAGTATTCATTTTCTCTAAGCTGACTCTTCAAACCTGCGACACGTTTTTCACTACGAATGGCCGCACGCACTAGGTCTCTTAAAGACACCATTACGTTCTGAATAAATATTGGCGATTTCTTATATATCGACGAGGTATACACGTTACTATCCCCTAGCCACGGAGGTCCTGAAGGAATGGTGCTGTTCCTTCAACGTCAGAACGATTGTCATGAATGTCATAATCGTTGTCTTTTACCCAGCCAATAATTTTGGCTGGAACCCCACCAACAATGGCACCTTCTGGGACGCTTTTTGTCACCACACTGTTTGCGCCGATGATCGCATTGTCACCAACAATAATTGGGCCAATGAGTATGCTATTGGGGCCAAGATAAACACGATGACCTATCCGAGGTACTTCTCGATAAGGGCCTTTACCCGCTGTTTTGCAACCGACACCTATGTTACACATTTCTCCAATCACCGTTCGGTCATGAAGTAATACGCCCATCCCTTTGTAAGCAAACATGCTCCCTTTACCAATCTGACACTTGGCAGAGACTCGACTTCCATATATAACGAATATAAATAGCTGAAATATTTCGGGAATTATCGGTACTTTTTTTAGATAGAACCAACGTGCGATACGATATAGAACGATAGCATTAGGCATGTGAACAACCTGAGTTTAAATTAGAATTCTGAGGAGCTAGCAACCTTTCCCTAAGTGACTTGGCTAAGTACAGACAAGTGAAAAGTAGAAGCAATGCTGGGGTTTTTGTTGTAAGAGAGTTATTCGTAATACTGACCAGAGCAAAAGACAAGATAGTTACGCGTTCAATGTAGTTGCCTGTTACAGCAAAGTAGCCCAAAGGCATAAAAACCGTCACAAACAGAGGCACAGCGCCTACAAGCCCAAAAGTGAAAACCCAACCGACCAAATAGTTTTCTATGACATCAATGTCTAAGTAAAGCTCAATCGACTCAAGGAGACGATGGCTAGCACCAAATATCCACTCTCGAGCACTTAATTGATCGATTAAGTAGAATACGTCTAATCTAGCCGACGCACTGCCATCAATATAGAGCTTTGATGCAATTCGTTCCGTAATACCAGACTCAACCAGCAGGTACGCACCAACCCAGAATGCGACATATCCGATCAGCATAAAAAGAGCGAATTTTTGCTTATTGTCAGGAATGCCCTGAGTGATGGCTTTCCACAGCATGGGAGCAAAGGACACCGATACCGCACAAATAAAGATCGCTAACGCGGCTCTACCGCCGAATGCGAACAACGCAAGCGCAACAATCAATACATACACAAAGCTGGGTAGCTTGGTTTTGTTGGCAACGAGCAGCGCAATGCTGACCGTTATCAGTGCGTTGTTAAGCGGGTGAGTCAGAAATGCCGTTGAACGAAAGAAAGAAAATTCCTGGAACTCAACATTGACCAGACGAAAATGGAGCATATATTCCATCACCGCCACAAGCGAGTTAAGCAATATTAGGTAAGCAATCAGATTGAGTAGAAAAGACTTTTGATTGTCTTTAAGGTAAGCCAGTAACGGCACGATCAATACTGGCGCTAAAAACGTATTGACTAAATAGGCCATCCCTGAAGAACCATGAATAGCAAAGCCATATAGGATCACGAACACGTTACATGCCAACGCAATCAGCCAAAAACGGTAATAGCTGCCTAAACGGTGAGAGATTCCTTTCATCCCATCACACAGAAAAACCAATCCAAACCCCAGCAAAACCAGATAAGAATACAAATGGATTTTAAATAGTGGTGATCCTCCTTGAGATACGTACGGTACCCCAAGGTCTTCTAACATGTAACCGCCAAGGAGAATCGATGATGTAATAGCGACAAAAGGTAGCAGATAGATCTTAGACAACACGTCGTCTATCCCTCAGCTTGAGTAGAGATGAACGAATCTCAAAACTGTTCAACAGAAAATGCACCAGAACATAAGTGGCCAAAGCTATACCAATCGAAATAATGAGAACCAAGACATCGTTGATATAACCAAGGAATGGCTGGACAACAAGAATCGCTAGCGCCATCACACCTGATGCAATAACTGTTTTTAGCGCTGATTCGGGAACAGGGTATCGAAATCCAGCCTTCCAACCAACAAAGGCGGTTATCAGCAGACCAACAAACATGGCCAATACAATGCCGATTGCTGCTCCCAGCGCACCCAGTTGAGGAATAAGAGCAAAAGCTGCCAACACTTGTACAAGTAATACAACCGCCATAATCAAAGGTACGTACTTGGTTTGTAGTGTGAACTGCAAACCATGATCAAAGAAATGCGCACGTAAATTAAACAGTAAAGCGGCAGCGGCGACCAAGTAAAACGTAGTTATGTCGATATCTGCGTACGCGTCACCAAGGAAAATACCCACTAGTGCGGGAGCGAGTAAACACAGGCCTATAGTCGCGGGCAAGCTGAGTGCAAACAGCAAGCCGCTATACATCTTATGTTTGGCGATTAGGCGAGTCCTGTCTTCGGTAAGCTTGGTGAGTTCTGGGTAAAGCGGTAGAGCAATGGCCATAAAAACCAATGCCATAATGCCGAATAAAAGATTCGCAATCGCGGCATACTGCCCTGCTTGTTCAAGCCCAGTGAGATTAGCAATAAATAGACGGTCGCTCCTTGCTGCCAGTATGCCCAGTAGGCCAGACAACATAAGCGGTGCGCCGTAAGAAAACAGCTCTTTTTTAAGCGCAGTTTCAGGAATCACTTTTCGATGCCATGCTCCAGCACCAACACATATCGCCGCTCCTACCGAATAGCTAACGACTAAAGACAGCAACGCCACTTCAAGGCTAGGCAATAGTGATAGGAATAACACGGTTGTGAGTATCGACATGACCGCTTGAGTCATTACAGACCAGCGATAGTGGCCGGACTTTTGGTTCACACGCGCATACTCAATCGAAAACAAATAAAGTGCTTTAGTGACAAAAAAGGCGTAAACCACGAAAAAGACGCGCCATTCGAACTCTGTCAAAAGCGCAACCAAAACACCAATAACAAAGAAAGAGAAGAGAAGATTGCCAATCAACCAACGAACAACTGTCGCACTGATCTGCTTCTGCCTATCCCGTTCCGCACTCGGATAGAAACGAATAAGGCAATTGTTGATCCACTGAATTAGCACTGAACGTGACGCTTCAACAATCACCATCAATACAGCGAGAAAGCCGTACTCTTGCGGCAAAAGAAAGCGAGTCTGTACTGCAATAAGTGCAAACAGACTTAAAGCAGAAAAGATCTGAACAGGAGCATAGGTGAACAACTTTTTGATCACAACAACTCTCCGTAGAGCTTTTGATACTCATCGACCACAGCACGTGGTGAAAACTTCGCTTTCAAAGATTCAGTATCCACCACAGGTAGATCGCGCAAAAACTGCAAAACGTTTTCAGTTTCCTTGTCAGAGCCATCGGCCAATGTGTAGTGAACACCAGCAGTGCGAAAATAGGTTTGTTCTTCCTGCAAGATACCCACTTTAGTCGCGATAACAGGTAGACCTGAGGCAAGCTTTTCTAATGGTGCAAGGCCAAATGTTTCCTCTCGGGAAAGAAATACTCCGACATCAGAGTCTGCATAAACCTGCTTAATCTGTTCAACATTCATCGGGCCAAGCCAAGCCACTTTTTCCGAAGCACCTAATTCTTCTGCCAGCATGTTAAGCTCTCTGGCATAATTCTCGTCGACAGGACCAATAATCTTTAGCTCAACATCAACTGTATTCGCTAACTGAGCCAACAACCTGATAATCCGGTCAACTTGCTTGCGTGGTGAGATTAAAGAGCAAGTCACCAAACGTAATGTCTCTGACGTTGATCTTTTTGTTTGCTTAAAGTAAACATCATTCACCGGATTACCCACCTTGTGCGCTTTTGCGCGCAAAGCGTTTGGTAAAGAATCAAACAAGATATCACCAACATAAGTTAACCGATCCGCAGATCGTAAACTGAATGCTGGAAGCACGGTTTCAAAAATTAAGTTGTTGAGCCAACTACGACGTTTTCTAGCGACTTTGCCCAATGAGTGCAAGGTAATCACAGAGTGAGCATTACCAGTTGGTAACAAAGGTAGACTCGGCAGGTGGCTGTGGATCACGTCAGGCTGAAAGCGACGAGCTAGCTCACTTAGCTTAACGTTCTGAAAAACAAAGCCTGGTACAGGTACCCCTAGAATTTTCCCTTTGCTAGCAATGAAAGTGATATGAGTTCGCTCATTGAGCTGAATCCTTTGGTTCAACTCTTGTTGAGAAGAACCTACCTTAATTGCCAGAATTTCATACTCAAAACCCTTAGGCGCGCTGAACTCAAGTGACTGAACTATTTGCTGGCAGACGGAGTCAACGCCTCCGGCATTATCACTTCCCCATTTAAGGGTACTCAATGGCATCACTAGGAGGACTTTTTTCATCATCGAACCTTTAGCGAGAAGGCTCAGAGAGTGAATGACTGAGCCACTTCACTCTCTGACTCATATCACGCCAGAACACCTCTTGTATCAATGACCACTTTCTTGCTGAAAGCGAGTTTGTCTGCGGCTTTGAACTGCTTATGATCGACAAGGACCACAACCACATTCGCTACTTCAAGAGCACGCTCCAGATCCATAAATTCAACTCCCGCTTTAACGAGGTTTTCCGGCAGCGAAGAAATGTTAGGCTCGACAGCGATCACCTGACCAACATTTTCATTGGCAAGCTGAGTGGTAATGTCCAGCGCAGGGCTCTCACGCAAGTCATCAATGTCCGCTTTAAACGCTAAGCCTAAACAAGCGATCACTGGCTTTTTAAATTCATCCGCGGCTTGTTTAACCTGATCAATCACCCAAAGAGGCTTGCCATCATTAACTTCACGAGCCATTGCAATCACTTTTGCTTCATCTGGGCAGCTGTTGACGATGAACCATGGGTCAACAGCGATACAATGTCCACCGACACCAGGGCCTGGGTTAAGAATATTCACACGTGGGTGGCGATTAGAAAGCTTGATCAGTTCCCAAACATTGATCTTCAATTTTTCACAAATAAGGGACAGTTCATTGGCGAAAGCAATATTCACATCACGGAATGAGTTTTCAGTCAGCTTAGCCATTTCGGCCGTACGAGAATTCGTGAGAATACATTCTCCGCGCACAAAGGTTTGATAAAGTTCAACAGCACGCTTATTACAGGCATCGCTCATGCCGCCAATCACGCGATCGTTGCTCACCAGCTCCTGTAGAACGTAGCCTGGTAAAACACGCTCAGGGCAATGGGCAATTTTAATATCAGCAGCATCTCCACTTTGCTGTGGGAACGTCAGGTCAGGGCGAGCTTCTGCTAACCAGCCTGCCATTTTTTCGGTAGCACCCACTGGTGAGGTACTTTCCAGTACCACTAAATTACCTTTTTCAAGTACTGGTGCAATTGCCTTTGCGGCACTTTCAATGTAGCTCAGATCAGGCTCGTGGTTATCGCCTTTAAATGGTGTTGGAACCGCAACCATAAACGCATCGGCGGCTTCAGGAACAGTTGTCGCTTTTAGCTTACCTGTCATAACAGCGCTTTGTACAACAATATCCAAATCCGGCTCTACAATGTGAATTTTGCCCTGATTAATGGTATCCACTGCATGCTGGTTGACATCAATACCGATAACTTCAATTCCTCGAGAAGCGATCACCGCAGCGGTTGGCAAGCCGATGTAACCCAAGCCGACAACTGAAACCTTGTTAAACATTATGTGTTCCTTAATCTTTAAAGCGCTAAAATATCTGCAATTCTTTGGCAAGCCTGCCCATCACCATACGGGTTGTGGGCCTGACTCATGGATTCATAAGCTGCTTGATCAGTCAAAAGCTGAGTTAGCTCGCGACAAATCAAATCGCTGTCCGTACCTACCAGTTTGACCGTTCCGGCTTCCACAGCTTCAGGTCTTTCAGTGGTATCTCGCATAACCAAAACGGGTTTACCGAGAGATGGAGCCTCTTCCTGTATACCGCCAGAGTCCGTCAATATGATGTGAGCCTTATTCATTAGATAAACAAATGGCAGATACTGTTGAGGCTCCACTAAATGAATGTTTGGAATATTTTTGAGCAAGCGATTGACTGGTTCTTGTACGTTCGGGTTTAGATGAACCGGATACAAAATCTGGCAATCTGGATGACGCAATGCGGTATCAGACAGTGCCTGACAGATGCGTTCAAAACCACCACCAAAACTTTCTCTTCTATGGCCAGTCACCAAAATCAGTTTCTTGTCGGACTCAAGCATTGGGAACACATTATCCAGTGTCGCTCTAAGATCTGAATCGTTTTCAATCTTGTCGCGGATCATAAATAGCGCATCGATAACCGTATTACCCGTCACATAAACATCCGTGGCAGATACATTTTCATCAACCAGATTCTGTAGAGAGTTTTTTGTTGGCGCGAAGTGAAATTTCGTTAGGCAACCTGTGAGTTTCCGATTCCCTTCCTCAGGCCATGGAGAGTAGATGTTTCCAGTTCGAAGACCAGCCTCAACATGGCCAACCTGAATTTGCTGGTAATATGAGGCGAGCGTTGCGCCCAAAGTTGTTGCTGTGTCCCCGTGAACCAAAACAACATCAGGTTTAAACTCGCTAAGAATCTCTTCCATCCCCGTTAAAATCTTGGTCGTTACCGTTGTCAGTGTTTGACCCGGTTCCATGATATCCAGGTCATAGTCCGGCTCTACTTGGAAGAGCTCTAATACTTGATGCAGCATCTCTCTGTGCTGTCCAGTGACACATACTTTGGTTTCAAATCGAACATCACTTTTCATTTGGTGAACCAAAGGCGCCATTTTTATTGCTTCTGGTCGCGTCCCAAACGTAATCAAAACCTTTTTCACAACACTTGTTCCCTGAATTTAGCCAAGAATCATTTATCGCTGCCGATAAAACTTAAAATAAAATTTGCCCAACTAAACCTGCGCTCAGCCAGACAAAAAGAAAAATACGAGAAATAAAAATGAGCCTTATAACTATGAAAAACAGGATATCAATGAATAAACCATCGTTCTGGCGCGTCTCATTTTTAATAACTGGGCAACTAATTTTATGCCGCTGTTGACGTTATATAATTGAGTACGTCGTCGCTGCCTTGTTCAATCAGTTCAAACACTTTCTGGTGACGAATTCGACTCCCCTTGTAAGGATCAGGGATTTCATTTTCATCAATATCTGAATACGAAAGGAACAGAGCAAGCTTGTTTCTGTACTCCCTAGGACAGAGGTCATGCAATACGGCAAGATTGGCTCTATCTGCTGCTAACACCATGTCATAGTGAGAAAAATCTTCTTTCGTTACCTGAGTAGCCGTCAAGCCATTTAGGTTGTAGCCATACTTATCCGCCAAAGCTTGCACTTGTTTGTCTGGTGAGTTACCAACCTGATCACGAATTGTTCCTGCACTGGCAATATTAACAACGATGCCACGCTGCTGTGCTTTTGTTTTCAGAACAACTTCAGCGAGTGGTGAACGGCATATATTACCCATACAGACAACAAGGATAGAAGGCAAACTTCCCATAATGACTAACCAATTTTATATATTATTGTTGCAAACTATAAATCGGCTATAGGTTATCTTATCGTTGTTATCGAAGTTGTCTCAATTTTGAGTATGCAAAGCATTTAGCAAAGATAAATTTGGGTATTAACTCTAATCATACTCCGTTGTAATTTGATCCTAATCCCTTGCGCCAAAGAGACGCTCAATCTTCCAACAACTTATTGTTATTTAGCCATGGGCTATCTATATCGTTTTATTTATGTGATAAAAATGTTGAAAAACAGTAATTTAAATTGATATCTCTGTGATCAACATCTTAGAACGTCCTTTCCATTCTAGCTGATCCATATTGTGTGACAGTTAACTAAGAAATTTATCCTTTAGCTTCTGACAATAACCTTATCCATAATAGTTCTAAGGAAATACTCTATGTTGTATGTTGAGTTTCTCTTCCTGTTGTTGATGCTCTATATCGGTTCACGCTACGGGGGAATTGGTTTAGGCGTTGTGTCAGGAATTGGGTTGGTAATTGAAGTCTTCATCTTTAAGATGCCCCCCACATCCCCACCGGTGACGGTCATGTTGATCATTCTTGCAGTCGTGACTTGTGCATCTATCTTAGAAGCTGCTGGGGGTCTGAAGTATATGCTGCAAGTGGCAGAAAGGCTCCTGCGCAAAAATCCTAAACGCGTCACACTCATCGCCCCTTTTGTCACTTACTCAATGACTTTTCTCTTGGGTACTGGCCATGCTGTCTACTCCATCATGCCTATCATTGGCGATGTGGCCCTAAAGAATGGCATTCGTCCTGAGCGACCAATGGCTGCTTCTTCGGTGGCTTCTCAGATAGCGATTACCGCATCACCTATATCTGCAGCTGTGGTCTACTACCTCGCTCAGCTTGCCGATATTCAGCATGACATCACTTTGCTATCCATCCTGATGGTGACAGTTCCTGCAACACTGTTTGGTACTCTGCTGATGTCTCTCTACAGCCTGAAGCGAGGAAAAGAGCTGAACGATGACCCAGAGTATCAAGCGAGACTCAAAGATCCCGAATGGCGCAAGCGCATCGACAGCACAACCGCTACATCTCTCGACGAAGTACTGCCAACTTCATCACGTAACGCAGTCCTCATTTTTCTCGCCTCGATCGTCACCATTGTCATTATTGCGATGGTGCCGGAAATTCGTACTATCGTTGAAGGCGATAAGCCAATAAAAATGTCTGTCATCATCCAGATGATGATGCTGTGTTTTGGTGGTGTAATCTTGCTGGCAACCAAAACCGACCCCCGAGATGTCCCCAACGGCGTAGTTTTTAAGTCTGGTATGGTCGCCGCTATTGCCATCTTTGGTATTGCATGGATGTCCGACACTTACTTTAAATATGCCATGCCTCAATTTCGATCAGGTATCGTTGAAATGGTAACCAGCTACCCTTGGACATTCGCTCTGGCATTGTTCATCGTTTCTGTTGTGGTCAACTCACAAGCAGCGACTGCTCGTATGATGCTCCCTGTCGGTCTCGGGCTCGGCCTAGATCCTGCCCTATTGATTGGTTTGATGCCTGCCGTTTATGGCTATTTTTTCATTCCGAATTACCCTTCGGATATCGCCACGGTGAACTTTGATACTTCCGGTACAACCAAAATCGGTAAGTGGTATTTCAACCATTCATTTATGTCTGTCGGCTTGATAGGTGTGGTTGGGGCATGCTGCCTGGGTTATGTGCTAGGTCAGGTTGTTATTGGTTAAAAGCGTGAGATAAAACAAAGCGCCCTCAACCTAGCCTGAACAAGGTTGAGGGCGCTTTTCTATCCAGAATTACTGATCGTGAACGATAATATGCTGATCAAGTAGGGTCGATATAATTTGCGAGGAATCCATACTGTTGAAGTCAATTTGTTGACCCAAATCCTCCACCAGAATGGTTTGCTCACCATTTCCATTGCCATCTGGGTGCACGTTAAGTTCAATATCATCTCCATCAACTAACTTGGCATCCAAATGGGACAGTAAAGTATCCATATCCACATTCGCTTGCTTCAGTTCAGGTAACACTTCACGCAGGTCAATCTGATCTCCTTCAGCAATACTGAAATCAGTAATAGTGTCCGTCGCACCATCATCAATTTCATACCAAATAAAGGTATCTTCACCAGTACCACCTGTCAGAATGTCTGAACCTAAACCACCATCAAGAATATCGTCACCAGCGCCGCCCAGTAAGGTGTCATCGCCAGCACCACCGATGAGAGTATCATTGCCAGTTCCTCCTTCGATTCGATCGTCACCAGAACCCGACTGCAACTCGATACCTACGTCACTTCCCAATAGCTGGTTATCTTGGTTAGAGGAAGAAACATCAATATCGGAGATATCACTGGTCACGTTAAGGTTGATATCAATAGGTGCTGATTCAGCCGTAGAGCTATCTGTTTCAGTAGACACCGCGGTCAATTGAATGGTGTGCGAACCTTCCTGAGCACCAACGATAGAGACGCTATCAATATCGTCTGCTGGCACCACAACTTTGCCACCTACTGGAACAATTGTTCCTGACGATGTTTCCACCGTTGCTCCAGCAGGAAGTCCCGACAACTCCAGAGATAGAGCTTCATGGACATCCGTGAGTGCCGCAACGATCCCCAGTAGAGCGATACCATTATTGCTTGCTGTTAGGCTGGCATTAATGTTCTTGACATAATTATTATCCGCCGCAATCGATAGGGTTGGCGCGTTGGCAACAGGCGTAATCGTGATCGGTTTTTGCGTTGTCTCAGACATCACCATACCTGAAGGGTTACCTGAATCCGTCGCAGTTATGGTAAGCATCACATTGTCAGATGGCGCGTGCGTCGCATCAAAGATTACGCCAGAGCCTGCAGATGGAGAGTCCAACAGTGCATTCAGTTCTCCAATGGAGCCCGTCAATGTAATTGAACTGCCTGACGACGGGGTTGCTGTGATTGATGAGCCCGCAGGTAGGGTAACATTCAGCTGTCCAAAATCGACACTGAGCGTGACTGTCATGGTATCGTTAGCAAATGCGTCGACATAGTCTGCATCGCTAACGGAGATTCCACTGATCAACTGGCCCGAAGACTCATTGATGATAGTTGTAATGTCATCCACATCAATCTCAGGCTTATCATTTACTCCAATCACAGACAATGAAACCGTACCTGTATCTTGAAGAAAGTCATTGGCCCCGTTCGTTGCACCATTATCCTCAATGGTATAGCTGATGGACACATCACCATTAAACTCATCTGCTGCCGTAAACGTCCAAGAAACACCATCAGGGTTAAGAGTCAGCGTGCCTTGCTCTGCGGGGACCGAGATGGACTTCACTACCAAATCATCACCATCAATGTCATTGCTGGCGGCAATCAGTTGCGCAGCGGTGATCTGAATACTGCCTTCTTCAAGAATATCCCCTAGAGCAAGATCACCAGCTTGAGGCTCGTCATTGATTTCAGAGACATGAATAACGAATGACGTTTCGTTGGTGTTTGAGGTATTTGGGTTTGCAGCATCCACCGAACCCACATTGCCTAGATCGTCGATGTGGGCCGTCACTTTAACGCCATCAGTGTCGATCAAATCATTGCTGTTTTCATCCGGCTTGAACGTGACAAGATCTTGAGTAAGAGCCGTATTGATGTCAGCGACTTTACCCGTAATTGTCACAGCCTGACCGGATACATCCACCGAGACAGTGAGTCCATTGTTCGAAGCTATCGTAGTATTTTGGAATAACTCACCGCTGTCTACATTTAAAGTCAACTTGTATTCTGCATCGGGATCATCAAGGCTAGAGTCAACATCGGACACAGTGAAGCCTTTAATCGCCACCACAGTATCTTCTGCGGCCTGGATATCAGAAATATTGTTGAACTCTGGGCGGTCATTCACCGCTTCAACATCAACGTCGACATCAAAGACCTGATTCGTTGTCGGGCCGAGATATTCATTGCCATCTGCGTCTTTATCCACTGACTGGACGGTAATTTTCAGGCTGTCTTCATTCCAAGTTCCTTTGTTGTGCTCCCCAGAATTAAACACAATCTTATCGACTTCCTGAGCATCGACACGTAGCTCCCATTTACCATTGCCTAGATTGGTTGCAGGTGTCACACCATCTGGATAGTAAATCGTCGCACCGTCCGGTACTTGCTCAACAGTGATCAACAATGTTTCGGGCTGATCCTGAGCAGAATCACTCAGTAATAGATCGGTTTTATCAACGATACTCGCGTTGATAGCGATGTCGATGTTCTCACCTTCAATACCAGTCACGCTGATTGTTGGGTCAACGTCTACCACATCGCCAACAGGGATAACATCAATCGTGAATTGCCCTTGATGTGCAGTCGGCTCTTGTAACAGCTGCTCTTGAGTGAACACGGTAATGCCAATATCGGCAGTGCCACTGAAATGCTCTGCTGGGCGAATCGAAATCGCTGACAGATCGATTTCTGTAGCGCTCGGGTCTGTCAATTGAATGACCCATTCACCACCACCACTGTTCTTAACTACAAAGTCAGATGAAGTACTGGTTACCGTAAAGTCATCAGGCACACCCGTTAGTTTAGCTGAAAGGAATTGCTCTGAGCCATCCGTGTCATTCAATGCGATCGACAGTCCAGAGCCACCTGAAGTGAGAGAAATGTCGGTATCTTCATCACCAACCACAACGATATTGTCCGCTTCGGTTGGCATAGTGACAGGGTCTAGGACTGGCGTGATATCAATATCGACGCTTTGCGTGAAGGTGCGCTCACTACCCGTATTGGAAACTTGCGTCGTACCTGTAGTGTCGAAAGTGGTTTGGTCGACCACAGTGCCTTTCACAGTAAAGGAGATTGAATTACCACTGCTATCCGTCGGATAGTTTTCTTTAGGAACAAAATACAAGCCATCCAATGCCGCCTGAATGACAACAGGATCGTTAGAATCAACGACAAACACACTGCTGTTTGGCTGAATCGGGTCACCATTCACATCAGCGAAATAACCCAAGCTAGAATCAGGTAACGTGATTTCAACTCTCGTCAGTGTTTCTTGGCCTTGGTGACTATCGTTGCGAACATCTGCCAAATCAATATCAAGATCTAACTTAATAAGATTATCTTCCAGTGCATTGGCGTCCAGCTGAGTACCCGTGCCTTTTTCAACTGAAGTCGCACTCAGGCTTATTTCAGGAGTGACATCGCTGTCGAGAGGCTGAGCCTGCTCGCCCGCTCCCGGCGCGATATCAACGACCGGTGTCACAGCGACAGGGATATTAAACTCGACACGATTCTCATCACCTGATGCTTTATCCGTGGTGACAAAGGTAATCGGCAAGTTGAAGTCACCTGCATAATCTTCAGGCAGTTCTAGTTTGAGGCCATCAGGAATAGAAATACTCCCATCAGGGTTGATGGTTGCCTCAAACAGATGAAGATTATTGGCAAAATCGTACTCAGCCCCAATGACCTTCAGACCACTTACTTCTGCCGGAATATCGTTCGGGTCGATCACAATGGTGAGCTGGTCCGCGACATTATCCGCAGTACTCACATTGCTACCATCGACACCAATTTGGACAACATTGCCTATTTGACTACTAAGGTCAACGTAGTTGTCTTCAACTCCCGTGATAATGGCGTCTGGAGTAGTCACTTGCTCAATCACTGCTGCTTCGCTGTTTTGGCCAGCGACACTGCTAGGGAATGTCAGATCTATCGTGGTAGATTTTTCACTGACAGGTCCATTTTCGTTTTCATCCCCCTTGTCGTAGACTTCAGCGACAAATTCAACCTTCAAGGTGCTGCTTGGTAGACCGTTGCTATCGGTATAATTTAAACCGTTGGGTGCAACGATACTGAAGTTTTCTTCGTTGGTCACTGTCCAAGAACCATCACCATTGTTGACAGCACCTGTGACAAACAGCTGATCTAAGTCATCACCAGAAATCCCAACAAAACGAACCACCACTGCTTCCACTACTTCATCAGAGCTTGGGTCAAGATCTTCAAAGGAAATAACGTTCGCATCACCATTTTGATCGTTGATAGTGAAGTCTATACGACCATCATCATCTGCATCGTCAATCGTGGTGACCACAGCATTATTAGATTTGACTTGAAGATCACCATCACTCTCGATAATTGGCCTAACCACAACCGTTAATGATCCCGTGATTTGTTTAGGAGCAACACTATCACCATTGTTATCAGCGTCATGTTCTTCAATGGTTAGTGTGGTCTGTAAGTTGATGTCGACGCTAGAATCTTCTGGCGGTTTAACACGCACCACAGGTTGGTTGGCGTTTTCATCCAAACCAGTGATGGTTAAAGTATTGGTAACATCATCATAAATCGCAGTGCCGCCTGTGTAGTTAGCCACTGGAACGCCATCAATCGTAATCTCAACATCTTCTGGAAAACCAGAAATAGTAATGGATGAGACGAACTCATAATCACGGTCATTGGTATCTGGTGCTCTGTCAAGGTTCTCTGCATTTGGCAGATTCCAAGGGACGACAATAAAGCTGTCTTCGTTACCTGTTGAAGTCCTGGTGTAAGCGTCATCACTACCGCCAGCATCAATAACAGGAACAACTTTTACCAAAATGCTGCCATCAACTTCTCTGATATGCCCGTCATTCTCCGTAACGATAACTTTGGTCGTTATATTGATGTCTTCCGTCGAATGTTTTGGCGGTTCAACCGTAATACCTGAACTGTATTGTTCTTGCGTAATATTTGCCTGATAAATAGGGCCATTAGCATTACTACCTACATATACCAAGTCAATTGCACCACCATTACTATCGTACAATTGAACACCATCAGGAATATCTGAGAGAAGCACCGTTATCGATTCAGAGCTATCACTGACACCATCTTTTTCTTCGCCGGATAAGACAGCAAAACTCAACTCAATGCTGGAGTTTTCATTGATGGCAACCTGTGCACCTGCATTACCATTACCGTCGGTGTAGCTGTACCAAGTATCAAGCACAGCACCAGTATCAGGCAAATCAGGTATATCTGGGATGTAAGGGATATCAGCAACACCTTTTACGGACACGTGAACGGTTTTACCTGCCCCCATTTCGGTCACATCAGTAACTTGGGACCCGTCGCCAAGCGATGCAGTATCTTTCACCACACCTGTCGCCTCAAAGGTAAAATTCTCGTTGGAATGCAGAGGTGGCTGAATCTCGACCTTATCTAAGTCAGATTGTGCAATCTCATAGTAGCTACCGTTTCCATCAGTAATCAGTGGTAGCGGATCACCTGAGCTCACCCAACGGACTTCAAAACCAACTAACGATTGGCCATTTTCATCAGTGAAATCGGATAAACGGATATAGAGAACTTCAGAAGTATCTCCCGGAGTATTGATGTCAGCCGTTGAGTTGAGCGTGATGACTTTGTCGAGTGTAAACGGTTCATGATCTGCGTCTGGATCGATTGTATTCTGACTCGCTGCATTATCCTCAAAAATGGCTATCCGATTGACGGAGAAACTGCTGTCATCTGCTACTGGCGTAACATTAAACACCAGCTCCTGCACCACGGATTCTGCTGAGTCTTTACCTGAAACTGCATTGGGGTCTTCTTCAGTCAACGCTTTCGCGTCAAACTTAATCGCTCCAGAAAAGTTATCCCTCGGATTTAGCTGAACATTGTTGATGTCGTCAGAGCTGATTAAATAAACACCCGGCGATGATTCTGCAATAACGTTTCCTGATGCATCCAGTAACTCAAACTCACCTTGACCTTGAGTCACTTCAAGACGGTAAGTAATCGTCTCTGGATTACTGGTATCCTGTGTCACCGCACTCAAGTTGAGCGTCTGATGAGCACCATCCTCTGTTAGCGTGTATTCGTAGGTGCTATTGGCATCATCCCAGGTGGCAATATCCGCAACACTTTCTACTTCAATTCTGAAGCTCGAATTCAGCTTATGATCCAACGCACCATCGTTGTCAATTTCAAGCTGGTACTTGATCTGGATACCTGATTCATCGGTCGAGTAGTTTCTGTCCGGTACAAAATACAGGTTGGTGATCGTGGTGATTTGATCGCCATCACCATTCACACTCGATGTCTGATCAATCAAAGAGCCATCAATGTAGATTTTGCCTCTGTTGTTTGGTTCAAGTTCGACGTATTGGCTACCGTCGAAGTAGTAGAAGGTACCGTGGTGATCTCCCGCCTTGATCGTCATGCCACCAATAGATTCGTTGTTATCTGCATCATACAAATTCGCTTGAAGCAAAATCTGTGTTGGGGAATCAAGACCCGTAATACCGCTCTGGTTATCCTGAACGTTAGCGGTATCAACGGTATTCGGATTATTTGGATCGTAGTCAATCGACGGATCACGACCAGATTCTTCGAAAGTCGTAACTTTGAGAGCGATTGCTGCCGCTTTCCTATCGACGATGGTCAGATCTAATTGCGCCGTTGAGGTATCTTTGTCTCCATCCGTCGCAGTCACATCAATACTAAAATCAAACGTATCACCATCATGTTCTAAGTTATCGTAGGCTTTAAAACGGATGTTACCATTAGAATTGACTCTCAACTCACCCAGTTCGCGGATATCTCTTGTTCCGTTACCAGTATCGTATTCTTCGTAAACTTTGATCGTTTGATTGCCAGACTGAATATCGACACTATCGACATAAGTACCATTTTCACCGCCAAATTTAATCACCGAAGTACCATCTGTAGTCCCTTCAATCATTGTAATAGCAGCGTCATCAGCCCCTTTATCAGTGGAGGCTTCAAACATATTCACTCTCTTGAAACCACTGCCTTCAACTCTAGAAATCGAGTGGTCAGTCAACAATGGAACATCATCGACGACGGTAATAGGTAGAGTAATCTCAGCGGACTCATCTCCATCAAAATCTGTCGCTTTGATTGTAAAGTCGATTTGGACGCTGTTTTCACCCGCACCGTCTGCATGATCAAGAGGTTTAAGTAATTCAAATTGATAGCTGTTGTCTGATGTATCAAAAACAATTCTAAATACTGGTTCATGACCATTTTCAGTCATTGCTGTATAAGTGAACGTCGTGCCACTGCTTTGGACAGCAGCCCACTCAAGCGCTTCGCCGTCAGCAGATAAGCCATCTAACGTATCATTTGCATTCGTTAACTCATATTCCACAACGCTGTCAGCGCCTTCAGCGACAACGAAGTTACCGTTGATAGTGGTGTCTTCAGAGCGATCCGAACCGATACCCACTAGGTCATCTTCGTCGACAGATGTTTCCCCTGTCGTCCCCGTTAGTACAGGTTGATCATCAATGACTTCAATTGGCAGGCGGACAGCAGGTGAGGAGTCGTTGTCTTTATCGATCGCAACCACATCAAACGGAATGGTCAACGTATCGCTGTTTTGTGCATGGTCCAAAGCTTTAAATTGGGTGTAAGTGTAATCACCGTTGTCAGACAGCGCTAAAGTGAAGATCACTTGACCGCCAGCCACACCTTGATAAGTGGTCGCGCCAGCAACGCCGTTCACCTCAGAAATCGTCACCGCTTGACCGTTAGACGTTAGACCATTTTGTGTATCAGTTATATTCATCAACTCATAGGCAACAACACCATCAGCCCCTTGTGATGTGACAAAACTGCCTGTTGCAACAGCGACTGCACCTGACGAATCAGAACCTGCTGCCGTGTCATCTTCGTCAACGACAAACGTGCTTGATGGGTCAATAGATCGAATAGTCGGACTATCATCGCCAATCGTCACAGGTAAGGTAATGCGGTCGGTGTCGCCATCGGTGTCGGTCGCCACTACAGTGAAATCAAAGCGTTCACTGTCGCTGTTGGCGTCATGGTCAATCGGACCTTTCAACTCAAAGGTGTAGCTGCCATCAGGACGTAACGTCAGCACAAACACGTCGCCATCCACGCTGGAAGCGGTGTACGTCGCCACACCATTGGCATCAATGGATTCAGAGAGCGTGACCGCTTCGCCCTGAGAAGTCAGACCATCAATCGGGTTGGTGGTCAGGTCAAGCTGGTAGCTTACGACCTTATCCGCACCTTCAAGCGTAGTGAAGTCTCCGTCTTGGCTCACTCCCGTCGCGTCTGGGCTAGTGCCGCTGGCTAAGTCATTCTCATTGAGGGTTAACGCCTCCGCCGAGGCGATGTTCGGACTATCATCACCAATCGTCACTGGCAGCGTGATACTGTCGGTGTCACCATCGGTATCCGTCGCCACCACGTTGAAGTTAATCAGTTCGCTGTCGCTATTAGCGTCATGGTCAATCGGCGCTTTGAGTTCAAAGGTGTAGCTGCCGTCTGGGCGTAGCGTCAGGACAAACACCTCACCATCGGCGCTGGAAGCGGTATAGGTTGCTACGCCATTGGCATCGACAGATTCAGACAGCGTCACCGCTTTGCCTTGCGAGGTCATGCCGTCAATTGGATTGGTCGAGAGGTCAAGCTGGTAGCTCACGACCTTATCGGCACCTTGAATAGTGGTGAAGTCGCCGTCTTTGCTCAGCAAGGTACCGTCTGGGCTAGAGCCACCTGATAGGTCATTCTCTTGCAGAGTAAGCGCTTCTGCTGAAGCGATATTCGGGCTGTCATCGCCAATCGTCACAGGCAAGGTAATGCGGTCAGTGTCGCCATCGGTGTCGGTCGCCACCACAGTAAAGTTAATCAGCTCACTGTCGCTATTCGCGTCATGGTCAATCGGACCTTTCAGCTCAAAGGTATAGCTGCCATCAGGGCGTAACGTTAGCACAAACACGTCGCCATCAGTGCTTGAAGCCGTGTACGTCGCCACACCATTGGCACCGATGGATTCAGAGAGCGTGACCGCTTTGCCCTGAGAAGTCAGGCCATCAATCGGGTTGGTGGTCAGGTCAAGCTGGTAGCTCACGACTTTATCCGCACCTTCAAGCGTGGTGAAGTCCCCGTCTTGGCTCACTCCCGTCGCGTCTGGGCTAGTACCGCTGGCTAAGTCATTCTCATTGAGGATTAACGCCTCCGCCGAGGCGATGTTCGGGCTATCGTCGCCAATCGTCACAGGCAAGGTAATGCGGTCGGTGTCGCCATCGGTGTCCGTTGCCACCACCGTAAAGTTAATCAGTTCGCTATCGCTGTTCGCGTCATGGTCGATTGGCGCTTTCAGCTCAAAGGT
>NZ_JXXU01000053.1 GCF_000967495.1 Vibrio neptunius | reverse complement strand
GCTCACATAAGAAATGGAGCCAAATTGTATAAATATCGTTCAATTCGGTTTCAGGCTACACAACCATTATTATTATGATTTAACATTATTTATCACCCCATTCTCATTAGCTCGCTAGCAATTTACGACATAAAGAAGTTAGTAAGTTCAGGTCGTAAATTCAGCGTAAATTCAGGACACACACCTATCATTGTGGCAATGCATCAAAACCAGCCTCAAGGTAGAAAGCCTATCTGTCTATTTATTGGTGTGTGTCCAGTATTTTCCTTTAAAACCCGGTGTATTTTCAGTTAACAATCAAAAAAATAATCTATAAAACCAATACTAAAGTCTAATATCATTAATGAAATCAATTGAATAAAGTGTGCCTGCTTGCATATTGCATGAGAACTTACTAACAACAACATGGAGAATTTAGATGGAACACGCAATCGATCAAGAACAGTTGGCTTCACAAGAGTTTGAACTGGAGTTTGAAGTAGAAGCGGAAGCGACAACATGTGGTAGCTGTACCAGCCCACGTCAAGATGTAGGCCACTAAGGTCGAGGATAGCCCCAAAAGGGGCTATCACTATCATGATAGACACAATCACCATTAGCCGCGCTATCAATAGCGCCATGAATTCAACACGAATCGAGCCAAAATACCGCGTCTTCCACCAACACTCACTTGATTACAAAGCCTGTAGCAACATTGTACACCGATGGGGCGAGTGTTTAGTTGAGCCTCAGGAACACCTCAATACCCTCTATGGTTCGGGTTACTGCCTAGCCTTGAATGAAATCACGAAGTGGAGCCTACCCTTAACTCTACAGGTCTTTGACTATATTCATAGCAATGAGCTTTTACTTAGCTATGATTGCCCCAAATTGGTCGACGTGTATATGTTTCTTACCTCATCGTCCAATTGGACCCCATTTGGTATACATCAAGACTTTGAAGATTCACACATTATTGATGTCGCGGGCTCTGGTCGGGATCTGTATCTATGGGAGGAAAAGCCCCCTTTCCAACCCAAAGTGGTCAACTCGGAGCGATTCACTGGTATCCATCTCGATTACAAGCCTCTGTTACCAAGTGCAAAATGTTTATCACTAAAACCAGGACAACATTACAATGTCCGCCAAGGCGTAATGCACATTTTTCATGCGTTGGGGCCGGGTGTATTCATCGGGCTAAGTTGTGAGGAATCTGACTCAGACAAAGCTCACACTTATATTCCCCCTATCTATGACCCAAATATTGTCTCAAATCTCGATGCCTTATCGGGACGTAGCTTAACTTGGCGAACTCATACTTGCCTCGACCATGTAGTCAACACAGACTTTGGCAAAGTAAAGCTAGACGCTGACGAAGTAATTCGATTAAACGCCTTAAGCAGTCAATCTAGCCAACCCTTACTCGTTAACGACTGGTTGCAAGACCTAGGCCAAAGAAGGTTGCTCGCGAAACTCATCAAAGTAGGAGCTTTACATGCTCACTAACTCGTTAGAATCGGTGCTAAACGCTATCGATCAACTATCGATTTCCACTAAAAAATCAGCAACATACAACAAAAAACAGGTAAACGCAGACCTGACACCACTAGCTTCAACGGTGTTCAGTCGCCTTTCGAACATAGGCTCTTCACGTATGAATATTCGCCTCATTGCCGATGGGAAAGACTTACATCCTGCACTATTTATTCAGTCAAGAATAGGCGACGGTCTCATTGAACATAGCTTACTCGATAACGATTTGGTGACCCAATGTCTCAATGAAGGCGGTACGTTAGTCTTCGACCACATCAACGATCATGTTACCGAGCTCAGAGGGATTCAAGAATACATAGAAGCCAGTTACGGAGTGAAATGCTGGATTCAGTGTTACTTAACTAAAGCCAACCAGACCGCATTCAACATGCACTCAGATGATCATCCATTTCTAGTCCTACAGCTGTTTGGCCATAAGCATTGGATCCATGACAACAACGACACTGTTGACTATAACACTGGAGATATTGCTTTTTATCCAAGAGGAAAGCGTCATGATGTTCATGGCAAAGGGGTCACTTCAATGCACCTAACCATAGCTTTTGAAGATTTCGACGGCCAAAACTACAACGAACTCAGCCAAAAGCAACAATTACAGGCCTTAAAACCACGTATTGGCAATGCACTACCTTTTTCTATTGACTCTCAACACTCGTTATCTAACTGCGGTTTTCGGGGCTACTATAACTTTCTTCCCCCATTTGAAACAGAAGGAGAGGTAATCCGCCTTATCACTCCAAAGCGAACGATCAAGCTCAAACACAAGGACTACCTCGATATATTACGATCGCTACAATGCTCCCCTTATTCAACGGTCCTCGAACTATCGGAGCGACTGGACATCGATCCAACACGTGTTGAAGCCTTTATCCGCTTTGGCTTAAGCAATGGTCTAATTATCCGAGGTCTATGATATGGCTATTATCAAAACTCTAAAAACCATCGAATGGAACCGTAATTTCACCTTATTCGCTACGGCCAGTTTTGCTTCTGGAGCCGGTAATGCATTAATCCCGATCGCTTTTTCTATCGAATCTTTCAATATATCACCTTCGGGAGTAGGGATAGCTCTGGTGATGCTGGCACTCTGGTTAGGCCGTTTTCTAGGTATGCTTATCTATCGCAAGCTAGCCATTACTGCACTAAAGCCAACCATGATCCTTGCCGATATCACGCGTTTACTCGCCCAGTTTGGGCTACTGCTATATATTGCACTCGGCACGAATACTGTCATAGCGATGGTGATTTCAGCGTTTGTTTATGGTCTTGCTTCTTCCTTTTATCTACCCGCTAGCTTTCAGTTGCTCCCTAGTATCACTTCTGCAAAGAGCCGCGAGCAAGCCAACTCCGTGTTGGCAATTCTAGGCGACATCTACAGTATTATTGGACCTTTGTCAGGCGCGACTTTGGTTCTGTTGCTTGGATTTGAGACCGTGCTGATGATCGACTGTATTACTTTTCTCATCGCCATTGGATTGATCTACGCCATCCGACTTGTACCCAAATCAGAAACGAGTAGCGAACCTGCTGCAGAAGAAAGGAAAAGCGACACCTCAACGCCGCCAGTGCCCTTGCCAAACTGGTCAATTAATGGGCTAAAAAGCTGGTTTTTTGTCTCGATTTGTCTTGGATTTCTGGGCGTTGCGGGGCCTGCAATGGTTATAGCCAATCACTCAGAAAGCGACTGGGCATTTGTCGCAACCTGCATCGCTATAGGATCATTAGTGGGTTCGACCGGGATGCTCAGCGGGCGCTTTAAACACTTCACATGGAATCGAGTTCATTTGCTATGCCTGTTGCTATTGTCTTTACAAGCTATAGCTATAAGTAGCACCCTACCGATCACTGTGATTGTCGTTTGCGCTATGTTTGGTGCCTGTGCAACTACAATGAGTGGTATCAAATGGGATACGGTTACCCAAACACACCTAACTGCAAGTCAACTTCCTCGCTTTGCCTCAAACGACCAGATGGTCACCAATACCGCAGTGCCTTTGGGTATGGTGTTGTTTGGTATCACCAGCCACTTTGGTGTTAGTCATTATGGAATGATGGCTGTGGTAGCGACCGTTATTTTGTCTTTTTGGTATATCCGCTCAGACGCACCAAATACAGTGCAGGAGCTTGCTCATGATTGATCTGATTTCTAACCGCAAAATGCGTGAGAAAATAACGCAAAATGGTTATCTATGTATTGATGATTTTTTTGATAAAGCAAGCTTTGCCAATTTCAATAAGGCGGTAATAGACTCTTGGCAGCAGCAGCAAGGATGGCGCACTCGTGTCGGACACAATGGTAAGAAGTTTAATACAGAGCTACTCACTTTAGAGAAACGGGAAAAAGTGTTCCAAAAAATGAATCTGCCGCCAGTACCGGCAGACAGATTCAGCTTTATCTACCACTTTGTCGATCAAGGTAGTGATGTGTTAGTCAGAAAAATTGCCAAGCAAGCAATGGCACACTGGCTTCCTATACTCGGCCTTAACGCTACAGAGTTTGAGCAAAGCTTCTCGCTAACGTCATTTAATCGCTACTGTTTTATCGATAATCACAACGATCACACCAGTAGCGCACAAGTCAGCCCATATAAAGTGACTATTATCGTCTATTTTGGTGATCCTGAGTTTCCACCTTCACAATCAAAGCTAGTATTTGACTATCAAGGTACACTACATGAAATCACCCCCATGCCTAATCGCAGTGTTATGTTTTTCCCATCGCCCCATACCACCCATCGTGTCGAACACAATCAATCACAGGATGATGAACCACGATTGGCACTGTCTGGTTGGTTAATGTGATGAACGGTATTGCAGAGTAAATAAAATGTGAGGTGAAATTTGTTGATAAACAACAAGAAAATGGCGTCAAGCCTTGCGTGTGACCACTCATTGTTTGTGCAATTCAACATTTACAAAGCCACTAAGCTGAATAAAAACGCAAAGTTAGCCCACATAAATAAGTCAAACTTCAACGTTCTCTTTTTGGCACGATGACGTACTAAGGGGTAGAGTAATGCGTAAATAACAAACAGCCCTCCGGCACCTAATCCTGATGTATTCAGGTACCACTTTGCCTTAAACGTTTGTGGTTGTTTAGACAGGTTGCCAATCAGTTCATCAATATATCGCTGTTCACCGAAGCAGTAACGATAAGAGTAGAACATAAATGGCAATATCCAGATAAAAGTCCATAGATGCAGCATCTTGTGAATATGGATATTAATATTTTCCATCATATACTCTTAAAATGGTCAAGTTCAGAACACTCCCATCATTGTGGCGACTTATCAATGCCAGCCCAAGGTGGTTTGGCAAACCAATACTAGTGTGTGTCCGATATTTTCACTAATCATTTAAAAGTGCTAAGACTATCGCAAGAGCCACTGGATATTATGGTACAGATCAGGTGGCAGATTTTATTTATGAAAACGAACTGGCTGAGTAAGCTTTTCAGGAAGAGACTGAGTGAAAGTCAAGAGTCACTCAGCTTGAAACAATATGAGGCTACCTACCCTCACGTTTCTCTATGTCAAGAAATGAGAGGCTGTGCCTATAACCTTTTTTTCTTAATTGGATCAGAGAGTGTTGATGCCATCGTTCGCTCGATACAAACATACTCTGACGACGAATTTGTATTCAATGGGACAAAAGAGCCACAGGACCTATCCCACAAAGGCTCAATACTAAAAGTTAACCTCTTTCCTGACTTTGGAGGTTATATTGTCCATATCGTGACTAATGAAGAGCCGTTGATTAACTGTATTTTGCAGTCAAATTACGCGCCTCCACTCCCAAAGGTATCGTTTCCCGACTTAAATCCGATGGAATATGGCGCACTTCAAGGAAGTTTGGACTTTTGGTTTCAGTGGCTCTGGCTTCCCTACTGGCTGCATATACCTGCTAGTGAGCGTAAACGTCTAGGCCTTACTGTTGACTGGATGGAATTTATAGAAGAGAGAACGTAGCGATGTCAGTACAGGCTCTTGACAATAATATTGGAGTAAAACATAAAGCTGGCTTCACCACTGTCCCCTGCCGAGAGTGCTATGCCAAGATTCATCATGACATTTGGTTTTGCGTAGCTCACCTTTTTTACATTAAGCAAACCCTCTCTTATTCACTTTGAATTTGAAGATAAACATCGAGCTTTCAACAGGCAAAAAATCGCCTAGCTGCATACTAGGCGAAGATTCCGAATGTTGATTTGAAAGTGGCGATGCTCTTAACTGACTTTACATCGATTCCTTCAAACCATCCGCGATTTTAAGAATGGTGTCACCTTTGTTTACTATATCTCCTACAGAACAGTGCATGTTAGATACGACACCCTGTTTTTGAGCAAAAATCGTCGTTTCCATTTTCATGGCTTCTACGATGATGAGAGGTTTGCCAGCTTCCACATGCTGACCTTCCTCAACTAACACGGAGACAATCACGCCTGATATCTCTGACTTAGTGATGTCAGACTGGTTTTTCTGAGCACCGAATTCATGTTTTTTGCGCTGAATAGAGTATGACTCTCCTCCAACCTCAACAAAGTATCGACTTTGACTCTCTATAGCATGCCATTTCAACGCGCCAATATTACCCGTTTTGACCTCTTGTGCAGATGTACCTGACAGAGACACGTTAAAGACTTGCCCCTCGACCGCGACACGTGTTGAACGAAGATCTATCGATTGAATAAGCACTTCAAACTGTCCATCGTCGGTTTCTAACTCTACGCGGCCAATATGCTGCTCTCCCAAACCACGTGAAAGAGTAGAACCAGCACTCTTTACCCAAGGCGTGTTTCTAATATCCTTCAACGATTCACTGAGATATAGGTTAGCGGCGATAGCAAGTGCCGCATCAAGCCTGTCCCTTTTGCACCCTTGCTTCAAAAAGACGGGGATCACATGCTGATCGACAAGGTCTGTGCTGACATCATTGCTCACAAAACTTGAGGCCTCTAATAGGTGTTTAAGAAACACGATGTTGGTGGTCACACCAATAATACTCGTTTCTTCGAGCGCAGTGATAAGCTCTTTCCTTGCTTTGTCTCTCGTAGCTGCATGACTGATTACTTTGCCAAACATAGGGTCATAATAACCAGAGATATTCCCTGATTGAGAAAATGCCCGTTCAACTCTCACTTTGGATGGCCAACGAACGTACTTAACCGTCCCCGGTTCTGGCTGAAACTCTTTATATGGATTCTCTGCATACAACCTCGCCTGTATGGAGTGCCCATCGGTACGTATTTGAGCTTGGTGGTAAGACAGCGGCTGATTCGCTGCGATACGAATTTGCAACTCAACTAAATCAATTCCAGTAATTTCCTCAGTTACCGTATGCTCAACCTGTAAGCGAGTGTTCATCTCCATGAAATAGAATTGTTTGCCATCAAAGATAAACTCAATCGTGCCTATACTGGTATACCTGATGTTTTCCATTGCTTCTACTGCGGCGGAAAGGTATTCCTGACGAACCTCCTCGCTAAGGTAAGAAACAGGGGCCTCTTCAATGATCTTTTGATGACGCCTCTGAATAGAACACTCTCTATCAAATAAATGAATAACATTTCCAAAATGGTCACATGCCACTTGGACCTCGATATGCCTCGGTGACTCTATGTACCTTTCGATAAGTAAACGCTCATCACCAAAAGCCGCTTTCGCCACCCGACAAGCCTCTTCAATGGCAGGCTCTAATGTGTGGCGATCATAGACGATGGCCATACCTTTACCGCCACCGCCAAGTACGGGTTTCAGAATTAACGGATAGCCAATAGTCTCAGCATCAGAAATCAACTGAGCTTTGTCTGATGTCCCTCTAACAGAACCAGGTAAAACGGGCAATCCAGCACGAGCCATCACCTCTTTCGCCGTGGACTTATTTCCCATTAAACCAATCATTTCTGAAGTAGGGCCAATCAGTTTAATGCCTTTACTTTCAAGTGCTAAAGCAAAGTCTGCATTCTCAGATAGAAAACCATATCCTGGGTGCACAGCGTCGCAATCACTGTCGAGCGCTGCTTGCACCACTTTGTCTATGTTTAAGTAGGTTTCTAGCGCCGAGCTTCCCTCAAGATGAACACACTGAGTGGCGTCGAGCAGATACTCGCTGTCGCCATCCTCATCAGAATGTATTCCGACGTATTCAATACCTAAGTCAAGGCAAGTTCTCGCAACTCTCTGTGCAATCTCACCTCTATTTGCAATTAAAATTCTTTTAAGCATGTTTACATCCTGAATATTCCAAAGTTGGTCTCTTCCATATCCTGATGTCTACAGAGAGACAAACAGGTGGCAAGCCAGTCACGAGTCTGGACCGGAGGGATAATGGCATCTGCGTTCATTCGAGCCCCAACATACATTGCAGAACCTTGTTTTTCATATGTATCGATGATCGGCTGCATGAATTGCTCTTGTTCGAGTTCGGTCATGCTCTCACCATTCCGCTGACGCTTTTCTTGCTCCATCATCAACATTACCTTAGCGGCTTGCACTCCCCCAACGACCGAAGTTTTAGCGTTTGGCCACATCGCCATAAAATCCGGTTCCATGGTTCTACCGCACATAGCCAGGTTCCCAGCTCCGTAGCTTCCACCAACAATGAGGCTGATAGTTGGCACCCTTAAGCAAGAGATAGCGTTGACCATTTTAGCGCCATGCTTAGCAATGCCCTCAGCTTCGTACTCTTTCCCAACCATAAAGCCATTGATGTTGTGAATAAAAACAATCGGCAGTTTGCGTTTGGCACAAATAGCCATAAAGTTCGTCGCCTTTATCGCACTTTCTGAAAAGAGCACTCCGTCATTAATAATGATTCCAGCCGCATAGCCTCCTATGTGGCCTGTCCCACACACGATGCTTTTTCCATAGTTAGCTTTGTATTCAACTAATTTGCTGTCATCCAACAACCTAGCCAGTATTTCTCTCGCGATGATGGGCTTTTTCGGGTCCTTACTTAACAGGTACGGTATCTCTTCTAACGAGTAGAGGCTGTCCCTAGGAGCGATATCAGGGGCGCATTCTGGCTCATCTTGATGAGATCGACTGACAAGATCTCTCACTATCTGGAGTGCATGATCTTCATTTTCTGCATAGTGGTCAGCGACTCCACTCACCTCAGTGTGTAGTGTGGCACCACCGAGAGATTGAGCGTCAACTTCAACTCCCGTTGCTGCTTTCACCAGTTGTGGGCCCCCGAGGAAAATGGTGCCATTCCCTTTGGTAATAATGGTTTCATCACACATTGCTGGAATATAAGCGCCACCCGCAGTACAAGACCCAAGAACTGCTGAAATTTGGGCGATACCTAAACTGGACATTTCCGCGATGTTCTTGAATATTTTGCCAAAGTGATGCTCACTCGGGAATAAATCATCTTGAAGTGGAAGAAATACACCACCAGAATCGACCAAGTAAATACAGGGCAATTTGTGTTTGCGCGCAATACTTTGCATTCTAAGGTGTTTCTTCAAGGTAACTGGATAATAGGTTCCGCCTTTTACAGCAGAATCGTTGGCAAAAATGGCACATTTACGGCCGTTTATTACACCAACACCTGTCACTATTGCTGCGCTCGGGAGAGGTTGCTCATAGACTTTGTATCCTGCTATTTGCCCGATTTCAAAGAAGGAGGTTCCAACATCAATTACTTTTGATATCCGTTCCCGGGGAGAAAGCTTACCTCTAGAGCTTTGCTTTTCACGACTTGGCAACTCTAAAGCGAGTGACTCAGATTGGGCTTGATTAAACTTTTCTAGAATAGCTTGATAACCATCAAAGTTAACTTTGGCCTCTTCAGTTTTCGGATCTAATATTGAAACTAATTCAGACATGCTTTTTGCTCTTTATTCGTAAAACTAAGACCAAGAATCACTACTCCCATAATAGCAACCCAGTACACCCAGCTATGACTTTGTCCCGCACCAACCGCTAATGCCGCTGCTATTCCGGCCATTGATTGCTGTAGGAATCCACACAAAGCAATGCTATGCGCGCCATTGTGCGAAGATTGGCTTGCAGCAATGGACATGCTGTTTGGAAAAACGATAGCTTGTCCAAAAATAATGAGTAGATACAAACTAAGATAAGCAGCAATAAGGGTTTGCATTGGAATCGCACTGCTGAACAACCAAACCCCCAGCATGATTATTGAGCCTAACATCATCAGATAGGCCCCCAGGTTCATTAACTTCTGACTGCCAACCTTGGTTACAAAATGTTTGACACAAAGAGAACCTAAGAAATACGCAACACCAATACTAAGGCCAAAGAAACCAAACATTTGGCTAGATAGCTGTAAGTCATGTGAAAATACAAATGGACTCACTTCTTGCAGCGTCACTATCGTGGCAAACCCAAGCCCTCCTTGAACACAAGGGATCAGAAAACTTCGGTCATTTGCAATTTGAATATAACTTGCTCGCGATGTTGATGAAGCTTGAGGCTTTTGTTCAGTCGATTGAAAAGGGATGAACATAATCACGACCAATGCTCCGACAGCTATCACCGACAATAATATGAAGCCAAACCGCCAATCGCTATACTCAGTTAATATCGAACCGATAAACTGCCCGATACCTAACGCAGCAATGAAGGCCATCGAAAGCAGCGAGAGTTTCTGCGTCAACTCATCTCCGCTCCAGTTATCTCTTACCAAGATCCTGGCAATGATTGCAGCACCACCCGCTCCCATCCCTTGGATTACTCTCGCGACCAGTAAGCTCTCGATTGTTTGTGCAAAATAGAGATATAAACTCGCTCCAATAAACACACTTAAAGCCATCACCAAGGATCTATCTCGCCCATATTTTTCTGCAGCATGCCCCCAGTAAATAACGGGTAAAGCCGCTCCAATCACAAAAAGCGAAATGGACAATTCAGCATAATGGCGACTTATGGAAAGTTCGCTTGCGACCTCAGGCAAAGCTGGCAAATACAAAGTGGTCGACATCTGTGCCATCAGCACTAACGTACAAGCTAAAACCAGTACGAGACGATTACCTGCTCTACGCATCATGCACTCCATGCTTTTGCTTGAGTTGATTCAATCTAATGGCGAACTCTTGAATATCTTTATCTTGCATATTTGAGCGCAACATGATTCTTAGACCCGCCTTACCTCTCGCGATGACTGGGAAGAATATCGCTGAAGTGTAAAAGCCCGAACTAAATAGCTCTCTGGCTATATTGATGGTCGCTTGCTCGTCTCCCAAAGAAACAAATCGGATAGGCAATCCATCACCTTTGGCTCGGGTCGTTACCAACTCGTCAAACAATTCAACTTTACGCATTAGCGTCGTTTGTAATCGATTAATTGTTCCATTCTGATGCAACTCAGTCGAAGCAATAATAGCGCCAAGGCCCGCCGTATTAATTCGCTGTGACCAAGTGATCGGCCCACCATATCTGGCTAAAAGGTTCCTGACTTTATTGTCCTTGTGTTGACGAAAGAACACGGCACCACCCGATGCACCAAAGCCTTTATTTAGAGATGCGATGAGCAACGTCTGATCATTAAGTTCATCGACTTCACTCAAAACCATGCCTACTCCATTATGACCAGTGGTAGAAAGGCCGTGAGCTTCGTCAATCAGCAGAAATAGCCCGTATTGACTTTGCAGTTCTAGTAACCTCTTTATCGGTGCCGCTCCACCTGTGCTGTATATAGAATCAGCGACAAACGCGACTTGTTGGTGCTGCTTACAAATATCCTCCAATGCACACATGTCGTTATGCTCAATCGTGATGACTTTTGTTTCATCAGCGCAAATTGGTTTCATGTAATTCAGACAAAAGTGCGCATGCTTATCAAAAACCATGACCGGGGGGGTATTATTGGTAAGGGCACCAGATGAGAGTAATGGTAATACTGCGGCGGCGGCCGCTGCGCAAGAAGGCAGTGTGAACACGTCACTACTTGTTAGTTCACCTAATTGGCACTCTGCTTGGTTAAGTATTTCGTATTGAACACGAATACGTGAAGTCGAAGAATTTAATGCCCCTGTCGACTGAATACCGTCAATTGCACCTTGTATAATTGCAGGATGGCTATCCAAACCAAGATAAGAGTACGAGGACATATTTACAAACTGCTCGCCTCCGGGAACTGTCAAGTGCTCACCATTTCCCATATTCTTACTGATAATATTAGCAAGGCCATTATTGCTGGTTGTATCCCAAAAACCTTCGCTTATATCTATTGATTTTTTTATATTTGTATATTTATTCAAAACTATTCCTTGTTATGCGAGCCTAATTGATAAAAAAAACATATTTCAATGATACTTTTATATATTTGTAAATTTATGTTAACCTGACAAGCAATTCTTTATTGCCGTTAGTTAAGGCCTTCTTAATTGAAAAGACAGAATCTTCCTCTCCAAGGTTTACATTATTTTTATCGAGCGGCAGCTTTAGGGAGCTTCAAATTAGCAGCAAAAGAACTCTTCGTTTCTCCAGCTGCAGTAAGTCAGCAAATAAGACAACTCGAAGCTAGCGTAGACACTTGCCTGTTCCACCGTCATCACAGGAAAATTGAACTCACCCCTTATGGGGAAAGTCTTTACAAACAGGTCAAGAAAGGGTTTAACCACCTAGAATCTGGTCTGGATGAACTGGTTGATGACCCATACCCAAACAAGCTCGCGATATCAACACCTAGCTCTTTTGCTCATCATTGGCTAATTCCAAGATTACAAGGATTCAGAGAGCGGCACCCTGATATCAATATTCTAGTTGAACCAACCAACCGTCTCTCTCAACCCACTGACAATAGTATCGATTTATGCGTACGTTTCGGTTCTGGTCAATATACTGGAATGCATTGTGAATGGTTGATGAAAGACATTATATATCCTGTATGCCATCCTTATTATCAAGAAAAGTATGGCATATATAGCATCGATGATTTGAATAATGGTGTGCTAATAGAAGATATTTATACAGATATGAGTTGGAAAACTTGGCTGGAATTAAATGACAAAAAACCCATTAATCCTTCGATTTTATTTGATGGTTCTCAATTTGTGGTAGAAAGTGCTCTAGCAATGCAAGGAATAGGATTAATAAAACACAGCCTAGTTAATAGATATATCAAAAATAAAACTTTAGTTAGAATTGGAGAGAGTTTTACCGAGCTATCTTTCTCATATTTTATATGTTTACCTGAAAAGAACTTGAAAAGACCCAAAGTGACATTGTTTATTGATTGGTTAAAGGAGCAAGTCAACAGTGATTTTCCAACAGAAACATAGTTCTTAGACAACAAATTAATCACACTCGGTAAACCGATAAGGAAAGGGAAACTTGCCCTTTCTCTCTATCGGTGTCTTTCTGGAATTTGTTGACTATTACACGCCCTTATTAGCCACCTTTATGCAATCTGCTCAATTCTGCACTTTTGGCACAGAGGGTAACTAGTAACCAATTCTGAAATCTGCAATTTCATTTGAGCAAAGGAAGTACCATACAAGTAGAAAGCAGTTTCCTTTGGCCCTTGCCAGTAACTATAGACTTTACCATGACCATAAGTTAAACGATCCAACTCGCTGTAGACGTAGTTAGAGTCGCTGTTTGCATATACTTCAGGATCAACGTTACGCCTCTTACACTCCGTAAACTAGAAAGCGTGGATTCTGATGGAATACAACTGATCAGAAAGGCATAAAGGCATTTGGACTGGCATTCAGAAGATCACGAATTTGTTTGAGCCCTTCAATCAATTTTCTCTCTTGACTGATTGAGGTAAGTGAAAGCCTGATATGTTGAGTGCTTGAGCCATCCACACTGAAATAGCTGCCACTGGTGACAAATAATCCGCGATTCTTGGCTTCCATGGTAAACCTATCTTGCTGCCAATGCTCGGGTAAAGATAACCACATATGGTAGCCAGTAGATTGCACGCCATTCAATGAAAAAATCTCACGAGCGATTTTTTGTCGGCTCGACGCCATGTTTCTTTGGTTCGAGGCGAGAGTGAAAGCTTCACCCGACTCGATAAGCAGTGTCGCGGCAATGTAGTTGATAGGCGATGACAACCAGATATTGGCTCGTATGTGAGCATTGAGCCGCGCGATCTGACTAGCCGGTGCTTTAATAAACCCGCACCGCATTGCGGGGCTAATCGCTTTAGACAAAGCGGTGACATGAAATGTGTAATCTGGTGCAAAGTTAGCAATAGGGGGGATGGGGTGTTCATCTAAGAAGCAATAGATGTCATCTTCTACCAACCAAACTTGATGCTCATTGATGATCTGAGCGATTTCTTTTTTTCTCATTTCAGGCATCGACACACCTGTGGGGTTCTGATGGCATGGAATGACAATCACGAGAGAGGGTGAATATTGTTGAATCGCACTATCCAGTGATGATGGAGATAGACCATGTTCATCTAAGTCAACGCCGACAACGTTGCGGTTAGATAAATTGGCAATGGCCAATATTCCTGGATAAGTGAGGGATTCAACCAAAATGGTGTCACCAGGCTCAGTTAGCGTTTCTACTAATAAAGAGAGAGCATGTTGAGCCCCATTGGTCAATACGGTGTTATCGATACTACCGCCTTCCAGACCATACTGTTGAGCCCACTTGACGGCCGCTTGTCGGTGTTTTTCATGTCCCGAGTCTTCACAATATCCAATCAAAGTTTCAGTGAGATGATCAGACGCTTGTCGATAGGCGCTCTTAATCGCAGGAATGTTCTTGTGTAAGCACGGCTGTAGCAGAGAGAAATTGTAATTGGTGTCTTCATGGACCACTTGAATAGCTTCATTCAGATCAGAGTGAGCAGCAACAAACGTACCTTTACCAACAAACGATTCAAGCCGACCTTTGTCACTAAGCAACTTATAGGCTTTAGCGACCGTCGCTGGAGTCGTTTTAAGCTCATCAGCTAACTGTCGATGGGTCGGTAGTTTAGTGTTGGCCGTGTATTCGCCACTATTAATTTTTTCTTCAATAGCGTCAGCAATACGTACGAATTTGTTGTTATTCAATCGACTTCTCCTTAATTATCCTCTTCGATTATAAAGCATAACTATGTCTATTCGCTATGGAATTGAGCAGGTAATGATGTCATTTTTAAATTGACATATGTCAATTTGAAAAATAACATGCATCAAAGTGATAAGAAGATTACATAACACTAAAAACAATGCTCAATGAGGAAGCTCAGATTCACTCATTACCCAGTGTAGCGAAGAGGCCTATTCTCCATGAATCTGACCATAAAATACCATCACTGAATCTCAGATGAAGACTTTTCATAATTGAATATGAAAGGTTGGTAGATAAGTACGGTTAAACACCTCGTACCCACGTGATGATTGTAGACATCGGTATTAGTCAATGGCACCAAAATTGACATATATCAATTAAAGGGCATTGAAATAATATCTTATCAAAGTGAGAACCGTGGAGACCTTAAACGCCATTTGGTCTATCAACGCGTGGGCCACAGCAGAGAAAGGGGTTATCCACGTAAAAATAGCACTGATCGTTGGTGAGTGAATTTGTAATAAGTTCGCTTGTTCAAATATTGCCGTACAGAAATTGAAAGCAAATAGCAAAGGACTAAGGAGAACGCTATGAAAAACAATGTTGCCTTTATTGGATTAGGTGTCATGGGCTACCCAATGGCAGGACACCTTTCTAGTCATGGTTACCCAACCAAAGTTTACAATCGCACAACGAAAAAGGCTCATGACTGGGCGAAAGACTATCACGGTGAGGTTTGTTCATCGCCTGGGGCCGCGGCTCAAGATTGTGATTTGGTATTTGTTTGCGTAGGAAATGATGATGACGTTCGCAGCGTGGTTTACGGTGAGACGGGTCTTATCGACAATATGAAACCAGGAAGTATCTTGGTCGACCATACCACCACATCCGCCGAATTGGCGATTGAACTTGGTGTGGCCTGCAAACAAAAAGGGATCGCATTCATTGATGCCCCAGTATCTGGTGGGCAAGCGGGGGCTGAAAATGGTGCTCTGACTATCATGTGTGGTGGTCAAAATGAAATGTATGAGCAGGCAGCGCCTGTGATGAGCGTTTATGGAAAACAATCCAAGTTGATGGGAGGAAACGGCCAAGGCCAACGTTCAAAAATGGTCAATCAGATCTGTATTGCTGGCGTTTTGAAAGGCTTGAGTGAAGGACTGACGTTGGCAAAACATGCTGGCTTAGATATCGATGACCTTGTGGATGTCTTGAAGCATGGTGCGGCAGGTTCTTGGCAGATGGAGAATCGTTCCTCAACGATGTCTAGAGATGAATTTGATTTTGGGTTCGCGATTGATTGGATGCGCAAAGATTTAGGCATTTGTATCGACGAAAGCAAAAGGTTAGGGATAGATTTGCCACTCACGATCAAAGTAGATAGTGAATATCGTGAGCTACAGAACCACGGATACGGTCGTATGGACACCTCCGTACTCATCAAAACCTATCAAGAGTCATCATAAAGGGAGCAACACAGCGTGGAATTTCTAGGAAGCGATATTACATTTTGGATTCTGGTTGCACTGATGGTGTCTGCATTTGCTGCTGGGTTTATTGATTCGGTTGCCGGTGGAGGCGGTCTGATTTTGGTTCCTTCTTTCATTCTTGCCGGCCTACCGCCACACATTGCGCTGGGACAAGAGAAGATTGTCAGCACCATTGGTACCATTGCGGCGATCCGTAATTTCGTCAGAAATAAATGCGTGATCTGGACAGCGGTAGCTACGGGTATACCTGCGGGTTTAGTGGGGGCCTATGCGGGTGCGGAAGCAATACTTTATTTCGATCCTGATACGATCGGCAAGATCATACTCGCAATGCTTCCGTTTGGTATTGTGTTATCTTTCATTCCCAAAAAGAGCAAAGAACACGATACGAGTGCGCCCATCAATCGATACGCCATCTTGTTTGGTGTCCCTGCTGCCGTATTTGTGATTGGATTTTACGATGGTTTCTTCGGGCCGGGAACTGGAAGCTTTCTGATCTTTGCACTGCATTACTTGCTCAAGTTCGATTTGGTTTCCGCTTCAGCGACGTCAAAGTTATTTAATTTTGCTTCGAATATAGGCGCACTGATCGCCTTCATGTTAGCGGGGAGTGTTATGTACGCATTAGCCATCCCATTAGTGGTCATGAACTTGTTTGGTAACCACGTTGGTAGCGCTTCGGCAATGAAGTATGGTCCAAAACTCATTCAACGAACGATATCCATCTCTCTGAGCCTGTTGATGATCTCATTAGGCTATAAGTTCATTTTCTAACGGGTATCCCTGTTTTCCCATTAGCCCTTTATGTCAATCGACGTAACGGGCTTTTTAAATGCACAAGAAGCATCAATATGAGGCAAGGTCGTCTCAAATTTTGACTATTTGAGAAATAGAAACTAAAAATTCAGAAATTCAGGACAAAACAGAAATTCAGGACACACACCAAAAGGACTTCAAGGGATGGCCATCTCTGGTTCTGAATGGAGCAGGCCAACCAGCAGTTCTAATCACCTCAAGGAAACGAAACCGATAGATTGTATTCAGACTAATTCACATAAAGCGACTTGCGCCGAGTATGAGCCTATCGCGAGACGCCAGCAGTCAAGGAGCCAGATGGCTCGTTGACTTCAAGATTTTAGCGATGCTCCATGAGTCCGGATAACATCCTGATACCAGAAAAAGCTTTTCTTGCGCTTGCGCTCTAATGTACCACTGCCATCATCATGACGATCAACATAAATGTAGCCGTAGCGCTTACTCATTTCCGCAGTGGAATTGGCAACCAGATCGATAGGGCCCCAACTGGTGAAACCTATCAGCTCCACTCCATCCAATATGGCTTCTCTGGCCTGAACCAAGTGGTCATTGAGATAGGCAATGCGATAATCATCTTCTATCTCCCCATTGGCGTTGATTTTATCGCGCGCCCCAAGTCCATTTTCAACTATAAATAGCGGCTTCTGATAGCGGTCATAAAGAAAGTTAAGCAAGATGCGTAGCCCTTTCGGATCAATCAACCAACCCCACTGACTTTTCTCTAAATACGGATTAGGCACGCTGTCGACAATGTTACCGACCTCTTTCTGCTTGGGATCTGCACTGGCACAGCCACTCGCATAATAACTGAATGAAATGAAGTCAACGCTGGCGCTCGCCAATTCCTCTATATCACCCGGCTGCATGTCAATATCAATCCCTTTTTCACGGAAATAGCGAAGCATGTAACCTGGGTAACGACCGCGAGTCTGGACATCACCAAAAAACAGCCATTTGTTATTTTCCTGCATCGCCGCGATAACATCATCGGGATTACAGGTATACGGATAATTAAGCGCACCAAGCAACATGTTACCTATCTTGGCATCTGGAATAATCTCATGACATAGTTTCACCGCTTTTGCATTAGCGACAAGCTGATGATGGATTGCCTGATAAATGGCCTGCTCACTAGCCTCTTCAGCCAAGCCCACACCGGTAAACGGCGCGTGAAGAGACATGTTGATTTCATTGAACGTCAGCCACAGTTTAACCTTGTTCTGATAGCGTTCAAACACGGTACGAGCATAGCGCTCAAAGAAGCTAATCAGTTCACGGCTTGCCCAACCGCCATAGTTTTCTACCAACGCGTAAGGCATCTCATAGTGAGACAAGGTGACAAAAGGCGTAATATCATGTTTCGCTAATTCGTCGAAGATACGATCATAATACGCCAAGCCTTCTTCATTGGGTTCAGATTCATCGCCATTCGGGAATATACGCGTCCAAGCAATGGACAACCTCAGACAGTTGAACCCCATTTCATTGAATAGAGCAATATCTTCTGGATAACGCTGGTAAAAATCTATCGCCAGATCTTTAATACCTTCGGTGCGTTGTTGGCGCGTCTGGTGCAGACTGAGAATCCCATTGGGCAACATGTCGGACGTCGACAGCCCTTTACCATCAAGATCAAAACTGCCTTCCACCTGATTGGCCGCAATCGCGCCACCCCACAGAAAATGCTTAGGAAAAGTTGTCATCATATTCTCTCTCACTTCGAGTCTGAACTGAGTGTAACTCACATTTTAGGAACAAAATGAGGCTGAGGTGTGAGATAGTTATTTCCTAGTTTTTTCCGTTCACGCACACTACAACCCTTCCCTCCGATAGCAATGAACAATGGATAAGAACAGCGAAACCTGGCACCAATACTACCAAAAGGTACTGACCAAAAAGCACTCATCAAAAACTGAGAACGCACACCAAATCAACCGTTCTGGCTGTAAAGTTGCGATTGACTGTGGCTGTGGTACGGGCAGCGACATCGCCTACCTAGCGCAGCAAGGCTATCAGGTGTATGGTTTTGATAATAATGAAGACGCTATTGGCCTCTGCCGCGATCGATTCGCAGACCAGCCTTCGATTAATATCTCACTCTCCACATTTGAAACGTTCCGTTACCCACAAGCTGGAGTGGTTCTGGCACACAACAGCCTGTTCTTTGCTGAACCGGAGGCGTTTCCTGACACGTGGCAATCCATCAGTAACAGCCTAAAAATTGGCGGCGTATTTAGCGGTGATTTCATGGGTGAAAAAGACTCTTGGGCTCATGGATTCCGTATAGCAACTACACCACTGACGAAACCACAGGTGGAAGCTTTGTTCAAAGATTTCGATATTATCCAGTTCCAAGAGCGCGATGAATCAGGAAAGACAGCACTGGGACGAATCAAGCATTGGCATACCTTTTCTGTTTTAGCGGTCAAGAAACCCACCTCTAACTAATTAGAACAATATCCTTATGTTCAACCAATGCAATTTGTAGCATTTCCGCGATCTCTTAGACAAAATTTTTCAGCGATTCGCTCTATGATGAAATGAGTCAGTTCAATAAGAGGACATGTTAATGAAATATGGACATATTCTGGTCGCGCTGGAGCTGTCGGAAGAGAGCAATGTGTTGCTTGAAAGAGCGGTATTTATGGCTAAGCAGCATGACGCTGAGATATCGCTCATCCACATTGATGGCACCCATGGAGAAATCTATCCGGAGCTGGTCGACATTCAGGCTGACACCAGCGTCAGACCACTCAACGAACACTCGATGGAATGGTTGCGCGCATTCCAAGCCAAGCTAGATTTTCCTGTGAAGCATTTTTTAGTCGGGACTGGCGATCTGGGCGATAAGCTCAATGACACCATTGAGGAAAACCGTGTCGACTTGCTGATATGTGGCCACCATCAGGACTTCTGGAGTAAGATCATTTCTTATTCGAGACACCTGATCAACAAATCTCCTGTCGACATTCTGGTTGTGCCAATTCCAAACTAATCCAGCGAGTAAAAAATCAAAAAGCCATCCTTGCGGATGGCTTCGTCATTTTATGTTACAGCTAAACTAACGCTTGTTGATTTAGTGAACGGCATTGCCTTTTGCATCTTGTCGATTAGGATAGAGGCAATTGGCGTATCATTCTTTGCACATCACTGCCATATTTTATGCGCTGGCGGGTTTCTTCCAGAGAATATAGCTGAGTCTTTCTCGCTTCAGGGTTTGAACTTCTGCCCTCTGTCACCATACTCTCGTTCGATGATTTCTCGCTGTCTAGTCTTCCGGGGATAGTTTTGACCGTCGACCAGCCAATACTGCCAATAGATCGAGCTGTCATAATGCCTTGATAAATGGTATAACCACGAGCGCCTACTTTGACTTGACCGAGCAGAATCTTAGTAAAACCACCGTGGATCGGGGGGGGCGTATAAGTCATGGTTTTGCCGCCTTGTACCATTTTGGTGACAATAACTTGACCTTCTGAACTGCCAATTCTCATCGCAGGATTGGTTTTACGCGCCCAGTCAAGGTTGTACTCAGCTGACGGGCTAATCTTGTTCCACAGCCGAGAGCCTAGCCCTGGCTGAGTGACATCTTCCAAAGCACCGCCAGCTCTTACCCAACGTAAGTTTTGTACTGACTTGAAAGCTGAGTAGCCACCACTGACCACGCCAATAATGTCAAATGGAATAGTAGCGATATCCAGTTTACGAGAGATGTCGCCATCATCAATGATGCCTGATGCAATCTGGAGCGCACCACTGGTCATTCCGGCAATACCGCCAATGATGCCAGCAGCAAGAACCAAACTTGAGCCTCCGGTCGGAGCAGCCAGTGCAATCCCCACAATACCCGCTATAACGCCGAACGCACCAAACAAAATCTTACTGATATTCAAATGACCACTTGGGTCCGTAAAGTTGAGTGGATCGTTATGACAGTAGACATAAGCATTGTGAACACCCTCACTAAATGGCGCTAAACTGTCCGGGGCGTTAAAACGCATTAACTTAGGTTGGTAGACTCGATAGCCTTGGCCTAAGTGGTAACCTTCGAGTACCGGGTCCAGCCATTCGCCGTTAAAGCCTAAATGCGATGGCGAGACCGTCATAGATTGCGCCATTGCAAGACGCACAGAGGTTGGCAGTAGTGAAATGCCACCAGCCACCGCACTGGTTTGGCCAATTTTAATCAGAAACTCACGACGATTAAGCGGAGTAATGAATACTGAATCTTTATTGCTCATTGTTATTTACCACCTGTTCGCGTTGACCATATGGAGAGTAGCGGTACATTGCATCCGTTTGACCCGCGGTGTTAGAAGCAATGACAGAACCGTTTTGATCGGTGGCTATCATAGAGACAACAGAGTCTTGTTCTGACCATTTCGGCACACCATCATCGTAGATGTAGTGGGTTACGCGGCCATTGTCTTCAATAGACGCGATGTCACTCCACAAATACTCAAACTGGCGACTCTCGGTATCAGAGTACTGCCCAATTAGACGATCATTGCTGTCGTAGGTGTACATCCATTCCGTGTTATTAGACAGCACGCTGGTAAGTTTGTCGAAGTGGTCGTAACTTAGCGCTCGCCCTTCTGCATCCTCAATCATGTTGCCATTCTGGTCATACTTGAGTACGGTTTGGCTCGGAAGCTGAGGGTGCGTGTGGGTGATGCGTGTTAACTGTGTTGGATCATCTGCTTCGTAGTAGTAGTCTGCGAGGTCTTGAGAATCGTTGGTGACACAACGCTGAGTCAGCGTATTACCGAGGTCATCGTAGTCCCATTCAAGGAATAAGATTGGTTCACCCCAATCGCTGAGTGGGCCGGTACCTAAAAACTCAACGCGCTTAAGTTGTGAGAGTGAATCATAGGTGTACGTCTCTGTTACATTGCCCAAGGTTGCACACTCTTTTTCTCGGCAGCGAAGTAAACCAAGTTCGTTGTAGTGTTGAGACTGCTCAAAGATGTAAACGTCGTTGAGTGCGACAGCACGGTTCACTTCGCGACTGTATTCATCCCATTCAATCTCGGTAATTTGAGTGTGACTACCCGATGTCAATTGCTCTAAAGTGATACGATCAAATTGATCATATTCGTATTCAACAGTAGCGTTATCTGTACTTAATTTGACTAATCGGCCAAGCTCATCATAACCGAACTGACGTCTGTCTCGCGTGCTTTGAATCGAGGTAATCACACCACCTTTTGAGTAAATGTACTGGCGGATGTTGCCGTCATGCTGCTCAAACTCAGGTAAACCCGTCACAGAATATGTAATCGAGCTTCGACTCCCGTTGCTATCTTCACTGCCAGTTGGTAGGCCGGAGACGGGATCATATTGGTATGTTGTTGACTGGTCTCCAGACTGTTTCTCGTTGAGAACACCTAACTGTGCATCGCGACTAAAACGTCTTGTTGGAGCGGATAAGCTGGTTTCTGTCTGCGGAATATTACTGCTATCGGCATAGGTCCAAGCTAAAGAGGCTTGGCTACTGGCACCCCGACGAAGTTCAAGAGGTCGCCCCAAACCATCAAGATCACGCTGCCCAACTATCTGTGAACCTATTTTTAACTGAGTGACTTGCGTTTGATCGGTATGTACCGCGTAGGTAATTTGCTGAGTAACATGGTTAGCTTGAGTAATATGAACGGCACGATCAAACTTGTCGTATTGATAGCTTTTCGATTGACTAGCAGGATCAGTTTCTTTCTTAAGTCGGCCCCAAGCATCGTATTCATAATGCCAAACGCGATCACCTTGTTGCTTTCTATCTTCTAACCCCCAGTTGTTCAGATCACTGACTGTTAGCGCTAACCCCTCAATACCTTGTGTTTTTTGGCGGCTAGCTAGATTGTTAAACGCGATATGACGATTACCATTCGGAAGCGTGGTTGCTTTAATCTGCCCCCAATCATCGTATTCATATGTTTCTGTCTGAGTGACAGAAATCGTACGCGCCTTTTTATCGGGCAGATCGTCAAAAGTGCTCTTGCTGGCTAAACGTCCGAATTCGTCATACTCTTTTTTCCAAGTGGTTGTAGTGCCGAGCTTCGCTTCTAACTCTCTGCCTTGCCCATCCCAACTCTGTTCGCACAAATTGCCCTTGCAGTCTGTGAGCACCATGGTTTGCCTAGCTTGGGTGGTATCCACTAGATATTGGTATGAACGTGCAGCACTACCATCAATGCGTTCGCTTTTTGTCCGACGTAACGAGTCATATTCAAAACTACAACGAACACCATCCGCGTCTACATGATGAGCAATTTCGCCAATATCGAGATAGTGGCTAACAACCACATTAATTTTTGTATTGTCGTGACATACCAGTTCCTCATGTTCTTCAACCGTGTCACCCTCCAAAACATAGTGATAGCTTGAAGTCTTGGCATAGGTACCATCTGCATGAATGAAATCGTTTTGGATGGAAGCTAGTCGACCCAAAGAAAATGTCTCACTGTTATTCTCGTGGTAGCGGTAATGGCTTTGGTAGCGATCATGAGCATTTTCTAAGCGCAGCACGACATCCTTTTGATTGTTGAGACCTGCAACCTCTCCGTACTCATAGGAAATCTTACGTTGTTCAGAACCATTGCTCAGAGTACGAGATTTGACAAAGTTCACCATGCCAGAAGGAGAGGCTGGACAGCCTAGCTCACCTTGTGATGAATAGTACTCATAATACTCAGCAATGTTGTTTTCATCGATAAAAGACAGCATGTTACCGTACTGATCGTATTGCCAATGGCGAGTTTGTAGATGACTATCTTCACCCGATGACCAAGTTTGCTCTTCTTGATTGATTAGCGCGTATTGAGCAGGCTGATTGGCAAAATCCTCGTTGTCACGAGCTGGATAGCCAAGCTTCTTGAGGTGGACAATTTTGTCGTTTATCAGGCGAGCTTCTTCAACCAACAGGTGGAATTGGTTATACGTTTGAATGGTCTTGATCGTACCGCTTTCCACTTTTTGTACTCGGTATGAGTATTCGATTCCACGTTCAAGTAAGTTATCAACCCCTTCACCTAAACTACCGCCAGGCACGTTGTAGCCCATAAAGTTTCGGCTATCGGAATTCACGCTGCCATAGTGAGTCTCAATAATGGGAGAGTTTCTCGTTAAAACACGATGAGAAGTGACCGCTGGGAGATAAGTGTTGGTGTTTACTCTTATTCCATTGGCGTCATAAGCCAGTTGCTCAAGCATTCCACAAGGGTGGGTAACACTCTGAATAAGGTTATAGGACCCTATCGTTTTGTAGCCAAAGTCATAACTACCCGCATCTTCAGATAATTGGCATTGAACGAGATTGTTATTGTTTAGGATAAGTCTGAAATATGCTTCATGAGCACTGCCGATATTCGTAAAAACATTCACTCTGCTCGGATCAACGTGAACAATAAGCAAAAGTGGTTGGCTTTCTGATGTGCGATCATCCCAGACTTTATTCAAACGTTTTTCTTGACCTATGTTTAACCAGGAAAAATGCAGAGCATGGCCATCACTTTGGATGACTTTAATCAGATTACCGTGATCATCTAAGATGTCTTTGCGACCATTTCGATAGGTAATCTCATAGCCACTAGCGTCACCTTTCACTGAGAAGTCGAGCAATTTCTTATAGCGAAGAGCAAGTTTGTAGTTCGCGCCCAATTCAGCTCGGTAAGACTGCCCATTCGCAAGATGCAGTTGTTTATTTTTAAGATCGTATCTTGGAATGTTTAACTGCCAACCTATACCGAAACCTAGGTTATCCCGCGAGTAGGGTGAAAACTGCAGAGCGATATCAAGGTTAGGGCCTTTTAGCCAATTGCCGACTAAGGATCCTAAAAGAATTTGATAGGAGTAGCTTCTTGTTCTTTGGTCTACGCCCCCTGAACAATAACTATCAAAATTAAATGCATTTGAAGTCCAATTAGACATAGTGCCTCCTTTAAGGCGAAAGTTAGCCCAACGTATGTGGGCTAACGGTTTTCTCAGGCGAGATATTATTGGTTAACTAGGTTCCATTGGGTGTAGTCCCATTCCTGACCGCCACCGCTAAACTGGCTTTCAGGGTAAGTTAGTTTTAGACGTGCTTTATTTCCGTACTGGTCATAAGCGGTGAAACGATATTCTTTCTGAGAATCGTTGATTGATGTGTTGCCTGAAAAAAGAAGCTGACTCAATGTCACCGAACGTAGTTTTTGGTTAACACGCCATGTAGCTGTACGGCCCTCACCCGCAGCACTATTCCAAACGTATTCATCTGAAACCGTGCGCTCTCGACCGGGTTCAAAGATATAGCCTTTCACCGAGCGGAATCCGTTTGGACAATCGCTGTAGCAGCCAAGCCACTCGTCTCTCAGGAATACTTTGTCGCTGTTCGATTCTTCCCAATTATCCATGGCAACTTTGGTCATAGTGATAGAGGTGTCCGTCGGTGTGATGTAGAAATTACGGACTTCAGCTTTGTCGAAATAGAAACCGTCACCTTCATCTTTCCAAACGGTTTCGCCTGTGCCAATGTCAGCAAACTCAGAAGCGCTGTATTCTTTAGGTTGCACACCTTGGTACAGAGCACTTTCATCATATGGGTAAGCACAGCTATCGTAGACACTGCCGTTATCAAACTTGATTTGCGCACAAACTTGGCGATATTGAGCCGTTTCGTTGCCATATACCCAAACCGTTAGCTTGTTTGATGCTGTTGAGAGAATGCGTGAGTTAGGAAGACTTTTAATACTCTGATAAGCGCCACTGATTTGGTGGGCGTAGTCATTCTCGTTGTAGGTATAACCCCAACAATCTCGCCCATAGCTACAGTCTTTGTCCTGGCCTAATTGGACGTCATTGCTTTTCAGATAAAACGAAATTGCATTCTTTACTTCATCATTGCTTACCGTCACAGGTGAACCGTAACGGTCAGAAAAGGCCACCGTGACATTGAGCTTAGATTGCATTTTGCCATTGGCGTAGAAAGGCATCGGAGCGCCAAGGCTTTCATTATGATCCGCACTTAGCATGATCGATGAAACCTCATAACTACCATTAATGGCGGCAAACGTTGATGTAGAAAGTAAAGTTAACGGTAGTATGACGAATATATTCTTTTTTAACTTGCTCATTATTAATCCCTTATTATTTATAAGTGTAATCATTGCTAATTTCTATCTATTAATTTAATTATTATTTTTGCTTTAGATTTTATCTCTAAATTAATTAGAGACTATGAACCTCCTTACCATTAAATCTTCAGCTCAGATTAACGGAGGTTTTATCGGGTTTGCAAAAAGGGGATTAGAATGGCATTTAAACCATGATTGAATTTTTATTCCATTTAAAATCAGCAACTTGAAAGCAATACTTTTAGCAAACTTAAGAATAACTGAACACTTAATAGCCGTTTTTTAGATTTGTTATGATAACTTCAATTCTATTTATAAAAATAGATATAGATATTTGTTGTCAGCCGAAATTTAATGACTTTTTGATGATAGAAGTGACAGTTAAATTAACTAATAGGTTATGATGATATACCTATATTTAGGTGTTATTTTTATTTTTAACGAGAATTTAAATCGAAAAAATCATATTTTGACGAAAGTGACGAGAACATGAATATTGTTAATTTAGGTAGATAATGACATTGTTGAGGTACTCGGTAGATTGATTATCCCGGTAGCATTGGCTGAATGATGTGCAGTTTGAGTCGAAACAACAATTAGAGCAACACTTGGATAAGCTCGATGTCAGTTTCCCAATCGCCTATGGTTTAAGTGGTCAACAAATGAAGACGCTAGGGCTTTATATTTCCCTACCACGTTCTGATGCCGAAACCGACCATAACTTTGCCGAGCCCGAGCTATTTGTCGTGAATGAACACGGCCATTTACACGTGGTTGACCTATCCAACAACCCATTTGTACGACCAGAGTTAGGGGCACTGACACGCGGTTTAGCTTGTATTCGCAATCCCGAGAACCACTACCCTATCCGTGGTACGCTAGATTACTAGGCCAGCGTCTTCAAATGGTTGGTTTTATGCCGCCTCGCTAACCAAGAGGTGGGTTGACCACAGGTGTAAGTCGTCATAACCATTAACTTTGTTTTCAGTAAAACAGCCTATATCTGATTAAACTTAGGTTCAAAACAAACGGTTGCGGTACTAAAAATTGAGCTAAGCTAATAAGACGCGTTATGTTTCATAAAACTCAGCGGTGTTTGGCCCATTTGCTTCTTGAAGAATGCGATAAATGCACTGTCTGAGGAAAACTCTAGCCAATGCGCAACGTCGCTCACTTGCCTTTCTCGGCACAATAGCTCTATCGCCTTAAGCGTTCTCCATTGCTGCTTCCATTCCTGATAAGACATGCCCGTTTCGGCTTTAAAAATGCGAGTGACCGTTTTAGTGCTAGCTCCAGCTGAATTAGCTAACGTCACCAAATCTGGAGCCAAAAATGCCTCATCTGATACCCGAAGACGAAAACTATTCAACCTTCGGTCGGTTGGCAATGGCAACTCGTAGGAGTAGGTCTTGCTATGATCAAACTCTTCCCAGAACAGAGCAGTGTAGTTGTTCATTTCTATTTCGGGTTTGTCTACTGGCCAGAAAGCCATTTTGTTGATCAGCGCTTTCAGCAACTCGCTGACTTCAATAATGGTAATGCTGTCTGGGCAACGAAAAGCATTACAATCAAAATACAGCGAACGGTACGCCACTACATTGGTCATAAAAGCACGATGCACAGTATCTGGCGGAATCCAAACCGCTTTAGTCGGTGGAAGGATACACACAGAGTTCGACAGCGCGAAGTTCATGCACCCTCTTGGCGCGTACAACAATTGACCTTTTTGGTGCTTGTGCATACCAGAATCGTGTCTGCCAAGATCAGCCGCAATTCCTACCACTTTCGAATCAATTTTATCGGGATCAAACATAGTATGTTCGTCGATCAGCACGCCCACCTGTCCTAATTTTGATGTTTTTGGTGTTATTGTCGTTAATGGAAAATTTTAGCGCTCTTTATACTTGATTCCAATTCAAATTTATTGAGGATTAACTATGCAGCCTAAACCTTCACTCTGGCTAATGTTCACTATGTTGATGTTTCCGCAGGTTGTCGAAACCATCTATAGTCCGGCATTACATTCTATCGCTCACTCTTTTTCCGTCACCAACGCTCAAGCTTCACAGACCTTATCTGTCTATTTTATCGCTTTTGCATTAGGCGTCGTGTTTTGGGGGGTTGCTGCTGATCAATGGGGTAGACGGCCTGCCATGATAGGAGGAATAACGGTTTACGGCCTATCAACATTGATTGCTTTGCTCAGCACACAATTTGAGTGGTTGATCACTGCTCGTGCTGCCAGCGCATTTGGAATTGCAGTTGGCTCGGTAGTGACTCAAACCATGTTAAGAGATGTCTTTGATGGAGAAGCTCTGGGGAAAGTGTTCAGTTTAATGAGTATGGGGATCGCTATCAGCCCCGTTATTGGTATGTCTATAGGTGGTCAGCTGGTACAAGCGGGAGGACATAATTATGTTTTTTCAACCTTACTGGTCATGGCTGTCGTTCTGGTCGTTTACAACTTGTGGAAGCTCCCAGAAACTCAGCGCGAAAAAAAACCGCTTAACCTTTGCCAGTTGGGTACATCGATGCTTAAGGACGGTCATATCTGGTACTCAACGATCATGATTGCCGTCTTCAATATCGCCTTGTTTTCCTACTATCAACTGGGGGCTTTCATCTTTACTAAGCTTGGCTTCAACTCTGCCCAGTTTGGTTATAGTGGTATTGTTCTGGGGGTCGGTACCTTAATTGGTAGCTATTTAAACAAGTATTTGTTGAGCAAACATACTCCATCGTCAACACTGGTTGGGCTAGCAGTTACACTTCTTGGCCTTGGAAGCCTAGGGGTTTATCTCACCCAGAACAGTATTTACTTTGTCATCATGATGATGCTGGTGGTGATGGCATTTGGCATTGCTATTCCAAATGTCATCAGTGCAGCGCTTAAAGATTACAAGCATTACACAGGCTCTAGCGGAGCCATATTAGGCCTGATCTATTATATGCAGATCGGCATAGGTTTGGTTGTCGCGGGACAGGTTCAGCAGCTGGGTACAGTTTTGTTAGGCTGCTCTATGATAGCTTTAGTATCCTACACCGTAAAATCGTACAACCAGTACCATTAGGTAAAAAAAGCAGCCGTAAAATATTGGCTGCTTTTATCTATATTCAGTAGGCGGTTAGATTACTCTTGCTCAAGCGCTTCCTCATCCATTGCCGAGGCACATCGAATTTCATACTGGTTAAAAGAAAACGTACTGGTGCCATGCACTCGTTTGGTAATGACTTTTTCGTCCCCGTATTGAACCGTCACGTGTGTATAAACCTTGTTTTTCACTTCAACAACACTTTCTGCCAAAGCTTGTTCAAGCTCTAGCTCGTGCCTGTCTCGTGCCATTTTCACTTTCTCTAGACGTGCGTTGGATTCCACTTTAAGTTGCTCGATACTGGCCCCCTCCTCTTCACTCCGCTCAGATTTAGGGGTTTTCTTATACTCCAGTTCCTTACGAACAACGTCCATCGTCGCCTCTTGAGCGAGCTTATATTGCTCTTTGTATTTCTGCTGACGATCTTTGAAGTTTTGATAGCGGGCAAATGGATTGATATAAGTTGCTGTATCCCCCTCAACACCAAGGTTTACACAGGTCACTTTGCCACCAACTTTAGCGCTGCCACCGCTTAAAGTACCTTGCTTTTCAGCAGCGTCTGATACGGTTAGATCTTTACCACAACGAATCTCATTATTCATACAATGTACAGCCAAGTTGATATTCTCTGCGGCTTGAAGTTCTGAAAACTGAGCATAATTCGCGGTTATTGACCCTCCCGCTTTTACGTGGCAGCTTTTTTCTTCGTCTTCTGACACATTGTGACCGATGATACCTTTAGCTACGTCAATATCCCCTTGAGCCTGAACATCTGCAGATTCAATAAAGCCACCAACCGTCAAATTCCCAGTAGCACGAACCATCATGTCGGACTCGATATTACCAGTAACTATCACGTTGCCTTTAAATTTGACATGCCCTGTTGCGACCCCAATAGTTGGTAGGCATAGAGCATCTTCAACTTCTACAGTACGTTCTTTAATCATTGGCATCCCTGAAACCGCAGCAATAAGCAAGTTCGGATCATCGGGTGATATTTCTGAGCCTTTAGACGCTTTAAGCATGGCATCATTGCCGGGCTTTGGTGGGATAGGCTTACCCTGAACCGTCATTCCTGGTGATCCTTTCGTCGCAGGAATACGCTTCATGAGGCGTGAATTTGCTTCGACAGTGACCGTCTCGCCAAGATCGAGCATATCCACTTTACCATCTTCATCTTGAGACGGAGCAAGCACTTGTTTGGTGATATCTTTAACTAAGGGAATGAATTTGGCGTCTTGTCCTTGAATAGGGTTTTTGCCTTTAGCGACAGGCTGGGTAAAGGTATCCCCTGGCTTTAATTGATGGCTCATCATCAACACTTTTTTCAGTGCGAGTTTATTTATGCCCTTGGTTACGTGTGCTTGAGCTAATGCATGTACAATTTGCGGGCCTTTAAGCGGCGAGCCACGATAAGCCCCAGTGACCACCATACTGGCTAGCATATCATGCTCCGATAATACCACTTCAACCACAGCATCTCTAATTTCAGCGATAGCGAAACCCACCAAAGCTTCGCTTTTTCCTTCTTTGGCACAGTTAATGAATCGAGTGATTTCATCGCTCAATACGCAAAAACCGGTCGCACCTAAGCCTGCTATCGCTTCTTCAACACCTTTACTATCAAAACGACCATCGATATTCATATCTGGTCGTAGTTTAGCAATAACCTGTTGATTATCATCAGATAAGCTGACTAACTTGTCCCACATTTACAGCCTACTTAATCCCGTCTCTATAACTTTAGTTTATATAATCCTCGCAAAATACAGTATTAAATTTGTGACAAAGTACGGCTTAGGTCACTTCTCAGGCGCTTTTACACTGTAAATAGACCTAAGCTGAGCTTGGGAAGTGGTGTTTCGCATCTAAACTGTACACTGCCTTAACACGCTTTCCTTGTTTCGAATAATTTAACGAATCACAGAGTTCTGAAGCCAATACAATCCCCCGTCCATGCGTTAAAGACTTATCAATATTGTGCTGCAACTTACGGTAGTCGAACCCTACACCATTATGTTCTAGCTCCAAGACAAGCTGTTTTTGTTCTGGTTTGAAATCAATCAGCAGAGTCACCCAAAACTCCTCAGAAAGTTCTTTCAGTTTCTCTTCACGCAATTGATAAAAGGTAAAGAAGCCATCAGGTTCTTCCTTGATTGTCGAGTCTAAGTGCAATAGTCCATGTTCAATCGCATTGGCAAAAAGCTCAGACAGAACGGAACAAACCAGATCTAAATGCGGCCCCGTTATCACCCCTGTCAGAAACTGCCTAACTTCATTCATGATCGTGACCGATTTAAGCACACCAGCTGGAAAATGCATTTTCGATTGAGCGGGCGTTTTGCTCATATAGTAACTGCTTTGCTGGACAACTTTGTCATTGCTGTTGGAGATGGGAAACTCCATCGCCAAGATTGATAAGTCATCGCCAACATTGCGACTCGCAAACTTCCGCACTGATTCAAATAAGGTTGGAATCAGTGCACGACCAGTCGTTAAGGCTTGTTCAAGACGTTCTTGGCCGTATTGTTCTCCGAGGCTATTTTCTGCTTCAATAACCCCATCGGTATAACAGACTATCTTTTGGTCGGGCTCCATCTTGAAGTGAACCAGATCAGCTTCAAATTCATGTGCCTTTAGCACGCCTAGAGGCATATGTGTAGAGACGAGCTTTCTGTTAATTGAGCCATCTCTGTCGAGCAGATAACCATCTGGTAGGCCACCGCCCCACCAAGAAACTTCGAAACCATTTGCTCGGATTTCAAAGACACTGGCAGCCAGCATCATGCCCATTGGAAGGAAGCGCACCAGCACATCATTGAGTTCACGGACAATCTCTCCTAGAGACAGACCTTTCGACGCCATAGAGAAAAACGCTCGGGTCGCAGGAATAGCTGAAATTGCAGCCGGTAGTCCATGCCCTGTCGCATCAGCGATCATCACGTATACTCCCCCGTGCGGCCGATTTGCCACAACGATTAAATCGCCGTTGAAAACGGTAGATGGGGTAGAAATATAGTTGATGCCATAAATGCTTTTTACTTGAGAACTCATTTCATCCATCAGATTGGAGAAAATTGACTCAGCAATTGCATAATCATAGCGAACTTGTTCGTGAAATTTACTCAACTCATCTCGTTGAATTTTTACCTCATTGTGCATTTTCAAAGTTCGATAATGCGCTTGTACCTTTGCAACAAGGACACTTCTCTCGACAGGTTTAGGTATAAAGTCTTCACCCAAAGTCAGGCATCGCTCAAAAGAATCGTGATCATCTAAAACGGTCAGGAAGATGATTGGGATGTGCAATTTAGGAAATGCCTCACGGATCTCCTTCGCCGTAGTAAACCCGTCTTTAACAGGCATCATTACATCAAGTAAGATCACATCTGGTAAAGAGGACATTTGGGACATGGCGTCAACCACGCCTTCACCATTTTCAAATGCCGTGATTTCCTCCGCCATCTCCCCAAGCATAAAACGACAAAGCTCTCGATTCGTAGCGTGGTCGTCAACTATCATGACATGCATACGACCCTCCTTGACCGCTATTCGATCAGAAACTTCTTATCAAAACGAGAAATGGTCAGTATTTTACGCACCTGTGGCAACGTATTAGTTATACGGATCATTCCATCTTCCTGCTCTAGGTAGTTGTGCATATTGAGCAACATTCCCAACCCAGCACTGTCAATATAATCGACTTTGCGCAAATCTATCGTAAAACGAAAGTCCTTCTTGTCAGAGTAACAACGACGAAATTCTTGAACTAAATTGAAGCCAAAAGCCCCTTCAATTGAGATGGTCACTTGCTTAGATTGCGAATCTATTTGGGTTTCTATCGACATGATGTCTCCTTTTCAACAACGAAGGCGAGCACGCCTCCACGACCAATAGGTTATGTTTGGGCATCAAAATAGCTCCACTTCACCTTCTTCAATATTTTCCTGAGAAGCGGCTGGAGCGCCTCGATGCTCAATACTAGATTTCAACTCTGCGACTGCTTGACTAAATGCTTGCTCGTCAATGGTGCCATTTTCATAAGCCGTCAGGTAGTCTGTTATCTGCTCTAAAAACACCACACTGTGTTTGGCATAATCCCCTTGCTGGACAATGATGTCTGTGAATTGCAATGCACGAATACCGTCCCCGACACGCCCATGTAACGTGGCGCCAATCGATTTAATTTTCTGAACTTCTTGTTCAACCGCGACGTTAGCTTGTTGGACTCCCTGAAGCATATCATCCACTTTTTCTTTTGACTCAATCGCTTCAGTCATATCAATCGAGGCCATTTCACCAACCGTTTTATTGGCCTCTTTGACCGTATTTTGGGCAATATTGATTTCTTTCTCGATTTCGCTATTCAGCTCCTCGGCCTTTACCGACAGGTTCCTCACCTCTTGCGCCACGACTGCAAAACCTCTCCCTGCTTCACCAGCCCGGGCGGCTTCAATGGCCGCATTCAGCGCCAAGAGGTTGGTCTGCTCAGACAAGCCACGAACCTGAGCGAGTAACTTAAATACCGTATCCAATTTGTCCGACATATCATGAATGCTATGGACCGCAGAGATACTCCTCTCCGACACGTTAATCAATGTATCGACAAACTGGCGAATAATGCCTTCGGTCTTTGGTAAAACCTGGGTGATATCGTATGCACTGTCTTTATTTCCCATCATGCTTGTCACTAATTCTTCAGCAATCGCATTTTGGCTTTCCGCTAGACTCTGCAACTCAAAAAAACTCTCATTCAACGTTTCGGCAGATTCACTCACCACACCATGTTGATGATCTAGCGGTTCATTGAGCTGCGAAGAAATCTTGTGTAGTAATTCACCGACACTATGCATCGCAACCTTTTTGTGTTTGGCCAATGTTTGTTTTTCTTTCTCAAGCGATTTAGGCACTGAAGCCGTACGTGGAAAAACAAGCCAAGGAACCGCTGCGGCTAACACCATCACGGCGACATGGGCAATAGATGAAGACAAAGTCATGCCTATGGATAACAACACAATCTGTGTTCCTATTGCTAAACTATAGCGAGTTTTTGCGGTGATAGTTTTCTTATTCATAGTACATCCCTGACGTCATGCCCTTTCTAGGTCTCATTTTTTTAAGCAATCACATATCTGTTGAGGTATCTGCTTCAGGCTCAATACCTTCTGAGCCGCGTTCATCTCTACCGCCACTCTTGGCATCCCCCAGACAACGGAAGAGGCTTTATCCTGAGCAATGGTCATTGCACCCACTTGACGCATTTTGAGCATACCGCGAGCACCATCTTGTCCCATACCGGTTAAAATAATGCCAAGCGCGTTTTGTCCAACCGTTTCTGCCACCGTATCAAACATCACATCCACTGACGGTTTGTGACGATTAACCGCGGGCCGATCATCGAGCTGGCAATACAAGTGCGCTCCACGCTTTACCACCACCAGATGCTTGTCGCCTGGAGCGACATACGCACATCCATTGACTAAAGGCGCGGTGTTGGCCGACAGTTCTTGTACCTGAATGTCGCTGTGATCGTTGAGGCGCTGAGCAAAAGACGCACTAAACATCGCCGTGATATGCTGGGTAATGACAATCGGGGGCAAACCAGAAGGAAGGGCTGACAGCACATTTCTTACCGCTTCGGTTCCTCCCGTAGAGGCGCCAATAGCAATCAGCTCAACTTTGGTTTTTAAACTAGTATGGGCCACTTTCTGTGCAGGAGTATGTGCAGAGCGGTCCAAGAAAACATTGGCGCCTGCCGCCATCTTGATTTTGTCGGTAATTTGATCTTTGTAATTGACCATTTCACCCGTGTTATCGACAGCAGGTTTGGGAAAATAGTCCACAGCACCTAACTCAAGTGCAGCTAATGTGGCTTCCGCACCATGCTGAGTTAAAGTGGATATCATCACCACGGGCATTGGGCGCAATCGCATCAGGTTTTTTAAGAATTGGACGCCATTCATTTTGGGCATTTCGATATCTAACGTCAGCACATCTGGGTTGTGAATCTTGATTAGATCCCTCGCCTGATAAGGGTCTTCAGCCATAGCGACAACGTCCAGCAAAGGATCAGCATTAATCATTTGAGCCAATAAGGCTCTAAAAACAGGAGAATCATCAACCACCAGTACTTTTATTTTTTTCATTAGAACAGCTCCACATCATCATCATGAGGGCGGTGACTTTCTTTATCCAATTGACTAGCGTACTTATCTTCTTCGTGCTGCAAGTGGTGGATTTCGTTGTAGGGGATCCGCTTCATCCACGCTTGTCCTGTTAGTGGGTTGAAGATGATTTTGCGCGGATCAACGCCTCCTAAGTCTTGCGCCACGACCGACAGTTCTTCCTGCTCGACATAATTAAGAATAAAGGCGATATTTTTTTCTCCGATCATAGAGTGGCGACCCAGCATTTGTGCACCCCCAAACAATTTCACTTTGAGGGATGATCGTCTAGCACCATGGGTGATCAAAGTATTGATTAGCATTTCCATTGCATGGCTACCGTAGCGTGATGCTGTAGACACCACCTCATTTGGACGCCAGGCGTTAATTTCAGAGTGGTTATGGAAAGGCAACAAAAAGTGGTTCATCCCTCCTATGGCGGCATATTCATCCCATATACACGCCGCGATACACGAGCCTAACCCCGTAGCAATGAGTTCGTCTTCTCGAGTGCAATATACGCCTCCAGGAAACACTTTGATCATGTGTTTATCTTTTTGAGGATGATAAAAGCGATTGAAATGGCTGTTTTCGTTTTTCGGCTTCCCGTTTTTTAGCCCAATCATAGCTGTCCCTATTGTTTTACATAGATGGTTTTGCCTAAGTGACGAAAAATATTGCTACAAGCTCCTACACTTTCAGAGTGTCCAATAAACAAAATTCCATTCGGTGCAAGCTGTTGATGAAACCGTTTGATCAGTTTTTCTTGAGTTGGCCTATCAAAATAAATCATGACATTGCGGCAAGAAATTAAATCAAAAGATTGTTTGAAATCCCATTTATCCAACAAGTTCAGCTGAGCAAACTGAATACAATTCTGCAGCCCTTTGGCCACTTTGATATTGCCTTCTTGGTCGCCCTTACCTTTAAAAAAACAGCGCTTCAGGTATTGCTTGGGGATTGAAGAAATGGCTTCATCGTTATAAATTCCCACTTTTGCATGCGACAATACTTTGCTATCAAGATCGGTGGCAGTAATCGAGACTCGCTCAAACATCTCGAATGCATTTGCACAGTAAAGAGAAGAGGCAAAGCTGTATGGCTCTTCTCCTGTTGAGCATCCCGCAGACCAAATCTTAATGTTTTCCGTCCCCTGCTGCTGCCACTCTTCCAGTAGTACCTTCTCGAGAAACTCGAAATGATGGTATTCACGAAAGAACTGCGTTTTATTGGTCGTTAGGCTATTGATGAACCTCACTCGCTCGTTGCTGTCTTGTTCGATCACAGATTTGTAATCGGCAAAGCGAGTAAGCCCCAGTCGCCTAAGCTGACGACTAATTCGTCCATAAACCATTGCCCGCTTTCTATCTGCAAAGTAGATGCCCACATGTTTGTGCATGAACCACTGGATAAACTTAAAGTCTTTATCTGTCAGTTCAAACTCTTCCCCAGACAGTCCGCCGCCCTCTCGGTTTAGAACTCTTCCCATTCGTCCCCTTCCTCGCTGGCTTTAAAACCAGAGTTAACGACACGCTGTGTTCTTATCTCCCTAACATTGTCATTCTGCCTAGTCTCTTTCGTCGATGTATCAAAACTCGCGACGTTGTCATCAGAAGCAAAGAAGTTCATTAAGTGAATGAGTTGCTTACCTTCATCTTTAAGCGACTGGCTAGCTGCCGAGGTTTGTTCAACCAACGATGCATTCTGTTGAGTCATCTCATCCATGGTCGTTATCGCTCGGTTTATCTCATCAATACCAGTCGATTGCTCAACGCTAGACGACGCTATCTGTGCGATGAGTTCAGTCACCTTCTCCACGGCCTCGACAATTTCGCTCAAGGTGTCACCTGATTCGTCTACTAATCGTGAGCCTTCGTCTACTTTTTCAACACTGTCTTTAATTAGGCCTTTGATTTCCTTAGCCGCAGCCGCACTGCGTTGCGCTAAATTACGCACTTCACCCGCGACAACGGCAAAGCCGCGCCCTTGTTCACCAGCGCGTGCAGCTTCCACTGCGGCATTCAGTGCTAATAGGTTTGTCTGGAAGGCAATTTCATCGATAACACCAATGATGTCAGCAATTTTCTTGCTCGCGGTATTGATCTCCGACATTGCTGAAACCGCTTGGCCCACCACCTCACCGCCTTTACTCGCTTTCTTAGTCGCATCTTCCGCAAGAGAGTTTGCTCCTTTCGCATTATCAGCATTTTGACGAACCGTGGCCGTCATTTGCTCCATACTTGCTGCTGTCTCTTCTAGATTGGAAGCCTGTGCTTCTACACGTTGGCTAAGATCATTGTTGCCTTCAGCTATTTCAGTAGAAGCGGTAGCAACTCGTGCCGAGGCCTGAGTGATCTTATCAACCATATTGCGTAGATTCAGAATCGACGTGTTGACGGCATCCGATAGACGACCGAATTCGCCTTTGTTGTCTTCCGACATATTGGTATTCAGATCCCCATCCGCCACACGGCTCATCACATCAATACACTGGCCTATTGGCTCAACCATGGTATCAAGTAGGTTGTTGATCCCATCCCCCAACTCTTTCATAAAGCCACTGTAAACAGAGGTATCAATTCGCTCGTTTAACTCACCGGAGATGGCACGTTGGATTAATGCTTCAACCTGACGCTGACCATCTTGCTGCTCGGTAATATCTTCCCACTGCAACGCTGGGCCAATGTAATTGCCTTGCGCGTCATGCATGGCAATACAGGTCAAATTAAACTCAAGACCACCCACGGCAATATTTGAGCTAAAGGGTAAGCGGTCGGGGTTATTGATAATATTTCGCTGATGACTCGGGTTCTTGTGGAATACATCAATATTTTTTCCGACCAAATTGCTAGCATCGAATCCTGGTAGCGCTTGTTGTAAATCACTCTCTCTGGACTTGAGTAACGTGGCCAATGCTGGGTTGAGATACTGAATAATGCCATCTTTATCAGCCATCATTAGGTTCGTCGTCATGCCTTTTACCGCCGAGGCTAAACGACCGACTTCCTGCTCTTTTTCACGCTCTTCGGTGACGTCACGCCACTCGAGAGTATTACCAATGTACTGGCCTTGCGCGTCAGTAATCGCAGCAACATTGAGCTCTATTTTGATACCTGCAATATCAATATCCGTTTTATAGGGAAGATTATTTGGTGTAGAAAGGAGCTGCCTTTGATGGGCTGGATTGTGATGAAACTCATCAATACAACGGCCCATCAGCCACTCTTCAGATGCCCTAAAGCCAGACCAAACCGTACGCAGCTTAGACTCGTGTTGGCCAAAAAGATCAATGGTTTCTTTGTTGACATAAGTGATAAGAAAATCACGATCAATCATTACCATCGCGGTTTGAGCTTGATCAACCGCCGCTTGCAGCCTTGCCACATCATCTTGTTGAGCACGTATCGCGGTGACATCTGACCACTCTAAAGTATTACCTATGTAATTGCCCTGCGAATCAGTAATCGAAGCGACATTCAGCTCTATGGTTAACTCTGCAATCTGAATATCGGTCTTATATGGTAAATTCGACGGATCCGACAGCAATTGCCTTTGATGAGCGGGGTTCTTATGAAATTCATCAATACAACGCCCCATCAGCCACTCTTCTGAAGCCGTAAAGCCTGACCATACTGTTCGTAATGTCGCTTCGTGTTTACCAAATAACTTGAGGGTTTCTTGGTTGGCATACGTGATGTTGAAATCACGATCGATCATCACCATAGCCGTTTGGGCTTGGTCAACCGCTGCTTGCAACCTAGCAATATCATCTTGCTGGGCAACCGAAGCCGTCACATCAGCCCATTCTAGTGTGTTACCAACGTAGTTACCTTGTCCGTCTATGATGGCGCCGACATTCAACTCAATTTTTACATCTTTGACGTCAATGGTCGTGGTGTAAGGCAGATTGGAAGGATTGGACAACATTTGGCGCTGATGCGCTGGATTGGAGTGAAAACCGTCAATACAATAGCCGATTAAAGACTTTTCATCGGCACGAAAGTTTGGCCACAGCGACTGAAACAGCGTCTCGTGCATTTTCAGTAAGTCCAGTGATTTTTGATTCACGTAGGTGATGTTAAAATCCCTATCGATCATCATCAGTGCTGTTTGAGCAGCGTTCAATGCAGAGAAGAGTTGATCTTTCGATAACCCTTGATTACTTTCCGGCTCGTAGTCTTCCATTAAACTATCCTGCGCAATGGATGAAAATTGCTCTGCAGCAGGTTGTGGTTTCCGATTCCAAAATGCCATGAGTCACCTCTCACTGGTTGCTTCGTTTGACGTATTTAGGCCCAACTCTCTTCGTTCTGGTCAGGTACAACAAGCTCTGAAACATCAAACAGAGCCTCAAGTTTTATTAAAATCAGATGACCATTTTCAACAGAGGCGATACCTCTGATATAGCTATGATCAACGGTATGAGATACATGCGGTGCGGGCTTTATCTGCTCATCGGTTAATGGATAAACCTCTGAGACACCATCAACAATGATGCCAAGCGGATGCATATCTGCGTCATTGAGAACGATCACCACCGTGGTGGCGCTGATCTCTGCTGGGGGCAATCCAAAGCGAGCTCGTAAATCAACAATGGGGACATACTCTCCACGAATCTCCAAAACACCGAGCATGTAATCTGGAGAGTTAGGGACTTCTCGTACAGAGCTCCAACCACGAACTTCACGCACATCCAAAATAGGCACGCCATATTCATCTCCCCCTAAGACAAAGCTCAAAAATTCATATGGAATACTCATGAAACGCCCCTCAAAATTCTGTCTATATTGAGGAGCTCTTCGGTATTGAGTAGCGACATGACTTGCTCACCTACGTTGATTAATCCCTGAAGATAAGGAGTCACGGCCGATTCACCCACTCCTGGATAAAGCTCATTTTGCCCTTGGCTAACGACATCGCTCACTGCATCAACCACTAGGCCCATCAAACGCTCGTTCTCTTCTGTCTGAAAACGCAAAACAATCACAACCGTAGTTGGCAGATATTCACATTCACCAATTTCAAATCGACTTCGTAAATCCACAACTGGAACAATCATTCCACGTAGATTTATTACTCCCTTCACGTACTGTGGTGCTCTTGGTATCGGTGTTGGACGCTCCCAGACACGAATTTCCTCAACATCTTTTATCTCAACACCATATAACTCACCTGCAAGCTTAAAACTTAAGAAGTCCGCACTTTCAGACACTCCCTCTTCGCTGACTTGCTCTAATACCGCTTGAGCCTTAGCTTCAATTGCTTGGCGAGAGTCTACTTGTTCCGCTGCCATCGATTCCATCATACTTCCTTATGCAGCCAAGCCGCTATGCGTTGAGTCTGATGCTCGATTGAGGAAATTGGTGATCAGCCCTTGTATGTCGAGAATTAACGATACTGAACCATCACCAAGAATAGTGGCGCCTGAAATACCAGCCACCTTACTGTAATTCGACTCCAAGCTCTTAATGACCACCTGTTGCTGATCAAGCAACTCATCCAATAGTAGCCCAACCCGATTACCAGCAGCCTCAACAAAGCAAAGAATACGTTCATCTAGCGAACCACTCTGACCCATCTCTAATTCTTCTTGGAGACGCAGGATTGGAATGTTTTCTTCGCGCAAGCGGTATAACTCAATACCTCCAGAGGCAACTTTGATACACTCAGGGTCAATCTGTATCGACTCCACTATAGTTAAGAGCGGGATGACATACACTTCACCAGCAACTTTGACCAACTGACCATCTAAAATCGCCAACGTTAAAGGTAAGCTGATCGTGAAGCAGCTGCCCACTTCCAATTCCGATTCGACTTCAATGTGACCACCGAGTTCTTCAATATTTCTTCTGACTACATCCATTCCAACACCTCGTCCAGAGATATCAGACACTTCTTCTGCGGTCGAAAAACCCGGCGCAAAGATCAAGTTCATGATCTGCTTATCGCTCATGTCTTCACGGCGCGCATCTGGTGCGAGTACACCTTTTTCAGTCGCCTTGTTCCACAACTTGTCACAATCTAAACCCGCTCCATCATCTTTAATCTCAATCACGATTGACCCACCTTGATGATAGGCATTCAACTTGATCACACCTTGCTCTTCTTTGCCTCTTTCCAATCGGGTTTGAGGTTGTTCTATTCCGTGATCAATCCCATTTCTCACCAAATGAACCAGAGGGTCGACAATGCGTTCTAATACGGTTTTATCCAGTTCAGTCTGCTCACCTTGAATTTGTAGATCGACCTGCTTCTCTAGGCGATTGGATAAATCTCGAACTAGCCTAGGGAAACGGCTGAAAGCAAAGCTCATTGGTAACATTCGAATGTTGAGCACGTTTTCTTGCAGATCTTTGCTATTCTGGAGCAACTGCGCCAAGCCTACCTTGAGTTTCTCAAGCTTTTCCATCGTAAAGTCATTGCCAATTTCAGTAAGCATTGATTGGGTAATCACCAGCTCACCAACCAAATTGATCAAACTATCTACCTTGTCGATATCAACACGAATAGAACTGACACTAGACTCCGTTTTAGCCACTTTGGCTGATTTCTGTTCGGCTTTTGCCATCACAGTTGGGTGTGTATCTTTGGCAGCAGCCGCTTCCTGCTCCACCGACTCTGATGGTTTGCTCTCCTCTACGGTCGAAGGTTGTGAGACGAATTCAATCGACAGCTCACATTCATCTTCCACCCATTCGAAAATTTCTCGAATGTCTGCTTCTTCGACCTCGGCAGCTAGTTGCGCTTGCCACTTGAGATAGCAAAGCTCAGCTTCTATGGCCTCAATATCAGGCAAAGATTCAGTGATCACAGTGATCACACAGGAAGGATGAAGTTCGTTTAGTTCTCTTAGAATTCGGAGTGGATCATTGCCGCTAAAGAACATCTCGGGATGAGGCTCAAAGATGACATGCCAATCACCTTGAGTGGAGTCAGTCTCAGGCTCTTCCACCTCATCGACTGAAGCCTTATTTTGTGTGGTTTGACAATCTGGCGTAGAAACGTCTTCGCCTAACAATTGATGAAGTTCAGCACTGACTTCTTGTTGTAATTCGCTATTAACCTCGCTTCCCTGCTCATGCCCCTCGAGCATACTTCGAATACAGTCACCACTTTTAAGAAGAAGATCCACCGTCCCAGCTGTGAGCTCTTTTTCGTTATTACGGACGCGATCTAGGTAAGCTTCGACGGAATGGGTGAATTCACTGATATCGAACAAATTAAACGTAGCCGCTCCTCCCTTGATAGAGTGAGCAGCCCGAAAAATAGTATTGATGGACTCCTCGTCAATAGAGGTCACATCCAAATTAAGCAGCACATCTTCCAACACTTCAAGATTTTCACGACACTCTTCGTAAAACATCTTGCGCAACTGTTCCATATCTAAAGCCATGAGCGGTTCCCTGCCAAACGACGTTGTTAATGAATACTAATCTTATTTAAATAACGCGTTTTAGTGTTTTGAGTAGCGTTTCTGGATTGAAAGGTTTAACCAACCACCCAGTCGCACCAGCCGATTTACCTTGCTGCTTTTTCTCGGTACTGGTTTCGGTCGTGAGCATTAAAATTGGAACAAATTTATATTGTGGCTTGCCCCTAAGCGCTTTGACTAATTCAAACCCTCCCATGTTGGGCATATTGACATCTGAAATAACCACATCAAATTTGCTACTCGCCACTTTGTTTAATGCATCTTGGCCGTCGTTGGCGGTTTCTACTTCGTATCCGGCATCGCGTAATGTGTGGCTTACCATCTGACGAATTGATACAGAATCATCTACTGCAAGAATCTTAGTCATTTTGATTACTCTCCGACTTTAGTTTTAAATCAAATACGTCTTGTAAACCCAGCGTCTCAATGCCTTCGAGCAAAACTTCACTAGGTTTAAGCAATTGAATTTCTCGTTGATTCTTCTTTGCGGAAATAAAAAGAGAAGAGAGGAGTTGTATACCTGCAGCATCCACCCTCACCACTGCTGTGGCGTCTAAGTGAATAGTATCTTGGTTTGCAAGCCATTCTTGATACTGAGTTGTTGTATCTAGCACTGTAGAAATGTCTAGAGACTCAGGAAGTAAACATTCCATGTTTCTACCTACACTTTTCTTATATTTTCCTAGCCGTTATGGAAGCTGTTCGCTTATTTTTGAGTTTAGGAAGGAATAGTCATTTAGCAAACGCACTCGAGTATTTTATGAATCAAAAATCATATATCGCTAGTTAAACTATAGCTAAACACTCTATTTTTTAGTCACTTAGCCTTGTGTGCACCTCAGAAATAATTTCCACACTCTTTTTGTAGATAAATGACAATTGACATAGAAATCAAAAACATTTTTTAAGCTTGTCATCAGTTAGTGGTTCTCTACGACATACGCGAACAACCAGTGATATGGTAAGTTTACATTGTAAATCTGCGCATACGAGTGTGATGTTTTCTCAAGCTGTAGTCGATAGAAGTAACATTTCCAAGACAAGCAATACGCAATCCACACCCTATTAAACTAAGCTCATATTTTATTATTACGTTACGTTTACATAACAGACATTCGCACTTGGCGATTTGGAAGACGAAACATAGGAATAAATCTATGAGCCTTTTTGCTGATCTAAAACTACGTTGGAAGTTAATAGCCATTGTTGTCATTCCCGTTGTTTGTTTGGTGTATTTTTCCCAAACTCAAGTAATGGGAAATATGGCATTGCTCAAGGAAGACAACAATATATTGATGCTGTCTGAGTTTTCCGTTAAAGCAAGCGCCCTTGTTCATGAATTGCAAAACGAGCGTGATGTATCCGCTGGTTTCATCAACAGCCGGGGTCAACGATTCTTCAAAGAACTCCAGCAACAACGTGAGAGTGTCAATGCGAAGAGAGAACAACTCCGGCAGTTTATGGATAGGTTTGATCCCGCCATCTACGGTTCGGCGTTTGAAAGTCAGTTGAATCATTCAATAACTGAACTCGGCAACATCGCATCAACAAGATCTGCCATTGACACACTAAATATTCCTAGTAGCCAAGCTGTTAGTTTCTATACCGAGCTGAACGCCCTGTTTCTTGCAGATATTGTTCATTTATCTAAAGCCAGCTCAAGTGGTGAGCTCAGTTCCATGGCTGCGGCATATGTGAATTTCTTACAAAGCAAAGAACGGGCAGGATTAGAACGGACCGTATTAACGAATGTCTTTTCAACAGATACATTTCGAGGACGCCAATACGAGCGTTTCCTCAACTTGGTATCGGCTCAAAATAATTATTTGAACGTCTTTAAAACGCTCGCCGCTCCCTCTCAATTGGCTGTCTACGAAAAGATCATGACTGGACCAATTATTGATGAAACACTTGCTTATCGTCAGGTGGCGATAAGAAAGGGGACTTTTGGTAATTTTGGTATTGATGCTTCCGTCTGGTTCACCGCACAAACATCAAAAATCAACATGCTAAAGCAAGTTGAAGATAAATTAGCAAACGATGTTATTGCCCTCACCCAAGCTTATGCAGACAAAGCGAGATACTTGTTAATACAAGATATTATTCTAACTTTAGTTTCAATACTTCTTACTGCTTTGGCCGTCTACTTTGTACAAAAAAGAATCACTACCCCCATTTCAAGTGCTGTACAAATTGCTAACTCTATTGCATCTGGAGAACTGAACAATCAGGTAAGTTATAACTTTAATGATGAGTCGGGCATGTTGCTCAAGGCGCTATCCAAAATGCAACAAAATCTGCGTCAAGCGCAACATAGCCTAGAAGAGAGAATGGAACAGGAGCGAGTTTTAGCTGAACAAAATAGCCGGATACGACAAGCGCTGGACCAAGTTTCAGCCAATGTCATGGTAGCGGATAACAACAATGAACTCATTTACCTCAATCACGCAATGCTCAATGAGTTCAATACTAATGCGGCAAGTTTTAGAAAGTCCATCAGCGGATTTGATCCCACTAATTTGTTAGGGGCAAACATCGGTCACTTCAATCAGACGAACGAATATCAACGTATTCTGAATAGCTCAGAGGCTAGGGTCAATGTTGAACTAAGCCTAGATAATCGCACCTACAACGTTATCGCTAACCCTGTTCTGGGTGATAACAGAGCGAGACTAGGAACCGTTATTGAATGGACGGACCTCACAGAGCAGAGAGACGCCGAGCAACAAGTCGAAAATGTCATCCGAGCCGCCACATCGGGTCAGCTAAGTACACGTTTGGATACAACGCGCTTATCCGGGTTCATGCATGAGCTGGGCGATGGCATTAATGAGCTGCTCGACGCAATTGTGGGCCCTTTAACCATGGCAGCAGATTGTATCGAAAAAATCTCGGCAGGCCAGATACCAGAGACTATCACGGATGACTATCGAGGTGACTTCAATCGTTTGAAGGATAACCTCAATACCTGTATCTCTGCGATCAATTTGCTAATCACTGATGCAAATGGGCTTGCGGATGCCGCAGTCAAAGGCAATCTATCTGCACGAGCAGACGTCTCTCAACATCAAGGTGATTTTCGCTCCATCATCCAAGGTGTCAACAATACCTTGGACGCGGTCGTGACACCACTTACCGTTGCTGCCGATTGTGTTGACCAAATAGCGAAAGGTCGCGTACCACAACCCATCAATGAAAACTACAACGGTGATTTCAATAAACTTAAAAACAATCTAAACACCTGTATTTCGGCCATTAACCAACTGATCGTCGACGCCAACTCATTAGCCTCATCAGCCGTAGAGGGTAATCTAGACAGCCGCGCTGATACCTCACTCCATCAGGGAGATTTTAAACAAATCGTACAAGGAATGAACCAAGCGTTGGATGCCATGGTGGAACCTATCAATGAGAGCAAGAATGTCCTAGCAAAACTAGCAAATGGGGACTTAACCTGTACAGTCAACGGCCACTACAAAGGCGAGTTCTCTATATTAAAGCAAGCGGTGAACGCCAGTATTGAAAACCTGATGGGATTGATTAAGAACATCAACCAGTCTGCTGGAATTGTTCGCAGTTCTGTCAGTGAACTATCAAGTGGAGTAGTAAACCTTAGTCATCGAACAGAAGATCAGGCGACGTCACTAGAACGAACTTCCGTATCCATGTCAGACATGACAGAGTCTGTGAAGCAAAATGCTGACAATGCTAACCTAGCCACCGAACTGGCTCGCGACGCACAGACAAAAGCGCAGAAAGGGGGCGAGGTGGTTGACCGGGCAGTAGTCAGCATGGCGGAAATCAATAGTTCCAGTAAGCGAATCTCAGACATCATAGGCGTAATTGATGAAATAGCCTTCCAAACCAATTTACTTGCACTCAATGCAGCCGTTGAAGCGGCAAGAGCCGGCGAACAAGGTCGGGGTTTTGCGGTTGTGGCTGGAGAAGTTCGAAACCTTGCTCAACGTTCGGCTCAAGCGGCTAAAGAAATCAAAGAGTTGATACGAGACAGCGTCTCTAAAGTAGAAGAAGGTACTGAATTAGTTAACGAATCTGGCTCAACTCTAAAAGATATTGTATCTGCCGTAGAGAAAGTCAACACCATGATCTCTGACATTTCTGCCAGTTCCTCTACTCAAAGTGACCGCATTACTAAAGTAAATGAAACGATCAAAGAAATGGATGGTATGACTCAGCAGAACGCAGCTTTGGTAGAACAAGCGTCAGGTAACAGTACATCAATGGAAGAACAAGTAAAAAGTGTCATTCAGCAACTGTCTAATTTTAAGATTGAAGACGCCTCTCCTTCGTCAAGAAGAGAAACCAATAATTCGACCGTTCTAAAGCTAAGTAACTACCCTAACTAAATGAAGTAACCGATGAAAAAAGAGGAGAAGTTTCTCCTCTTTTAATTGAATGCTACTACTGACTTGCCATAACAGTGAATGAGCTTGAGGCTTTTTACAGTGTAAATTGGTCCATTTTACACTATCATCAAATCGAGCATTACTTGAATATCAACTCTCAATTGCTGCTCGGTTTGCTTCCTTCCACTCAAACTGAACTCGTCACCGCATTCTTGCCAGCTTCGCTGCTGCAATAATTTTCTAATCATTAAATCAGAGCTGTTTTGCAATGCCGTATTTGAGGCTAGCAACATATTTGCAATAAAAGGAGCCACGCATTCGTACCCAGCACCTCCCTTGCAATAACAAGCGATCAACTCAAAGAACCCTCCGAATTCGTCGGAAGCATCTTCCTTACGCAATAGATTACGTACAATGTCGGTTTCAATATCATTAAAAGCTTCACCTAACAGATAGGGCATTGATTGCTCAAAGTGGTTCTCAGCAGTTTGTAGCCAGGTTGGCTGCCCTTTTATCATCACGACAGAGTGGCAGCCACTTGCTTGGTCACGTTGGATACCCAGCTTCACCGCTGTGAATCCATTCTTGAACCAGAACTGGAGCAATTCGCTAGTCGCTCCAAAACTGGTAGAAATAAATGCCGCGTCACTACCTAGAGACAGCTGCTCTACCATAGATGAGCCGATCCCTTGCTGCTGATAATCCGGATGAGTAGCAATTCGCATGATTCGTAAACTGGCTTGGCGAGCAGCCTCCCCCACTCCGATTTGGTTTGCCAGCATCACTGGCACTAGGTGCCCCTTAGGTCGCCGGTTGCCCTGCTGAATCGATTCTATCAAGGTGGGCTCTAGTTCCCCCTCGCAAACAGTGAGCATACACCCAAGACAGTCACCATGATTGAATGCAGCAAAAAGCTGGATCGCCTCATCTTCCAGCAACAACATTAAGTCATTCGGCGATGTCTGGTAATGCGCATTCACTAGCAAAGCAAAACAAGTTCGCAACAATTCGGGGTTGCTTATCAATTGAGTCTTATCAATCTTACTGAGCTTAACATCAGATGAAAGAACCGTTTCCGTCGGGGTCAGTTCCGCATTCAGCAAAAATGTGTCGAACAACCAATTTTCCAAAGGGTCATCCTTACTCCAGCGTATAGGTTGTTCAAGATGATAAAATGCGGTTCCAGCTCTTTGTTGTTTCAGCCATTGTTGGAACTTGAGCGTAAACCCTCTGCCACACCCTTCATAACCATGAATCGTGGTAGAAAAGACGCAGCGATGATGTCGCTCAACCATTTTTTTCAGCATAGGAATTGGAATCGCGGAAGCTTCATCAACCAAAAGAAAATCACATTTTGGTTCTTGTCTGATCAATTCATCTGGTGCTATGAACGTGAGTGAGGAAGCATTATAGCGAAGGTTCCCCTTGCTCAACGACGCACTAGGCAACAATCGCTGAGCATGCTCAAACACAGGGGTGACTGTAGCTAAGCTAGGTGCAGTCACTAGAATACGAAGGGTGCGAGTTTGCATCAGCTCAGCAGCCGCTATGCCCAACGCACTACTTTTTCCTCTTCCGCGATCAGCAGTCAAGACCAATGGACGTTTGCGATGGCCTTCGACAACTTTGCGAATCTTTTCAACAGCGATGTTTTGCTGCAGGAAGGGAGTAGCTTCAATCTTTTCAACCAAAGGAAGTGACGGAAATGATTGAGCCTGTTCGATACAAATCAAACGCTCTAATGCGGAATTTAGCCACTGTGTGGCTAGGGAAGCAGAGTCAGATGGCGGTGGAAAAATCACCACTACGCCCCCACCTTTCACACAACCTAGTACCGCACTGAATGAGCTAGCATCAAATTCTGAGGACAAATCACACACCAAAAGTGAACACTCTTGCCCCAATAACCGCAGCCCGTGTTTGTAAGACACACAATAGCGCTGGTCACTGTCAACACAAAGGTCACCACCAAGCTGAAAGATATTGGCTCCTGCATACAAGTCTTTAATCGTCGATAGAGTTTGCTTTTGCCAAAGCTCATCACCTTTGAGCACAACACCGAATCTATGATTAGCCGTACGAGCAGAATGCATTAGCTGAGAGAAATAATCGCGCATGGACCGTTGTCCGGTTTCAGAATGTATGCGAATTATAACAACTTGGAACTAGAAATGAGAGATAGAAAAAAGCCGCTCTTCGCGGCTTTCATGTGCTGACTGATGTTATTTCAATTTAGACGAAACAAAATCTAGAATTTCCTGCATAGTGGTATCGTCGACTTTCTTCAGGTTGAGCGCTAAATCAGCGCCTTTGCGGCTATAGCTCGCTCTTCCTTTAATGAGATCAACTTTACGAGTGGTAGGCCGCTTGCTTGGTGCAAGCGCTTCAATCCATTGCTCAATGGTCTCGGATACTTCTTTAGTGATACGAGCCACACCCTGAGCCTGGCTACGTTGCCAGACGAAACCATCGGTTGACTGGCATTTGTCCAAAAGTTTACTGCGGTTCGCGCTACTCAGCTCATTAAACTGCTTATGCAACTTAACAATAGTAGGACGGCCTAAGTCTGCGACATTTGGGTAAGCTTGAAGTAAAGTGAGCGGCAAATCGGCTGCTTTTAATGCCCCACTCACCAAAGCCTCGCTGCATTGGAACATTTTTGCCAGTGCTTTCTGATCTTCCGCTTCGCCACTTTCCAATTTAGCCTGCATCTCTTTGCCTTTCTCATACAAAGACAGCGGCTTGTGCGCGTTAGCGACATCAGACAGGAATTTTGCATGCTCGCCGTTGATGTTTTCAGCAACGTAAATCAAAAAATCTTTATCAGCCAAGATACATGACATGCGACGACGACTACCATCGAGTACTTCGATTTTACCATCATCACGTTTACGACCGACTGCCGGATATTGCTGACCGCGCTCTTTCAACGTAGCGAGTACATCGGATAACGCGTGCTCATTCAGAAACGATTGCTCACGAGCATTTTCAGCAAACACGACAGTATCTTCTGCAACCTGATTAGCCGGAATACGCACTAATTCAAAGGTCACTACATCTTCACCAGCGACAGAGAGCTCAATAACCTGAGCCTGATCTTTCGCCGCCTTTTGTGCTTCCTGAGGGGTAGCAACGTGGCGTTTGTTCGCCTTGCCAAACAATCTTGCGTTTAAATCTGAAGTCTTAATTGCCATAGTCTAATTACCCCTGATTTAGTGATGACCAGTTGCTGTGAAGGACACGTTCTAGTTCCAGCGCACTCTTTTGAACAGCGTCTTGCGCTGTCGCCAAAGTCTTTTTACCACCTTCGAAATCGCCCGTTGTCAGGTCAAACACAGTACTGTAGGTATCAGCACAAGTTTCAAAAGCACGGCTACGTGGAATAGTGGCCATTGTGACTTGATCGCCTAATAGGTAGTTCATTTCAGTAAGAACTGCCACTTGCTTCTTGTTGTCATCTTCAAACATAGTCGGCATCAAGCGAACAAACTCTAGTCCCTGCCAGTCTTCTGGGAACATCTCATAGACAGTTGGCAGGTGTTGGAAAAAGTTAACCGTTGACGCCCAATCTAAGCGTTTTGCCGCACATGGGATCAGCAAAGCATTGGAGGCGTACATCGCGTTCCAGACTAAAGGATCAACGTGTGGTCCCGTATCAATCATAATGATATCGAAATCGTCAGCAATTTGGTCAATCAGCTTTTGTTTAAGCAGTTTTACTATGTCCAACGACTGATTCTGTGACAAGTTTTGCCACGCTTCTGCGTTAAACATTGCGTCTTCTGGGAACGCTGATACGGTTTTCAGGTTCGGGTACTGAGTGGGAAGCAACACATTTTTATGCAGAAACTCTTTGTCGACTTCAACGCCTTCAGGCACGTTGTCGAGCATGACATCCACAGCTGAGTAAATGTTATCGTGGTCAGTCAGGCTAATTTGCGGATTTAGGAATAACCGTAGCGAGCCCTGAGGATCTAAGTCAATCAGACAGATGCGGTAACGTTTGTCTAAATTCAACGCTAAACATGCAGCTAGATGTACGGCCGTCATAGATTTACCAGTGCCGCCCTTCTGGTTTTGAACGTTAATGATCCAAGGTTTGTTATCATTATTTTTCTTACGCTCATGGAATTTTGCTACACCTGCAGCGTCCATCAGCATATGTGCTTCTTGCAGCGAAATTGAATAATGGTTTGCATTATTCTTAGTAAACTGATGACCGGATTCTTCAAGTTTACTGATGGCCTCATCCAGTTTACGGCGAGTCAGACCTGAACGAGTTTCCATCAAAGCTTTCGACATTGGTGGAAAATGCTCATCACTGCGCTCTTCTAAAACAATCTCAATGCGGTCGGCCTGAACCTGAGCCGTTTGCTCAGCCAGCTGAATGAGACTTTCGATTGTCTGTTCTCTTTTCATTGCCAAATTCCATTATTAGTGACTGTTATCAATTGTACAGCATAAGAAACCAAAAACAACGAAAAGGTGAACATACATTTATCGACAGCAATCACATTAATAAGAGAATTTTCAATCGATTTAATGAATCCTCAATAAAACCTGTCAATATTTAACCATAAATATAGTGAAATAACCCTGTAAGAATCTCCCACAATAAAAGTGTTACAAGGTCACATATTTACATTGTAAACTTGATAGCCACTAAAAACCGTCTTATTTTCTCGGAACGATTGATATCTGCGTATGATTTACGGCCAGTGTAATTTCGATTGCGAATAACCTTACTTGCTGATGCATACAGAGAGTACGACTGAAACAAACATTTCGAATTAGTACTCTAGATGAGCGATAAATTCACTCTCTGAAAGCATGATCAAGGTAACTCCTTTGATCATGCTTTCGAATGTAAATCATGAGAGAGGAACTATGATCAAGGTAAAATTAGACATGATTCAAGGACTCGTACGCATAATTTAAAATGATCATAGTACGGATCAATGATCAAGCTCGTTTGTTCCTCGGAAGCATGAAAATATCTTACTAAGTTACGGCAGAGTGCAGATGAACTAAGGGATTAAGCTAATATGACCAATTCTCAACATCAATCGAGGAACCAACTTCGTGATGTATTGTACATCGGCTTTTATCTTGATCATGCTTTCATACGCTAAGCCAGAGAATAAAGTCGATGTCAATCAACACAAAGATGTCAAATGGATTTCACGTTGATGAATAAAGCGACATTTATGAGCCACTTTTCACACGAATCAATAACACCTTGATCATCGTTTCGTACTTATTTGTACGAAAATGCATTACTCTGTATGCATGTCTAGTTAATCGTGAATATGCGTTGTGGATAAAGTGTGAGTGCACGATGATCATGCTTCTGAAGAACTAATGATCATGCATTCGAGCTGCTATTGATCATCGTTCTGGATAATATTGATCATGCTTTCACTCTATTTATGATCATCGTTTCGAACTACTCATGATCATGCTTTCAACGGTGTATAAAAAAATACTTTAAATTACATAAACTTAAAAGAGGAAACACAACCAGATCAATAGATCATATAATCATTTAAGATCACTTTAATCATAAAGATCAGCTTATTAAAACAATAAGTTTTCCCTTTATTTATGATCGATTTTTCTTTATCCTTTCGGAACCATAGCGATATTACGGCCATTGTGATACGGATCATAATAAATGAGCTCAGAAGAAAAAGTATTGATCAAAGCTCCTAGGAGCCATAAAGATGGGCACATGTTTGAAGTGTCTGAAGCCGCAGTCAATTGGATTGAACAGTATCAACACTTCAAAGGGGTCACTAAAAGCATAGTTGAACTTCTGAATCTCATCTCTCTACAAGGCTTCAGTAGTAAAGATGGCCTAGTCTCCACGACAGAACTGATTGAAGCAACAGATGGCCAACTGACTAGAGCAGCGATCCAGCAACGATTACGCGCTGCTGTGAACATCGGTTTGTTCCAGCAAATTCCAGTTCGATTTGAAGAGGGGCTCGCAGGAAAAACAATGCTACATCGTTTTGTGAACCCCAACCAACTGATCTCAGTACTTGGCGCAACTAGCCTTATGACCGAATCGGTAAAACAGAGCGAAAAGCAAAAACGCTCTAAAGCGTTAGCGCAGACTCACGTTAACAAACGTTTGTTGAATGAATATGGTCTGAACACTCCACCAGCAATGAAAGATGAAGCAGACCAGTTTGTTGTGTCACCCACCAACTGGGCTGGCATTATTGATCAGGCTTTAGCTCCTCCTCGTACGCGCAAGCAGTATCAGAAAAGTATGGTGTCGATCTCGGGCACTAAAGCCGTGATCGAAACCCGCTCTTCGAAGAACATCATGACAGTAGATGATCTTATGACGTTGTTTGCCTTGTTTACTCTGACCGTTCAATATCACGATCATCATCAGCATCAGTACCAGTTAGATGCGAAGCAGGCACCAAATAAAACACCACTCTACATTACCGATATTTTGTCACTGCGTGGCAAGAAAGACAGTGGTCCGGCGCGTGATTCGATCCGCGACAGCATCGATAGGATCGAATTTACCGATTTTCAATTGCATGAACTCACAGGGCGCTGGTTGAGTGAGAACATGCCAGAAGGCTTTAAGAGTGATCGTTTTCGTTTCTTAGCCCGAACCATTACTGCCTCAGAGGAAGCGCCAACAGAAGGTGCAGATGGCGAAATTCGTATTAAGCCAAACCTCTATATCTTGGTCTGGGAGCCGTCCTTTTACGAAGAATTGCTGACTCGGGACTATTTTTTCCTCTTTCCACCGGAAATCCTGAAACAACATACGTTAGTTTTCCAGCTTTATAGCTATTTCCGAAGCCGAATGTCACGTCGTCATACGGATGTTATGCTACTCAGCACGCTCAATCAGAAATTGGCGCGCAACATAGAGTGGCGTCGATTTTCTATGGATTTGATCCGCGAATTGAAGAGATTATCTGAAGGAGAGAAGGCAGAGGAACTGTTTGAGGTAAACCTCTGGGGTTACCACCTGACGATCTCGACGATTGAAGAGGGCGGTAAGATCAAAGACTATCAGCTTGACATTAAGTGCGATGCCGAAGAAGTCCTTCGTTATTCTCGTGCCCGCACGACCAATGCTGGTAAGCGCAATATGGCTCCCACTTTACCAAACCCGCTACGTAATGAAATGGTGACAAAACAGCAATTGGATGAAATGTCTCAGATCATTGATGGCGAGTTCGAGCCAATTCAACGTAAACAAAGATCGCCTAAAGGGAAATTGGGCCGTCGAGTAAAAGTTCGCAAGCATCTTGTTGAGATTAACGCGGATGAAATCACTATTACTCTATCTAAATATACCTCACCAGAGGCTCTAGAACGCTCTATAACGGCTTTAGCAGCGATGACTGGCCATTCTCACAATTCAATTCAAGAAGAGTGTCAGGAGCTCATAGAGAAGCTTGATTTCCTTCGAGTAGGGGAAAAGATCATTCCATACGAGACACTTAGCAAGCTGATTGAACTTTACAATGGCCAAAGTGAAAACAAGCATTTATCCATTGAACGCCTCATCGCCGGCTTAGCAGTGAGACGTAAGATATGTAAACAGGTTTATGAAGGACATCTTGATGAAGCTGTATTTAGAGTGCTTGACGAAGTTGCAGTCTGATTAAAGATAACGCTCACTTTCGTATTAGCCAGCCATTCATTGCTGGCTTTTTTACCCTTGATTACTCAGTGACACAGCCTGTTACACACCTAGAGTGAATAGACAAATCTACTACATTCCCCTGACAGTGAACTGACATTGGTTGTAACTGAGTTGGATAACATTTACCCCGAATAGACAACCTTTTGTCCTTTCTGATGAATAAGGGATCTGGATTATCCCTGATAGATTGGCTCATATTGTTACATTCATTCTGAATATTTCGCGAGTTCTTAAGAACTCGCTTTTTTTTGCCTGCTATTCCTCAACCACTGAAAGCATGATCATGGTAAAACCTTGATCATTGTTCCGTTAGTCTAAAAACAGTGAGTTTTGTTGTGAGCGCTATTGGTTTTGCGATCATCCGAATCAACCGCAGATAAACCAAGAAGATCGCTGTGTTTGAAAATCTCAACAATATCACCACGGTCTCCGCAACACTGCCATTCAAACGATCAATGACACTGTGCGGATAAGTCTTGATCATCGTTCCGAGGTTCATTCCAGCTTTGTGCGGCCATAAACTGGACGTGTGACTCAATCATCTGATTTGACTGAGTTTGCCAGTGTGCTTCGGGACGTTGATTACAAAACTCTAAACTGAGCACCGCCAGGTTTTGCAGTCGTCTCATGCTCCAATCTTTTAACAATAACTCTGTATTGCTTTTGCAGGCGCACAATTGGAGTTTGCTGTAGGCGAGTTGCAGATACTGGTAAGCCTTATCAGGTTGTGAGTAGCGCTCAAAATGGAAAACTCGCAGACAAGCATCCAACCAGCAGGCAATAGCTTTACTTTGTAATTCGCTAATCTCTGGACCCCAAACTTCGTCAGGCACACCGAGTACTAAAGCTTCAATACCTTGATCATGCTTCTGTGTTTGGTACCAGTTGTCGATGTGTGAAACCCAGTTATCAAGCGTCATCATGCTGCTTTAACCCAATGTTTTACAAAATGATTTGGACCAATTTGATCATAGCCTTGTTGCACTACTGCACTAGTCGCGCGAATTTGATCAGCGTCCACAGAGTAGTTTGGTTCACTCTTGACCAGATTGCCAAACGGCAGATCAGGATCCGGTACCGCAGAGATCAACAGCTTGGTGTAAGGATGTTGCGGATCGGTTAAGATCGCCTGTGTGTCACCCCACTCAACAATCTGACCTTTATACATGACGGCGGTTTCCTCCGCGATGTAATGAGCGGTCGCTAAATCATGTGTGATATACAAAAAGCCGATACCCAGCTCCTTCTTCATTCTTTGCATCAGGTTAAGCACGCCAAGCCGTATCGAAACATCAAGCATCGATGTTGGCTCATCAGCCAATATCACTTCCGCGCCAACTGCTAGTGCTCGCGCTAAATTCACCCGTTGTCGCTGGCCTCCACTTAACTGGTGAGGGTACTTTTCTAATGTGTCTGGTGCGAGTTCGACTAAGTCCAATAACTCATTCAATCGTTGTGGGATGGCATGGTTGCTCTTTACCTGCTTATGGATCTTAAGAGGGCGGGTGAGGTGATGAGCAATGGTATGAGTTGGATTAAGTGAACCAAACGGGTCCTGAAACACCATTTGCACTTTACTGCGATAATCAAGCAGGGCTTTTCGGCTCTGGATCTGTTCAATGTTGTTGCCGTTAAACAGGATCTCTCCTGATGTGGCCGAGTGGACTTTGGTGATCAAGCGGGCACAGGTGCTTTTTCCACAACCGGACTCACCGACCAGAGCCAGAGTTTTGCCTTTGTGGAGGCTAAAGCTGACGCCTTGCAGTGCTTTAAACCTATCTTGTGAGGCGAAACCACCGCCAATCGTGAATTCTTTGACAACATTGTTGAGTTGGATAATAGGCTGGTTCATACCGTGGCTCCTTGCGCGTGATGCTTACCTTGATGAATGTTGGGGAATGACGCCCAAAGCTTCTTTGTGTAAGGATGCTGAGGATGGTTACGGATCTGCGTCGACTGATTGATTTCAACGATTTCTCCGTGGCGCATAATGGCAATCCGATCACACAACTGGCTCATTAGTGCCAGGTCATGAGTGATAAACAGGACTGAGAAACCAAACTCTTCACGTAATTGATAGATTTGCTGTAGAATCTCACGTTGTACCACGACATCCAGTGCGGTTGTGGGCTCATCCATAATGATCAGCTTTGGGTTGAGCGATAAAGCAATCGCAATCACGAGTCGCTGGCGCATGCCGCCACTGAACTGGTGAGGATATTCGCTTAATCGTTCACGTGGAATGTTGACCAAGTCCAGCAGCTTTTCTGCTCGGTCTTTCGCCTCAAGGTCACTGATGCCTTTATGGTGGCGCAACACGTCGGCAAACTGTTCCTGAATGGGCAGAACTGGGTTCAGCGAATTCATTGCGCTTTGGAAAACCATCGCAATTTCGCTCCAACGAATCGCGTTTATCTCGCGATCTGACAGTTTAAGCAGATCCTGACCGTCGAAATGGATTTGCCCTCCAGAGATGAACGCGGGTGGCTTGTGGAGGCGATTGATAGCAAAAGCGATCGTGCTTTTACCACAGCCAGATTCGCCCGCAAGACCAAATATTTCACCTTTGCCTATATCAAAGCTGACCGATTTCACGGCGCGAAAGTCGCCGTTGTCCGTTATGTAGTCGACGCACAAATTACGAACCTGAATGATCGGGTCGTGATGTACCGCATGCGTTAGCTCTTTATCACTCATAATCACACTTACCTAAAAATAAAGGAGAATGATTATCATTAACTGTTAATTTTTGACTGAAAAGAAGTCGTGATGAAAACAGTGAAGTGACTCGAAAAACGTTTGGTATCTGAACAGAGTTGTCATTTGTGAAGGCGAAATTCCACTGGCGTCAGCGTGGAAAGTGAGAGCTGGATCGCCTTAAAAAGGCTAGGGGTAATCTTTTAAATGTACTTCGCCATTTGGCCATGCGCAAAGCTTATTTATACAAAAAACACTAACTGTGTGCGAACTATTAGCACAATCACATTATCAAGCTAAAATTCTTAACAAGGGCGGCGCACTTTTGCTACAGATTAGCTGTCCCTTGCATGGTTTGTTCGGAGGTTACAATGTCCATTAATTCTATTGACCATGATGAAATGACGAAAATCACAGACAAGTGGGACTTCACGGAAGAAGTACAATCACAGAAGCCAACCAAAAGTGTTAAGTCGGCGGAGGCTCGTCGTCGTATTGAAGCATTAAGAGAGATTCGCGAAAGCGGCTTAACCATAGAGGAAGCGAAAGACCTAGGCATTCTGCACTAGTGTGATGACAGTGATAATCGATGTAAGGGTGGCTCATATTGCCACCCTTAATTTTTCTTTTTTTGAGCTTAGTTAACGCACTTGTCGTGCTTTGATGTCCATTTAAGTCACGGATGTGCTATATTCCCTCTCCATATTTTTGCAGATTCAGCCCTTTTGTATGTCGATTAATTTATCTACCCTCCCAGCCAATGAAAAAAACAAAATTGAGCTTGATAAACAGGCCTCATTTTTAGTCTGGAAGCTGCGTGAAGTGAAAGCAGGGCCAGATGAAATTGATCAGCAAGCGGATAAAATCAGAGATGAAGATGAACGAGCATCTTTTCTCGAATCTGTAGCCAAGTACAAGCGAGTGATGGGTGTCGCCTGACGTCCTGCGTGCAAGACATCGAGAAATTGAAATGGTCTCGATTTTTGCTAAAATCCTTCGCGTTAAATTGAATTAGAGAGAACATCCCGATGGGAAGAAGTTTTGAAGTGCGCAAAGCCTCTATGGCGAAAACAGCTGGCGCAAAAATTAAAGTTTATTCCAAATACGGTAAAGAAATTTACATGTGCGCGAAAAATGGCGGTGCAGATCCAGACATGAATTTGTCTCTTAAGCACCTGATCGCAAAAGCGAAAAAAGACCAAGTTCCTGCACACGTTATCGACAAAGCGATTGATAAAGCCAACGGTGGCGGTGGCGAAGACTACGTTCCTGCACGTTACGAAGGCTTTGGCCCAGGCGGTACTAGTGTGATCGTTGATTGTCTAACAGATAACGGTAACCGTACTTTCCAAGATGTACGCCAGTGTTTTGTTAAAACAGGTGCGAAAATTGGCGTTGAAGGTTCAGTTTCGCATATGTTTGATCACCAAGCGGTATTCCAGTTCAAAGGCGATGATGACGAGATCATTCTAGAAACGCTAATGATGGATGATGTGGATGTCACAGACGTTGAACTAGAGGATGGTGTGATCACGGTATTCGCCCCTCACACTGAGTTCTTCAAAACGAAGACGGCTCTAAACGGTGCTTTCCCAGATCTAACGCTTGATGTTGAAGAAATTACATTCGTACCTCAAACCCACACGCCGGTTGCGGGTGAAGATGCAGAGAAATTCCAGAAGTTCCTCGACATGCTAGATGATTGTGATGATGTTCAGCAGGTTTACCACAACGCTGAGCTGTAATCTCAGGTACATTAATGTGTACTGAAAAATTGCTAAAAAGGGATCCTCGTGATCCCTTTTTTGTTTCTGAACACTGAGAAAACTCATCATCTGATTCGATAGGGCATTGTTTTTTAGGTAATAAACGCTTTCAATAGATGCTGGTTAGATAAGGTACCGGACGACAGATGAGTAAACGACTTGCGATATTTCTTAGCTGCTGTGTAGCATTTCCCGCAATCTCTGCACAAACGAATGCGCTTGAACGAGCCAATATACTCTTTGAGCAGGGTGATGAGGAGCAAGCCAAATCTTTGTACATGGCCGCCGCAGAACAAGGCAGCGCTGAGGCGCATTTTAGGCTCGCTTATCAATATATCCTGTCTGACCAGCAGAGTGTCTATCACTATCAGCAAGCCGCTTTGCAGGGCCATCAAGAGGCACTAGACAACTACCTTGAGAAGGTGTTCTTTAGAGCGGGCAGTATATCAATGTCAGACCCTAAAAGTGCGCTTGAGACCTATCAGAAGGCCAAACAACACAACCCCGCTTTATCGCTTTATGGTGAAGAACAGATAATCCAAACGCTCCGCTATGCGGCAGAGTTACCTGAGCGGGACGTAGAAGCGTTCTTCGAGATGTATGACGTAAAGGATGAAGATGGTAAATGGCCATTTTATGATGTATGGGAGTTGGCAGAACAGGCATCGCGCGAAGGGAGTGTATTTGGTAAACCCGACCCTGAGCTCATATTCTGGCTCATCACTCGTGGTGGTTGGGTTCCCGCTGAGCTGTCATATGCGGTCAAAGACTATTATCAGCATTGGAAAGACAACCAAGTGGTGCCTTTTAACCTATGCTATTACATTTCCAGTGGCGCAGGCGCTGGGTACTGCGCAAATAGAGATGCACTAGAACAAGAAACTCGTCGTCAAAGTGAGTTAAGTGCTTTGAATGCGCAACTCTCAGGGCAGTATTCAGCATTGATAGAGGCCGCTTACAACGAAATGACGACCTATGTTACTCTTAAAGCGCAACAAGAAGAAATGCACGGCGGTTCTGGGAGAGGAGCTTGGATTAGTGAATCCATTCAAAAACAGAAAAACCGCTACCTTGAGGCTTTGGAAAAGGCGGTTCAAGGTCATATCGAGAGTGTGCTTACGCCGTTGGCTGAAACTGACAGGCGTCTCAATGCGACTTACCATGAGGTGATGGATTATCTCAAGCTGCCATCCCCAGAGTATATGTTGCCGAAACCTCAGTCTTTCGAGTTACGTGAGGTACAAAGACAGTGGTTAAAGCACCGAGATGCGACTTGTCGCTTAGTGACTGCGCCTCATCCGTCGTTAAAAGAGCAATGCCTGAATTGGCTCACCGCTCAAAGAGAAAAGCAACTGCGCGACATCATGATTCAATAACCATTTCAAAACAGTGAAAGAGGGAGCAAATCAGACGCTCCCGTATCGCTCACAAAGCAATCATTGGGCCTGTGATACAACACCGCACCCAGCTAGCCAACTTGAGAGCCTACGTATTAGCGGCAGTACGGTCAGGTTGAGTACGAGTGCTGCTGGCCACGCAAGGATAAAACTGTCGAGCCAGATCGCTGGCCATTCGCTACTAAAGCCAAGTTTATAGCCAGAAATTAATCCAGACATGATGACGGCCATAGTCAGTGAAGAAAGTAGGGCTGAAATCCAAAAATGTTTGCGACTCATATTTCGCCTCCTCTGCTTGTTCTTATGTTGTCACTAAGGATATAACTAGCCATAAGTGAAAAAAATAAGCAGGTTTAGAAGTATGAATTCCATATTTGGAAACATTGATGACCTTTATTTGTTCTGTTGCGTTGTCGAAGAAGGTTCTTTACTGGCTGCGTCTAAGAAACTGCAATTGCCAGTATCAACCATGTCGCGCCGTCTCTCGGCGTTAGAGCAGCGTCTGAATATCCGTTTGCTTGAGAAGAAGGGTAGGGAGCTGGTCGCAAGTGGTCTACAGGCGTTTGAGGTGTTGCAGAGCGGTATGGAGTCGATCGAGTCTGGCTTTGGTCAGATGGTTTCAGATACTCAGCAAGTCTCGGGTAAGATAAAGCTTGCACTACCCCACAATTTTTATTGTGCTTTTGTGGGCGATGTCGTTGAACAGTTTTTGGTTGATTACCCCAATGTCTCACTCGACTTGGTGCTGAGCCAGGAGCAAGCCGTTCCCCAAACAGACCGAGATTTATTGATCACCTTCGATTTGGCAGAAATGAATGACATGATAGCCAGACCTTTGTTTAAAGCTCGCCATGCCTTCTTTGCCAGCCCTGAATACATCAAGCGAGTAGGGAATGTGAAAGATTTACAGCAGCTCAGCAAGCTGGATTGGGTTAGTGTCGATCATGCATTAGACATCTCGGTTTACGAACAGGAACGTTTGGTTGATGTCATGACGGTCAAACCTAAGCTGATTGTTAACGATATTCTGGCGGTATGCGGCGCGGTTGAAAAAGGGTTAGGCGTGGCTTCTTTACCATTTAGGCATGTTCATGAAGGGATGAATATTGTCCGAGTGTTGCCTCAGTATCAGCGTAGTGTGAGACAGGCGTATCTGGTGTATAAACAAAGGCGCTACCAACCTAAGGCGTTGACCTTACTGGTTGAGCGTTTAATGAGTGGTGTGGAGAAAATGCAGGAACCAACGCATTTTACAGTGTAAAACCAACCTAATAGAAAAGATAAGGAAAGGACGAGCAGATGGATAAAGTGGTCATCGTGACAGGCGCGGGAAGAGGGATTGGAGCAGAAACCGCTAAGCTTCTTGCAAAGCAGGGCTACGCTGTGTGTGTCAATTATCTTAAGAACCACCAGCGTGCTGATGAGGTGGTGGAGGCGATAACTCAGTCGGGTGGTCGTGCGTTCGCCCATCAAGCGGATGTTTCGGATGAAGATCAGGTTGAAACTATGTTCAGTGTCGTCAAGGCTCGTTTTGGTGTGGTGACTCATCTGGTGAACAACGCCGGTGTCTTGTTTCAGCAAACGACGTTGAATAAAGTTGATGTTGAGCGGTTTAGACAGGTGATGGAAGCCAATGTAGTGAGTTGTTTCCTGTGCTGCAAAGCGTTTATCAATCAACTGGATGCGTCAGGAGCTATCGTCAATGTCTCATCGGCAGCGTCAAGAACAGGAGCACCGTTTGAATATGTCGATTATGCCGCATCGAAAGGAGCGATGGATTCCTTAACTAAAGGTTTATCTCTAGAGCTGGCTGAACGTGATATTCGAGTCAATGGCGTCAGGCCGGGCTGCATTTACACTGAGATGCATGCCGATGGCGGTGAACCAGGGCGTGTAGACCGACTCGCTTCTCAAATTCCGCTTGGACGCGGTGGTACGGCACTAGAGGTTGCTCAGTCGATCGCTTGGCTACTGTCTGATGAAGCATCGTTTGTGACCGGTTCGTTCATCGATATCGCAGGTGGAAAATAGGCAAACGGAACTGGCCATCTAGGTTAACCAGATGGCCATGTTGTCAAATCATTTAGCGTAATAAGGGCAAGTGCCCTGTTTTGACCAAAATGATTGTTTCCTGCTCAACAAAAGGAAAATGCTCGCTCATATGTGGGCTACGTAACCAGCTCCCTTTTGGGTAGCGGCCATGTTCGTCGGCGAACTCTCCTGAAAGGACAAAGATCTCTTCACCGCCAAAATGTCGATGCGGCTGAAACCTTTCTCCCGCTGGCCATTTCACCAAAGCGACGTGTTCATGTTCGAACTCATGCAATGGCATCACTTCAAGGCCGCCAATTCCAGGTAACCAAGCTTGCGTGTGGGTGTTCACCCTGATGCTCGCGCTATCTCTCTCATCAAACTGATTCAGTTTCACTAAGATGGTACAGCCTTGATCGCTGAAAGGAGCGTGTTGACTGCCGGGTGGGTTACGCAGATAGCTGCCTGCGGGGTAGTCCCCCTGTTCATCGGAGAAGATACCCTCCAAGACGAATATTTCTTCTCCCATTGGATGTGGATGCGTGTTGAAACGAGAGCCCGCATCGTAGCGGACGACACTGGTTGTATGGCCGGATTCTGCGTCTTCTCGCTCTAGCGGTTTGCGCCAAACGCCTTTGGCTGGGCTAGCAACCCAAGGCATCGACTCAGTATCAATGACGACGCGCTGGGCAAAGTTCATATTGAGCATCAGTTACTCCTTAGGTTGATATGCATTAGTTACGGCCAGCGATCACGCCGCCATCCACGTCCCAGATAGCTCCTGTCACCCAGCTCGCCTGATCCGAGAGCAAAAAGCTGATGCTGTTCGCCACATCCGTCGCGGTTCCGACTCGACCTATCGGGTGAAAATCGTTAAAGCTTTCCAAAGCCTGCTCGACGTCTTTAGGGTCAATAAACGCTTCATAGATGGGCGTTTTTACCACGGCTGGCGAGACAGCGTTGACTCGAATATTGTAATCAGCCAACTCCATCGCCAAGTGCTGAGTCAGTGCATGCAGACCCGCTTTAGCCATCGAGTAAGCTGAAGAAGGTGTGGCTTTAATCGCTTGTTTCGCCCACATGGAACCAATATTGACAATACTACCACGGTTGGCCTGAATCATCTTTTGCGCAACAGCCTGCGTGATTTGAAATATCGCCTTATTAAGCTGGTGGTAGCGATCATAATCCTGTTCAGTATGGTCAATGAAGGCTTTGGGGTTAAAGTAACCCGCGGCATTGACTAAATAGCCGATGGTTTGCTGGGAATCTTGGATTTCCTGTACAAGTTGCGAGACAGAGTCAGCATTATACAAATCTGTCTGGTGCGTTTTTACCATGCCCAACTCACCAAGCTCGCTAGCCGCCTGTGCGAGCTTGTCGGCACTTCTGCCTACTAGCGTGACTGGGACTTGATTTTGTAGCAGTAGCTTGGCGGTTTCAAAACCCATGCCGCTCGAACCACCGATGATGAGTGCGGTACCGTGATTACTGTATGTCATTTTTCTTTCTCCTGATTGATTGTGACGTGCTAATATTAGGAGCAATGTAAATCACTGAATAGTAAGTACAAATCAGTAGGGTAGGTACTTTTTGGTCCATCTTTATGAATAACAAAGAAAAACTTTTTACGAGAAAAACTGCCCCCCAAAGCAGCGCGCGAATGGTGGAAGCAATCTATGGCTGCAAATGGTCGTTAACTGTCTATCAATTGCTCGCTGCAGGGGTTAATCGACCGGGAGAAATGGTGCGCAATGTTGAGGGGCTATCGACAAAGGTGTTGAATCAGTGTCTGAAGCGCAATGTGGAGTTTGGAATACTCGATAAAGTGATTTATAACGAGTTGCCACCAAGAGTGGAGTATCAGGTGACAGAGTTCGGAGAGAAATTCTTAGCCATTCTAGAACAGTTGGAAGCTTTACAAGACGAAATCGATCAAATCGGGTGAGTCGTATCAACTCACCCCATCTATTGATTAGCCCGCCAAACGCATCATGTTACTTAAGCGTTGGTAACTAGTGCTGCCTATGTCGTTATGATCGCAAACTGACAGCAAGTCCTCAATAAAGTGGCTCAAAGCTCTGGCCTCAACGCGGCGTACACCTTGCTGCTGAGCATCAGTCAGATAGTCGTACACTGAAGCGGCGCCGAAATCGCCGAATATCATCTCACCTTGTCGATTGATCAACACGTTGTGGGCATACAAATCACCATGGCAGACTTTGTTCTCATGCAGGTGGCTGAAAACGTTGAGCATTTGCTCAACGATGTATTCGATCTTTTCGACACTAAGGGTAAATTCTGATTTGAATACATCACGCGTGCAGGTATCCAGAGTCGGCGGTAATCCCAAATTAAAATAATCCGATGGGATCAACTCCATGACCAGCGCAAGGTGATCATCTTCGTTCACCTGTGCAATCGATTTGACTAGATTCGTGTGTAGCCCTGCCTGCAGGCAAGCTTGCAACTCATCTTGCGGGTAGCCGTCGCTGGTTACTTCGCCTTTAAACACTTTTACTGCGACTTCTGCAGGGAAATCAAAATCCCTATTGAGCCAGTCTGCGTGTGAGATAACCCCAGAAGCGCCTTGGCCAAGCACGTGATTGATTGAATAACTGGCCGATGAGATCTGAGGGACACTTTCGTTATGCGATAGACGCTCACAGAATGGGTTGCCCGCAAACGCCATCCAAGCCAGCTTTGGCAGCTCAAGCAAGACTTGAGGAAACACATCGAGTTGGTTGGCTGACAGCCTGACTAGCTCTAAGTTAAGCAAATTTTTAAAGCTCTTTGGTAGAGCCGTGATCTGGTTACCCGCTAACGCCAGTTTTTGCAGTCGTGGTCTGTGGCCCAAAGATTCTGGTAGCTGCTTTATCTGGTTATCGGTCAGAATCAGCCAGCGGAGTTGTTCTGGTAAAGATTCTTCCGCCACACGGACAATTTGATTGCTCTTAAAGCCAACCATTTCTAACCGTTCACATTGGCCGAGCACCAAAGGAAGACGGGTAAAGCGGTTATTGGAAGCAAAAACAATCTTGAGTTGGGTAAGTTCGGTCAGCCATTCCGGCAGTTCGCACAGTAGATTGTTGGACACATCGAGGATCTCTAAGCTGTCAGATAACGTTAAGATCTCTCGTGGTAACTCAGTTAATTGCTCCGAAAGCTGAAGGCGCTGAATGCCTGCCAGCTGGCCATTTCTTAGTTGTTCTACTGTGTGCAAACTTGTCTGCCTATCAATGTTTGGGGATGGAAAAGAGCGCGTATTCTACGCAGTAAATGGATGAAAGGCGAGACAAGAAGGATGTGCCTAGTGGTTGCTTGTGATTTCCAGAACAATTCAGGCATAGTTGTCAGTACTTAATGTGGAGGAGAGTGACTGTTATCAGGTCCCGCTTCATCTTACTCTACCCAAAGGGGCGAAAACCGGCCCAGTAGCGCGGTGTTTCTATGAGTTATTGCGCAATGGAGCTTGGTCAGAATCTGGTGAAAAAAGTCAGTAGTGAGATGATAAGTAAATCATTGCACAGTAAATGGGTTACTATGGGCGCTAAGTTTGGATTTTTGCAGGGAATCGTGAATGCAACCGTGGTTAGATTGGGCTAAACAAATTAAAGCCATCGCACAGGCTGGTGAAACGTATGGTAGAGATAAGTACGATCTGGAGCGCTACCGTCAGTTAGATGGGATTGCCCATCAAATGTTTGCTCATTTGAGTGGTAGCCCAGTTGAGCAGGTACAGAAACTGTTTATTCCGGAATCAGGTTACCCAACACCAAAAATAGACCTACGCGCTGCCGTGATCAAGGATGGAAAAATACTCTTAGTCAGAGAAAGAGAAGATGATTGCTGGACGCTACCCGGAGGTTGGGGTGATGTGTGTGAAACACCGAAAGCAGGTGTTGTGCGTGAAGTATTGGAAGAGTCTGGTTATGTGGTGAATAACCCTCGGCTGGTGGCGGTGAAAGATCGTGCAGTGCATGACTATCAGCCAGAGTTTCCGTTTCATATCTATAAGATGTTCTTTCTGTGTGATTTTGTATCTGGTGAAGCCACGACTAATATCGAGATTTCTGAAATTGAATTTTTTGCACCTGATGAGCTTCCTCAACTGTCCCAAGGGCGTGTTTTGGCCGAAGACATCGAGATGATGTTTGACTATCTGGCCAACCCAGATAAGCCTATTTACGTTGACTAATCGTTGAGAATTGATGTTTACAGTGTAAACCTCAATGCGATGACAACGTCATGCATTGAGGTTTGTTGGACTATAGAGACTTGGCTAGTTACTGACTCCTGAATAACGAAAGGCTTCATGAGTCAGTTTATCGAGCTCTGCATTCTCCATTTCATTGTGTACCACGCTGATGCGACCAAGGTAAATCAGTGGAATTTCATCGGCTCGATTTTCCAAATGAAATTTTATCGCTTCTGCGGTCGCTACACCAAGGTCGTCACTCATGCGCATCGGAGTCGCATCAAGTTCGTCAGAGCGTATCTTTTCTATTTCCTTTGCCGTACCACCCCAACCAGTGACATAGATGTCAGAGAGCTTCCCTGCCTCAGCTAGGGCATCAATGGCGCCCATTGTCATCGCTGTGTTCGCATTATGGATCATAGTAACTTCAGGGAAGTTATCCAGTACCAGTTTGACGCCATCAGCGCCGCCCAGTTTTTGGTATTGGCCGAAGTGTTCGTAGGCTGTGAACCAGTCACCTTTTTCTCTTACACAATCTATAAACCCTTGGGAACGCTGGGTATCTGTAATGCCAGGAATACCTCGGTTAGCAGCAAAATCGACCTCGTTGCCTAGATGTTTGACGACATGTTGACACAATACTTCTGCCCCCATAGCGCTGGAAAAGTCAAACCATGCATCGGGTTGGTGCTGCCACTGTGAATCTGGGGTATGAAACGCCCAAATAAAGGTTTTGAAATCGTTAGAGGCGGACAACTTCTGGATGTTTCCTGATTGCAGACTAAGCTCTGACGGGCCAAAAATAACAAAATCGTAAGGCTTCTCAGCGTTTAACACCTGTTGGGTATATTGAGTTTGCAATGAGTGTTCGATTTGTTTTGAGGTATATTGAACGACTTTAAAAGGGACTTCGAGATCCTTAAGGCGTTCGACTAGTGCAGTATAGTTGCGTACCCAGAAATCAGAGATATCGGCACTTGGGTAAATTAAGGCGATTTTTATTGATTTCTCGGCTGCAGTTTTAGTGACAGGAACTGCAGCGCCGCTCACTGTCTTTTGAAACGTTTCCAACTTCTTTTGATCTTGTTGAGTTTGCGAAGTGTCGGAACTAAAAGCAAAAGATGAAACGCATAAAGTGCCAGTCAGTGCGGCTGTTAGCACTTTATTGATGTGAAATCGCATACTTGTTACCAAATGTTTTGATTGTGTATTAACATTATTATAAATATATAAAAATTATGAGTTAAAGATTTTTATACTAAGTATGCATAAATTCTTAAGTGTGGCGAGCCTATTGCTCACCACCGTTTGTAGCTTGCCATTATTTGCTAGTTCGACTGACATCGATTTTTTCACCTATGCCAAAGAGAAAGTAGCGCTCGCGATAGCCAGCGATCAGGCGTGGGATGGTCCGAAAATAGGCCCTAAAATTGTACGTGAAAGAAACATTATTTTTGTTGCTTCAGACCTTCGTAATGGCGGTGTATATGGAGTGGCGAGAGGTATGTCTGAAGCGATATCTCACCTTGATTGGCACTTAAGATTTATTGACGGCCTTGGCTCAGAAGTTCGCCAGGGTGCGGCGATAAGAAAGGCGATTGGTTTTGAACCCGATGCGATTGTGTTAGGTGGGATTGATGCACACCGACATAAGCGTATCCTCAGGCTGGCTGAAAGTTTAGGTATTACGGTTATCGGTTGGCATGCCACGGAGCTCGCTGGGGGCAACGCTGATATTGGCTTGTTCACTAACATCACCACAGATCCATTGGCTGTTGCAGAAGTGGCTGCTTTGCTGGCGATTGTGGATTCTAATCGCCATGTTAATGCGTTGGTATTTACTGATCCGAACTACAAGATTGCAACGATTAAGTCGGATGCTATGGTTGCGGCCATTGAGCGCTGTGCAACCTGTAAGGTGTTAGAACTTAAAGCGTTACCCTTGGATAAAATTGCTCAACAAATGCCTGCTGTTCTCGATCAATTGTGGGAAAAACATGGTGATGAGATTACCCACATACTGGCTATCAATGATTTATATATCGATTATGCGATTCCTTCTTTGGAGTCGATTTTAGAAGACAATAAACCGGTGCCTCAGAACATTTCTGCTGGTGATGGCAGCAAAGCCGCCTACAAACGTATCGATAGCGACACCTTTCAGCTGGCTACTGTACCTGAGCCCCTTTACTTACAGGGGTGGCAAATCATTGATGAGCTTAATCGATCTTTTCACAACATGCCGCCTAGCGGCTACTCCGCGCCTGTGCACCTTGTGACACCTGACAATGTTGCAGAGTTAATCAGCCCAAAAGATAGCGGGATATATGACCCACAAAACGGCTATCGCGAAGCGTATCTCAGCATATGGAAGCCGCAATGAAATTCAGCCCTATTAACCTAACTCAGCGCCTGATCATTGCTAACTTGTTCTCTTTGTTGATCGTTAGTTTCGCGGTATTTATGGTCATTCGCTCACTTCATTCTGTCGAGTCGACTCTAAAAACGGAAACTACGTCACATGTGTCCGATCTTATCGTCAATTCAGAGATCAGTCGGCGCGTTTTTGCGCTCACCTCCAGAGTAAAACTGCTTGAACAGACATTTCTCTTCAGTGAAACCACCTTGTCAGAAGAAGCATTTAACATCGATTTCCAGTTACAGAGGTTACGAGATCTCTCGACCAACCAAGCGTTCTCGTTGAGGATAGATGCGTTTATCGAAAGCTTTCATCGATTTCTTGGCAGTTCGCTAGCGCTAAACCGCATACTTAAGCAAACTCATGAGATCGATGAAACCTTAGCGGATCAGCTGGATAAACTAGAACTGGCGATTGCTGACAGCAAGCTTCGCCACATTAATGAGCCTGACTTTATGCGTTACAACAATGAGTTAGACTTAGTCAACATGCTGAGAGAAGCGTTTCTTTCCGCAGGTAAAATGGTCGGTGATATTCACAGCAGAATTACTCCTGAAACAGAAAAAGTGCTGTTGATCGAGGTCGAAAAAGAGCTTGATATCTTCCTACTTCATCTGGAAAACGTCGACATTAAAACAGAAGCAGTGGTGCTAGAAAAGCAGCGTATCCATCGTACGGTCAAGCGCTATAACTCGGCTTTGAGACGTATCCGCGCTAACCTAGAGCAGCGTTGGATAGTGATGGCATCGCTGGTGGACGCACAAACTCAGCTACTGAACATGGTGGAGAATACCGAAGCGCGCGTACTCAATCAGGCGCTTGAGCTAACTAAAAAGCTGGAAAAAGATATCGAAGCATCGCGGCTCAATGCGGTGACGATGAGCTTTGCTGCTGTGCTGCTATCTGTGCTGCTGGTGAGTCACGTGGTACGTCGTCATATCCGAAAACCACTTGATGATTTAAAAGACGGCTTTGATCGTCTCGAGTCCGACTCGATTAAAAAGCCCATCGATCTGGGACGGCAAGACGAATGGGGACACATAGAAAGCGCCTACAACAACATGGCCTCACGCCTGTCAGATGCTTACTTAGAACTGCATGATGAGAAAAAGAACTTCGACTTTCTCGCACACCATGACCCTTTGACTGGTCTGGCTAATCGCCTGCTCGCAACGAAAAAGCTCAAACGTGAAATTGCACAGAGTACCAAAAATGGCGAGTCGTTTGTTTTGCTTTATCTTGATACCGATGAGTTCAAAACCATCAATGATTCCTTAGGTCATGCATCTGGGGACAACCTATTGGTTAATATGTCGGAAATTCTGATGAAGATAATTGGAGATTCAGGGTTTGTCGCACGCATGGGCGGTGATGAATTTATGATTGTTATCTCTAACGCCAGCCTTAAAGATGGTGAATTACTCGCAGAGCGAATCAACAAAGCATTGCGCAAACCTTATTACATCGAAGACAACTTGATTTTTGTATCTACCAGCATTGGTGTATGTGAATTTCCACTTCATGGTAAGGATGGTGAAACTTTAGTTCGTAATGCGGATACGGCTATGTATCATGCTAAGCGATGTGGCCGCGATCAGTACAAAGTCTACGCTGATAAGATGACCCATGAAGTGACGGACTTAGTTGAGACCAATATCGGTCTTCGCCAAGCGATAGCCAATGATGAGCTGGTGGTGTATTTCCAGCCCAAGGTGGATTTGGATTCAAACACCATTGTTGGGGCCGAGGCTCTGGTTCGCTGGAATCATCCTAAATTGGGGATGATTCCACCAGCTGAATTTCTGGAAGTGGCTGAGAAAACGGATTTAATCACTGAAATTGACACATGGGTATTCAGAAAAGTCGCGAATTCGATCACCCAATGGCAACGTGATGGCATTGAATTACAAGGCTTGTTGTTCTCTATTAACTTTTCAGCGCGGATGTTCTATCGAACGGATTTAGCTCAGCAGTTGCAACAGATATTAGATGACACCGACTGCCAGCCGCATCAGCTATTACTGGAAATCACTGAGCGCGATATGATGCGTGACTTTGAAACATGCGTTCGAACCATTGCGACTTTACGTGAGAAAGGCTACAAGATTGCCATTGATGATTTTGGCACTGGCTACTCATCACTATCGGTACTCAAAAATCTATCAGCAGATTGCATCAAGCTTGACCGGAGCTTTATCGAAGATGTGAATTCCTCAAAAGTTGACTACGAGATCACCCGAGCGGTACTTAAATTGGCGCAGATTCTTGAATTTTCGGTGATTGCAGAAGGAGTCGAAACTGAATCTCACGTTGCAACTCTGCGGCAGATTGGTTGCCGATTTGCGCAAGGATACTACTTTGCCAAACCTCTACCGGTTGAAGAGTGGATTCACTATCTTGCTGAAACTGAGCAGCCAGTCATTGTTTCCTGACATGTGCAGACAATCAAAAAAGGCCACATCAAAAGTGGCCCTTTGCAATAGGTCGAATGGACTTAGCTTGATTGACACCGCGCTGGTGACGGTTTGTTTTGTCTCAGTGCCAGTATTGCCTGTGGTAGAAGAGACATCACGATCATACCGCTCATTAGGCTGTATTGGAGTGGGGTAAAAGATTCACCCAGCAGCACCAGTCCCGTTACGATACCTGCAATTGGGTTGGCAATGCCGCCAAAGGTAAAGTCCACCACAGTCATGCGTTGCAAAAGCCACACATACATGCCGTAACCCAATGCGGTGTTGAGACCGACGACCCACAATAAACCTAAGCCATTACTAAGCGAGAAATTCACTAGTGCGTTGCTGTATTGCGCAGGGTCCACGACCGCTTGAAAGCCTGCCGCGATAGACAGAATCGCGCCGCCGAGAATCAGCTGCCACGTCAGCACTGTCCACCAGTGCATGCGGTTGCCCAATGACTTGGTCAGGGAGCTACCTGCAACGATACACATGATGGCAGCGAGCATCGCCCCCAAACCAATCGGATTGAGGCTAATGGAGCTTGGAGAGAACAGTATCCAAGCCAGACCAACTAGGGCCGCACCACAGACAGCCTGAATCGGGCTAGGGCTAGTTTTGTTCACTACCCAGTTGTACACCATGGCAAACACGGGGACAGACACCATACCCACACCGGAAATGGCCGATGGCAAGGTCAATGCCATAACAAAAATCAGTCCGAAGAAGGTCGCAATGTTAATCAGTCCAAGACTGAAGAGAATTTGCCAGTCTCCTTTTTTTGGCAGAGACGGCTTAATCATCAGTAACAAGAGCCCGGCAGGAAGTGCGCGAATCGCTCCCAGCAGTAGGGGAGGCCAATCAGTCAAGCTATATTGTGTCACTGCGTATGTTGTACCCCAGAAGAAAGCGGGGATCATCGCCAGTAATATATTCATAATTTTTATCTTTACATTAAGATATTTTGCGTGAATGTACGCCTAAAAGTTCTGTTTGTAAAGTATCTTTATGTTAAGATACTTCGATACGTCATTTTCTTAGTGGAGAAACCAGTTCATGGACGCTATAGATAGAGTGGTCGAACAATGGGCAAAGGAAAAGCCCGAATTAGATACTGAACCCATGGCCATCATGGGCAGGCTGCTCAGAATTGCCAAACATATGGAAACGGAAGTCACGCAATTGCACAAGCGCTATGACTTAAAGCTGGGTGAGTTTGATGTCCTGGCCACATTACGGCGCAGTGGTTCACCATTTCGCCTAACCCCTTCTGAATTAATCGATTCTATGATGCTCACTTCTGGTGCGATGACAAATCGTCTTGATAAGTTGGAATCCAAAAGCCTCATTGCGCGTGAGCACAGTAAACAAGACCGTCGCAGTGTCACCGTGCAACTGACAGATGAAGGATTTACCTTGATTGATAAAATCATTGAAGAGCATGCTCAAGTTCAGCAGAAACTAGTAAAAGGCATGAACTCAAACCAGAAGCGTCAGATTAATCAAATCCTCAAAGGTTGGCAGACTCAGTTCGAATAACCTCCTATCGCAACCCGATGGATGTTCATCGGGTTAATCTTAGCCAGTTTTACTTACCACGACTCTCTCAGACGACCTAGGTCATGGATGATGCTGCTATCCTCTTCGCACCTGCGATGCTCGAGATAAGGGAAGACCAACTTGCCTTCGGTTACTCGCGCTTTGAGCCGTGCGTGCATGATATCAAGAATGACACGTGGCGCATATTTCCCTCGAATTGGTGTAATTTCAATCTTTTTTTTGATTGGGCATCACATACCGAAAGATATTAATTTCGTCACCGCTGGGCTCTATCTGTCGATATACCAGTCAATAGCGGCATTAAATCTAGCTTTTCAGTACAAAATACTGTCATCGATTAAGATTTGGTTGTTTTTTGACCGTTTTTAGGTTCGATATGCAATAGTGCGATTTTTAACCAGGTTTGGTACGTTTATTTTTTTATCGGAGGTATAACATGTCAACAAGAGCTTTTCTTTCAATAGAGAGTGTCGACAACGGATGTCTGTCTCATGCTTGTAATACCCCCCTATCTATGGGGAACAGCTACCAATCTGGTCATGAAGATCAGATCACCGTTTTGTCTTTCTCTCATTCCATCGATTACGATAACAAGGCTATTCATCACCCGATTCAAATAGTGAAAAAGATAGATAAGGCCAGTCCAATTCTCGCTCAGGCTTGTTCTGATGGCGATGAACTAAAATGTTGCTTAAATTTCTACCGTCCAAGCTCTAAAGGTGGCAGCGAACTGTTTTACGAAGTTAAGCTGACAGGGGCGCTGATACGTTCTTTATCGACACATATGCCGCATGTTATTGATTTCAACGACAACGAAATGAATGAAACCATGCTGATCTCGTACCGAGACATCAGTTGGAGGCATATAGGAGCAAATACTGGAGCTTTTTCCTCATGGCTTCAAGCATTCTCAGACGTTAGGGAGAAGGACGAACGATGAGCTCAAGTCGAGGTCAAATCGGCGAAGATGAGGTGAAAATGATTGTCCGTGGGCTGCTTCAACAAGCCAACACGTACAGTCTGACGCACTTGTCTGACCCAACCATTCAGCATGAGTTCCGAGAGCAGTATCGTTTACTTGGAAAATGTCTATTGCGAGACTACGAGAATGGTATTTTAGTTGGAGAGAGGGTTGTCCGACTAGTCAGACGAGAACGTCAAAGCCTGATTGATCAAGCCTTGGAGCTAGGTGTGTATGGTCTAGGTCTAGTGGCGGGGATTGGGCAACTGTCGGTCGGTTATGGGGGGTGTGTTACCAGCTCGATTTTCTCTATTGCGGGGGCATCTTGGTGTAGTACGGTAGGCATGCCAATGATGGCGCATGGTGGTAACAATATTTATGAAAACTCACACAATATTGCAGGAAATGTAATTCAAAACTGGAAAGGGGAGTTCACCGGCAGCTATAGAAATCGGAATAGCATGTTGCGCAAACAATATCACAAGGCTGCATCATCTCTCGGCTTCAGTAAACGAGAGGGTGACGCTGCTTATGCCGTGGTTGATCTCGCTTCAAGCGGATATGGCCTTGTTTCTAAAAAGCGAGTCGTTCAAAAATGGACCAATATGCCAGACTCTGAACAACTTTTGTTATTTCGATACTTTAAACGAGATTACGCTAAAGGGTGGCGTTCGATGTCAAAAGGATCGCTATGGTTTGAGTCGGGAGCAAACACGGTAACCGCTATATCTGCGATGAGCCCCTATCTTGAAGGGGATGAATAATGTCTATTTGGCTGTACATATTTGTCAGTTTGCTGGGTGTGATTATTTGCCACTATCTCTCTGAACTGTATCTGCGCAAAGACAAAGTGATTTTCTTTATTGTTTATTTTTTTGTTTTTGTTAACTTTTTTAGTCAACACTACTCTTTAACATTTGACAAAGCCTTCCTTAATAGCTGGTTATTTTTATTCGAGACAGGCAACTCTACCTTTACGGATTTGTATCGCTATATTGCATTGGTGTTCGTGATAGTTATGCTCCTGACAACACCTCCCTCTAGGCTGACTTTTTTAAATCGTTTCTTAAACAAGGGCAGACGCTAGTTTGTTAATCTATGGTGATGTTAATGTTTGTCAGACGACCTAGATCATGGATGATGCTTCTATCCTCTATGGTCGCGATGATGAAAGTAACTGGTTGTGATAACAAGGCTAGCCATTCTCTGATGCTGGCCCGCGTTTACACCAATGGTGAACAATAATGTCTATTTGGCTGTACATATTTGTCAGTTTATTCGGTGTGATTATTTGCCACTATCTCTCTGAACTGTATCTGCGCAAAGACAAAGTGATTTTCTTTATTATCTATCTTTTTGTTGGTGGTCAATTCGGTAGTCAACACTACTCCTTAACCTTCTACAAAACCTTTGTAAGAAACTGGTTATTCATATTCGAGACAGATAACTCAGCCTTTACGGATTTGTATAGCTATATTGCGTTGGTGTTTATGATAATGATGGCTTTTACATTACCACCCTCTAGGCTGACTTTTTTAAATCGTTTCTTAAACAAGAATCGTTTCTTAAACAAGGGCAGACGCTAGTTTGTTAATCTATGGCGATGTTAATGTTTGTCAGACGACCTAGGTCATGGGTGATGCTTCTATAACAAGGGCAGACGCTAGTTTGTTATGTTGTTTCGTCAGCAGTGATGGGGTGGTATCGTGGTTGACCGTTAAGAGTGATAACAAAACAAGCGGCCGGAGCCGCTTTTTTATCAAGAGTTATACCGCGTTCTCGTCACAGAACAGGTCGGCGTGAGTGATACCACGCAAGGCGCAGCTTTCGTCGAGGTCAGAGATATCGCCACTGACACCCACTGCGCCAAGGAGGTTTTGCTCCGCGTCACGGATCAGTAAGCCACCCGGAACAGGGACCATATTACCGTGCGCCAGAACGTTTACAGCGGAGATAAACGCGGGGCGGTTGTCTGCGTCTTGAGCGAGCTTTCTGGAAGAGCAGCCGAGCGCGAGCGCTCCCCAAGCTTTGGCGATTGCGATGTCTGGCCGCATCATGCTACTGCCATCTTGTCGTTGCAACGTAATCAGCTTGCCGCCGCTGTCGAGTACAGCGACCGTCAGAGGAGCGCTGTGGCTCTTTTGTCCAGCCTGAAATGTACCGTCAATAACGGCTAGTGCTTGTTCTAGAGTTAAACTTCCCATGTTATCTCCTGATTTTCTGTTTACGCGGCTCCTTGCAGAAGCTCGTAGCTCGGTAAGGTCAGGAAGGTGGCGAACGCTTCTGCGGTAGACAACTGATAGAAAAGGTCAGCAGTTTGCTCAAAGCGGCCTGCCGCATAGCGAGCCTCACCCACTTCCTGTTTGATAGTGTCGAGTTCCTGATACAACCACGTGTGGAATAATTGTTTGTTGAAGGTCTGGCCGTCATCCAGCTTGACGCCGTGATGAATCCACTGCCAGATGTTTGCGCGTGAGATTTCGGCGGTTGCGGCGTCTTCCATCAGGCCATAGATAGGCACACAACCTGAACCCTGAATCCATGCCTCAATGTAGTACAGGGCAATGCGAATGTTCTTGCGCACACCCGCTTCGTCACGCGAGCCTTGACACGGTTTAAGCAGCAGGTCTGCGCTGATCTCGTGCGTAGGGCTGACAAAATCAAGTTGATTGACTTTGCCTGCAAGATTTTTATCAAACACAGACATCGCCAAGTCGACCAAAGCAGGGTGAGCCACCCAAGTGCCATCGTGACCATTGCGCGATTCGCGTTCTTTATCTTCGATCACTTTGGCGGTAACGCGTTCCATCTCCTGCGGGTCTTTGGTTGGAATAAAGGCCGACATGCCGCCCATGGCTAACGCCCCACGCTGGTGGCAGGTTCTGACTAATAACTGGCTGTAAGCATTGAGGAATTCTTTGTCCATACCGACCACATGACGATCCGGCAGGATGCGATCTGGATGGTTTTTCAACGTTTTGATGTAACTGAAAATGTAATCCCAGCGGCCACAGTTCATCGCCACAATATGATCGCGCATGGCATAGAGCATTTCTTCCATCTGGAACACAGCAGGCAGGGTTTCGATCAGTACCGTCGCGCGGATCGTGCCACGAGCCACGCCGAAGTGATCTTCGGTGAAAGTAAATACGTCCTCCCACCACGCTGCTTCTTCCATGCTTTCAAGCTTAGGAATGTAGTAGTAAACGCCCAGCCCTTGTTGCGCTCGGGTAAGGTAGTTGTGATAGAAGTACAAAGCGAAATCCATTAGACAGCCTGGAATCGCTTGCTGATTGAATTGGATTGATTGCTCTGGCAGGTGCAGGCCGCGTGGACGAGCGATCAGTAGGGCAGGGTTGGCATTCAGCTTATATTGCTTATTTTTTTTATCGTCAAAGTAGCTGATGGTGCCTGCGTTGGCGTCTCTGAGATTGATTTGTCCTTCGACCATGTTTTCCCATGTTGGAGAAGAAGCATCTTCAAAGCAGCACATAAAGACTTTTGCGCCGGAATTCAGAGCGTTGATGACCATTTTCCTATCAACTGGGCCGGTAATTTCTACGCGGCGATCCAATAGCTCTGGTGGTGGTGGGGCCACTTTCCACGATGTGTCATCACGAATCGCTTGCGTGTCGGTTCTGAAATCTGGCAATGCGCCTGCATCGTATTGCTTTTGCTGTTCCTCGCGTGCTTGCAGTAAAGCGTTACGACGGGCGCCAAATCTGTGTATCAATACGGTCAGAAAAGAAAGGGCTTCATCTGACAGGATCTCCTTATAGCCTGGTTTGTCTGTATGACTGACAACCTCCAGACAGGCAGTGTCTTCTCTTTCGGCTGGATCGTTCAAATTCATTGTTCGTCTCCTTTAAACAATATTGATCGATTTTGTGTACAAAATGTCTTTGCATGAATACTTATATGAGAAAATTTGTAAACAATCAAAGAGTATTTAACATTTATTTTTCATTTGCATGTTTGATAAATTATTTTTACGTAAAGATATTTTATATAAAGTAATGATTTCTTGGTCTTATCGGGTTAGCAATCACTTAGGGTAAATATTCTATGTTGAAAAAATATCGCAATAGGGGGTTGCTATATTTAGAAACTCTCACATAGTATTCAAAGTGAGTTAAAATTGTATACAATTTAAATGGAGGTTCGTATGGCAAGGATGAAGGCAATCGAAGCAGCGGTAGAAGTATTGAAAAAGGAAGGCGTAGACATTGCCTTCGGCGTTCCAGGCGCTGCCATCAACCCTATGTACGCGGCAATGAAAAAGCTTGGCGGTATTGATCATGTGTTAGCACGACATGTAGAAGGTGCCTCGCACATGGCGGAGGGCTACACCCGTACTGGTCAAGACAATATTGGTGTCTGTATCGGTACATCTGGCCCAGCTGGGACAGATATGATCACTGGGTTGTATTCAGCGTCGGCGGATTCCATCCCCATCTTATGTATTACGGGGCAGGCGCCAAGAGCTCGACTGCACAAAGAAGATTTTCAGGCCGTGGATATTGAGTCCATTGCTAAATCCGTCACCAAATGGGCGACGACGGTTCTTGAGCCCGCTCAGGTGCCGCGAGCGTTCCAGCAGGCATTCCACTTAATGCGCTCTGGCCGTCCAGGCCCGGTTCTTATCGACCTGCCACTGGATGTTCAGTTAACGGAAATTGAATTCGACATCGACACCTATCAGCCGCTAGCAGCGTATCAGCCCAAAGCGACACGTGCACAGATTGAGAAAGCAATGGCGATGATGTGTGAGTCTGAAAACCCAGTCATTGTTTCTGGAGGTGGTGTCATTAACGCTGGTGCGGAAGAGTTACTGCAACAGTTCGCGGAAATGACTGGCGTGCCAGTCATCCCGACCTTGATGGGCTGGGGTGCTATTGCGGATGATCACGAACTGATGGCCGGCATGGTCGGGCTACAGACCGCGCACCGTTACGGCAATGCGACTATGCTGGAATCGGACTTTGTGTTCGGCATTGGTAACCGCTGGGCCAACCGTCACACTGGTTCACTGGATGTCTACACCAAGGGCCGCACGTTTGTCCACGTCGATATTGAGCCCACTCAAATTGGTCGCGTGTTTTGTCCGGATCTTGGTATTGTTTCTGACGCCAAAGCAGCGCTGGAATTGCTGGTTGAAGTCGCTCGTGAGTGGCGTGACGCAGGTAAATTGCCTAACCGTGGCGTTTGGGTGGCGCAATGTCAGCAGCGGAAATCGAGCATGCTGCGTAAGACGCACTACACTGACGCGCCAATCAAACCAATGCGTGTTTATGAAGAGATGAACAAAGCCTTTGGCCGCGATACGTGTTATGTCAGCACTATTGGTCTGTCTCAGATTGCAGCGGCGCAGTTCCTTCATGTTTACAAACCACGTCACTGGATCAACTGTGGTCAAGCAGGGCCGCTTGGCTGGACAATACCAGCCGCGCTAGGCGTACGCGCTGCGGATCCAAACCGCAACATCGTGGCAATCTCAGGAGATTACGATTTCCAGTTCATGATGGAAGAATTGGCAGTAGGCGCTCAATTCAACCTGCCATACATCCACGTATTGGTGAACAATGCCTATCTAGGATTGATTCGTCAGGCACAGCGCCAGTTCGATATCGACTATTGTGTTCAGTTGGCGTTTGAAAACCAAAACGCGCCGGAGCTGGATGGCTACGGTGTAGACCACGTGAAAGTGGTTGAAGGCCTAGGCTGTAAGGCGATTCGTGTCACAGACCCAGAGCAAATGCAGGCCGCGTTTGCGCAGGCGAAAGAGTTGATGACCAAACACAAAGTACCGGTTGTGGTAGAAGTGATTCTTGAGCCTGTGACCAACATTGCTATGGGTGTCGAGATTGATGCCATCAACGAGTTCGAACCTCTGGCAGACAACATTGATGACGCACCCACTGCGCTTGCCAATTAATCATCCGTTTATCACAAAATACTGAAGCAGCTTAAAAGGGCTGCAAGAAAAGGACATCGCTATGGCAAAGTTTGCTGCAAATTTATCCATGTTATTTACCGAGGTTGATTTCCTTGAGCGTTTTGACGCTGCTGCTCAAGCTGGATTCAGCGGCGTGGAATACCTCTTTCCTTACGCCTTTGATGCTGAGCAAATCAAACAGAAGCTGGAGCAAAACAACCTGACACAGGTGTTGTTCAATCTACCAGCGGGGGATTGGGATGCTGGCGATCGCGGCATTGCATGTGACCCATCACGTATCGAAGAGTTTCAGTCTGGTGTGGCATTAGCCATCCAGTACGCCATGGTGTTAGGTAATACGCAGGTTAACTGTTTGGCGGGGATTCCCCCTGCCGGTGTCAGCCAACAGGATGCGCATGCAGCCTTTGTCATTAACCTCAGATATGCCGCTCAGGTGTTACAGGAAGCGGGGCTTCGACTGGTGATTGAAGCGATTAACACTCGTGATATTCCGGGCTTTTTCCTCAACACCACTGAGCAGGCCAAAGCCGTGATCAAAGAAGTAGGCAGTGACAACCTATTCATTCAGTACGACATCTATCACATGCAGATCATGGAAGGAGATATAGCGCAAACCATGAGTGACAACATCGGCCAGATCGCCCACGTGCAGCTGGCAGACAACCCAGGCCGTCATGAACCGGGAACGGGAGAGATTCACTACCCGTTTGTCCTCAAACATCTGGATCAACTGGGCTACCAAGGCTGGGTGGGCTGTGAATACAAGCCAAAAACCACCACAACTGAAGGCTTAGATTGGCTAAACCTCTACCGCTAAGCGCGGTTAACGTTATGGAGAACAACGAATGAAAATTGCATTTATTGGTACAGGTATCATGGGTAAGCCAATGGCGATCAACCTGCAAAAAGCGGGCTACGATATTGTGCTGACCGATCATTTTAATCAGCCACCGGTTGAGATCGTAGAAGCGGGTGCGCTGGTTTGCCATTCCCCGGCAGCGGCAACGCGTCTGGCTGACGTGATTATTCTTATGTTGCCCAACACACCACAGGTAGAAGATGTACTATTCGGCGACAACGGTGTTGAAGCGGGCCTCAACAAAAGTGCCGCAGCTGGCAAATTGGTTATCGACATGAGTTCGATTTCACCCATCGCCACCAAGGCTATTGCAGCACGTGTCAATGAAAGCGGCGCGCAATATCTCGATGCCCCAGTATCAGGCGGTGAAGTGGGGGCTATTAATGCGTCGCTGAGCATTATGGTTGGTGGTGAGCAAGCGGCGTTTGATAAAGCGCGTCCACTGTTTGAGGTGATGGGTAAAAACATTACGCTAGTGGGTGAAAATGGCGCGGGCCAGACGTGTAAAGTCGCTAACCAAATCATTGTTGCGTTGAACATTGAAGCGGTATCTGAAGCGTTAGTGTTTGCGTCAAAAGCGGGCGCCGATCCAGCGCGTGTACGTCAGGCATTGCTTGGCGGATTTGCTAACTCAAAGATTCTTGAAGTGCACGGTGAGCGCATGGTGGAAGGCACATTCGACCCAGGGTTTAAGATTACTCTGCACCAGAAAGATCTCGACCTTGCACTGTCTGGCGCTAAAGCGTTGGATGTCGCATTGCCCAACACCGCCAATGCTCAGCAGCTGTTTGAAGATTGTGCGGCAATGGGCGGTCAGAACTGGGATCACTCTGCGTTGATTAAAGCGATCGAGAAACGCTCAGGCCACTCAATAAGGGACTAATTCCTGTCGGGACGATGTGGATTCTTCTCCCGTATCCTTCCATGGGGTAGCGGCCTAACTGATTCTCGCATGGCTTGAATCTGTAGTCGCCGTTCCTAAATGACTCATTACTAAACCGCGTCGTTTTTCGTCTCCTTTTACACGCGTTCCCGTCGTAACACAGCAGGTTGGAGTTGTCCCTTCCTCGGGCTCCACATTGCAGGCTTCTGGTGTGCTTACTTCGGGATTTTTTAGCCTCATCACTTTGTCTCTCTTAACATATTGTTTAGTATGTTGTTACACCAGATGTATAGGGAATAACAATGTCTCGTATCAGGCAGAAAAATCAGGGATTGATTATCGATGTCGCGAGTGAACAATTTGCCAGCCATGGCTACGCAGCGACAAAGATGGCGGATATTGCAAAAGCCGCGGATATCCCTAAACCCAATGTGTTCTACTACTTCAGCAGCAAAGACAAGCTCTACTATGCCGTACTCCAGACGGTGACTCAGCCGTTGCTGGAAGCCTCTCGCCCGATTGAAGAACTCGACGACCCAGTCGAAGCCTTAACTCAATACATTGAAGCTAAGCTGCGCATTTCACGCGACCACCCACACGCGTCCAAGGTGTTCGCTAATGAAGTGATGTCCGGTGCTAAGGCGCTGCCACAAGATATCGGGCAGGAGCTATTTAAGCAGTCACAGATGATTTTGGATAAGTTCGCGACTTGGAGTGAACAAGGTCTGATGGATAAAGTCCCTGCCCACCACCTAATGTTCACCATCTGGGCGGCGACGCAGACCTACGCTGATTTTAGCTGGCAGATCGGTACCGTTATGCAGAAAGATAGCCTTGATAATGATGATTACCAACAAGCCGCTGAATTTATCACCCAGTTAGTGATCAAAGGTTGTGGAGTAAAGGGTAAAGCGTAAGCAACATCTTTTGCGAATTGGCCGCTGAAGTTGTTTGCTGTGGTTGCCTTTACTTCTAGGTTGGTGTGACCAATGACGAACTCATGCTGCTTGTTAGAGCAGCTAAAAAAAATGCGCAACCCAATGATGGTTACGCATTACCTGTTACTTTGGAGGTCAGAACCGCTTTAGCGCCCAACCATCATTGGTATCATAAAAAGTATTTTAACGGAGCAATCTCTTTAAACACCATTTTGTATAAGCGGCCGCTTCTTTTTGGTTTCATAGCCATTGCTTTCATTGCAGGACACTGATCTAGATATTCATCAGACAGTTCGAGCATGTCATCCCGATACTCTGGCTTTACATTCAGTCCGAAATAGCGCTCATAAATATCGAGGAGTAGGCCGTAACCGGTTCCTCTTTCGTCTCCCTGCAAACTCCACGCCGCTTCTAGAACTTCGATCAGCTCTTTAGACGCTTCACTTTGCTTCCACTTCTTTGCATGCTCATATTTTTTTATCACTTTATGAGTGTGGAGGATCAGAGGAGGGATTTTCAGCTTTCCTGCGAGATAAAAATTCCCGTTGGTGTTCAGCAGGTGTTCCAAATATTTCGGGGTGACGCCTCGAGGGTCTGAGCCGAAACACGTTTTTCCATAGATGGCAACAGAGGCACCCTCATAGGCGGCGACAGCGAGCTGTGAACAAAACATGTTAGGGATTGTATTGCTGGTACCATAAACGAAATCGACAATTTCTTCGATAAACTGATTGGTCGTTGACTTAAATTCTCTTTCTTTGAACAAAGATTTTTTGGCTCCATCCATATCATAATACCCATTATGAATGGTCCTACCTTTGGGTCTGGTGTCGACCTCGATTCGACATAACGCCTTGGATACCGCCACCGCGCCTTTAGCCAATTCTTTGTTTTTACATTTAAATACAATCGCTGGGTTATTTTCTATTTCATGAACCTCATGCACTTCTGCACAAGCCTCAGCGACCGTGTCATTTTCCAAACCAATGGCGGCATGCTCAGACGATGATGAACCTCTTAGTTTTATGCCAAATTTCTCGTCCGCTGATTTTTTATGAAGAAGTTTTTGTCCCCATGTAATTCCGAGTTCGATTTTACCAAATGCCCACCCGGGAAAGACTTTGAATATCAGTACGTCTCCGGGTTCTACGTCAACCTCGTCCAGTTTGTTGTATTGTTTTAGACTCGCAATTGCATCATTTTTATACATTGGTTCCTCTCCCCCAATTGTTGTCGCGTCTTTACGTTTATACCATCTTAAAAGTGCCGTATTTTTGTTGTTGATTTGTAGCCCGTTAACTTTGCACTGTTAAATGCAGACAGTGCGTTAATGTGCTGTTTAATACAGCCAATGAACTTCTCAATACCGATTGCTAACAAGATATAGTGCGAGCAAATTAGTCAAATTTCATAGCTTCTAGTTGAATGTAGCTCAATAGTGAGATCAATATAAGTATTTTGTGAATGAAATTTGAACTTAGAATATGAGTTTGTTTACTTAAGCATCGATGATTAAGGTAGGCAAAGGTACGCAGCATAAGTGGATGAGGAATAAGTGAATTTGTCTCACTGTTTGCCAGTGACATAAGAGGTATTATCGACGGTGCGCTTCCGCTTTTCGAGTCATATCGCCATAATGGCGGCAATATTGATGTGATGTTTAAGCGAGAAACTGTGCTTAGGTTGCACTGCTCAGATAACGAAAAGTAGAATAACCATTAATGGTCAAGCTTGGCATAACGGGTTACGCCAGCGACGAAGTCAGGCTGTGTTTTAGTGGTATGGTTATCTCGCTTCGCGAGCACCGAACGCATGCCACTAAAATGCACTATCACGAGCGCGCATTTACCAGCAAAACCGCCATTAATCATAGTGCTTCTAACCATTTTGCTGTGCATTATAACTTACTTGCCTTTGTGTGGTTGAATTTTAACCACATAGTCATTAGTTTGTTGTTCACCAAATCCTTATATAAACCTCAGGTTTATTGGCTATCGCTTTAAAAACATTAAGGGTTGTGGAGGACTCACAATGTTATTGGTTTGCAAATTTGTGCCGGGATACACGGCTTCTCGTGATATGCTGGACTACTTACTCTCGCCAGATGAATGCATCGGGCAGCTGTCGCGTGCCCACAGTCCAAAGGACTTACTCGCAGCACTACCTAAGCCCCTATCTGATGCTATTCCTCAATCGGCCCACAAAGACAGCTACCGCCTACTGGAACATATTAAACAGCACCTCGCGCGTGCTGACTGGTTGGCGCTCTCAACATTTAGGCGACAACACCCGCTCTCAGAAGCAGAACTGATCGCTTACCCTATGCTCAAGAAGCGTGTTGAAGCGCTGGCGGCGAAACCAGCTAAGAAATTCCTCAAAGCCAGCTACGATGCTGTCAGCGATGACGTTTATTTAGCCCCTAATCCTAAGGTTACCCCAGTTGAACCTTCTCCAGACAAAAAGATCGTGGTTGAGGTTGCCGGACAGCTGCCAAATCATGCCGCGAATCTGATGTTGTCTAAGACAGAGTTTCATTATCAAAAAACTGCCAAACCGAAGCAAGACCCTCACAATCGCCATCGCAGCCTTTCCGTTTTTGATGATCTCGATGAAAGCCCAAGAAACCTGTATTTGGCCCTGCCGATGCGTGGCTTACCACAACCACTCAAGCTGTTACTGGCAAAAGGTGTCGAGCCTGTGGATCGCAGCGTCGAGAAGGACGAATGGGATAATGTCTTGGTGCCTGTGGTGCCGATGTATTTTGTCAATGATGAAAAGTCGGAAAAATCCGCTGCACGTCATATGAAGGGTTACATTTACGTGCTGTGGAAAGATAAGATTTGGCGCGAATTAGAGATTAATGACAGTGGCTATTTTTTAGATATCGATGTTGACTATTACCGTTATGCCAAGCCAGGGGAACAGAAACCGAAACGACACGCCGATATTCGTCTTACTCATCCAGAAACAGGCAGCCCGTACTGCTACGAGCCATTTCAAGTCCGTGTCGATGGCAGCGTGATTTATAAGGGAAGGCTTAATGATGTCGGCGAAGCGCGTGTCTTCAATATCATTCAAGAAGAGATTGAAGTGGTGCTGACCGATTTTGACCCTCATCGAGTGGTAAAAATCACCACCAAGCCCAGCCCATTCACTGGGGCAACCCCGAACTACCGTGAAGCCGAAGGTCACCCATTACCGCATATATGGATACCTTACAAAATTCTTGGCGAACAGCAGAGTGTGTCACTCTACTACAGCGAAACCCAACTGAGCTTACAGCAGTTGGCTGCCTTTGAGTCGGACCCAAGTCAAGCGACTGAACTGACCGATATCGAACACTACAGCAGTACGCAAAGTTTTAAACAATCAGAGGGCGTGACAAGAGCCTTAGTGATGCCTGAAGTGTCGCAAGAGCAAATCAGGCGATATTTAGTGCTGGCCAATCAGGTAGATAAAACGATAGCAGGTACCTATATCAATGGACCAAAGTCCAAGTTAACCTTCACTTATCCAATGGATACGACGGTGGATGAGCTTGACGACTACTTTGAGTTACGAGATACCCAAGGTGACTGGTGTCAGCGCCACTACTTAAAAGATTGCGTTGCCCACCAAAAAGGGATTCGCTCTATCCAGTTTTCAGGTTGGCCTGCTGAGGTGAAAAATGTCGATTTAGTGCGAGTGTATCTCGGACAAAGCCGCCATAAGCGCAACAACCAAACGGAGATCTTCAGCAACAAAACGTTGAGTGACTTGTTGGCATCTCAATCTGATGTGGCGTTGGCCGAGGAATCATAATGCATGGGCGCGGGCAACAACCATAAAGAGGCGATGATGAAAGCGCATTCAATCTTACCCTTGCTGGGGTTGGTTTTACTGGCAGGGTGCAAGTGGCAAGAAACGCAGCCCAAGCCAACGGCCAGCGTCGAACCACCACAACCCCCGCAGTCTGTTGCTGCGCCACCGCTAACGGTTGAAGAGCGGATCGCGGCCAAAAATGCCCAGCAATGGGACGATGGTCGGGTGTATATAACAGAGCATAACTACGTTACTTACGATCCAGACACAGGGAAACCAAGTTACGCTATTTACAAGGCCAAAGAGTGGCCCCGAGAAGATCTCAACAACCAAGACTCGTACGATCTACCGCGTGTGGTATTCCGCTGGGACAATGGCAGCAATGTTTCAAAAGATCTTTATGAGCGGCGCGATAAAGTATGGAGCATTAAAACCGATGGTACCGATCTGCGTTTGGTCGCCGATGAATTTAATGGCAGGGTTCGCTTAATGCGTATATCACCCAATAATCGTTATCTCGCGCTGGCTTA
>NZ_JXXU01000052.1 GCF_000967495.1 Vibrio neptunius | reverse complement strand
GCAGTGGTTAACTTTCCTTCTATCTGGACATTAGGAGCACAACATGGCAGTGACGATTAATGCAAATGGGTTAAGTATTGTTCACAAAGGATCGGGCGGTGAAGCCAACGCGACGCTCCCCGATGTGTGTTTAACGACAGTGGGCTCTGCTGTCGTTCCCATTCCTTATGGCAATAATGCCAAATCAGAAGACTTAGTCGATGGCACCACCACGGTCAGTGCAGATGGTGGAAACAGCATAGCGATACAAGGCAGTAAGTTTGCCAAAAGTACTGGCGATGCTGGCGGTGATAAAAAAGGCATCGCCTCCGGTACTATCGAGGCGCAAGCGGAGTTCATCACCGCTTCACCGACGGTCTTTATTGAAGGCAAAGGAGTGGCTCGCCTCAGCGATCAGATGACCATGAACAACGCCAACACCATGTGCCTGGCCGGTGTACAAAACCCAAGTGTGACCGTCGATCCTGATCTCGATATCCCAAACAGTATCGTAATCAAAGCTCGCTACCCTAATGGACAGCTATTGAAGAATGCGTCGTACACGCTCACCAATCAGAGTGGTCAGCCAATGGCAGACGGCGTATTGAGTGGCAAAGGCGAGTCATACATCAGAGACTTGAAGTCCGACAACGTGAAAATTACGCTCGAAGAAAGCCAAGATCCTTTCGTCATTCGGCCAATTCGACGCCCTAATCCACACCATCACCCAGAAATTTCACAAGAGGATTTCTTTACACAAGCAATTGGCCGTCATCAGGGGTTCTGGCAAGCCGCGCGAGTGGAAACCAACATGATGCCATGGGGCTGCCTAGGTCATGAGCTGAGCAGTGGCCGCTATTTTCAGGACATGCTTAACGTTGAGGCGCGGCTGCACTTTAGCCATCTCCACCCAGAAACCTCTTTTGCCTTAGACCATTTCTGTGATGCAGTGCTAGGCAACCTCAACCAGCCACTGCCCCATACGACAGAAGCCTTACTGGCTTACAGCATGCCACAGGTACTTGAAGAGGGCGAAATACTCTCGGTATTATTACGCCTTGCTCCGTATGAAACCACCGATAGAATGTTGGCATACATGCGTGCCCGTGGTCAGGGTAATCCACAGCGTTACCTGCACGAGTATGACTGGTCGGCGGCAAAGAAAGCGGTCAGTGACAACCTCGAGTCGCTGTTGAGCAAACTTCAGTCTCGACTGGAATTTCTCCACGACCAAGCCACTAAGCTGCGATACGCCTACCTCTCAGATGAAGTGTTTGATAAGCACATCACCACCTTGAAAGCCTACATTAAAGGCTTACCCGACTTGATGGCGGGCGTGTTCAGCAAAATGGAGCTAAGAGCCTCCAATCTGTTGAGTCATCTCGACAACGTCAACGTTATCAAAGCCAGTGAGAGTGTCTTTGCCACCGAGGGTGAAACCGCTGAAGTTGTCGTTAATACCACACAATCGATCGATGTGGTCGAACCCTTTATGAATGAAGTACCGGGCAAGATAGCCAATGTGCTACCCATTTACCCAGTGCGCTATGGCTATGCCAACTTCTTTGACACCATTATGCCCGCTCAAGCGCCGCCTACCTTGCCAGACATGGCCAGCGCGTCTGGCCTTAATGACACTGGCGGCTATCTTTTGCGCCTGCTGCGTGAAGGCTGGATTTACATCAAAGAGGAAGGGGGCCAAGCCGATAATCAGCAAATTCATATCTTCCGTTACGCGCAAACGGAAACCGCCACCGGCGTGCTGGAAAAGTTTGAGAAATACTACTTCACCAATCAAGAAAACGCCCAAGACGGCCTCACACTCGATACTTCCTCTGGTGCGACCTTTTACCCGTTTGCGTTTGTCACCCATGGCACGCAAAAAATCTCGATCGCTTACTCAGAGCACGAATGGGCCGCTGAAATCATCGATAAGATGAACAGCGACCAAGAGTGGCGTACCCAAGCCATGCAGCAAGTCGACATGACCGCCAGCGATGACTTTAGCGACAC
>NZ_JXXU01000051.1 GCF_000967495.1 Vibrio neptunius | reverse complement strand
GAAGGAAAGTTAACCACTGCATATCAACTTACCATCAGCCGTTCGGGACAAAAACCGTCATAACCACTGGCTTCAACCGATAAAATCACCACAAAAAGGGCCACACAGATAGATCAATTACCTATAAATAGCAGCAAATCAAATTAAAGCATTTAAAAAACAACTGAATTAAATTGATCGTTTTTTGATCAATCATGAATAAAGATCACATTAATTTAGGATAAATTCACAACAGGCAAATGGGGTAAATCAACCAACCAAAAACAAGGGTTATCAGTGTTTGTGGTTACATAAAAACCGATGATATTTTACTCACCACACACCGATCGGTTGTGTGGTATTGATGACAACTTCAGCGGTTTCGCCCTCGGTGGCAAAGACACTCTCACTGGCTTTGATAACGTTGACGTTGTCGAGATGACTCAACCGATTGGAGGCTTTTAGCTCTATTTTGCTGAACGCGCCTGCCATCAAGTCGGGTAAGCCTTTGATGTAGGCTTTCAGAGTGGTGATGTGCTTATCAAACACTTCATCCGAGAGATAGGCGTATCGCAGCTTAGTGGCTTGGTCGTGGAGAAATTCCAGTCGAGACTGAAGTTTGTTCAGCAGCGACTCGAGGTTGTCACTGCCCGCTTTCTTTGCCGCCAACCAGTCGACTCGTACTGGTAGCGCTGCGGATTGCCTTATTCGAGGGTGTCAGAAGTTCAACTCTTTACCCACTTTTCTGAGGTTAAACACCTCTACACTATTAGAAAATGTCTGAAGTTGCTGAGAATCCACCCCAGCGATAAATTTTGAATCTGGCTTTTCGAATGCCCCAAGTCCAGCAAAGAACTTGATTAGCGTTTTATTTTCACTTTGAGTCAGAGACTGCATCAGAGCGTCCGATTCTCGCTTTGAACAGCCATATAATTTCTCTTGGTAAAGATAAAACGCTACTCCCTTTTTCTTTTCCACATCCAAAGATTGGAACCAAGAATTATCAGGAAAACTTGCTTCGCTCGCTTCTGACAAGGCTAGGCACTTCTCTGTTTTCGCAACCCAATCAGTAATGGTTTGCTCTGTATTTGCTTGAGCTGCACATCCAGTTAATAACGCGATAGACGCCACGAATTTATATAGCTGCATTACTGACACACTCCCAAAACCTTTTTTCTTTACCAGATGTCTCCCACGACATTTGGCTAGCAACAAGATGTATTCTACTTTTGACGATAGCAGGAACCGAACTCATTAGTTTCCTAAACATTTCCCAATCATGCTCTCTGATAGTTAACATCATAGATGTAGGGAGTTTTAGTCATGCTTGGAGTGCCAAAAATATAATAAAATGGTGTAGCAGATAACGCACTCGCCAACAAATTTCCAGAAGACATGATCTCTTTCACTTCTGTGATTGCTCGCTTACTTCTATGATTCAGCTTCAAATCACTAATTTGACAATAACCTAACTCAGCCATTCTATTTTCTCCTATTGTAGATAAAGTTTTTATTTGACATCAATGAAATAATAAAATGATCATTGAATACGTGCGCGCATGTACGCCAACATTCGATCAGCGCTTGGATACGGGGCAATACACATGGTGTTGGCGTTGTTCATGGTCATCTTATCGATGAGGCGGGCCACCCCTTTGCCTTTAATCAAGACCGTCGGTGAAGCGGTGATGAACTCCGCTTGCGCCTCGATAGTACCGGAGGCGATGCTTTTTTATCACCGCCAGTACAACATGGCAAACTTACTGCCATGTTGTGTTCCCTCACAATTAGGTCACATTAGTTAAGGTCGATTTTTTGCGCTTGAAGTGTTTGAAGCTTTTCTGCTCTTGAAGCGATATAGTCTGCTTTCGACGTAATGCGCCCTGACCGAGCATCGTATTGAGTCGACGCCTGTTGGCTCTTTAATGTCAGACTTTCCGTCCCTTCTAGGGTTATCTTGTCGGCTTTTATGATTAGCGTTTCTTCGCCTAGCAGGGAAAAATAGATATCGGTCAAGATAGGTTTAGCGAGGTCGTCGCCGACAAATTCAATTTTGCATGTCAATTGATTATCGATCGCCATATGTATCTCAGTTTTGGTGAATCCGCGCCCGATGGACGCCCAAGTCGGCTCCTCTGTCGCGCTATTTCCAAAAGCCACCTTGACCTTGTGATGCTCTGAATCCGCTTCAAGAATGCGAGCAAGGCGTACGAGTAGTTTTCCGTTTGTGTCATTTAAGTAAGTCATGTTGTTGCCTCTCCGTGGTGGTTATGAACTTACCCTCAACCTACCATCAGCCGCTCCGGACAAAAACCGTCACAAAAACTAGCCTTAAACGACAAAATCACCACAAAAAGGGCAGTTAAAATAGGCTAACTACCTATAAAGCTCGCAAAATCAAATTAAATCATTTAAAAAACAACTGATTTGAATTGATTACTTTTTGATCAATTATAAATAGAGATCACATTAATTTAGGATAAATTAACAACAGGTAAATAGGGTAAATCAACCAACCAAAAACAAGGCTTATCTGTGTTTATGGTTACATTAAAACCAATGATATTTTTACTCACCACACCGCGATGAGACCACAATGGCGGATTCGCAGGCATAAAAAAGCCCGGGTTAACCCGGGCTTTGGTTACAAAAACTGTTAGTTGTGAAATAGTAAGGAATCTAAGCTAACAGCCAGCTATGCGTAACGCCAGTTTTTGCCCTCTTCTTAACTGATCAGCGGCCAAACCAAAAGTGTTAAGTCGAGAAACAAAATGGGCGACCCTGCGGTCGCCCTTATTTTTCTTATTAGCCTTTCACACCACCGGCGGTTAAACCTCCAACCAACCAGCGCTGTGCAAGTAAGAAGACGATGGTAATTGGTAATGCAGACAAGACGGCTGCTGCCGCGAAATCACCCCAGAGATAGTTCTGAGGGTATAGGTACTGCTGCATACCAACCGCTAATGTGTACGAGTCTACATCAGAAAGTAGCAAAGATGCCACTGGAACTTCACCGACCACCATAATGAATGACAAAATAAACACTACGGCCAGAATAGGCACTGATAGGGGAAGTAGAACCAATCGGAACGCCTGCCAAGGTGTCGCGCCATCCAATGCTGCCGCTTCTTCCAACGAGTTGTCAATCGTCTCAAAGTATCCCTTAATCGTCCAAACGTGAAGCGCGATACCACCGAGGTAAGAGAAGATTAAACCTCCATGAGTATTGAGACCTAGGAACGGAATATACTGACCGAGTTTATCGAACAACGCATAGATGGCGACCAAAGCCAGTACAGCTGGGAACATCTGGAAAATCATCATTGCTTTTAGGATGGTGTTTTTGCCTTTGAACTTCATGCGGGCAAATGCATACGCCGAAGTGGTAGACAGTGACACGATGAGAATCGAACTAATACCCGCTACTTTCACCGAGTTCCATAGCCATGTTAGAACAGGGAATGGTGGTGGCGTTACCGACCCATCCGCATGGGTGACTGAGAAGCCTAATGCCAGTTTCCAGTGCTCTAAAGAGGGATTTTCCGGAATAAGACTGCCCGTTGCGAAATTACCTTCACGGAATGAAATTGCGATGATCATCAACAAAGGGAAGATGATCAGTGCTAGGAAAGCCCACATTGCAATGTGAGTAGCCCAAACACGGTATTTTAATGACTTACCTTGTACCATTGCCATTATGTTTCTCCTTAGTCCTGAGCTACTTTTGTGACACGAAGGTTTAACAGTGCTAGCGCACCAACCAACAGGAAGATCAGCGTTGCGATTGCACTTGCCAAACCAAAGTCTTGACCACCAGCGCCTTCAAATGCGATGCGGTATGTGTAGTTAACCAGAAGGTCTGTATAACCGGCAGGTTCCGAAGTACCAATCATGTTCGGGCCGCCTTGCGTCAACAATTGAATCAATACGAAGTTGTTGAAGTTAAAAGCAAAGCTAGCAATCAGCAGCGGTGTCAACGGTTTGATCATCAAGGGTAGTGTGATGCGACGGAAATTGTCGATAAAGTTCGCCCCATCAATCGCTGATGCTTCATACAAATCTTCCGGAATCGCTTTCAGTAGGCCCATACATAGAATCATCATGTAAGGGAAGCCCAACCAAGTATTGACGATGATAATCATCAGTTTTGCTAAGAAGGGATCAGAGAACCAAGTTGGGCTGATACCAAACATCGCTTCCAATACCATGTTTACTTCACCAAAGCTCTGGTTGAACAAACCTTTGAAGATCAGAATCGAGATAAACGCAGGTACCGCGTAAGGCAGAATCAATAGAACGCGATACACCGCACGCCCTTTCAGCTCTTCCCACTGAACGACGCTTGCCAGAATTAATCCAATCAGTACGGTTAGCGCGACACTAACGGCTGAAAACACAATTGTCCAAATGAAAATACTGATAAAGGGTTCTTTAATCCCGTCGTCTTTCCAAACACGTTCAAAGTTATCTGTGCCAATTGTGACGATGAAACCAGGTGACACCGTTGAACCCACAAATTGGCCATTGTTATCAACAGGCTGGTAAAAGCCAACGTCGTTGTTAGGACGCAGGGTCTCTTGCGTCTCATTGTTGTAGAGTGATTCTCCATCAGCTTGCAAAGTGTACAATGGCACCACAGCAGCAAACTTGCGTAAACCACTCATGCGGATGTCTTCACCGGATGGCATGTGTAGGTCTACCGCACCAAGAACGGATTTGTTCTTGATGATGGTTTTAATTTTCTCTTTTTCGCCTGCTACTTGCTCAACCGGAGACAACGACATATCACCTGATAGCGTAGCGAGGTTGAATTCTTCCGTTGCGAATAGCTGGCCGCCTTTTTTGACTGAGATACGATGGCCATTCTCTGTCTTGATCAGGGAAAACGGATAGCTATCACCACTTTGATAAGTACGATCAAGCAGAACAGACTGAGCACGTTCAAAGGAGAGCTGATTTTTTGCACTGTAGTTAGTGAAGGCAAGACCAACGGTGTACGCCAGTGGAAAAAGGATGAATAAAATCATGCCTGCGATGCCTGGATATATGTAGCGATGTGCGTAAGTCTTTTTACTACCAAAGATATAAAGAGCAAGAGCGGTTACGATAAGGGTAAGAAGTGCGAACGCAATCTCACCGCGTGAATACATTAAAATCGTCGCGTAGCCATTAAGAATACCGACTGAGCCAAGAAGTGCCCATTTTATGAATACATTTTTACTTGAAGGCAAGCTCGTTGTTGGTGATGTCATTGCATCTGTACCTTGAACTGACTGCATAAAAAGAACCTGCTAGCGATAATAAAACAAAAAATGAAGGAGGAGTTACCCCCTCCTTAAAAAGGTCGACAATTATTTTGTCATTTGTTTTTCTGCGTCAGCCAGAGCTGCATCTACAGACTGACGACCATCAACAATGTTGATGATGGCGTTCTTAGCACTGCCCCAGAACGCGTTCATTTGTGGGATGTTTGGCATGATTTCACCATTCATCGCGTTGTCCATTGTCGCTGCAATACGCTTATCTGAGTCTAGCTCACGCTGGAAGGAGTTTAGCGCAACCGCCCCTAATGGCTTGTCATTATTTATTTTGCGTAGGCCATCGTTAGTTAGAAGGTAGTTTTCAATGAACTCAACCGCTAGGTCTTTGTTTGGCGACGCTGTGCTGATACCTGCCGTCAAAACACCAACGAATGGTTTAGAAGATTGGCCATTAAATTTAGGCAAAGTGGTGACACCGTAGTTGATGCCAGATTTCTCGATGTTGCCCCACGCCCACGGACCGTTAATGGTCATCGCTGTGTTGCCTTGGTTAAATGCAGACTCAGAAACAGAATAATCCATGTCAGAAGAGATCACACCTTTGTCTACCAGACCTTTTACAAAGTCCATCGCGTCTTTCACGCCTTCATTGGCAATACCCGCATCTTTAACGTCATAACCTTCCGCACCATATTTGAATGCGTAACCACCGTCAGCAGCCATTAACGGCCATGTGAAGTATGGTTCTTTCAGGTTCCACATAATGGCAGACTTGCCTTCTTTCTTTAGTTTAGTGTCAAGTGCTTCGACTTCTTCCCAGCTCTTTGGTGGGTTTGGGACAAGGTCTTTGTTGTAGATCAGAGAAAGTGATTCAACCGCCACTGGGTAACCAATGATTTTGCCGTTGTATTTCACCGCATCCCAAGCAAAGTCTACGATGCCTTCTTTGACTTCTTTAGACGGCTTAACCTCACTCAGAAGACCCGCTTCTGCGTATCCGCCAAAACGGTCATGAGCCCAGAACACAATATCAGGACCGTCGCCAGTCGCTGCTGTTTGAGGAAACTTATCTTGTAGCGCATCCGGGTGAGCCACTGTCACTTTGATGCCAGTCTCTTCTTCAAACTGTTTACCTACTTCAGCCAGTCCGTTGTAACCTTTATCGCCGTTTATCCAGATAGTTAATTGACCTTCTTCGATAGCAGCATTTGCACCAAATGAGCCAAGAGCAACTAGGGTCCCTAGTGCCACTGTGCTTAGGGCATTTTTCATGTTCATATCCTTTTTATATTTGTATTGTAGGGCTCCACCGCTGGGAGGTTTCACCGTATTTCGACATACATTTTTAGCTAAACTGTCAATTAGCTCATCCTCCTACTCCCTACGCCCTCGGTATTATGGCCTATTTTCGTGATCATCATCTGTCACCCTAGGCGACGAAAATCACAAAAATGATGCTTAACGTGATCGGCTTCACCATCAGGCCCCAGATTTCTTTGAACTCGATCTAACTCCGTGCAGTGAGCGCTCCTCTCCCTACTCCCCGTCTACTACCCCTTTAAAAAAAACCATCAGGAGGATGTAGTCACCATGCAATAAAGCCAAACTATAGTCATCCAAGAGTGGATGGTAAGAACCCTTTCCAGTGTGTTCAGTCATTAACTGAAGCTGGTTTGCAATGCCGCGGGGTTCGCTGTTATGAAGTAGATGTTCTTAGTGATTCTGGTGTCATTACCAGTTTGGATTCAACGGGGGAGACAGTTACTTTCATACGGGGGAAGCGAACTTTTTTTTGGCTTTGACGGGTGATGCGATTGAATCCATCACCCTTATTTTCTTACACTTCAATTCACCTTACCGAATTCCTACTCTTACTGCTCGCGCAATAATTCATATAATGATGGGCAGTAAAATAAAAATATTGATCGAGGGCGAGCTAGATGGCGAGTGTCACGTTAAAAAATGTATGTAAAGCTTATGGAGACGTTTTAATTTCAAAGAACGTCGATCTGGACATTCACGAAGGCGAGTTTGTTGTCTTCGTCGGTCCATCAGGCTGTGGTAAATCAACCTTGCTACGTTGTATTGCTGGTCTAGAAGATATTACTTCAGGTGACCTTTATATCGGTAAAGAACGCATGAACGATGTTGAGCCTTCTCAGCGCGGCGTCGGTATGGTTTTCCAATCTTATGCGTTGTACCCACACCTAAACCTGTACGACAACATGTCGTTTGGACTTAAGCTGGCTAAAGCCGATAAGGGTGAAATCGACAAGCGTGTTGAACACGCTGCGGATATTCTTCAACTTAGTCACCTGTTGGATCGTCAACCCAAAGCCCTTTCAGGTGGACAACGTCAGCGTGTAGCGATCGGGCGTACTCTCGTATCGCAACCGAATGTTTTCCTGCTGGACGAGCCACTGTCAAACCTAGATGCGGCCTTACGTGTTCAGATGCGTTCTGAAATCACTAAGCTTCAGCGTAAACTCGGTTGCACCATGATTTACGTGACTCACGATCAGGTAGAAGCGATGACCATGGCCGACAAGATCGTCGTGTTAGATGCAGGCTATGTGGCGCAGGTTGGTAAACCACTTGAGCTTTATCATTACCCACAAAACCGCTTTGTGGCGGGTTTTATCGGCTCACCTAAAATGAACTTTATGAGTGTCTTTATCGAAGCCGTAGAAGACGAGCGCGTCATGGTTCAACTCGCCAACGGTACCGCTTTTTGGATTCCAGTCGATGGCCGTACGGTGACCCGAGGCGAGCGCATGTCATTGGGGGTTCGCCCTGAGCACTTGCTTCCCGCCGATCAAGGGGATGCTGCTATCGAAGGTGAAATCAATATCGTTGAAAAGCTAGGCAACGAGACTCAGGTTTACATGCACATTGACGCGGCGGATGCCGATATGATCTATCGCCAACCGGATACACTTGCAGTCGAAGCTGGCGATAAACTAATGGTAGGTATTCCAGCACACCGTTGTCACTTATTCCACAGTGACGGCATGGCTTGCCGTCGCTTATACAAAGAGGCAGGAGTCGATTTCGAAGAGTAATCGACAAGCGATTATAACTACGCTCGGCTTAATGCCGGGCGTTTTTATTTCCATTACTTGATACTATTTGGGCATTGGATAACTTTTGCTCACCAATCCTGCTTCAAAGACTTAGTGAACTCGGTTGGTCTAACAAGCGAGTATAGGCATAGCATTGGCTAACAAATTGGTGCAGATACAATAAAGGGAGCCAATGTGGCTCCCTCTCGGCTCGTTTGCGACCCAAATTAAGCGCTTTCAACCTGCTTATGGCCTTCTTCAAGGTGGACAAAATCAACCAGATCATCACCCGATACCTGATAAGCCTGACCAAAGCCTTTTACAAACAGACCCTTTTCCGCTTTGAGGTTGAAAAGAACAAAATCTTGTAGTTGGCTCAGGCCATCAATGATTTCACCAAAGCGGTCTTTCATCTGACTTACCACCTGCTGCCACTGCTCTGATTCACGCTCCACGACTGTCGCGACCGCGTCGAACGTCAGTCGCTTACGTGCAAATAGCTGCTTTGACGTGTCTTCGTCTTCAATCATCATAATAGAGACATTAGGATTGACTTGCAGGTTGCGAGCGTGACGCGCAATTTCAGAAATCAATACGAAGTAACCCTCTTGGTTTTGAACAAATGGCGCGTAGCTCACGTTTGGTTGACCATCTGCATCAACGGTGGCGAGTTGAAGCGTGCGACGCTCTTGACGAAACTCTTTGATTTCTGGACCAAGACGACCTTGAAGACGCTCTTGTTTTACTTGTGGATCCATTGTGAACTCCTGAATTTTCAATACGTTTTATTTCTAATCATCTTGGCATCCGACACAATCTTTCATGCCGGTGCTCCTATTTATTTGCGTAGCTCTTGCTGCCACTGCTTGAATGTTTCTACCTGTTCGGCGATCAGCTCACGCTTTTCATTACGGCCAAGGTAAATCTTAAAAATGTTATTGCCTTGTTCACAGAAGAAGCCAAAGTAGTGGCTTTCACGCCCCATGAAGGGCTTGCTAACCAAAGCGATATTTTTCACATTGTCTAACTTAAGGTGACCATGGAGTTCACCTTCTTTACCCATCAAGTTGTAATAACCTCGGGCCAATTTGCCTTTCGGGAATGGCGCTTTCACTTCGAAGATAGAACCAAATGAATGCATTATGGTGGTCACTGGGCCAAAACCAACCAGGTTTTCCAAGAAAGACTGTGCCTGCTCTCCCGGAGCCAAAGCGATCATCTCTTCTGGCAGAGCCGCTACCGCTTCAAATTCAGAAACGTCTAGACGCTCTGCAATTGCAGCTGGGAGAAGTGTGGGTTCTTGCTCGATCAGTTGAGCGACTTGTTGTTTTAATGCTTCCATAATAATTCCACTTAGAGTGTCACTTTGTGTGACGCGATTGCTTCAGAATGAGTTTTTGCACATGGTCTTTCTGCCAAACTTCAAATGGCGTCAACTGCCAACCAAACATAACGTGACCTGTTAGTAAAAGTAGTTGATAGCGGCTAACTTCACTTTGTTTAAACGCCGCTTGGGACATAGACAAACGCGTCCAATACATGTTGCTTGGCGGTCATTTTGATGCCAGTTCATACCTCGAGGCCCTGTCTGATGTCATTGTTAGTGGCCTATCCTTTGCCCAAATTGATTGAACAAATTTATCAATTACCAACATCACATAACATCTCTCAACGCTTTTGATATAAGGGCTGACGATAAATGATCCATCAATGGCGACGATCATAAAATGGGCGAAATGATAATGCAATTGATAATTGATCTTATTTCGATTGTAAGTAATAATCTCACTCCGTGTTGTAAAAATTATTCATTCGTGAGGCTGGTAGTGAACCTAAAAAGATATGCGATAGCAGGAGGCGTTTCACTCGCTCTTCATACCGCTGTTCTCTTTGTCGCTGATGAACCAAAGCTTTATGCGATGCCTGCTGGTGCTCAGTCTTCCTCGGTCACGCTTAATTTCAGAGCTGTATCCACTCCGCAACCACCAGCCGTTACTCAACCTTTACCAGACCCTAAACCTTCAAAGCCAGTGAAAGAATCACCACCGGTAAAAGAGAAGCCGGTGGTAAAAAAGCCAGCGCCTAAGCAGAAAAAAATGGTTGAGAAACAGGTCGCTCAGAACGTTGAGAAACCTGAACAAAAAACCATTGATAAAGAACCTGATGTTAAAGACCAGCAGGAGAAAGCAAAAACGTCCAAACCCGCTGAAGTCAATCAGGGCGCGAGTCGCGAGCCCGTTTTAATCAAGAAGCCAAGTTTTCGCTCACCACCTTCTCGTCCTTCATATCCTCGATTGGCACAAAAACGCCACATAGAGGGGGTCGCTATGTACGAAGTCTGGCTGGATGAGAATGGCAATCAGGTAAAACAAGTCCTTATTTCTTCTTCCGGAGCCACTATTTTGGATAACTCTGCTCTGAAAGCCATTAAACAATGGGAATTTTCCCCAAACATCGTTAACGGTCAAAAAATGGCTTATCGAGTCAGACTACCTGTCCGTTTCAAATTGGATTAACCATGGAACAACTACATCAATTACAACAGCAGCTTGGCTTAATGACTTGGCCACTGATCATTTGTTCAGCATTGACCGTTATGATCATCACCGAGCGTTTGTTTCAAGTCATGATCAGTCTTGGCGTAGGTAAACGCGCCATTCGCCATCAACTCAACCAAATCTCCCCTAGCGACAAACAGCAACTAGAGGCCCTAGCCGAGACGCTTTCTCCGCGTCGCCCGCTTCTCTACAAAGGTGTGGCAATGCTGTTAGCTCACCATTCATTTTCCAAAGTTTTGCGTGAAGATGCGGCAGGCATGTGGCTTCAGGAAAAGCGTCATCAACTTAATTCCGGTCTGCGCTTGCTAACACTCATCGGAGTGATCAGCCCATTGATTGGTCTGCTGGGAACAGTACTTGGCCTGATTGACATGTTTAAGGGCGTAGCTGCATCAACGGGTAATATTACGCCCAATGATCTTGCTGACGGCCTAGGTTTAGCTATGCGTACCACTGCTGCTGGCCTACTGATTGCCTTACCAGCTATCGCCGGGGCTCAATTGCTTAGCCTGTGGGCTGATAAAGTGATGGCCAAACTAGAACACACCCTCAATTACGTTAACTTGTGGTTGGAAGGTATCAGTCTGCAACACGTTTCTCCTCGCGTTTCTCAACAAACTTCTATACCCGTTACCGAGGCGTCGTCATGATTAAAGTATCACAACAGAAGAGTGACTTCGGTCTTACCCCCGATCTCACTCCTCTACTGGATATTATTTTCATCGTCATGGTGTTCCTAATGCTCACCGCGGCCGTCAAGCTAGACTCGCTCGAAGTCGACTTGCCAGTCACCGACTCGCAAGCCGTTTCAGAGGTGGATAACAAATCGATCACCGTCAATATTATCAACCATGAACCTTACTGGGCAATCAATGGCAAAGAATACATTGACTGGGAGAACTTCACGCTCGCGCTACTCGAACAGCACAAATCAAATAACCAACCGATAGTGATTGGCGCAGAAAAAACCGCTGACGTGCAACACCTCGTCAAGCTGCTCGCTTTTTTACAAGAAAATGGTATTCAGGCCACACAGTTACTTACAGAAGAGTCGATAAAATAGAGTCTATTATGCTTAACAAAAAATTGATCCACGGATTGGTCGCCCTTTCTCTTTCTGCGATTGCGGCTAGCGCCATCGCCAATGAACGTATTATCAGCGCGGGTAGCGCGGTGACAGAACTTATTCTTGCTTTGGAGCAACAAAACCAACTGATTGCTGTTGATGTCACCAGCGAACTGCCACAAGAGCTTGTTCTGCCAAAGATTGGGTATCATCGCCGTTTATCGCCCGAGGGCTTGATGGCACTTAACCCAACACGCTTGATTGGTTCAGATGAAATGGGGCCAGAAACCAGTCTGAATCAACTAAGAACCGCTGGTGTTGAAGTCGATATCGTCAATACCTTACCAACCCCTGAAGGCTTACTGGCACGTATTGATGAAATTGCGGCTCTAACCGATAGCCAGAAAAACGCCCAAGCACTGAAAGCAGAGGTCAACCAGCAGATCTCAAGCCTTGAGAAAAATAAAGCGAAGACCAAGCAAGCCAAAAAAGTTCTGTTTCTGCTGCTCCATGAAGGACGCTCAGCCAACGTCGCAGGGGCAAGCACAACCCCCAACGCGATCATTGAGCTAGCCGGAGGCATTAACCCAGCAGCTGGTAAGTTGGATTCTTATAAACCTCTCTCAACCGAAGCCATGGTTGAGATGCAACCTGATGTCATTCTCGTCAGTGGCCGGAGTTATGAGAAGATGGGGGGTGCCGACGCCATTCTGGCCAAGATGCCACTCTTGGCCGCCACACCTGCAGGGCAATCAAAAAACATTATCAAAGTTGACGGCCATGCGTTGGTCGGCGGCCTTGGTTTGAAGAGTCTTTCTGAAGCTGAACGTATCAGTCACATTCTCGCTGGTGTGGAATAGTAATCCGCTTATGTTGTTACGTCGTACCCCTTTATCTGCAACGCTTTTGCTGTTTGGCTCTGTTCTAACGCTGACAGCACTGGCATCGGTAACCGTTGGCCCAATGAAGATTAGCTTTATGGACAGCGTCTACAGCCTTATCTTACGTTCCAATCAGCTTGCACCGCACATCAATATGGTTATCCACGAGATTCGCTTCCCTCGAACCGTTCTCTGTATGTTAGTCGGGGCAATACTAGCGATTTGTGGCACTGTCATGCAGGGCCTGTTTCGCAATCCATTGGCTGAACCGGGCATTATTGGTGTCTCTGCGGGCGCATCACTCGGCGCTGCGTTTGCTTTCGTCATGTTTGCCACGTTCAGCCTTGACTACCCACAGCTGATGAACTTCGCAGCCGTGCCTCTGTTTGCTTTTTTCGGTGGAGCCCTGACGACCATCATGGTCTACCGACTGGGGACCAGCAAAATGGGCACTTCTGTGACCATCATGCTGCTCGCAGGTGTCGCAATTAGTGCCCTCTCCGGTGCGGGCATCGGCTTTATGAGCTTCGTCGCCAATGACCAAATGTTGCGTGATCTATCCTTGTGGCAAATGGGCTCTCTGGCAGGAGCAAACTGGACCAGCATTGCTCTTTGTGCTGTAACCTTACTGATTCTGCTGGTAGTGTTTATGCGTAAAGCGATGCCACTCAACGCATTGCTGCTTGGCGAAGCCGAAGCGAATCATCTTGGTGTCCCTGTACAAAAGCTCAAGCGTCAATTGATATTGCTGACGGCCGTAGGCGTCGGAGTCACCGTCAGTGTGTCAGGGATGATCGGCTTTATAGGCTTGGTGATCCCTCATTTGGGAAGGATGCTTTCTGGACCAGACCACCGCAGTTTACTGCCCATCTCTGCTCTAATGGGCGCGCTGTTGCTTACCTGCGCTGATATGTTCTCTCGAGTCGCTTTCGCGCCTGCAGAACTCCCCGTAGGTATCGTCACCGCCATTATTGGTGCGCCGTTCTTTATCTATCTGTTGTTTAAACAAAAAGGCAAGATTTTGTAATGGGTGAAGTTGTACTATCCGCAAAGAACATCTCGATCAGCTTTGGTCAGCGTCAGGTTCTAGACAAGATTGATATCGAGATCAAATCAGGGGAAGTCACGGCCTTATTGGGCCCCAATGGCGCTGGAAAAAGCACGTTGCTCAAATTGCTTTGTGGTGAAATCCCGTCAAATAATGAAATTCACTACTTTGGTCAACATAAGGAAAAATGGGCAGCAAGCACCTTGGCGAAGCACCTAGGTATGCTTCCTCAACACAGCACATTGAGCTTTCCATTTTTGGCACATGAGGTCGTCGAACTCGGCGCGATACCGCTTAATTTGGCCAATAAAGAGACGCAAACACTTGCCAAAGCTTGCATGAAGATGACCGATGTCGAACATCTAGCTCAACGGCTCTACCCTTCTTTATCTGGAGGAGAAAAACAGCGCTTGCATCTGGCTCGTGTACTGGTTCAGTTAGCCCATTCAGGTGATAATAAAATCCTAATGCTCGATGAACCGACGTCCGCACTCGACTTGGCACATCAACACAATACTTTAAAGATTGCGCGCCAATTAGCGGATCAGCACAACACGGCGGTCGTGATTGTGTTGCATGATCTTAATCTGGCAGCGCAGTACTCCGATCGCCTAGTCGTGCTGCACAACGGTGATGTGGTCTGTGACGCGCCACCATGGCAAGCGCTGACACCAGAAATGATAGCGTCGGTGTATGGTTACGCCTCGATCATCAACAAACATCCGACGATGGACTTCCCCATGGTCTATCCCGCCGCATAGCATAGAGGAGCGCAACCGCGCTCCTTTTTCATCACACCCCTACACGATGTTGTGAGTTGAGTCTCTGCATCACAGCACTTTTGACCTTGGACGAAAACAGCATCAGCAACAACAAAGCAGAGGACACAGCGCATAAACAAACATAGAGAGCGCTGTAATAACTGTAAAGCTCACCCACCACACCAACGGCTAGGCTAGCAATCAACATACTCACATTGAGTAAGTTGGAGAACAGCGTCGATGCCGTTCCTAACCTGTCACGCATCATGTTTTGTAACACAACCATTCCCAATGTAGCGCAAGTGCCAATGAAGACACCATTGAATATCTGGGCGACGATCAACGTCATTTTATCTGCCGCCGTCAGCATGATCAGAAAAAACACACAACCACTCATCAAGCCAACACAGATCACTCGCACAGCGCTATACCTGGCAGCCAACTTCCCAGCGTAGAGCATAATGGGGATCTCACACAGTGCGGCAACACCGAACAAGACCCCCAGCCAATTGGCGTCTACGCTGAGCTCTTGTGATAGGTACAAAGGCATACTAACGATATACAGGTTGTTAGCAGTAAAAGCACATACAAGGACACCAGCATAGATAACGATCATTAAGTTTAACGAAGAACCCTGCGCCGGCGTTTCGTTTTGTTCCTTTAGAGGCTTCACCGCACTCCCTGGCAGGTAAAAACCAATTACCGCAATCGCCACGCTCACTATGACGGCGGAAGTCATGAAAGACGCACTGAATCCGAACTGTGCTTTGAGGACAAAGGCGATCGGAGGACCGAACACCCATGCAATAGCAATACCCGCTCTCATAATAGATAAAAAGCTCGTGCTGTCTTCGAATTGACTATCGCCGTACTCTCTTCCAAGGGCAAACAACTGACCAAAGGCAGCCCCGCTAACACTCCCAAACAAGGTCACCACCAGGATCGCCAACCAGAACTCGCGAATAAAAATAAAACTCACCACGGTCACTAGGTAGCAGCCCAAAGAAACCATCAGTATTCTTTTTCTCTGCCAACCTTGATCAGAATAACGAGCGATCATCTGCGAAACCATCACAGAACTGACCACGGCCACCACCATGTAAACTGACAACATCATGGGAGACGCCCCTATGGCTTCAACCATAAACAAACTGGAAAGAGGGTAAAAAAATGCTCCGCATAAGCCGGAGATGAAAGCGGTAACAATGAATAACATCGCGATTTTATCTTTAAACATGTGCCTGCTCTTTGTAGCAAATAGACGAAACAATACCGAGGTTTGATTCGCTTAAGTCTAATCAATCAATAACCGCCAAATTAATGGTATTCGACCTATATCTAATACTTTGCCTTCAAGAACTGCATTTTCATTGACAGCTTTCGCCTAGTCTATTTAGCCTAGTATCGCCTCAGTAAAGGACGTTACATTGAAACCGTTTATCGAAAATATCACTCACCAAGCCAGCTTCAACTGGTTGATAAAACACTTTCACTGCCCAGTTCCAAAGCAGGAATACGCCTGCCCATGGCACTATCATGCTGAATACGAACTGGTGATTTATCTCGACCCTGATCAAGTCTTCGAAGGCAATTACTTTGCTGGCGATGGCATTGGAAAAATTCAAAATCTGTCGATGTTTTTGTACGGCCCTGGGTTACCCCATATGTTGACAGGACGTTTATCCGGAGAAGGAGAAAAGTCCCACCATACGATCGTTATATGGTTGAAACATCAATGGCTTGAGCAGATACAAGAACTGATCCCAGAAGCTCGCCAGTTACAGCGATTGTTAACTGACTCTGCCTATGGCGTCGAGTTCAGTCAACCAGTCGCCCAGAATGTCCGTGATCTGGTCGAGAGCTTTGATGATCTAAACCCTCAACGCCAAGCATTGCGCATTGTCGAGATAATACTTTTGCTCACCGATGACAGCACAAGGCGCAGGTTATCCGCGTCTCCGTATTACTTACATCAATTTAAAGACGACAAAGAGTCGTACTTGCGAATTGAAGAAGCTCGGAAGTACATAGAACAGCATTACCATCAGCCGCTCAAAATAGATAACTTGTGTCAGCTTCTCCATATGAGCGAAAGCGCCATCTATCGCATGTACGAAAAACACTATGGTGTGAGCTTTTCACAACACCTCAAACAATATCGTATCGGCAAAGCCTGTGAACAACTGGCAAGCTCAGACAAGCCAATCGCACTCGTCGCAGAACTGGCAGGGTTTCACAACCTGTCTAACTTTAACCGTCAATTCAAAGCAATGAAAAACATCACGCCTTCAGCGTTTCGTAGGCAATTTAAACCATACTAGTCCGGCTTGGACATCATAGATGTCAACACTACAAACCCACCAAATGTTATGTTATAACATTTTAATACAACCATAATGCCGAACGCACCATGCCATTGAACCGCTCATTGCTGATCTTGATTGCTCTCACCTGTTTCTCCATCGCTGCACTGATTGAAATTGAGCACAACGAAAAAGCCCAATCAACCCCGACCCCGGTAACGACAGTCTCTTATCATTCACTGCCGGGGGCGATCCCCCCACCCAATCATCCCATAAAGGTGCACTACATAGTGAAAGTCGGCGATACGTTGAGCTCGATCTTCTCATCCTGGAACCTCCCTTATCATACCTTGCAGAAGGTACTGGAGGCTGACCTTACTTCGCTCAAGCTCGATACGATAAAGCCCGGCGACCATCTGGAATTTGTCATAGACGCAGATTCTCGACAACTAAAGTCACTCATTTTCCACCAAAGTCTGGTTGAGCAAGCCATTTATGAAAAAGAGACCAGCGGGCAATTCAGCTACCGCTTTGAAGAACAACCCGGACAGTGGCGTTCAAAGCTCTATTCCGGCAACATTAAGGGCAGTTTCTCGCTGACAGCTCACAAACTAGGCTTAACAACCACACAGATCGCTAACATGACTCGCGTCTTGAGAGATAAAGTCAACTTCGCGCGCGATCTGCGCGCTGGCGACTCCTTTAACATTCTGGTCAATGAACAGTATTTGGCGACACATAAAACCGGCAATACCGAAATTGAAGGCATCTCATTGACAATAAGAGGCAAAGAGGTCGCTGCGTTTCTAGCACCAGATGGCCGCTTCTATGACAGGCAAGGCAATAGCCTAGAGCAGGCCTTTGACCGATTCCCAGTTACACGCGCCTATCGAAGAATCACCTCACCTTTTAACCCAAAAAGAAAACATCCCGTTACGGGCCGAATCTCTCCCCACAACGGCACCGATTTCGCAACGCCAGTCGGAACACCTATCTATTCGACGGGCGACGGTAAAGTGATTGCGATCAGAAATCACCCCTATGCAGGTAAGTATCTGGTTATAGAGCACAACAGCGTTTATAAAACACGCTACCTTCACCTTAGCCGCTTTCTTGTTAAGAAAGGGCAACACGTTAAGCGAGGCCAGAAAATTGCACTCTCTGGCGCAACAGGACGCCTGACAGGGCCACACCTTCATTTCGAAGTGTTGGTGCGAAACAAAGCGGTCGATCCAATGAAAGCCAACCTGCCTCTTGCGACCTCCATTCCGAAGAGTATGTCCCAAGCGTTTACGGTTAGAATGGCCAGATTTGATGACAAAGTAGCTGCGAAGAATGAACTCGTCACGACAGACGCATAACATTCGATTCAGCAACGTTGGCAATTAGGGACCACTCATTCTCATTACAAGCGTCAGGACATTGATGAACTAGACTAGGTTAGCTTAGTTCTTCTTAATAGGCGCTCACTCTCAGGCATAACCCCGTAATGCCGACCAACTATGCTCGGTGAGCTATTCGATAATATCCCAACAAATGTTAGCAATCACAAACTGTGCTTCGCCCTCTATAGAGAGCAGGAATGGCGTATCAACACAGCTTAATTCATCCTCATCATTGACTAAATCAGAACAAGGAACAATAACTTGTGTAAATTCACCCACAGGGATGTTAAAAGCTTCCGTCAAATCGACATAAAGCCCGTGTGGTCTGATCGTTTCTCCTAACGATTTTTGTAAGCTAAGGTGAATGCGAGCATTGGAGTGCTTCACTCTTTTTACTTCAAACCTGACGACACCGTTACCTCTAAAATGAGATAAGTCTTCAGCTTGATCGCTGGCTGGCTGAATGTAAGCCATACCTCCCGGAGATTGAATGGTAAGTTCAACGGCATCTTGCTGCTGCTGATAATTGTAGGGTTTACTGTTGATATGACTTAACGACACTGTATTATTGCGTGACACATCGGCCCCCATCCAATGCTTAATGTCGGCTATTTTGAGCAGGTAGTCTCCCACAGATGCTTGAATGCCATACATATGCTGAGCCTGCATCGCCGTGTTGGCTTCAGACTCGGTTTCGGTATCGAACACAAGGTTGTCGAGGTCTTTACTGCGTGTTTGGTTACTGTAGCTTAACCCATAGCCGTACTCGAACAACGGCGTATGTTCGCCATGAGGCGGCTGCTCGATTTCTGGCACAACATAGTCAGGTATATGAGAGGGGGTCACATTCACCGCTGTGCTACGTTTTGTATTCGGCCAACTGAAAGAAAGCTTGCCACAAAAGTCGCCCCTTGGCTGACCCGTGCTATCGCCCACCAGTATGTCGGTTATCCCTTTCCCTTCGCTACCCGGCAGGAAGGCCGCGACAAAGGCATCTGACCGAGCGATTTGCTCATTGACATAAAGCGGTCTTCCACTAAAAAAGACACTAATGACTTTCACGCCAGCGTGATGGAGCTTATCAATCCACCGACAGTCTTGAGCATAGCTGCGCTTCAAGGTCGCGAAGTCCAAACTTTGCCACGCTTTGATATCACCCATCATTTCTGCATAAGGATCTTCACCAAACGCTACTATCGCAATATCGCTCGCTTTATAGTCTGAGTTTAGATAAGGGTCGTACGTCACCTTATCTGCCCCTAACTCTTGCTCCAATGCCATTTTAAGTGTGGTTGCCCCAGGAAAGTCATCCAAGCTGTTTTCATCTCCTTGCCACGTCAAGTTCCATCCGCCCGTTTGCTTTTGAATATCGTTGGCCGCACTGCCAGTCAACAATATCTTCTGGGAACTATGAAGCGGCAATATATCCCCTTTGTTTTTCAGTAACACCAATGACTTTCTGACCGCTTCTCGCGCCGTTTCTCGGTGTGAGATTGCACCGAGCACGGATTGCTGACCCGCATACTGACGCTGCGTCGGCGCTGGCTTGTCCCACAGTCCCGCACGCATTTTTACGCGCAGAATTCGCCTCACAGCATCGTCGATGCGCGCCTGTGGGATCTCCCCTTTTTTCACCCCTTCCAACGCGTTGTGATATACCGCTAACCAATGCTCACGAATTGGCACCATCAACACGTCATTGCCCGCATTAATCGCATAGTTTGCGTTGCCGTCACTGCATAGACTTACCTCAGCATGACCGTGCCAGTCAGTGACAACCAAGCCGTCAAAACCCATCTTTTTCTTAAGTACATCATGAATTAAATACTTACTGCCATGAACTTTGTCGTTGTACGACTCTGCGTGTTCAGAGCTGTGGTCATAGTTCGCCTTGTTCGCCCAGCTATTGAACGATGACATCACCACCTGAGCACCTGCTTCTAAGCCGCTGAAATAGCCCATAGCGTGAATATTACGTAAATGATCTTCGCTGTAGTTGTTTACTCCCCGATCAACCCCGGCTTTCGTACCACCGTCGCCTACCCAGTGCTTAACGTTCGAGAGGACATGCGCTTGATCTTTTAACTCATCTTGTGTTCCTTGTAAGCCTTTGACCATTTCTCTAGCGTATTGAAAAGTAATTTGTGGATCTTCAGAATAGCCTTCGTAAACACGCCCCCAACGTAAATCACGAGGTGTCGCCACCGTTGGCGCAAATGTCCAATCCAGACCCGTTGCAACAATCTCTAACGCAGTAATACGACCAATGCGTCTAATTAACTCCGGATCACGAGCGCAGCCCAAGCCAATATTGTGAGGGAAGACAGTCGCTCCAAAAGCATTGTTGTGCCCATGAACCGCGTCCGTCGCCCAAACAAAAGGAATCGTAAAAGGGCGATCAACGAACATCTCTTGTGTGGCGTGCCAAAATTCATCTGCTTTCTCAGCCCACTCTTGGGCCGAAGCGCGTTTGTTGTCGTTCGGCCATGCCCCTCCACCATTGAGAATCGAACCGAACTTATACTGCTTAAATTCTTCAATCGTCACTTCTCGAATTTCTGGCTGAATCATCTGACCAATTTTCTCTTCTAGTGTCATCTGTTGGACGATTAATGCAATCGCAGATTCAATTGCCGGATCCACAGCGACTTCAGATACCAGTTGTGGCCAGTCGGAGTAATATGGAAGCGATTTATGTTCGTTGTGCATGAGACCTTCCTATTCGAGTAGATTAAGACACACATTGTCTTGCTCTGTGGTTTTCACCCTAGACGAACCATAGTAGACTGTTTTATTACGTAAAAAGACGAAAAATGCGACAATAAAAAGTAATCTTGCGACATGATTGAAAAATACAAGCTTGCCACTCACCAAAAACATCCTCATCTTGGCTTTGCCTATGTCGATGGCGATCATAAAAGCGACTTTGCGATGCATACGCATGATTTTTCTGAGCTTTTCTTAGTTACTAGTGGGAGGGGCGTTCATAATGTCGCCACACATCAGTATCCGCTGCAAGCTGGCGATGTATTTGTTATCAATGGCGATACTGAGCATGGCTTTCAAGATGTTGAACAGTTAAAACTTATCAACCTAATGTTTGATGCCAACAATCCGTTTTTTGAATCATCAACAATGCGATGTCTTGCTGGCTACCAAGCTTTATTCAAGATTGAGCCGTTCGTACGTCTCACCTCTGATTACCAAGCTAAGCTGACCCTAACAGGCGCAGATCTAGCGACGGTCATCCGTCTATTAGAACAAATTAGGAAAGAATATGAGCGGGCAGAATCTGGTTTTGAGATTATGATCAGTGGAACCATGCAGCAATTGATCGTTCACTTAGCAAGAATCTATCAAAACCAGCAAAGCGCTCTACCCACTACCACCTTGGCTTTAGGTCGCGCCATTGCATACATAGAGCAAAATTTTCACACCATTGAGATATCGAGTGAACAAATCGCTAGGCATGCGTTTATCAGTAAGCGGCAACTTGAAAGACTGTTTCGCCAATTCTTTAACACGTCGCCCACTAGGTATGTCAGAACTCTGCAACTAAATTTCGCCCAGACACTGCTGCTGAGTGGCGAAAAAAAATCAATTCAATCCGTGGCTGAACAAAGTGGATTTAGTGATAGCAACTACTTTTCTAAGTGTTTTAAACACGCTTACAACATCACTCCTAGGCAGTATAGAACCCAGAATAGGCATCAATATAGCGAGTGACGTATGGCCTTTCATAAGCGGTTTGCCCAAAAAGAAAAAGGCCGCTTAAATAAGCGGCAGCATAAACGAGAAAGACATCCCCAATCTTTCTCGTCCATCGCAACATCACCTTTGCATCAGCCCATATTGAAGAGGATGATGAGGCTAGGTAAACGGTAAGCCTGATAGAACATCAGACTCAAGGTATGACTGTTCGTAAAGGTGCTTTACCACCACATATCAGCTTGAATACCGACGATAAGATCGGCTTTATCACGTGTATCACCATCGAGATATGTTGCTAAGAAGCGCAGCTCTGGCACAGGACCGAAACCTGTATTGACGTTGATGGTTGGTGCAACCGTAAACTTGTAGTCATAACTCGTTGTTGTCACATCAGATACACTTTCAGCATGGTTGTACTGGTAACCCGCTTCCGTAGCAATAAAGAAATTCTGACTCACTGGGAAGGTAGGGCGAAGCATAGCTGATGCCCAGCTATCTGTACTACCGTCATCCATATCGTTGTATTGGCCTTGGATAGAGTGGAATACGCTCACACCGTTCTCAAAGAAATATCCCCCCCAAACCAATGCACGAGCTGAAACATCACCACTATTGGCCGCTTTAACACAAGAAGTGCCACAACCACTACTGGTAATTTTCCATGATGTGGCATTGTTGCCTGGTTTGTAAGTATTGTAAGTGGTGAGTGTACCACCCAGTAATTGGCCAGAGCCCAAACCTTTACCTACTTGACCTATATATTTAGTAAAGCCTTTTTCAGAGAGCCCAAATACGCTATCAGCGTGATAGATCGCAGTGAGGTCCATACCATTGCTGGTGTATTGGTTCTGGACATTGTTCTCTTCAATGATGTTGTCAGGCAGGTACTTGAGCATAGCATGTAGCTCAACGCTACCTAAGCTTACTCCTGTGTGCAAAGCATGCATAATATTGTTACTGTCACCCCAGAAATTTGTATCGCCAGAGTCATCACTCGCTATATAAGCAAAGTCCCATTTATTGCCTCCAAGCTCTACACCTTCGATACCTACACCTGTACCAGACATATCGGTATAGAAGAAGTCGGTCATAAATATATAGTTATCTTTACCGTAGAAGCGCTTTCCTCCCCAGACAATACCAGTATCACTAACGCCTTCAAACTCAGCAAAAGTTTCAATCATGCCAATCTCGCTATTAGCTGCATCAGCGTTCGCGCCCAACTGGTTTGTCGAATACTTGGTATTGTTGGCACCGGCACGGGTTTTAATACGGATTTTTTGTCCTTCTTCGTTTTCAAGGTTCTTCTGCAGTGCCAACTCAAAATGATTGTCTGACTCAAGACCAAGGCGACCAAGCCTCTCTTTAGAGCCAGGAAACTTTGAACGTTTAAAATCATCATTTTTGCTAAATAACACACCAGCACGGAAATAACCGTGGAACTCAAAGCCATCTGATTGTTCTGCAAAAGTGGGTAGAGAAGTGAATCCAGTAGAGATGGCTAAACACGCAAAGGTAAGCTTTGATAGTTTCATTGTAACTCCATTATTTGTAGGGCACGCAAAAAGAAAGCGCTTTCTTTTGTTTTTTTAAAATAAACAAGTTTCAGCGCTGTAGGGGGCCACTAACTGGGTTCAGCCACTAAATATGCGACTAATATAGGTCAATGGAGCGTTTTCACTTGTTGTGTCACTCAGAATATCGAAATTCAACCACCACAAAAAGCCATTTAGATCACAAAGAAACCGCTTTCTTTCTATATTGATCACAATTATGCATACTTGTAGATTGAGCACATGCAAAAAGCCATGCGGCTGCATGGCTTTTGTATCATATGTTTATAATTAGCGCTTATGCCACCTAATATTGTCGATCTTGAAAGACATAGGGCCAGTAGGCTCAAACACAAGCAAATTGTTGACTCGTGTAGGATCAACCGCGCTTCCAGCTTGATATCGATTGCCGCGAGCCACTAACTCAGACAAAACAATATCGACCGTCTGCCACTGGTTAGATTGCTCAAGTTTAACCGTAATATCACTAGTCAATGGCCAGCCGCTATCCACTTTCACTAAGAGCTCTGTGCCTGCCTCTATAAAATCAACTTGGATATCAAACGTCAACACACCAGTCTCTAACCAATGTGTGATATTGGTTTCCGGTGAGCGAAAATAAAGGTTGCCAACATCACCAGATTTGATGATCGACAGTACTTGCCCTCTTCCTGCTTCTTTGGTCAATTGGTGCTCTATCACGTTGTTTGGATCATAACTGTCATAAGCCAAACTCGGATGCAATTCATCGACAAAGACATCTAGCTCGGAACCATCGGCATAAGTTGTATCTTGTGCAATTATTCCCGGAGCTTGATGGCCCTCAACCAAAATCGCTTCTTCTGCAGATACACTACATCCTTTGCCTTTCCAGCGATCAACAGAGCAGCGATAAACTTTAACAAAATCAACCAGCATTGTGACAGGGAAGATAGTTTCATCAACGCCTGTCTCATTAGTTTGTCCCGCCCAGCTACCGCCAATGGCAAGGTTCAAAATGAGGTGGAACTTCTCGTTGAATGGCGCAAAACTATGGGCGTCAACCCGCTTACCATCTTGCACGTACTGAGAGTACCAGCCATGGTGGGTTTGCGTGGCATAGTGAATATCATCGACATACCAACGAATCTCACCTTCTTCCCACTCTATCGCATAAGTATGAAAGTCATCAGCAGGGTTTAGTCCATCGGGTAGTATAAACGCGGCTCCACTGCTTACATTATTAGGCCACTCTGAGCCGTAATGAAGGGTACCGTGTACACGCCGTTCTAATTCACCTTCCTTTGCATTTGGTGAATCAGATTGCGCTTTTAAATTCACTGCCTCGACAATATCTATTTCACCTGATGCAGCCCAAGCTCCGTACTTGTTTTCTGATGGTAACATCCATATGGCAGGCCAGGTTCCTTGCCCAGCAGGCAGTTTAGCTCGCACTTCCACACGACCGTATTTAAAGTCACGCTTACCCAACGTTCTCAATCGAGCACTGGTGTACGGCATAGTTTGATAAGGCCCATCTAGATTACCTTGGGGGTCGGCGGAACCGGTATAGGTTTCTTCCTTGGCAACGATATGCAAATAACCATCGCTGACAAATGCATTATCTGAGCGAGCAGTGTAGCATTGAAGTTCGTTGTTACCGCCTCCCCAACAATTCTCCTCAAATGACCAGTTGCGCTTGCTAATGGCTTTGCCTTCGAATTGCTCCTCCCAGACTAACTGCCAATCACTACTGGGGGTGATCTGTGCACCATGTTGAGATGATATGGGAACACGAGCGGTCGCAGCACTAGAGCAGCTCGAAAGCACAACGGCACTAGCTAAAGAAAATAAAAGAGACTTTGCATGAGTAGTTTTGAACATTGTGGGTCCTTTGTTAATGCTAAAAAGCACGCAACACTTGTTTAAGACCGATTTATGTCCCCTACTCCACAAAAAGGTTTTACTTAGAGTTCACGCGGTATGAAAAATCAGGCCAGATATTACTCATTTTTTCTGCTAAAAATACTTGACTCAACTCACAAAGAAAGCGCTTTCTTTGGATTTGCATCACAGATACTGGGTATACTTTTCAGACTTCGTAGTACAAGACTCATTAGAGGTGTAAAACTAACGCTTCATCTAATCGATTACCGCCTAGCAAACACCATCATGCTTACAAAGCGTGCTGAAACTTGTTTCCGCACAGGGCGTATTGGTCAAAGTTTCATTCATACAGAGATAAGTATCTTGATCACAATTAAAGAAGTAGCAGAGTTGGCAAAAGTCTCACAGTCAACAGTATCTCGCGCGATCAACGGCCATCCTACGGTCAAAGAGAGCAATCGTCAGAAAGTCTTTGAAGCGATTGAGCAGCTAGGATATCAACCCAATACTTTTGCCCAAGCTCTCGCTTCCAGCCGCTCTAACAGTATTGGGATGTTAGTTGGATCGCTGGATGGCCCCTTTTACGGTCCATTGATGCATCATACCGAAGATACCGTCAGAACAAATAACAACCATCTCATCGTTACCAGTGGCCAGGAATCTTTGCAGAAAGAACGCGAGTCGATTGACTTTCTCCGCTCTAAACGTGTCGATGGCTTTATTCTTCATTCCGATATGCTGTCAGACGATGAGCTTATCGATGTGGTTAGGCAGAATCCTGCGACGATCATCTTAAATCGTTACATTCCAGATATTGCCGATAACTGTATCTACATCGATAACGAACTAGGTGGATACATAGCAACAAAACATCTGCTTGAGTGCGGTCATACAAAAGTCGGCTGTATTACAGGGCAATTGAGTAAAGGCGATAGCCGCGATCGTCTGCAAGGCTATCGAATGGCACTGGCTGAGTTTGGCATTGAGTACAACACTAGTTATGTTATTGAGGGGCGTTTTGATCATGATGGTAACCACGAACGTGCCCGCCGCCTGATGGATAGAGCACCTGAATTGACGGCAATTTTCTGTCAAAACGACAATATTGCAATTTCTGTTTATGATGTCGCCGCAGAACGCAATATCAAAATTGGTAAAGACCTGTCTATTGTTGGTTTTGATAACGACTATCACAGCTCACATATCAGACCACGGCTAACGACTGTGAACTTCCCCGTACAAGAAATGGGGCGAGAAGCTGCCAAATGCGTATTGGCGAAGGTCAAGGAATCAGCGCACGAGGCCAAACATATCCTCAACCCTGAAATGGTCGAGAGAGACTCGGTGTACACGATTAAATAAAGGCAATAAGCCTGTCCAATGCGCTCACAACGCCTCGCTTTAACGGACTGTATTCAATAGCCTTCTGGTAAAAACGGGTTATTCAATTGGATCTGTGTTCGGTTCTGCAAGTTAGATTGCTCAATCACTTTACCAAAATAGCGCTGATAAAGTGCTTCAAGTTCACCCGTTTGTCTTATTCTCTCTAAGCCTTCTGACAGCATATCAGCCAATGTCGGTTGCTGCTTATTGACATAGAAAACCAAAGGAAACGGGTAATTCAGCTGAAGAGTGGGTTCAATTGCTAAATCTTGAGTAAATTCAGGGAAATCATTCAATACATCCTGCGCTTCAGAGACTCCTAACGTCACGTAGTCTACTTTCTCTTCTTTTATCCATCCCAACATCTGCCTTAAGCTACCCTGTTCAATAACATGATAGCTATTGGCACGAAAAAGCTCCGCATCAACCCAGGTAGAGGGGACACCTAACTTCATCTGTTTAAGGGCACCTTCATTAAGACGTGCAAACTCTGTTAGCCGATTGCTCTTGACCACCAATAATCGACGACCCAACAAACCGAAACACAATGGCTTTTTAACTTCAATGAATGAGCGGCCTTCGAACTTTCGGTTTCCTGCGACAGTAATTAAGGCACTTACTCCACGTTCAAGCACCCTGCCTTCGTCTTCAGCATTTGGATAATCGGTTTGGTCATTAACCAACCCTTTGTCCTCATGGCGTTTGGATAGCACAAGATTGATCAGTTCCCATTCATAGCGCTGTCTCACAGCGGTCTTATTCCCGTTCCAAAACTTGATCATGGTTTTTATATGAACGCTTTCCCA